>CAZIVP010000005.1:0-274784 GCA_964542915.1 uncultured Calditrichaceae bacterium | reverse complement strand
TTAAATAAAAAAGGCTTTGAGGTTTTCCCAAAGCCTTGGCGGTCCGGACGAGACTCGAACTCGCAACTTCCTGCGTGACAGGCAGGTGCTCTAACCAATTGAACTACCGGACCTTGATTTACCGACCAACCGTTCCCGAAACATCGGGATTCTCAAACCAATTTAAGAAACAATTGTATTGTAATTGAATCGTTCCTTCTTTGTTATCGAGCAGCAAATATAAAGTATTTCGATTTTTAAGTCAACTCCGTGGTTTTATTTTAATAAAAATTAATGGACTGGCCGTATTTTGTTTGCGTCTGCATTCATAATTAAAAATATTTAAATGTGCGCCGATAACTGGTTATTCCAAGGTAGAGACAATGGTCGTAAACAAATTAAAATTACCGTGGTACCATGTTAGATCGTAAACAAAAGCTAAACCGTCTGGTCGAATTCGGCGTCCAGATAAGCCAGGTTGCAGACTTGGATTTTTTACTCGAAAAGGTCCTCACCGAAGCGCGTTCCCTGCTTAATACCGATGCCGGTTCCATTTATATTAAAGAAGATGACCATCTGGTTTTCCGCCATACCCAGAACGCCACCCTTCAAAAACGTTTACCGCCCAATAAAAAATTGATCTACTCCCAGTTTTCACTGCCGATTAATGATCATTCCATTGCGGGATTTGTCGCCAACAGAGGCAAAACCGTAAACATACCCGATGCCTATAAAATCTCCAAATCGCTGCCCTTCTCTCACGATGGCCAGTTCGACAAAATGGCCGGTTACCACACTCAGTCCATGCTGACCATCCCTATGAAGAACCCCCAACATGAGATCATCGGCGTATTGCAACTCATCAACGCCCAGAACGATGAAGGCAAGATTATACCGTTCAACGAAGACGACGAACCCATTGTCCAGCATTTTGCCCTTTATGCCGCTAATGCCATTGAACGCGCACGCCTCACGCGTTTAACCATTATGCGCATGATCAGTATGGCCGAATTACGCGATCCCAAAGAAACGGGACCGCATGTCAATCGCGTTGCCGCTTACGCCGTCGAATTGTTTGAAAATTACGCACGCAAACATCAATTTGATCAGGCCACTTTAGACCGGCAAAAAGATACGCTGCGGCTGTCGGCCATGTTACACGATGTTGGCAAAGTAGCCATTTCCGATACAATCCTGAAAAAACCCGCCCGCTTCACCGATGAAGAATTCGATATCATGAAGCAGCATACCATTATGGGAGCACGCCTGTTCAAAGATTCCCATGCCGAATTTGATACCTTCTCCGCCGAAGTGGCTTTGAATCACCACGAGCGCTGGGACGGCAAAGGCTACCCCGGCTATGTGGACATAGACAACGGGCAGCCTTTAGAGGGTAAGAGCGATAAGAATGGCCAACCCGTGGGGAAGGCGAAAGACGAGATTCCGCTTTTTGGCCGCATTGTGGCGCTGGCCGATGTTTACGATGCCCTCTCTTCTAAACGGGTTTACAAAGAAGCCTGGTCTGAAAATGACGTACTCAACACCATCGAGGAAGAACGCGGCCGGCATTTTGATCCGGAGCTGGTTGACATCTTCTTCGACATACACGATGTCATACGATCGATCGCTCAAAAATACCCCGACGAAGAATAGCCTTTGCTTTATAACATCCCCTTTCTTATTATGTCCCCATTAAAACAAACGTTGAATAAGCAACGCAAAACAACAGATTTCGCTATCTGGGATTATAGGTTATACGCCCATGTCCGATGCATTTCTCGAACAAAGACGCAAGGCACGCCGTTTTTTTAATCTTATTGCAATCTTCTATCCCGTTGTAGAGTGGGTCCTTCTCTCCGATTATCGTAAAGCACTGCAACAATTGAACCTGTCCAGCGATAACAGTGTATTGGATTTGGCGACGGGAACGGGCCTCGTGGCCGGCTCTTTTGCTGAGCGCAATCACCGTGTTACCGGCGTTGATTTTTCACCCAAACTTTTAAAACGGGCTAAAAAACGTCATCCAAAGCTGGAATTCAAACAATTTGATCTCGTGCATTTGTCCGAAATCCCGAACCAATCTTATGATATTATATCGATGGGCTACTTTTTACACGGCATTTCACCCGGGTTCAGACGATATATTTTAAATGAGAGCGCCAGAATAGCGCGCAAGCACATCGTGATCCTGGATTATTGCTGTAGAGGCAGTTTCTTTATACGCTTTATCGAATGGATGGAGGGGCCTTACTACCATTCTTTTATAAACACGTCAAAGGAAGAGCTTTTCGGCGAAGCCGGGCTCGTCATCGAAAAAGAAAATGTGCTTTCCGCCTTCAGCCAATATTGGTTGTTAAAATCACGAAAGTCATAGCCATGCAAAAATTCCTGTTTCTCGCCGTCCTTTACGTTTGTATTAATTTCTCTGCGGCCCGAAGCGCCGATCTGAATTACACCCTGACACTCGATGATGTTTACCATCATACCGCCCTTGTAACCATCGAAACAGCCGTTGAACCGCATCATGAGTTTATCGATTTTGCGATGCCCGCATGGTCGCCCGGCCGCTATGTGATGTACAATTTCAGTAAAAACGTATTCGACGTTACTGCCGTAGCCGGAGACGGTAGACCACTAAAGGTAAAGCTATTAGATAAGCAAACGTGGCGGGTATTCGTGAAAAAAGCGGAGCAACTGAAATTTTCTTACCGTGTCTTTGCCAATACCCTGGACGGCACCTTCTCAAAAATTGACAGCAACGGCGCCTCGATCAATGGCGCCGGCATATTCATGTATATACGTCATCGCAAAGATCGGCCGATCATCTTATCGGTTTTAGCACCAAAAAGTTGGAACGTCATTTCAGCGCTTCAGCGCCTGAAGCAAAATACCTATCGAGCCGTGCACTATGATCAGCTGATCGACAGCCCCATCGAAATGGGCCAACTTTTCGTTTATCGCTTCGAACACCAGAATCGCTTGCATCGGCTGGTATTCCATCAACCTCTTGATCAAGACCTGCAAAGTAAATTCATTGCCGATCTTAAGCGTGTTATCGATCAACAATGGTGTGTTTTCGGCGTTGATTTACCTTATGATCAATATACTTTCTTTTATCATTTGAACCCGCAGCTCAAACATAGCGACGGCATGGAGCATCAGAACAGCTGCCGCGTATTATTGCGTATCAATGTTGGCGATATGGCCCCGGACGCCAATACGGATGCAGCCTACGATAACCTTATATGGTTGACGGCTCACGAATACTTCCATCTCTGGAATATAAAACGGCTTAGGCCAAAAGGACTCGGACCGTTTGACTATACACGTGAAACGTATACCCGATCATTATGGATTATAGAAGGACTTACATCCTATTATGCTTATCTTTCTCTTATTCGTTCGGGCATTTATACTAAAGAAAAATTTCTATCCGAACTGGCCGGCCGCATCCATCGCTATGAATCCGATCCAGGCAGACGGCAACGTACCCTGGAAGAAGTGAGTCTGTTAACCTGGCTTTTCAAGGGGCAAATTCCGAAATACGCAGAAACGAATATGGATAAAACCACTTATTCCTATTATTATAAAGGCATTATTGTCGGCATGCTTTTGGATTTACGGCTTCGTCATTTGACCAACAACCAAACTTCTCTCGATAATGTAATGAATATGATGTACCGAACATTTGTTACAGAAGGGGAAAACGCGTATTACCTGCCGGGAACCGGATATGAATATAAAGATTTTGAAACAGTAGCGGAATCCGTTGCAGGCCAATCATTAAATGAATTTTTTGAACAATCATTACGCAGCAAAAGCGATTTGGATTATTCGTGGTTAAACTATGTGGGACTTACCCTGATCCGAAATCAACCGACAAACGCTATTAAAATATTACCTCTGGAAGAAACCGACCCAACTCAGCGTCAAATATTAAAAAAATGGTTAAATTCTGCTTGTATGTAAAGGAAAACACGTGTATACTTTATCACATTTTTCGTCTACTAAAATTATAACGGAATTTTCCGGCAGCATGCGATGTTAATTTTGTGGTTCAAGAAACAATACTTGAATCACAATCATAAACACTCAACCTAAACATGGAGGACCTTATGAAGCGATTCCTTTTACTTATCGCAATCGTATTGGTTTTATCAACCAACCCCGCCCAGGCACAGCTGGGTTTTCATTCAATTAATCCTCAAATTTCAGTTGTATTGCCGGAAAACCATGACCTCGGTTTTGGCGCCGGTGTATCGGCCGATATGGGCGAAGTCACTTCTAATCTGCATCTTGCACCGTTCGCTCATTATTGGACTGCCGGCTGGGAAAATTATGACGACGGCTCCACTTCGAACATTGCCCTTGGCGCTGATGTTCGTTACGCCCTGGATAACCTGGCACCCGGTTTTTACGCCGGCGGCGGCTTGAGCATCAATTTTGTAAGCTCTGAATGGGAATATGATAATCCCTTCACCGGCGGAAAAGAAACCGTTGATAACAGCGATACCGAAATCGGATTTTCAGGATTGGCCGGATATGAAATGATGATGGGCAACAACAGCTTCTTCGGGGAGGTTCGTTATAACAGCGTCGATGTGTTCGACAACTTTCAATTTATTGTCGGTATGAAATTCAACATGAACTAACGATTTGACTATTGACAGAAACTAAACGACAGGGCAGATTTTAAATCTGCCCTTTTCATTTAAAAGACCTTCGCCGTCATGATTCTTGCATCGGATCCACTTTAATATTTCAGCAATTCATCTTTCCTCAGATAAATATTGCCGCTATCTTCCAATACCGAGAACGTTTTCAGCTTCAACAATTCATTTGCAATAAAGGCTCCGTCAGATAATCGGAATTTCCAGCGATGATGCGGGCATACGATATAGCCTTCTTCAACAAATCCCTGATCCAACGGCGCGCCCTGGTGCGGGCATTGGTTATGGACGGCATGTATCTTGTTTTCATGACGGAAAAGAGCAACGGACACGCCATAAATGGCTATCTCGATGCCAAAACCTTCTTTGATCAATGATCTCTGTATGACAAAGATATATGCATCATTCGACATTAAGATTTACAGTTTTCTCTAACTTGAAACCCTTTTCGGTTTTTTCCACATAACCGGCACTGTTAAAAGGATCATGCTCGAATGCCAGAAGCCATTTTTCTTCCGTAATTTGTGGCAACAAACGCTTTTTTTCCTGGAGAGTTGTCATGGGGTTATTATCATAAGCCATGATATACGGCAGTGGAATATGCGACGCTGTGGGAATCAAATCGGCGCCGTAAAATAAAGTATGCTTTCCATCCGAGATACGCGGCGCTTGCATGCCATGGGTATGACCGTAAAACACAAGCACATCGATATTCGGGAACAGCGTTTTGGGGCCCTCCAGCTCAAGCAATTGTCCGGCATCCGCAATCGGTAGAAAATTTTCCTTCATAAAACTGGCGCTATCCTTTTCGGAAGGATGATTCGCCCAGTACCATTGTTCCCCCTGTAAATAATGACGGGCATTGGGAAATGTTAATTTGAGCGTATCGGTATCGTAATAGGTTAATCCTCCGGCGTGATCAAAGTGTAAATGGGTAATAATCACATCCGTAACCTCTTCAGGGCGGATACCGGCCTTTTTTAAACTCCGGACTAATGTGTGTTGGCTGTGTTCCACTTTGTATATTTTATTCAATTTATCATTCATTTTATGTCCCACACCGGAATCGACCACAATGATGCGTTCATCATTACGGATTACCATAACACGCATGGACAGTTGGATGCGGTTTTGTTCATCCGCCGGATTGCTGCGTTGCCATAAATTTTTCGGTACCACACCGAACATGGCGCCGCCGTCCAATCCGATCGAACCCGTTTCCAGAGTAAAAATTTCGTATCCTGCCAATTCCATAATGTTATCCTTCTTTTTCATTCGCCGTACCAGATTGAATGGGTTCTAACCCCGTTTAAATGTTAAGAATATTATCCAGCCAGTGTTCCGTCAAATCAAAAGCGGTCTGGTATGCCTCTGTCGTCGATTCCATCGGGTGTTTGATTCCAAATGTGTGGTCGCCCTCTTCTATGATTTCCAGGCGTTTAAAGCTCGCTCCGCAACGATCATGCAGATCGCTGCTCTCTTCCGGCGAAACCGTGGTATCCGCGGAACCATGAACAAAAAGGGTTGGCGTTTCCATATCCTGAATGCGCTCCATAATATTAAGACGCGCTTCATGATGCATGATATCTTCCCAAAAGGAGCGATTAATACGCATCATCTGTTTCGTTCGGACATTTTCAATTTCGATATAGCCCTGTTTTTTCCATTGTGCGATCTGTTCCGAACTATAACGATTGAAGGTATTGATACTTGCCCATGTTATGAGCGCCTGAACGTATTCCGGGTTTTCCACTGCAAATAAGGCGGCAATCCCCCCGCCCCGGGAATGGCCCATAAGCGAAATACGCTCCTTATCGATCTCCCTTCGACCGATTTCGCCATTTCGGATGGCCTGAAATATTCGCTCCAAATCGCTTAATTCATGGCTGATGGTATTATTGGCAAAACTTTCCAACTCGGTAAAATTATTGGGATCGGAACCGACGCCGTTACGGGAAAAATTAAAGCTAACGGTAACAAAGCCGGAATCCGCCAATCGACTTGCCAAATCCGGGAAAAATCCCCAATCTTTAAATCCTTTGAATCCATGTACCAGCACCACGGCGGGCGCCTCCTTCGTGCCTTCACTATAACGCAAATCGGTGTACAACACCTCATTGTCGTTGTTCTCCAGTAAATGGCTTCTGCGGATCATTATTCTTGCCGCTCCAAAATTGGTGTGAGGTTTACTTTATTTGTATCATAATCGGAGTGCCATGTAATATCTGAACCCTTTGAGGAAGGTAACGTCATGATGATTAAAATCGTAAGCTATTTTGTATGCGATCCATGCTGATTTATTATTGTAATTGTTTCACAAACTCCGCCAAACGCGTCAATTGCGGATCTTTAATGCCGGGGAAAGGAGGCATGTCGCCTTTCCCGTTTCGGATGAGCTGTTTAATTTCTTCAATGCTGAGCTTCGTGTTTTGCAAAGACGGAAACGAACCCAGGCCCTCTCCGACCTGCCCGTGACAGTTGCTGCAATTTTGCGCGTAGAGCGCAACAATGGGATCATTGCCGTGAAAATTTTCTGCCGATTCCTGCGTATTTGTGGCTTGTTGCCGCCTTTGGGTTTGTTGAAAAGGATCTGTCTTAATGCGATAAAAAACGATAACACTTAAAGCCAGTAATAAGAGGACAAAGAAAAAAATCGTAGCGTTCCGTTTCATACAATTATGTCTCGTTTTTCGGTTAATGATTTCTTTAAAGTTAAACATTGACGCACAAATCTACAACAATATTCCAAAGGATTTGTCCGGAAATGTGTTCTTCATTCAAAGAAATACATACCTCATCTTGTTTCCGACGGCATAAACCTCGGCTGTTAAACAATTATAATACGATACGATTCATTAAATTGACGTGGTTGATTACATTCGGTATTTTTATAATATGATTGAACTGGTTTTGTATCAACGGGATGGCTGTATAAATGATGAAAACTTCAATCTGAATATGCTATGCACCGACGCAATTTTATTCAAAAAAGTTTAACACTTGGAAGCGGTTTACTGACCTTTCCCCTCATACAGAAGGCGTTGAACGCCGCCCGTTCAGGTTTTGCTCAATCCCGAGTAATCCGTGCCGTTGATCAAAAGCTGCACGACAAAAATAATCGGATCGTAACGGAGCGATTACAAAATTTGCTGGACCGTGCGGTGCAAGCATATTACAAAAGTACCCAAGCATCCGACGCCTGGGAACGCATTGCCAGCCCCGGTGAAACAATTGGTTTAAAAGTCAATTGCCTGGCCGGCTATGCCGCCACCCATACCGAACTGGTGGATGCGATCTGCGAACGATTGATGCAAATAGGCATTAAACCCAAAAATATAATCATTTGGGATCGTTTAAGCAGCGATTTGGAAGACGGCGGATATACAATTAATAAAACCAATACCGGCATTCGTTGCATCGGCAACGACATTTACGGATTTCGTCCCGAGCTCGAAGTTTTTGGTAAGGCAGGAAGTATGGTATGTAAAACCTTAAGCGAACATTGCGACGGTATCATTAATTTGCCACTCTTGAAAGATCACAGTATCGCAGGTATAACGGCCGCCCTTAAAAATATGTTCGGCGCTATTCACAACCCGCACAAGTATCATTTGGACGGCGGAGATCCCTACATTGCCGATGTAAATATGTTGCCTTCCATTCGGAATAAGGTTCGGTTGACCGTTTGCGATGCCCTGGAGGCTCAATACGAGGGCGGACCTTCCTTCATACCGCAGTGGCGCTGGGATTTTAACGGACTTCTCGTAGCACAAGATCCGGTTGCTCTGGACTATACCGTTTGGCAGATCATCGAACGGAAACGCGCCGAAAACAACATGAAATCACTAAAAAAGAAGGGACGCAAACCAACATATATTGCAACCGCCGCGGATAGCAAACACCGTCTCGGTACGGATAATCCCAATCGAATCAAATTAATAAATGTATAAAACACTCGGTGAACAAATGCCTGCTAAAAATGTACCTTCCCATAATTCAAATCATTCGGGCTTTATTGACCAGCTTCCGGATAATGCGAACCTTCGGTTTCAGTACGCTAATGTCACTCGCCGCGCATTTTTGAAAAGCGCCTGTGTTGCAGGCGGCTTAGCGATGTGTCCGATTATCGGTTCTTTGCCTGTTCTTTACGGCAGCGATTTCCCTGAACCATATCGTAAATTCATTCGCGAAGCTCGTTTTTACGAGAAACTCGCCCACAAACAAATCCGCTGTACGCTTTGCCCGCGGGAGTGTGTGATTGATGACCGCGAGCGCGGTTACTGCGGCGTTCGTGAAAATCGAAACGGGACTTATTACACACTGGTTTATGGCCGCCCCTGCACCTACCATGTGGATCCCATCGAAAAGAAACCGCTATTTCATTTCCATCCCGGCAGTATGGCTTTCTCTGTAGCCACCGCGGGTTGCAATTTAAATTGTAAATTCTGTCAAAACTGGCAAATCTCCCAGGTTAGCCCCGAACAAATTAAAAGCATCGATTTACCCCCGGAAAATACGGCGCAGGCGGCGGCAAATTATAATTGTCTTTCCATTGCTTATACCTACAGCGAACCGACCGTTTTTTATGAATACATGTATGATACGGCCGAGGCCGGCCACGAACGTAATGTTAAAAGCGTGGTTATCACCGCCGCTTACATCGCCCAAAAACCGTTGAAAGAATTATGTCGAAAAGTAGACGCCATAAAAGTTGACCTGAAAGCCTTTCGCGAGCCGTATTATAAGGATGTCGTAAAAGGCGAATTGAAACCGGTTTTGGATGCCCTCGTAACGATGCGCGAAATGGGGGTATGGACAGAAATTGTCTACCTTGTCGTCCCGACAATGAACGACAGCGATAAAGAAATACGCGATTTATCACAATGGATTCGGGCGTTTTTAGGACGCGATTTGCCTGTCCATTTCACCCGTTTTCATCCTCAATATTTGTTGAAAAATTTACCGCCCACGCCTGTCAGTACATTGGAAAAGTGCCGGGCTATCGCGAAAAGCGAAGGTCTCCATTATGTTTATGTCGGAAACGTGCCGGGGCACCCCGCCGAACACACTTACTGTCCGAACTGCGACAAGGCCCTGGTGGAACGCATAGGCTATACAATTCGCTCGAATCATTTGGATGGAGGCCGTTGTGGCTTTTGCGGCCATGAGATCGCGGGCGTGTGGTGATATTATTGGATGTATTGCTTTAAGGTTTTGAAAATTCTATTTGATCGAGATAAACTACCTGGATGCATCTGTTCCGAAGACAAGCGAAGATAACAGCGTAATCCAATGATTGTCAGGATTACAATTGCACGTATAATTGATTTTTATCGCATAGCCTTCTGTTGGGGATAGACTATTCGGCCCTCGTTTCATCCGTCAGGCGAAATATCTGTGATATCTGTTTCCGCCTGCGATAGGGAGTCAGTTTTTCGATGAGGTGGTCATGAGTGCTGCTTTTAGACCACTTGCGAAGCAAGGTCCGGCTTTCAAAATAAAGCAACAACAGACTCCGCATCGGATGATCCGGATCCGTCAACCGCCGGATCGAAATGAAGCCATCAAAATCCGATAACGTTGCGGCGACTTCATCAACCCAATCCGGGAAATAGCGTTGTCCTTCCTGGTTTAAAAAGTGCTCTGCAAATACAACAATCATATCAGTCTTTCTAAGCCGTTTTAAATTCGTTTTGTTAGGCTATTTGAACATCCCCGGTAACAATCATTGATTCGAATGCAATGCAACGCGGTTACCTTCGCTCTCTTCGAAATGGGCAACGAATCCATATTCGCCGAAACTCATTTTAAGATTGATTACATTGCCGCCCTTTTCCTGCACCCGTTTGATCGTGCTTTCGATATCATCCACGTAAAAATAGACCAAAGTACCCGCATGTGACGGAGTGTATGCTTGCGATTTAATCAACGTTCCGGTTGAACCGGCTGTTCCGTCGGTAATCGGAAACCACGCCATTCTTAATGAACCCATTTCATGCAGGGTAAGTTCGTAGCGGAAAACATATTCATAAAACGCTTTGGCCTTATCAAGATCATGGGCGGGAATCTCAAACCAATTGACAGGATTCACAGTTCGTGCCGTTGCTTTCTCCTGTTTTATTCGTACATATCGTACAAGCAATTGTTCTATCGTAAAAGCATTCATAGATCGGCTTTGGACCGGATTTTAAACAGATAACCTCATTGGCTTTTTACAAATTGCCGTATCAAACCGTACGCAGGTGAAACTATAAATCTGTAATTACGTCCTGATTATTCTGTCCTGTTCGTTGGATTATGAACGGCCCGTTTTTTACCTTCCAATATCAATCCAAACAGAGGAGTTGTAAATGGTGTATCAAAAACGTCTTAACCAACAATTATCCGCTTTTCGCTTGATCGCTTTTGTTATATTCATGTGTGTATTCTTTTCGGACTTCGCAATGGCAGAGGAACAACGCCCTTTGATGCGTTTTCCCGATGTTCACGATGATACGGTGGTTTTCGTCCATGACGAAGACATTTGGAAAGCGCCTGTTTCGGGCGGAACAGCAATACGTCTAACCCTGCATGACGGCGAAGAACGCCATCCCAAGTTTTCGCCAGATGGCCGATTCGTCGCATTTACCGGCGAATATGACGGGAATACCGATGTATATGTAATGAATGGGCATGGCGGCAACATTACCCGTTTAACGTACCATCCGGGACACGATGTGGTTGTGGGGTGGCATGATCAAAAAAACAAAATTATTTTCCGTTCCCGGCGCGAAAGTTATAACCGTTTCACCCGTTTATATATGATTTCGCCGGACGGAAGCGGGCTGGAGAGCATCATTTTACACGAAGCGGCCCAGGGCAGTTTTTCACCGGACGGCAATCAAATCGCCTATAATAAAATCGCCCGGGAAGACCGCACCTGGAAACGATACAAAGGCGGTATGGCGCAGGATATATATTTGTACAATCTGAAAACCGATGAGCGCAAACAGTTAACCGATTTTAAAGGCACCGACCGCATTCCCATGTGGATGGGCAATAAAATTTATTTCTCATCCGACCGTGAAGGCACTCTGAATTTGTATGAATATGATTTAACGAAGCACGACAATCCCATCCGCAAACGCACCGCTCACCAAAACTATGATGTGCGGCGGCCGAGCATGGGCAAAAGTAAAATCGTTTACGAAATTGCCGGACAATTATGGTTGCTGGACGTTAACAGCGGCGATTCCAAACAAATTGACGTCAAAATTAAAGCGGACGCTGCCGCAACCCGCCCTTATCTTAAGAGGGTCGATGAACACATTACCCATATTGATTGTTCACCGAACGGGCAACGGGCGTTGATCGTAGCGCGCGGAGAAATATTCACCGTGCCGCGGGAACACGGCGCAATCAAGAATCTTACCCGTAACAGCGGTACAAGGGATAAAGACGCCGCGTGGTCGCCGGACGGACAGAAGATCGCCTATCTGTCGGACGCCGGCGGCGAATATGAAATTTACATAACCGATGCCGGCGGGAAGGGCGAATCGGTTAAACGGACTCAACATGATAAAGGCTATCGCCATACTTTGCGCTGGTCGCCGGACGGGAAGAAAATCGCCTTTGCCGACCATTCCCTGCGTTGCTATTACCTTGATGTGGGAAGTAAAACATTTACGGAGATCGACAAGGCGCATTTCGAAAACGTGGACGTGTCATTGAAAAAGAAGCCGATTTCCGACTTTCACTGGTCACCGGACAGCCGTTACGTAGCCTATTCAAAAATGAATAATGAATTGCTGTATCAGGTTTACATTTATGATTTAAAAACCGGCAAAAAACACTGCGTGAGTAACGGGCTTTTTAACGATTTCGGCCCCGTCTTTAGCGCCGACGGCAAGCACCTGTTTTTCATTTCCAACCGACGCTTTAATCCCACATTCGGGGACTTAGAGTGGGAAATGGTCTACAAAAAAGTGGCCGGCATCTATGCTTTGGCTCTGCAAAAAGACGGCGAGCCTCTCTTACCGCTGCAAAGCGACAAAATTACCGCAACCGACGCCGTTGAAAACCAATCTGCTCAGGAAAATGTATCGGTCCAAATTGATTTTGACGGCATTGCGCAGCGTATCGAGCCGTTGCCATTGCCCCGCGGAAATTACCGTCAACTTTCAGCAAATAAGAAAGCACTCTATTATTTGAACAAGAATGAAGGCGACTTTAATCGCTTTGAGTTTCGTTCCATCGGCCCCCGCAATCTGTACGCATTCTCTTTCGACGAACACAAGGAACAGACGGTTATCAAAGGGATCGATGCTTATAAACTCTCTTCCGGCGGGTCGCACATCGTTTACAAGAAAAATAAGAACGTCGGTATCATTCCGGCTGACGCCCGGGACTCCAAAGGTAAAAACCTTGACTTATCAGGGCTTGAAATGTGGATCGATCCAATGGCGGAATGGACCCAAATATTTTACGAAGCTTGGCGTATGGAACGCGATTATTATTACGAACCGAATATGAACGGACTGGATTGGCCGGCTATCCGGGAAAAATACGCGCGCTTGTTACCCTTTGTATCGTGCCGCCAGGATGTTCGCTATTTGATCGGAGAGATGATCGGGGAGCTGAGCACCTCCCATACTTATGTTTTCGGCGGCGACAAGCTGCGTAAGGCGGAAAGCGTAAATGTGGGCATGCTTGGCGTCGATTGGATGGTCGACCAGCAAAATAATCGCTATCAATTTAAAAAGATTTACAGTGTGCCGGATTGGTCGCGCGAAGTGATTCCGCCGCTCGCAAGTCCGGGCGTCAATGTTTCCGAAGGTGCGTATTTGCTGGCTGTTAACGGCGAAGAGGTATTAGCAGAGCGTAATATTTACAGCTATTTCCAAAACCTGGCCGGTAAACAGGTCGACTTATTGATTAACGACCGGCCAAATTCGCAAGGCGCACGAACGGTAACTGTAAAACCGTTAAAGAGCGAGGGAAGACTCCGTTATCTGGACTGGGTCGAACAGAACCGGCGGGCGGCCCAAAAAGCCTCCGACGGACAAATCGGTTACATTCATCTGCCGGACACCTACATGGGCTCCGCACGCGAATTTCCGAAATATTTTCATTCCCAGTTACGGAAAAAGGGCATCATTGTGGACGGAAGGTACAATGCCGGCGGGTTGGACCCGGATATCTTCCTGCAGCGTCTCGATAAGGAGGTACTGGCTTACTGGACCAGGCGCTACTCTCACGATCAAACCATTCCACCTGTGGTCGCCCGCGCTCACATGGTCTGCCTGACCAATCGCCAGGCCGGATCCGGCGGAGACATGCTGCCGTTTGAGTTCAAGCAACGTGATATGGGACCGGTTATTGGAACCCGTACCTGGGGCGGTTTGGTCGGCGTATCCATGTGGATCGATCTGATCGACGGCGGTGGTTTATCGGCGCCCGATTACCGCATCTACGACCGACAGGGCAACTGGATTATCGAAAACGAAGGGCTAACGCCGGATATCATCGTTGACAACCATCCGGCGGAGATGAAGCGTGGACACGACGCCCAATTGAAAAAAGCGATCGAAGTATTACAAAAAAAGATCGAAGAAGAGCCGCGGCCCTGGCCCGAACACAAACCGTTTCCCAGCCAAAAGAAACAATAAAATGCATAAATCTCCCGGATAAGCGCATATCCGGGAGATTTTGTTCGATCAAATGGATCTGCCGGCGCGGGATAAATATTCAGACAAACTATTTGGAGAAGAAATTTTTCAAAATTCGCTCATAACCACTTTTCAAGTTGGCTGATGTGGTGCTCGTAATGCTCGATCAGTACATTCAGCCATTCTCTATAACCGACATTCTTCTCAATCTCTGCCGGTTTTAATGAATGGGCCGTTTCACTGAACTCAAGATGCACCCGCCTTAATTCTTCGAGACACGCTTCCCAACTCAAATTTTCACGTTCTTTAACGGCTCTTGCGTTAAAGGCATCGATATCGTGTTCGATCGCACTATCGAGACCTTCCCGGAACAGTTTGTATTGCCGGATAATTTCTAAATCCCATGCCGCCATGTGGGCGATAACTTCTCTTGGCGACCAGGAACCACATACCCCCTCCTTATTGCGCTTGGATGTCTTCAGACTTTGCGCCGTTCGCACAAATTTATGCTGTAACGTTGTTAGCCTGTTCAATAGGCCCCCACCGGCTTGACATAGCGCTTCCTCCTTATCCACATCGACAATGAATGTGTACAATCACAAAAAATTAGCACATTGTTTTGACGTCTCGTATGGCAAAGGGACCCCAATTCATTTTTGGGAATAAGATTTTATTCCGTTCCTCTACTTTTTTCCACAGGGATTTCGAACTTCTGTGTTTCGGGTTCAATTTTTTCGATGATGGTCGCGTGGTAATGCTCCTCTTGCAAACCGCGGTATAGACTGTAACACATAATGAAGAGTACAACGGTAAAAGGGAGTCCCGTGGCAATCGAAGCGCTTTGGAGCGCTGTTAATCCACCGCCCCATAACAGGACGGCCGCAACCAGACCTTCGGTTACCGCCCAGAAGACTCTTTGCGGAACCGGCGAGTCCAGTTTTCCGCCCGAGGTGAGATGGTCAACCACCAGTGAACCGGAATCGGAAGATGTTACGAAAAAGATGGTCACCAGCAAGACGCCGACAGAAGACGTAATCGCCGTTATAGGAAAATTTTCGAGCATCATAAACAGAGCCGTTGATACCTCTTTGTTAACGGCTGCTGCGATATCCGCCATACCGGTGGTTTGGAGCCATAAAGCGGAGCCGCCGAAGGTCGACATCCATAAAAAAGAGAGCAAGGTGGGAAAGATCATAACGCCGAGAATAAACTCCCGCACCGTCCGGCCTTTCGAAATACGGGCAATAAACATGCCGACAAAAGGCGACCAGGAGATCCACCAACCCCAATAGAATATCGTCCAGGGATTTTGCCAGCTGCTTCCTTCAGCTCCGTAAAACGTTTCCACCCAAAAGCTCAATTGCGGCAAATTCTGAATATAGAACCCCAAATTCTGCGTGAATGCTTTAAAAATATAGACGGTCGGCCCGACGACGATCAGAAAGAGCATGAATAGACCGGCGATGTACAAATTGAAGCTGCTTAACAATTTAACGCCTTTATCAAGACCGGCAATAACCGATATGGTGGCAAACATCGTTATAACGCCGATAAGCAAAATAGCATACTCGGTTGCAATCGGATATCCGAATAAATAGTTCAATCCGGCCGAAACCTGTTTAACGCCAAGACCGAGGGAGGTGGCCAAACCAAAAAGCGTAGCCAATACCGAAAGGATATCGATAATATTACCCCAGAAACCGTAAATCTTTTCCTTGAGAAGCGGATAAAAGATAGATCGTATCGTTAAGGGCAGGCCGCGGTTAAATGCAAAAAAAGCCAGGGAGAGCCCAACCAGCGCATAGATGCCCCAGGGATGCAAACCCCAGTGAAAATATGTGAGCCCAAGGGCAACCTGCGAGGATTGGGGCGATTGAGCCGGAATATCAAACATTGGGGAGGGAGTCATATAGTGAAAGACCGGCTCGGCCACGCTCCAAAACATCAATCCGATGCCCATACCCGCACTGATAAGCATGGCGTACCAACTGAACGTACTGAACTCGGGTAACGCATCGGGGCCTCCCAATTTGATTTTACCAAAACTGCTGGAAGCGATCAAAATCATAACAATTACGAAAAAATTGGCCGCCAGAATGTATAACCATCCAAAATTATTACCGATGCCATCCAACGCATTCTGGAAAAAAACGGCCGACTGTTCGTTGTAAACTAAAGTTAGTACAATGAAGAGCAGAACGAGCCCGCCGGCAACCAAAGACACCTGGGGATGGATGTCAAAGCCAAAGCCCGACCAATTGCTTTCGCCCGGTTTATGACCATGCGATTCATCATAAAAGCTCGATTTCGGAATGATTTGTAAACCACGAAAAACCTCGCGATCTTTGATTGCCCTCTCTTTTTGTTTTTCCCAGTGTTCCCGCGCCATTTCGATGGCTTTATGCCGGTAAGTCCGCTCCTTCTTAACCTTTTTCTTCCTTTGTTTGTCTGCCATATTTGTGCCCCCGCTTTTTTAATTGTTTTCAAAATCACTGGTTCAGTATCGAATGGTAGCAATGTTTGATAATAAATTATAAGCTAAAAAGACATCATTCTCAAGAATTCCTTACTTTTACAGCTGTATTCAGAGCATACGTTCGTCTCGACCAAAACTGCTTTTTTTCAAAATGCATAGCCATTCAATCGTTCTTGAAACTGTGGTATATGAATAAGGAAGGCATTCAAAAAAAGCAACGATGTGGTTCATTACAGGATTTGTTTAAAAACAACCTGATTCCGAATGTTTACAATAAAATCGTGCCCAAAACAGA
The DNA here is from genome assembly GCA_964542915.1 of uncultured Calditrichaceae bacterium. Taxonomy (GTDB): domain Bacteria; phylum Calditrichota; class Calditrichia; order Calditrichales; family Calditrichaceae; genus CAZIVP01. The sequence goes on along the minus strand of CAZIVP010000005.1, from coordinate 257,717 downwards.
CCCTTAATATTACATGCCATGCCTTAACCGTTGATGATCAAAACGGAAAAGGCATGGCATTTACCGGATTACTATAAAGATATATATGTAAGTTGATAGCGTGCTCGCCGCTTAAAACGTAATTCGGACAGATAATCGGTAGGTAGTGATTTCAGGCGTATTTTCAAACGAGACATTACTTCTGTTGCTTGCGGCGCCTTCGAATGACGAAACCGAAAATCCATTGTATCCCAGCGAATACGTAAGCGTTTCGCTTATCTTTAAATCGATACCGATGCCGTAACGAATTCCGGCGCCATTAAAGTCATCCTCAAACGTAGGATTATAACTCGGCCGGGCCTGGGATACGTCATATAATTTCAGTGCATCCATTTTAAAACGGGCGTAAGCCAACTTAACAAATGGCCGCAAGGCGCCCACTTGATAAAACGAGTAACGCAAGCCGTAATCTTTCATAATAAAGGCCAACGTCTCAACCAATTCCTCGTTGCCGTATTCGTAATGCCAGCTATAAAACGCCTCCAGGCCTTTTATGATACGGTAGTTCAGGGCAAAGCCCCCACCCAGCAGCGATCCTTCAGCCGTATTCTGATCCCGTTCTAAGACGCTGATCAGTTCGACGCCTCCTTCATTGCCTTCAAGTGCGTAATCGCCGCCGTAAGATATGGATATATCGGTCGTAAAGCGGCTTAAGCTGAACCAGCCTTCGGATTGCGCCTTTACACCCGAAACCATCAAAACCGTTAAAATAATGACGCTTACCATTAATGATATTCGCTTCATTGCAGATCCTCCTGATTTTGTTAAATCCTGTCCTAATATGCCGAATTCGGGTGTACACATAAATACGGTATATGACGTATTTTTTTAGCCCGGCAAGCGAATTACAGGGATATTGATGGATTGAGGATGGAATCGAGTATCAAACGATAATTATGAGGGCGCTAACAGATAGGCTCCAGCAAAACGCAACGATGCTATCGTTTGTTTTTCACATGGTCTGAAACTTTGATTTTTATCTTTTTTATATATAAACCCTTGTTGTACTTATCAACCAATGAAAAAAATCCCGTAGTGGTTATTTTCTTACACCCGATCGTTTAACCATTAAAATCGACGCTTCCGGGAGAAGCCTCCGCATCAATCACATATTGGGAAGACATCAGGGGAGAGGCCATTAAAAAATCCGCCGTACTGCGGTTACCTGCCGTCGGGATATTATAGACGACGGCAATACGCAACAATGCTTTAACGTCCACATCATGCGGCTGCGCTTCCAGCGGATCCCAGAAAAAAAACAACATGTCGATCTTACGTTCGGCGATGTGGGCGCCAACTTGTAAGTCTCCGCCCAACGGTCCGCTCATAAAGCGATGTATTGCAAGTCCGGTTTCCTCGGCGAGCAGCTTGCCGGTTGTACCGGTGGCAAACAACTTGTGCTGTGCCAACAGCGCCTTATTCAATTGCACCCAGCGCAACAGTTCCCGTTTACGATAGTCGTGTGCGATCAGAGCGATGTGTTTTTGTACTCCGAGTTTGTATTGACCGTTTCTCATAAAAACCTCGTTTTAATTCAAAACACATTCTATCTTTTACAGATTAAATTAAGATAAATCAGGCCACAGATAAAGGAAATATAAGACGACGCGTCTCTATAAAAAAGTAAACATTGATTTATAACGAAGCTCGCTTTAATTTAATATTATACGTTTTTTATTATAAAATTACGTTTTTAAAAACAAATGGCGTTGCATGTATAATCCTCCAATCAAAAACGAAGGCCTATTATGTGGATAGTCATCGTCTCTATCATTCTCATTCTCTTAATTGGGATCGCGTTATTCGAGTTACGGGTGCGCCGTCCCGACCAGATAGTGCTGTATGAATCCGACGGCGTCGTTAAGCAACGACGTACGCGTATCTATGCCCGTCATTTTAATCTGGCAATGAACGGTACCATCGTCTCGAAATCGTTGAATTTTCAATGTGAAGCCCGGGGTAAGCTACTGCTTAATGTGAACCTCTTCGTTTCACTCGCTCCGGATAGCCGGCGCTTAACCGAACTGGTGCGCACCGGAGGCTGGGAGACCAATGCTGTTGCAAACGCGGCACAGGAAGTATCCGCTCTGCTCTTAAGCGGCATCAAACAGTATTCGGAAGAAAAGGAAATGGAACAGATACGTTCGGAAGCGCTGAGTGCCCACCTTACCTCCACCATCGGGCCTTCATTAACACCGTTCGGCCTGGAGCTGATTTCATTGAACGTTCAATCGGTGGACCCTGTGGATACTTCTATAACTGAAGCCCTGCAACAACAAGAATCCTCCCGCATCATGGAACAAACGGAAAAATCCAAACAGCAGGCGCGGATAATGGCCGCCCGGGCCAAGACCGAAGCCGAGGAACAAATCGCCTTATCGGAGCACAACCTTTCCATGCACAGGTTAGAACTAAAACAGAGCGAACAGGCAAAGCAGTCCGAGCTTGAGCGAAAGGAAACCGAAGAAGAATTGAAGCGACGCCAGATGCGGTTGGAGTTCGACCGCAACGAGATGGAATTATTGAATAAACATCGCGAATTGCTTTTGTTAACGCCACAGGCGGCGCGACTGGCCGAAGCAAGCCAGAGCCTCAAAAACGCCCGTACGGTCGTCTCACTTTCGCCCAAGGATGTTGAACATGGCGCTGGTATTCTTGAAACACTGCAATCCTATTTACAGCAAATCGTGAAAAATCCGCAAAGTAAAAAATAAAACCAATAAGACGCCACCGTTAAACACAAGTATATGTCATCAGCCGCCAATCCTTTCAGACCGGAACGGTTTTTTAAATCGCTAAAGGCCGCACGTGTATCGGAAATCAGCGAAGCCACCGCCGCCTCCGGCGTCCCGGAAAAGGATCGTATTAATTTTCATATCGGGCACCCGCTTCGGGATGAGCGACTGTTATTGTTTTATTTCCGCACCGTTACGGGACACACGCAACCGTCGAAAGCCGAAAAGGATGCCGAGCAGCCGAAGACGGAATCGTTTGAAGAGGATTGGGAATACAGCCGGGATATTTACCCGCGTTTTATATGGAAGACCTTACAAACAATTACGCCTTATATGCCCCGCGGCGGATTTTCATCCAAACAGCCCCACGCCGTGATTCGCTACCTTCGTGATTATTTGCTTCATCAGCAACAGGATGCGATTGGATACGACGACGGCAATGAAACCGGACTCAAAGAAATTATGATCGGAAGCGGCGGAATCTGGGAGAACCTGCGGGTCCTCTTCCACAGCCTTTCGGTTTACCTTAAAAAACTCCCGGCGCCTGTTTTGCTTTACAACGTTCCCCTTCCGAATCATTTAACCATGTTCGACCGATTGCAATTTAAACCCCTATCCGCCGATGAAGATACGATCGCCGCGGTACGGTCTTGCCATTCCGGCGCCCCCGAAACGCTTTGTTTTATGATCATCGGTTCGGAATTAAGCGAACAGGAACGTCGCCGTCTGCGATCCGAAGCGCTTTCACATCCGATTATTTTCGTCGAAATCAATGGGGCGCCCAATCACCGCTCGCTGGCACGAGAAGCAGGCATGGCTAATAGGGTTCTGCGTATGCTTGCGCCGGATCATTTCTGCAATAATCTTCCGCATTCAGCCCTGACCTTCATTCTTGGCAATGCAACCCTCGTCAAAATGCTCGAAACAGCACATTTCGAAATAAAGGGTACGCCACCCGCTTCCGAAGTTGAACTTCTTGACACACTGCTAAAAGCTCAAACGAACGGTGTATCGCCGGTCGGCAACGATGATAAAGTCCTTTCGGATGCCGACGTTTCCATAGAAGAAACGGTAGAAACCATTCCCGGGCTTCGGCATACGATGGAACGGTTTGAGCAAGTTGCTAACCAGCTGGAGGAACGCATTAAAAAACTGCCTAAGCCAAATTTTCGGCTTGACCGTTATGAATCGCTTTTGCAGGAACATTTGAGAGCACAGACGTTTTTTCCAATCACGGCGGATGATCCCTTATCCGGCAGCGATACTGCTGAAATCGTTCAAACGTTTTTCAGGGAGGTTCACAAAGAAGAGAGTGCTTGGCTCGCAAGACTCCCAAGCTGTTTTCTCGTTCATTTTATTAAGCACCATCCCTATTATTCGTTCAACCGTTGCACCGTTGTAAGCGGATCCAGTCGCACCGCACTCAGTCTGCTTGGGCATCACTGTGGTATCCGTGAAGTGCTTGTGCCCGACTTAAGTTGGTCTTATGAACACGTTTTTCCGCAGGTACAAGCCGTTGGGATACACTCCCTCGATAACGGATTAGCCGCCCTCATTACCGCAGCAGAAGAACGCCTCAGGAAGGACGGTCAATGGATTGGATACGGCGCCGTGGTTCTCAATAATCCGCATAATGCTTCCGGCGCCGTTTACCGACACGGCGAGCTGGGAAAGCTCCTTTTAGCCTTATTACCAAAAGGGATCACCGTCATCGAAGATTTGTCCTATCACAATGTGGCGCCGCAACCGGCGTGGCCGCAAATCCCAACTTTAAAACAGGTTGCGATGGAGCTCCATCGCAAAGGCCGGCTTGCCGAACGCGATTTGAACCATTTGATTACCGTGCACTCTTTGTCCAAAACCGATTGTTTTGCGGGCGGACGCATCGCCGTTACCGAAATACTTCGTTCAGACCGGTACCAAGCGTTTGAAAGCGCCAATAGCTATTGCTGCCCTAACGATGCGTCGATATTAATGGCCTACCTCTTTTATCGTAATGAACCTGAGGCGCTCACCGGTTTCTGGCGCTTACGTAACCGCATTATGGCGGAACGATTATACGCCATGAAAGAAGCGCAACAAACGTTACCTGAAGAGCGCAATCCATACGGAATAACGTTACACCCTCCTTCCGGCAGTATGTATCCCACACTTGAGATACAGCATCTGCCAGCGGGTCTTTCTCTGGATTGGCTGGCTTCGGGGCTCGCGGCGCAGGGCATCGGTCTGATTCCTTTAAGCGCCTTCGCACGCACCAAAAACGGTTTTGAATCCGCACGCAAAACATTCCGCCTCACGCTGGGCGGCTCCATTAATTCGGAATCGCTATTCCACAAGACCCGGCGGCTTTTAATCGACTTAAACCGTTTGATCGCAAGCGAAGCAGGTCAGTATTACGTCCACCACATAACGCATCATTACGGCCTGAAATATCGAACCTTTCAATTAGATAAAACCCTCTGGTGCGATTTCGAAAAACAGATGTATGCATTGAGTGCAAAACGCTTTTCACGAATACTCAAACGCCTGCGTCTGTCCCTCGTTACCACGCAACATGAACGCCTCTTTGTGAATAACTTTTTACCCTACCGGCTGCGGGTTTTGAGAAAACGCATAGAAGATGCCTGCGAGCGATTGTCGTTCATAGCGGAGGGAGAGGGGGCCTCCGGTGTGGATATGTTGGGTCGCGAATTTTATAAAGACGACCTGCCGGAACGTGAAAGTGCTTTCCGTATACGTCTTTATGACCGGACGGTTCATCCTACCCAAATGTACAGCCTGCGCGTGGATGTGCTATGGGATCAAACCCTGAATCAATGGCTGTTCAATCGGCCACTTTCTCAAGACAAACGTCTTAATATCTTTGATGCTTTGGTGGAAGAATACTTTGGACTAAACGTTTTCATCGATTCCGTTGGCGAAGCGGAAGAATTGATCCTCGATCTCAAGACCCATATCGCAACGGAAGAGTTTATTCGGCGACACGGCCGTCTCCACTATCATCATCTTCTCTCATTTTGGGGCGACTGGGACGGCAGCAACCGGCCTTCCGGCCAGGGTCATCGTCTGGTGGCGGCTGTGGTAATTGAAAATATCAGACAACTGGCAGGCATTGTATCAACCATTAAACAATTGGAGCCCGACGCTCCTATTGACCCAGAGCTACTGGCGGAAATCAAGGATTTACCGCGTCGTTTGTCGCGCTTTTGGAAATTGCTGAACGATATAACGCTTCTCACCAACCAGCTTGAAAAACGGTTTCGCCGTTTTCTGCCCTACGACATTGAACAGAGCCGCCTGCGCAAACTGGCCGTTCGACTGCATCTGGCGCAGGATCCGATGACGTTGTTATGGCAGCACAATGACCGGCTTGAACGCCGCATGCTGGAATTGCGTGAAAAGCGTTCCAGAGGATTGGCATTTTATTTTGGCCTCAATAAGCGGCTTCGTAAATGCGCCTACGATCTGTTACCGCTAATCCGAAAGCACTGGAATAATCGCGCTATTCTGACAACCGCAGGCTGCTACCGCAATTTGTTGAGGCGATTCGTACTGACCCCGCGCATCCATCAAAACCTTATAACGGCCCGGGATCCGTTCGCAATAGACACCACCGTTCATAATATCATGGAAATAAACGCCATCGGAGGCCGCTATGGCAATCCGGGCATGGTTCAGGGATTACAGGTTAGTATGGCTAATTCCGCCGAGGCGCTGATTGCGCTTGACCGAAAATTACAGGCCGGTTTAACTGATTTCAGCAGGAAAGTTCCCGACGCTCCCTTGGCCCGGGTGCGGGCGATTCCTCTTTTTGAAGAACGAGAAGCTGTGGAAAAGATACCCGAATATTTGGATCAATTGTGGCAATATACCAATGCTTTTAGACGCATCGACCAAAATCCCTCGCGGGCGTTTGCGGAGCACTTTGGTGAATTATTTATCGCCGGCTCCGATTTAAGCCAGCAAGTGGGGCAGGCTGCCGGGCTGTTTATGTTCCAGGAAGCCAGGCAAAAAATCGTTAAGTGGCTGGCCGAACACAATTTGATCGACGATGTGCGCATCAAGTTAGGCAGCGGTGAACCAATGCAACGACAGGGCGCTTATTACGACCTTAATAGCGGGGCGCCTGCATTCATCGACAAAGCAAAAACCGTTCAACGGTTATTCCGGGCTCTGCCGCCCGCCGCAGCTCAAAGCACTCGCTACGCTATTTCGCCTTTACGCGGGGTTATGGCAGGCGGCGACCTGCGCACCGTTCAAAGCAATCTGGCTGAGCGCATGCGATTTCTCGGGGATCAGGAACGGGCGGCATTGATGTTTCATTTACAAAATGTACAACGTATCAGCCGGGAGGAGATTGCTCGTGCCGGCGAACCTTTGTTGGAAACGCGTTTACAGTTTAAACAACGTGGTCTCGAAGAGTTGAAACGTCTGACCATCGGAAATAAAGGCCCCTATTTTCGGGACTTTACCGAGCTGGTTAACCGTAATTTCCGAAACATAGTATATGGCCGGGAAGAGGACCTGTTCGGCATCCACATTTTCTCTTACTTTATCTCCAGAGCCATGCCGCCCTTACGGGACCGTCCGGCCATCCGGCCGGCCGGCAATGAACAAAAAGACCTGGGGCGGCGTATTCTGGACAGCTTAAGCGAAACGTTGCCGCTCGCTCATCAGGGCAGTTTGATCCGCGCTATTGGCCATAACCGCGCCCAAACCATGATTCTGGGTATAAACCAACTGACCACCGGCCTCTTCCGCGCCTTTCAGGAATTCAGCCACCAACCATCCGGTAGTCATGATCAACAACTTCTTTTGACGGAAAACATATTACCGCACTTACCTGTTTACGATATTCTACATACATTGCGTCTCTATCATGAACGGGATCGCCGGCGCATTGCCGAACTGGAATCCTTGTTTCCGCCGGGCAATAAAGTGTTTTCGCTTTTACGGGAAGACCGCGAGGCGATCGCTACGTTTATTCCACCTCTGCAGAAGGAATTACTGCGACGGCACGGTTTAAATGCCGGCGATTTTTTCGTAGAAGAGGCCCTGAAAGCCGATGTTATCGGGGCATTACGTCCCGATCTTGCCGTGTTGTTGCAGAAGGACCTGTTCAACTGCGATCCGGAACGATTCCTCGCCCAAAGCGAGGACATAACGGATGAACCATGGCGCCGGGAGACCCAACGCTTATTAAAACTACCCGAACAAATCGCTTACTGGCGGGAATGTATCTGGAGCTTAATCGGCCCTACCATCCGGGAGCAGATCAGCCATTTTGTGGAGTTGGCGCAGGCCATTCAGCTCTTGAAGACGGAAAATTCGCAAAACACATCCAACCTTGTCGGGCCGCCGCCGCGGGCAAAGATCGAACGCTTGTCGTCGGACATCAAATATATGTTGCGGGATGTCAGGGACGACAGTCTGCAACGTTTCTTTATGGCCGTGGTGCAATACATGAATACGTTGCCGCAACAGCTAACGCGGTTGCCCGTGGACGTCATTCGAATTTTACAGGATGTCCAACGCCTCGTTAAACTGGAAGAACAGGTATTTACGAGCGAAGAACAAGCGTTACTTCGCTTTTACATTTTACAAACGGCGCGTATAAGCGGAGAAAACGGATAAAAATGCCTTCCGTCCAAAAGGAAAAGGAACGGAAGGCATGCATTTTATTTTAAGCTTTTTGCTTATTTTGTTTGCGGATCAAATTAAGGGCGGAACCCGCTTTGAACCATTCAATCTGGGTTTGATTGTACGAATGATTGGCCTTGATTTCATCCTTTGAACCGTCCGCATGGTGCAAAACCAGTGTTAATGGCCTTCCGGGCGCAAACTCCGTTAAATCCACGATATCGATGGTATCATCTTCCTGCACCCTGTCATAATCATCGGGATTATCAAACGTTAACGCCAGAATGCCCTGCTTTTTCAGATTGGATTCATGGATGCGGGCAAACGATTTGACCAATACGACCCGAACGCCCAGATGACGCGGCTCCATAGCGGCATGCTCGCGGGAGGAGCCCTCGCCGTAATTGTCGTCGCCCACGACAATCGTCGGAACGCCCTCCGCTTTGTAGGCGCGCGCCGTATCCGGAACAGGCCCGTATTCACCGGAGAACTGATTCTTAACTTTATTGGTCGCGTCGTTAAAAGCATTAACGGCGCCGGTCAGCAAATTGTTGGAGATGTTATCCAGATGACCGCGATACCGTAACCATGGCCCGGCCATTGAAATATGATCGGTGGTACACTTGCCCTTCGCTTTGATCAATAATTTCATACCCGTAATATTTTTGCCGTCCCAGGGATCGAACGGCTCCAACAACTGTAAACGATCCGAATTGGGATCCACTTTCACCTGCACCTGGCTGCCGTCTTTGGCGGGCGGCTGGTAGCCGTTGTCTTCGAAAGCAAAACCTTTCGCCGGGAATTGAATTCCCTGCGGTTCATCCAACCGAACCTGTTCGCCATCTTCATTAGGGAGCGCATCGGTTAGCGGATTGAAAGTTAAATCGCCGGCGATAGACATCGCCGTTACGATTTCGGGAGAGGCGACAAATCCGTGGGTATTGGGATTGCCGTCGTTGCGCTTTGCAAAATTACGATTGAACGAGGTAATAATGGAATTCTTCTCCTGTTTTTCCGCTCCGTGCCGCGCCCATTGTCCGATACAGGGTCCGCAGGCGTTGGCAAGCACAACGCCGCCCATTTTTTCAAATACCTGCAAATAGCCGTCGCGCTCCACCGTGTAACGCACCTGCTCCGAGCCCGGTGTTACGGTAAACTCGGATTTTGCTTTCAATTTTTTATCGACGGCCTGCTTGGCGATCGAAGCGGCGCGGGTGATATCCTCATAGGATGAGTTGGTACAGGAGCCGATCAGCCCGACTTCAAGATCCTGCGGCCAGTCGTTCTTTTTAACCTCTTCTGCAAATTTCGACATCGGTGTGGCGCGATCCGGCGTAAACGGGCCGTTTATATGCGGCTCCAATTCGGAAAGGTTGATTTCCACCACTTCATCATAGAAGCGCTCAGGATCGTCGTAAACTTCGGGATCGGAGCGGAGATGTTCGGCTATGGCGTCGGCCAAATCGGCCAGTTCCGTGCGGTCGGTGGCACGCAGGTATTCCGACATGCGTTCATCGTAAGCGAAGGTGGAAGTCGTAGCGCCCACTTCGGCGCCCATGTTACAGATCGTGCCCTTGCCGGTACAGGAGATGCGCTCCGCGCCCGGACCGAAGTATTCCAGAATTTTTCCCGTTCCGCCTTTAACGGACAATATGCCAGCCACTTTTAGAATGACATCCTTGGCCGCTGTCCAGCCGCTCATTTCACCGCTTAATCTGATGCCTACCAGCTTGGGTAATTTCAATTCCCATGGCATACCGGCCATCACATCGACGGCGTCCGCACCGCCGACGCCGATAGCGATCATTCCCAGACCGCCGGCGTTTGGCGTGTGCGAATCCGTGCCGATCATCATGCCGCCGGGAAAGGCGTAATTTTCCAGCACGACCTGGTGAATGATGCCTGCGCCCGGTTTCCAGAATCCGATACCGTACTTATTGGATACCGAGGCCAGGAAATCGTACACCTCTTTATTGGCATCGATGGCCTCTTTTAAATCCGCGTCGGCGCCTACCCTGGCCTGAATGAGGTGATCGCAGTGCACGGTGGAAGGTACGGCGGCTTTGTCCCGACCGGCCATCATAAATTGCAAAAGCGCCATTTGTGCGGTAGCATCCTGCATGGCCACGCGGTCCGGTGCAAAATTTACGTAAGACGATCCGCGTTCATAAACCTCCTTCGGCTTTCCCTCGTAAAGGTGGGCGTATAAAATTTTTTCACTTTGGGTTAAGGGTCGTCTAAGCACTTCCCGGGCGCGATTGATGCGCTCGGGCAGTTTGTTATACGTTTCTTTGATCATATCCAAATCGAATATCATACCGTTCTCCTTATTTTTCGTGAACTCATTTTAAGCCTCTACCGGATACACAGATTTACGTCCCGTTGGTTGATACCATAAAGAAAAACATTTGTTCACAATCCGGTGGCAAAATAATAAATCTGAAATTATGACGCTATTTTTTTACGATAAATCGCTTTCCGATACCACTGCCTTTTTTCCCTTCCGTTTATTAACAATACAATATTATGTTGAATCGAAGTGGTCATACATAAATATCATTCCAGCCCCGAAGTTCATCAAGGGCACAAATGTAATTAAATTATGGAATCTTTCCTTTTTTGTTCTCTGTGGTTCATTCCGATCTTCACAATCCACCAAAGCCGCTTAATAATACACCGGGTAAATAAATGCCTTTAATGGAATCATTTAATTTTCATTTCTTTTTTCTTCCCGTCCTTCGTGGTGAAATGTAAAAATCAAATCAATCACGTAGAACAAAAAAATGACGGCATTAAGTATTTTTGAATTTAAATTTAATATTGTCCGCATACTTTTTCCGACCACCTTCTCAAAAACAATCCTTATTTTTATTGTTTTGATACGCTCAACATATTAATATCTTGTCCAGTACAATTTATATAAACATTGTTTCCAATTGAGAACGGTTGTATAAACCGGCGACTGATGAAAGCTTTGTCAGAACAATTTCAAAAAACCTACATCCGCATTTTGCTGTTTTTTGTCGGAAAGGGCCTGCAGTCCGCCTCCCGTCTTGACGGACCCGTTCGCAGAGAGATACAACACTTTCCCGATTTCTACACAATCCGAATGATGGTTTCGCCGCACGGCCCGTCGCTGCTTCTTCAAAAAACCGCCAACGGCCGTTTAAGGCGATCCTCCGGAACAAAAGACGGCGACGGCAAAGAACTCCTTATCGCCATTAAAAATCTTCCCTTCGCAATGCGGTTGTTTACGTTCCGGGAGAGCACCGCACTGGCCTTCGCCCGCAATCGAATGACGGTCAGCGGCGACCTGGAAAAAGCCATCGCCTTTGTGCGTTGTTTGAATGTGATCGAATCGTACCTTCTGCCGTCTTTTATTGCACGGCTGGCTGTCAAACGATTACCCAAGCAATCATTCACCGCAAAATTAACGGCGCGCATCAAAATATACGCTGCGCTCTTTGTGCCGTTCGTATAAATGGAAAGCAAAGCCATGCAAGCATACTATGAATTTTTCAATCCCGTCAAAATCATCTCCGGCGTCGCGGCGCTGGAACAATTGCCCGGCGAAATCCGTGCTTTGCAGTTGGATCGTCCCCTCGTCATAACGGACGAAGGCATACGAAAGGCCGGATTACTCAAACATCTCAACAGCACCCTGGATTCGTCCGGTCTTGCGGCGGCTCCGGTTTTTGATCGTGTGCCCGCGGATTCATCTTTACAGGTGGTGCGTGATGTGGCTGAAATCTATCGCCAGGAACAGTGCGACGCCGTCATCGCTCTGGGCGGCGGATCGGTAATGGACACCGCCAAAGCGGTCAACATACTGGCCTCTCTGGGTGGTGATGATTTGCTGCAGTATGCAGGCGCTCATGTCATACCACACGCATTACGACCGTTGATCGCCTTACCGACCACTTCCGGAACCGGTTCGGAGGCGACTTTAGTAGCGGTTATTAAAGACGAGCAACACACACGCAAGCTGGCTTTTGTATCGCCCTTTCTGTTACCAAATGTCGCTCTCATCGATCCGCGTTTCACGCTCGCCCTACCGGCCGGGCTAACCGCTGCTACCGCCATGGACGCCTTAACCCACGCCGTCGAAGCCTATACCTGTCTGGCGAAAAATCCCCTGAGCGATATGCATGCCAAAACGGCTATTCAATGGATCGTCTCGCAGCTGCCGAATGTTCTCGATCATCCCGAAGACAAAGCACTGCGGCTCACCCTCGCCAATGCCGCCACGATGGCGGGCATCGCTTTTTCTAATTCCATGGTGGGTATGGTACATGCCCTGGGACACACCGTCGGCGCTCATTGCGGGCTTTCCCACGGAGAAGCCATGTCGATCCTTTTACCGCATGTGCTCGAATATAATTTAGCGCACGCCAATGAATCTTACAGTCGACATCTGGGCGAGCTTGCGCTCGTTATGCTGGGCGCCCAACGCTACGTCGAAACGGCCGAAAACCGGCGAGCGGCGACCGTCATTGCTTTTATTCGCCAATTGAAAACCCGTCTGCGGGATATAAGCGGCCTGCCCGCAACTTTAAAAGATACGGGCAAGGTCGCATACCCCGATCTGAAAACGATCGCCGAAGCAGCCGTTTATGATCCCTCCACCATCTACAATCCTGCTGAAATGGATGCCGGCGATGCGTTCGTAATTCTGCAAGAGGCATATCAGCACGAATAAGCGTTTAGCAATTCGAAGGAGGGCAAATGGCTGAGACAAAGACCGCTATCAAAAATCCCGCCACCGGCGAAACCCTGGGTTCATCCGTAATGCACACGGTTGAGGAAGTTAAAACCCGTATCGCGACCGCGCGGCTTGCACAGACCGCATGGGGCAAATTGCCGGTAAAAGAACGGGTGAAGCGCATGCGTCCCATAAAAAGATATATAATAGAAAACGCCGACAACCTGGTCGAAACGATTGCGCGAAACAACGGTAAGGTACGGATCGACGCCCTTGCTACGGAAGTAATCCCCGCGGCCATGGCCATGAACTATTACCTCAAAAAATCGCCGCGATTTTTAAGGGATCGCCGAAACCACACCGGCAATATTTTGCTCATGAACAAACGAAGTAAAGTGGTGCGCGTACCGTATGGCGTCGTCGGCATCATTTCGCCCTGGAACTATCCTTACGCCATCGCCTTTTCTGAGGTCATTATGGCGCTGATTGCCGGTAACGCCGTTGTTTTGAAAACGGCAAGCGAAACACAGGGGGTCGGTCTGGCGCTCAAAGAAACAATCGCGGCAGCCGATCTGCCTCCCGGTATTTTTCAGTATGTCAATTTGCCGGGTCGCCTGGCCGGCGACGCGTTGCTGGAAAACGGCGTTGATAAACTCTTTTTCACCGGTTCCGTGGCGGTGGGCAAATATCTCATGAAAAAGGCTTCGGAAACGTTAACGCCGCTTTCCCTTGAACTTGGCGGCAACGATCCCATGCTGGTATGCGAAGACGCCGATCTCGACCGCGCCGTGGGAGGCGCTATCTGGGCCGGTTTTTCAAACGCCGGCCAATCCTGCGGCGGCGTTGAACGTGTGTATGTCCATCAAGCGGTTTACGACGTTTTTCTTCAAAAATTAACCGAACGCGTACAAAATCTTCGGGTCGGTTATGACAGCGACTTCCAGACCGATATAGGCGCTATGACCACCGAAAAACAGATGAAAACAGTTCAGGAGCATATTAACAATGCGTTGCAACAAGGCGCCCGAATCGCAGCTCAATCAGCGGCGTCTGTAGATCAACAGCTTCGCCAGTTTCTGCCCGCCACTGTTTTATGCGACGTAAACCATAACATGACCGTCATGCGCGAGGAATCTTTCGGACCGGTCATGGGATTGATGAAGGTGCAATCCATGGAAGAGGCCGTCCAACTGGCCAATGATTCAAACCTCGGATTAACCGCATCGGTTTGGAGCAAAAAGCGACGCAAAGGCGAGGCCTTTGCCAAAAAAATTCGGGCCGGCGTGGTAACCGTAAACGATCACCTGATGAGCCACGGACTGCCCGAAACCGCCTGGGGTGGTTTCAAACAGTCGGGCATCGGGCGCACGCACGGCAAACTGGGTTTTGACGAAATGACGCAACCCCAGACCATCGTACACGATATTTTACCGGGCGTTAAAAAGAACTTGTGGTGGCACCCTTACAGCCCGAAGCTTTATGAAGGCCTGAAAGGCATTTTGATGTTCCTGTATGGTAGGTCCCTGGCGCAGCGCATTCATGGCAAATCGAAATTATTTTCGATCTTTCCGCGTATGTTTACCATAAATCGTAAACGTTTATGAAACAGGGGAGGCATTACCATGATCCGAATCGTACTTTTTTTGTTAGCAGCCATCTCAATCACAATGGCAGGCGATAAATCCAAAGAAAAGGTCAATATTGAACAAGTCTGGGCCACCGATCCGGTGCTCCAAGTGCCTGAATCCATTTTATACGATCAGCAAAGAGATGTGATCTATGTTTCCAACATCAACGGAAAGCCGCTGCAAAAAAACAGTGAAGGCTTTATTTCGCGTTTAAATTTAAAAGGCGACGTTCTGGATTTAAAGTGGGTAACGGGTCTCGATGCGCCCAAAGGTTGTGATATGCGCGACAGCCTGCTTTATGTCAGCGATATCGATCGCGTGGTTGTTATCAACATTATTCGGGCTGAAATCGTGAATACCTACAAGGCGGAAAAAGGCGAGTTTCTAAATGACATTCGCATCGATCAAGAGGGAAGGGTTTACGTTTCCGATATGTCCGAAAACAACAGCGTTATTTATCGTATTGCCGACAATAAGCTGGAGCCGTGGTTAAAGGGCGATGAGGTAAAAAGACCTAACGGCCTGTTTATGACGGCCAAACATTTGATCTTCGGTAATTCCGGAGACGGACACATTAAATCCGCTGATCTGGAAAGCAGAGAAATTAAACCGTTAATCAACGTTTCTTCCGGCATTGACGGACTGGTCGCCTTCGGAGATAACGCCTATATTTTTTCTAATTGGGCCGGGAAGACCGCCATCGCTTATAGCGACGGTAACATCCATGAATTGCTGAACACGACCGAAAAGAAAATTAATTCCGCCGATATTGAATATATTCCGCAGAAACATCTGTTGTTAATACCGACCTTTTTCGATAACCGTGTCGTGGCCTACAAATTAAAGTAACGGCAGGGCGTTTTTGAAACGACCTTCGAATTCAAACATGCGTAAAGCCGCGAATGAAGCATACCCGCGTTTCGGCCTTTTTGGGCATCGTCTCCGCCTTCATTTCAATGGCAAACATGCTGATCATCGTGAATATTGTAAAAACGATTAAGTGTTTACAGCAGCGTTTATTCACCGGGCCGGATAGGGCGGCGTAAAGCAAGACAACCAAGGCCATCTATTCTTATAAGCGTTCCGGTACGGCTCTTATGGATTCGACGAATGCCATGGTTTCTTCACGTATATCGGCCGAAGACGCCCGTCCTATGCGGTCCAAAAATGCGGAGCCGATAATCACGCCGTCTGCCATCTCGGTGTAACGCCTATAATCCTGCCTCGATTTTACACCGAAGCCTACCATCAGCGGTCGCTTTGTCTTTTCACGCAGCACCTTTACAAAACGGAGCGGATTCCGTTTTCCTGTGGCTTGCCCCGTTACGCCGGTGTAGGCCACACAGTAAATGAACGAACGGCTTAATCTTATTATCTTCTTTATCCGTTCCGGGCTCGTATTGGGCGCCGCTAAATGAATCAAATGCAGGTCGTTCGCCTTTAACTGCCTTTCATATTGTGCGCTCTCTTCCAGCGGCCAATCAGGGATGATCAATCCGTCTGCGCCGCAGCCGGAGGCGTGGTTAATAAACGATTCAATGCCAAAACGGTTTACAGGATTCAGATAGCCCATCAGGAGGATGGGAAGCTGTGAACGGCTCCTTACTTTTTTTATCAAATCAAATATCCAAGATAAATGGACTCCGTTACGGATGGCTGTATCCGATGCCTTTTGGATCACCGGACCGTCGGCAATGGGGTCCGAAAACGGAATACCCAGTTCAATAAAATCGACGCCCGCTTCTTCCAGCGCATCAATGATCGTTTCACTATCCTGCAATCGCGGATAGCCCGCCGTAACAAAGACGGATAATAACTTCTTTCCGCTTGCTATTTTTGATCTCAATTGCCGATTCAAACGTACACTCATTGCATACAACCTTGATTTACAGACGCCGATATGTTTACGATTCTGATTGTTACTGTTCAGGTTCAGAGGTTGTTTTGTTCCATGTAACGAATATAGGCATCCATATCCTTATCGCCGCGACCGCTGAGATTGATAACAACGATTTCATTCGTCGTTGTTTGCGGCATCAATGTATCCAGATAGGCCAGGGCATGGGCGCTCTCCAATGCCGGTACAATACCCTCCAATTGCCCGAGACGATGAGCGGCATGCAATGCTTCCGAATCGGTAACGGAGACGTATGTAACTCGTTTGTTTTCTTTCAAAAAACTATGTTCCGGTCCCACGCCGGGATAATCCAAACCGGCCGATATAGAATGCGGCAACTGTACATTGCCATTTTGATCCTGGAGTAAATACGTGCGCATTCCGTGAAATATGCCGATATCGCCAAGGGAGAGCGTAGCGGCATGGCGCTCGGTATGGACGCCTTCGCCCCCTGCTTCCACCCCGAACATCTGAATATCCGGTTCATTCAAAAATGGATAAAACAGACCGATTGCATTGCTGCCACCGCCCACACACGCCAGTAAATAATCGGGAAATCGGTTTTCATCATCCATAATCTGCAGGCGGACTTCTTCACCGATTACCTTCTGAAAATCCCGGACCATCTGCGGGAAGGGATGGGGGCCGACAACCGAACCAATGATATAATGGGTATTGTTTACATTGCGCAGCCAATCGCGCATGGCTTCGTTGGTTGCGTCTTTCAACGTTTTGCTCCCGCTGTGTACGGCACGCACTTCCGCACCCAGCATCCGCATGCGCTGCACATTGGGATATTGCCGTTCCATATCTTCAGCGCCCATATAAATGCAACATTGTAATCCGGCTCTGGCAGCTACCGTGGCCGTCGCCACGCCATGCTGACCCGCCCCGCTTTCGGCTATGATGCGCTCCTTGCCCAATTTTTTTGCCAATAACACCTGGCCTATTGCATTATTGATCTTATGCGCTCCGGTATGATTCAGGTCTTCCCGTTTTAAATAAATTTTCGCCCCTCCGTAATGGTGGGTCAAGTTCTCCGCCAGATAAAGGGCGGTCGGGCGACCGGCGTAACGCCTGAGATTATATTGAAACGCACTCTGAAACGCATCATCATCCTTTAACGTCGCATACACTCCGGCCAATTCTTCGATCGCCGGACGTAGTATTTCAGGAACGAATTGTCCGCCGAAATTCCCGAAATAGCCTTCGGCTTTAACCTTCGTTTCGCGAATATCCTGCATCAGTTTTCCTGTTCCGATAAAGAAGTTCGATTATAATCGTTCAAAATTTTTAGCATGGTTTTAATGCTGTTAAAATCTTTAATGCCGGGCGCTTTTTCCGCTCCGCTGGCCACGTCAATGCAGGCAGGGCCCACGCTTTGAAGGGCCTGCTGTAAATTTTGTACGGTGATGCCCCCTGCCAATATCAGGCGCGAGCGCGGGAATGATGTTGGAATCAACGACCAGTTAAACATATGACCGCTACCGCCGTAAGCGTGTTTCGAATAGGCGTCCACCAGGACCATATTGGCCGATTGGAGCCGGAAGTCAGCCGCCTCGGCCGTTTGAGCGATTCGCACCGCACGGATAACCGGTACGGGTATACACTCAAAATCCGATCCGTTCCGTAAACCATAAACCTGCGCCGCATGAATCCCCGTTTTGCGAACGATTTCAGCTATTTCTTCCGCTGTTGTATTCACAAATATACCCACACTTTGTGTGGTGAAGGGCAATTGGGTGATCATTTGCGCCGCTTTATCGGGTGTAACATAGCGAGGACTTTCGGGATAGAAATTAAATCCCAAAAGATCAACACCCAGTTCAGCTGCGCGCAGGGCATCGGCTGCATTGGTAATGCCGCAAATTTTAAGACGCCTGCGCATTTTGAACGCCTTGTATGAAACTTCTCAGCATTTTACCTGGCTGCTTGCTGCGCATTAGCGTTTCTCCGATCAAAACGCCGCGGAAACCGGCGTTATAAAGCCGCCGGCAATCTTCTGGAGATTGAATGCCACTTTCGCCGATCGCCGGAACATCTTTTGGCAACGCATCTCTAAGCCGTAGGGAACGGTTAAAATCCACTTCAAATGTGTTTAGGTTACGATTATTTATACCGACCAGAATGTGGGGCGCCGGCGGCGGCAGTTTATCGATTTCATTGCTTTCGGCGATTTCGACTAACACATCCAATTGAAGCCTGTCAGCGTGAGCACAAAATTCATAAAGCTGTTTGGCGCTCAGGCAGCGGGCGATTAAAAGAATCATGTCGGCGCCGGCCTGCTTGGATTCATAAATTTGATAGACATCGATGATGAAATCCTTGCGCAACAAGGGCAGGGAAGTGGTTTGACGAATCTGTTTCAGATGATCGATATGCCCGGCGAAATATTTGTGATCAGTGAGCACCGAGACGGCGCTTGCGCCGGCCTCTTCGTATTCAGCTGCGATGGCAACGGGGTCAAAATCGGCTCTGATAACGCCTTTGGAAGGCGAGGCTTTTTTGACTTCCGCAATAAAATGAAATCGTAGATCGACGTCGAGCAGTTTACGAAAACGGTTATTCGGTAAAGCCATTTGCTTCAATGCTTCCTTTAATTCCGGGAACGGTAATTTCGCTTTGTTGCCTGCCACTTCAACCTTTTTATCATCAATGATTGTACCGAGTATCGACATCACACACATTACCTTGTGGTTGTTAATGGGCGGCCAGATCGTTTGTTATTTCGCGAAAACGGGTCAGCGTTTGCATTGCTCCGCCTTCATCAATGGTTTGTTCCGCCAGTGCGACGCCCTCTTTAATACTATTCGTTCTATCGGCCACATAGAAGGCCAGGGCGCTGTTTAACACCGTCATTATACGTGCGGAGCCGTCCCGGCCTCTCAACACATTTAATGTAATTTCAGCATTGGTCTCCCTGTCTGCCCCGTAAACCAGCGGTTCTGGACTGGCGCCGTTATTGCGCCCATCGAATTGGTATGACTTCAATCCACCATTGCCGTGTTCTACTTCAAAAATATGGTTGGTGTCGAAGGGGGACAATTCATCAAATCCGTCGGCGCTGTGTACGGTGCATGCCCTCAGCGAACGTCGGTCTTCGAGGACCCTGGCAAGTTTTTCAGCGGTGGGGAGATCATAAACGCCGACCAACTGCCGTTTAACCTGCGCTGGGTTTAACAACGGCCCCAACATATTGAACACCGTACGCACGCCAAGATTTTTACGATGTGGCACTACATTTTTCATGGCGGGATGATAGTTTGGCGCAAAGAAAAAACACAATCCGATCTCATCCGCACATTGCCTGGCCTGTTCCGGCTTCAAGTCAATCCGGATACCAAGGGCCTCCAGCAAGTCGGCGGACCCCGTTTTACTGGACACGGAACGGTTTCCGTGTTTAGCAACCGTGACACCGCCGGCCGCAACAACAAATGCGGTCGTTGTCGACACATTAAAGGAGTGTCTGCCGTCTCCGCCCGTTCCGCAAACATCAATGGCATTCTGATCCGATAATTTTACTTTTACCATGTATTTTTCCATCGTATCAATGAATCCCGAGATCTCTTCGATGCTTTCGCCTTTGATGCGTAAACCCATCAGCAACGCCCCGACCTCGGTTGCGCTCAATTCATCGTTTACAATTTTCTCCAGCGCGCCGGAGGCTTCTTCACGCCTTAGGTCTTTCCCTTCGGCGATTTTATCTAAATACGTTTGGATCATATCTCCCCCTGTTTTAAATCCCATGTTTAAACAGCGATTGACAATATTTTTAAGAGATTCAGCCTGCCCGGGCGCTACGATTATCCTGCCATATCCGGGTTTGATGAAGCCAATTTGCAATCAGCCTTGAACCCTCGGTTGTTAGGATGGATTCCGGATGATATTGAACGCCCGTCAGCGCCGACTCGCGGTGCCGTACGCTCATAATGGTGCCGTCGTCGGAGCGCGCCGATATGTGGAGTTCATTCGGTATGGAATCCGGATCTATAATCAGGGAGTGGTAGCGGGTAGCCTCAAACGGCGACGGCAAGCCTTCATAAATATCCGTTTGACTGTGATTTATTTGAGCGGTTTTCCCGTGGACCGGCTCCGAAGCCCGGATAATTCGTGCGCCAAAGACCTGACCAATACACTGATGCCCCAAACACACGCCTAAGATCGGAATACTTGAGTGATAACGCCGGATGATATCCATGCTGATTCCTGCGTCATCAGGCGTGCCCGGTCCCGGAGATATCACAACGCCGTCGGGATTGATGGCCTCCACATCCGTTACATGGATGGCATCATTTCGTACGACTTCCAATTGCTGCTCATACTGTCCGAACAGATTAACCAGATTATATGTAAATGAATCGTAATTATCGATGAACAAAATCATGTATGCCCCCTTTGGCCATTTCAATGGATTTGCGCAACGCTTCGCTTTTACTGATGGTTTCCCGGTATTCCAGGTCGGGTTGGCTGTCGGCAACGATACCCGCGCCGGCCTGGAAGTATAATGTGGATTGACGGGCAAGCAGCGTGCGTATAGCAATGGCCATATCCATATTGCCGTTAAAATCAAAATAACCGATGGCGCCGGCATAGTATCCGCGCTTATCCGGCTCCAACTCATTAATGATTTCCATGGCGCGTATTTTGGGCGCTCCCGATACCGTGCCCGCCGGAAACGCCGAAAGGAATGCATCCACCGCATCTTTATCGCCGCGTAAATTAGCGTGTACCCTCGAAATGATATGGATGACGTGCGAATATTTTTCGATGGTGCGAAAATCCTCAACATTTACGGTGCCATATTCCGCCACCCGGCCCACATCGTTTCGGGCCAGATCGACCAGCATTACGTGCTCGGCATTCTCTTTGGGATCGTTTAACAAACTTCGGCTTATGGATTGATCTTCTTCCTCATTGCTACCGCGGGGTCGGGTGCCTGCGATCGGTATGACCTCCAGCTTTTTGCCGTCGGCGCTGATGACCGACTCCGGAGACGAACCCACAATCTGATAATCCAGAAAATCCAGGTAAAACATATAGGGCGAAGGATTAACGCTTCGCAGACCTCAGTAAACGCGAAAGGGGTCGCCTTGATAAGGCAACCGGAATTTTTGCGACAGTACAACCTGAAAAATATCGCCCGCAAAGATGTATTCCCTGGCCTTTTCTACGGCATCCGTAAAACCGGATCGATCAAAGTTGCTTTCTTCCCTGGAAAGTTGCGCATCAAAGGGAAAACCATCGGGTAGCGGCTGATTAAGCTTGTTTAACATCAGATCTATACGGTTTTGGGCGTCCTTAAAGATTTGCGCCGGATCGCTGCTTTCATCGATAAAAGCATTAGCGATCAAAATCACCTCATTTTTGAGATGATCAAACGCCACCAGCGTATCGTAAAACGCCATGACGGCGTCGTCGCATCCCACCGTATCCTTTTTGGGCAGCGGTAATGATTCGACCTGACCGATCATTTCATATCCGATAAAACCAACGGCGCCTGATGTTAGCCGCGGCAATTGCTCGATCGTTTGAGTTTGATACCCATTTAACTGCTCTTTCAAAACATCAAAGAACGAACGTTCGATGGTGTGTTTACGGTGCTTATCTGTAATAGTGGTTCGACCGTCATTCGCTTTGAGGATGCGATACGGGTTTCGGCCGATGAATGAATAACGTCCGACCTGTTCCCCCCGTATCACACTTTCCAACAGAAATGAAAACGTTTTATTATCGCGTAGCTTGAGATAAGCCATTACCGGTGTAATGAAATCGGCGCTGAGTCGTTTATATACGGGTACAATAGAGCCGCTTTTTGCCAGCGCACAAAACGTTTTATAATCCATAATATGCCCCTTATAAAAAAGCCCGCTCTTCACAGGGCGGGCTCGTATGCCTGGCGTATATACCATTATTAAATCCGAAAGCCATACCAATACCCACTTCCTTTATAATGGCGCCAAAATCGTGAATGTTTTGAATTAACGGTCAGCATGGTTAAGTCCGTTTTATATTTTAAGGCTTAATATAACGTGTGTATTTGTAACACGCAATTATTTGTTACTATATATAGAAACGTATATCTCATTTTAATATATTGTTTTAAGTCATATTTATTGATTTATATTCCCTCTGGTAGTCAAATTTCAGAGCTTGCACATCAGCGTCAATATTCAACGTTTTGGTCTGCTCGATGCGTTAAAGACGGCCGGTGGGTATGCAGCCTATTCTTAAGAATGAAGCAATACGATCACGGGACTTGGAATCTACCATCAGCGAATGGTAAGGTTTTCATGAAGGAGATTTAACGGCCGGCGTCTTCAACCGTGTGACGCGCATGATACCGACCAACAACAGCACAACGCCCAACCACTGGATTGGTCCCAGCAAATTTTTTCTGAGCAGATATTCAAGGACGACGGCTGTTAGGGGAAAGGCTAATTCACAAATGGTGGCGACCGATGCGCTAATCCGTTTTAATCCGTAGTAATACAAAAAAATCGCCGGTCCGCCTGTGCTAAAGGCAATGATCAGGAAAACCACAATTTGCCGATCCGAAACCTGAGTGACATGCCAAATTTTGCCGGAGCTCAATACAATTAAAGCCATGATTATGGAAGTAAGCAAAAAACGAAGATACGTCGCCACCCGATAATCCACATTGCGCAGTCCCAGCTTACTGAGAACGGTGGATGCGGCAAAGCTGATTGTTGCGATCAGTGCAAACATGGCTGCCAGGGTTGTTTTATCCGTGGCCGTTAAGTTGGGGGCGTCCATTCCAAAGGTCATTAAATATGCCCCGATTACTGAGATCACCGCCCATACAAAAAACGCTTTTGACAATCGTTCTTTAAGGACAAGCGCCGCCAGGGCAATCGCAAATAACGGTTGTAATTTTTGAATAAGCACCACAATGGAAAGGTTCACATAGTCAACATAAAACAGACCCCGCGTTATGCTCATCGTACCAACCGCGCCGCCAAGCAAGGCGATCCCGATAAAGACCAACCAATCGCGGGCGGAAATGGAGCGGATCTTAAAAGCATAGCGTGTAAAAAAGGGGCTCAGAATAAGAGCGACGATAACGCTTTCAATAAATACGACCAGAGAAACGGGAAGCGTGTAGAGCGTTGGTCTCAAAACGATGCCATCGACGCCCCAAAGGGCGGCCGCAATGATGACAAACAATGGGGCGAGTTGCTTTATCATTTCATTAGCCGTTTCATACCAGACTGAATGTAGTTGCGGTCAATTTCATTATTTTCATTTTAAATTCAAAATTTATCATAATATTAATCAGAAATATGGCTCAGACGGTTCAGCATTGCATAGTCACACCGCTCACTTTCATTTGCATACCCTCAGGTTCAGGCTTAAGTTTTTTCTGCAGTTACTGCGTGTAAACGGAAAGTTCAGGGTAAGGTCTATGTTCATTAAAATCTTTAATATACATATGATAAATGCACTTTCGAATAAAAACGAGCCGGAATTTCAATTTCAAATATCAAGAAAAGCACGCCGGAAATATCAGTTTGACGAATCGCTCTTTTCCATCCGCGGGCAGATTGTTTTTGCCAATTTTAACGCCGCTCGTAGATTTGCCGAAATTTTAAATTCATCTGCGCCATCACCCGGCGCTTTTATATCCGCCAGCGATCTCAACGCCATGGGGTTACTCGATGAAGTGATGCATTACATCATCGAGGTCTATCGCAAGGAAATCAATCCGGACATATTCAATCGTATGGAATCGTTCCTTATCAAGTCTCTTGGCCGGGATGCATTTGAACAATTACTTCATCAATTTGTCGAACTGTTTCCCGCACCTGCTGTTTATAAAGGCCAACAGACAACAGAAGCTTATTTACAGGACGTAACAGGCGATTTGTCGAACCGGCATGTTGTACTTGCTGAGATGCTTTTGCTATGGCTGGATAATAATAATCCGGCTTATCAACACATAAACGAATTGATCGACGATAGGGACCTGAAAAAAGAAAGTAAATATGCAAGCGCTATAGACCACATCGATTCATTTTTAAGCGACGAACCTCCCATTGGCGAGGAGCGGTTATCGTTGTTTGAATTTTTAAGTTTACCCGGCAAAAAATTTCCGAACTCCCTCAATGCCCAGCTGGAATACATAAAAACGAACTGGAGCTCGTATCTTGGCCAGTGGATTTCACGAATTCTGATCGGGCTGGACTTTATTCGGGAAGAACAAAAGATGCGATTTGACCCGGCCGTGTTCGGTCCCGCTCCGACCCGTGTAACCGAATTTTTTCCGGAAGAAGAGATCGAACCGGAGCGTTTTTCGCCGGACTTACACTGGATGCCCAAAGTGGTTCTCCTTGCTAAAAGCACCTATGTCTGGCTACATCAATTAAGCAATAAATACGCCCGGCCCATCAAACATTTGGATCAAATCCCTGATGAAGAACTGGACTTATTGAGTAAACGCGGCTTTACGGCTCTATGGCTCATTGGTCTTTGGCAAAGAAGCCATGCCTCCAAAAAAATTAAGCGTATGAGCGGCAATCCCGAGGCGATTGCATCGGCCTATTCGCTTTACGATTATATTATCGCCGATGACCTTGGCGGGGAAGAAGCCTATTATCATTTAAAAGAACGCGCCTGGCGTCGCGGAATACGGTTAGCGAGCGATATGGTGCCCAATCATATGGCAATCGATTCACGCTGGCTCATTCAACATCCCGACTGGTTCCTGCAATTGGATGAATCGCCATTCCCCGGTTATACTTTTACCGGCGAAGATTTATGCGATGACGAACGCATCTCCGTTTATATCGAGGACGGATACTGGAATCGCAGCGATGCGGCGGTTGTTTTCAAACGTGTGGATCGCCACACCGGCGCCGAAAAATACATCTACCACGGCAACGACGGCACCAGCATGCCCTGGAATGACACAGCGCAGTTGAACTTTCTGATACCCGAAGTGCGTGAAGCCGTTATCCAGACCATTTTACACGTTGCACGCAAGTTTCCGATCATTCGCTTCGACGCCGCGATGACCCTCGCCAAAAAGCACTACCAGCGTCTTTGGTTTCCGCAGCCTGGCCAGGGCGGCGACATTCCTTCGCGAGCCGAACACGGAATGACCAAATCCGAATTTGATCGCGTGTTCCCCAAAGAATTCTGGATGGAAGTGGTCGAGCGCATACAAAATGAAGTGCCTGACACTCTCTTACTTGCCGAAGCTTTTTGGATGATGGAAGGCTATTTTGTCCGCTCCCTCGGAATGCACCGTGTTTACAACAGCGCCTTCATGAATATGTTAAAGAATGAGGAAAACGCCAAATACAGGCAATCAATCAAAAACGTTTTGGAATTCAATCCGCAAATTTTAAAACGTTACGTTAATTTTATGAACAACCCCGACGAGGATACCGCGGTTGCCCAGTTTGGAAAAGATGATAAATACTTCGGCGTTTGTGTATTGATGAGCACCATGCCGGGACTTCCCATGTTTGGGCACGGACAGATTGAGGGATTCACGGAAAAGTATGGCATGGAATACAGTCGTTCGTACTGGGATGAAGAAGAGGACAGTTGGTTAATCAGCCGTCACGAGAGAGAGATTTTTCCGTTACTTCGCAGGCGTTATTTGTTCAGTGATGTCGAAAACTTTCTGCTTTACGATTTTTTCACGGCCGACGGTACTGTGAATGAAAACGTATTTGCCTTTAGCAACCGCACCGGCGACGAGAAAAGTCTCGTCATTTATAACAATAAATTTGATCATGCCGCCGGTTGGATCAAACGATCCACGGCTTATCTCCATGATAATCAGCTAAAACAAAGCGATCTCGCGGATGGCCTGGGCATACCCTGGCAAAATGCACCGTTCGTAACATTTCGCGATTCCATTACCGGCCTTGAATATATTCGTTCGACCAGAGAAATACATGAATCGGGACTGTACATCGAACTGGGGGCATTTAAATACCACGTATTTTTGGACTTCCGTTTGCAAACCGATAGCTCCGCCCGTCCTTATGGCCGTCTTTATAATGAACTAAACGGCCGCGGCGTATCCTCACTGGAAACGGCTTTGGGTGAAATGATGTACCGTCCCATCTTAGAGGCGCTGGAACCTTTACTCTCGGATACGAATATCAATGAATTTTACACTACGGCGGCCCGAGGCAAAGCCGTTGAACCCATTTTAGAGAACTATCGCAAACAAATAAATGCGCTCTTGCAAGCCGTACATACATTTGAGAATATTCAGACGCCATTAGAAGAAACGGACACAACGGCCTTAACAAATCTGGAACATTTGTACCGCATCTTTTCCTGGCTTGCATCAATTGATTCAACAAAAAGCAAAGGCGTCAACCGAACATTATACGAAACCTTTAAGGAATTTTTCCATGTATCTACCGCCGCCAAATTTTATATTCTGCCGACATTAAGAACGCTGGGCAGAATTTACGCTCATTTTACCGCTTTGACCGGCCCGTCCGAATTTTTGTACGCTCGTTTGATAGACAGGGCATTGCATAAACGCTTTAAGACGCTTGAACCAAGTTCGTTTCAGGCGCAGCTGCAGTTGCAGCTTATCGATATCTTGCTATATTATCCGGATGGTTTAGCCATCGAAGACGCCTCCGAATTAAGCACATATATTGAAGATTTAATAAATTATGAAAATGTTCAACGGTTTTTGGTAATCAATCGTTATGAAGATGTGGTCTACTTTAATAAAGAACGATTTGAAATACTATTATTCTACTTGTTCGTTTTGCGCACCGTGTATCTGTTGGAGATAGGGCGCATAAAACGAATCCCCACCGCAAACGCTTTTAAACAAATGCAAAGACAGGTACGCACAATGCTGGAAAAGGCCCGGCAGTCTCGTTTCCGCCTGTATGATTTTCTGAATTTGATGAAAGAGGATCAGCCCAAAAGCGGCCGTAGTTCATAATTATATATTGTTTCGATTCGGTCCAGCTTCTTTAAATCTGCCCGAATGAGCGGCGCGGAAGTTTGGAATTCGATGGGATGGTTGGGGTATAACTCTTTATTGCCTTCCATTTTCGGGGGAGTATCCTGCATTAGTTCCACCAGAAAGAGAGATTGATAAAGATAAGTGCGGGATGTTTCAAACTCGCCCAGCTGCATCAGACACATACCTTTCAGATGCGTGTAATTCGCCGATGTACTGTTTTGTACCAGGGCGCGATTAATACATTTTAAAGCATCATCGTGCTTTTTCTCTTCAAGTAAAACCACGGTTGCCAAATAATTGATGTATTCATCTTCCGGATGGTTCGGATAGATGTCCATAATGTACTGATTGTACTTTTCACGGTATGCTTCCCACGCCAGTTGGCTGTTGACTTCGAAAACCCTTTGGATTAATTCCGGATTGACCTCGCCGAATTCATCGGAAAGCCGCTTGTAGATTTCAAAGGTACGCTCGAAGGAAAAGGGCTCGTCGTCGAACAAATCCGGCGCTTGCGTTCGGGGACGATTGGCCAGGCGCTCCGCCTCTTCCGGATTGTGTCTCAGAAACACCTCGTTTCCGATCTCAAGAATGTCCTGAACCGACTCCAACGTAAAAGCGCGGATAACCTTGCGCTTTTTATACAGCGTAAAAATTTCCTGGATGGATTTGTGAATTTTAGATTTATTCATTCACATCACCAGCTTCTTTGATAATAATATAACTTTCCTCCGGTAAAACCACATGACTGTTATTAATTTCAATTTCTTCACGTTCTTTTAAAAGTACCATCGGCCTATTAAGGTAATGTTTAACTTTTTTTAGACCACTGGAAAAATTGAATACAATATGTATACGTTGTTGGTTGAACTCCCGCAGGAAATACCAGTATCGTTGCTCAGCGTCTATCGCCAGAGTTTTCAAAGGGCCGAACATTAACGCCTCGTTTCTTAGCCTTAATTTAATAAGTGAGCTATAAAAATCAAACCATGATACATCTTTATTAACGTAAAAAGGCGGCCGTATCTCTTGCAGCCCCATTTCCTGACCGTAGTAAATCATAGGCGTGCCCGGAACGGTTAATAGAAGCGCCGCCATCAATCGGGTTTTTTGTGCGTCAAATTGTTTCAGAAATCGTTCCACATCGTGATTTTCGAGATATCTCAGATCGCCGCTTCCTTCGGGATAATTATATTCGGTTTTTTGCAATCCGAACGGTAAGGCCGTTAGGGGCTTTTTCCTTTCCGCAACATCCAGAACATTGCCGTAAAAATCGGTATCGTATGACATATCAAATTGTAGCCGATGAAACGCCGGGCTTCGCGGAAGCACTTCATTGATTAACAAACACTGCGGGTTGATTCTCTTCATTTCTCTGCGAAACGTTTTCCAAAACGAATGCGGAACCGCCCATGCAACATCACAGCGAAAACCGTCCACGCCCATACTTAACCAAAACTTTCCGCTGTCCATGATGTAATGCCGGACCATAGCTTGATCATAGTTCAAATTTACAAGTGTATCCCAATCATTATGAAAATCCCATTGGGACGTGCTACGCCAATGAAACCAGCTACGCAACGGGCTTTGTAAATTATCAGCCGCTGCTTGTACAAAACGGTGTTGATCGGAAAGATGGTTTGCCACGAAATCAAAAATCACACGCATTCCCATAGAATGAGCCGTATCGATAAACGCCTTGTATTTCTTTAATGAACCGTAATCGGGCTCCGTATCAAACAGATCGGTGGGTGCATATCCGTGATGCGTCGGGCCTTCATATACCGGCATTAACCAGAGCGTATTGACTCCGAGTGAATCAAGATAAGATAGACGCTCTATTATCGATTCAAAGGTTGCGCTTTCGGTAAAACGGCGGAGGTATATTTCATATATTACTGAAGCGTCCGGCCATGTTGGCGATGCCGCAAAATCATGTACGGTGGTCGTATCATAATGCTGGATATGCAATACATAGGGTTTTGAATAATCGTTGCCTTTATTCAGACGGAGGTAGTAAAAATAATCTCCTTCGGGAACATTCCGGTTAAAATATAACACTTCCTCTTTGTATCTGATTTCGTCGCTTTCATTCCGGACATCCGAATACCAATTCAGATTGTAAATTTGCGGGCGATTTACTTTGAAGGGTATTTGGACATAAGGCTTGCCGTATTCGATTTTATCCAACGCGAAGCCGGCTTCAAATTCAACCCGATCACGAACGGTTTTGATACTGTTAAATCCCTGCCATCCGTCTGCGACGCGTTCGTTCACGCCAGGATTCGCAATCCAATCCTCATCGTTAATGACAAATTTATATTCATATTTGCCTTTTTGCAGGGGAATTTTTATTTGCCATAGTGATGAATTCGTATCGGGTTTTAGGCGATAGCCGTCAGGTTGCCAACGGTTAAATTCACCCACCAGCGCTACGCTTTTTACATTATCCTTGTATTCATTGGCGTCAAACACAAACACGGTGCTGTCTCGTTTTTCAGGCAATACAATGACTTCCGTGATATCCCGTGCGTTAAAGCCGATGGAATCTTCAACGGTTAGTTGGATCTGAAAACGGCCGGGTTTTTTTGCAACAAACCGCGGGAAGTATGTCCCTTTGTTTTCCAGAAGCTTTGCTCCGCCATGTGTGAGCAACTGCCACCGGATACGCGTAAGGGGCTCGAAATCAGGGTCAAAGCTTTGTCCGCCGTTCAAACGAACCGTATCGCCCGGGGCCGTAAATGTCGTGTAACCGGCATGGGCCTGCGGAGATTGATTATCCCGGTTTACCATCCATATGCCGCTTTTTCGATTAGGGACATCGCCGTTCCTTTTCTGAATTTCTACCGACCAGTGATGTTCGCCATCCGATAGCGGCGGCATTCTAAAAACCAGTAAGGAATCGTCAACGCTGTATTCCACCATTTGCGAATCGACCCGAACCAGCACATGATAGGGTTGTACGCCTGCCATGGATCGATTGAAACGGATGCAAGCACGTTCCGGCCGGTGATACAACCAAGCTCCGTTTGGGGGATCAATTTGTTCAATCTTCGGATACCGTATCGTATCCACATAAATAATAGTATTGGAATAAGGTCCACCGTATTCTTGCACCCCGGGATCTCTTAACCAACGGTCGTTGTTGATTACAAAACGGTACGCATGTTTTCCTATCGGCAATTGGAGGGTTGTATGCCATATGTGGTCATTATCGGGGTCGTGCAAAATATGACGACGGCTGTCATAGTCGTTAAAACTCCCGGCAACGGCGATCTGTTCGATGGCATAACGACCATCCCTATTATCGAATTCAAATTGCCAGCTTACTTTTATATTATGATTCTGATGGAGCACAATCCAAATAAGGGCGGTTGCGGTCGCTAAAATTAAAAGCCATTGGCCAGGCGGTACATATTTTAGAATGCGTTTCAATCCGTCATTCCCTTCTAACAATACCTTTTATTTGGTTGAATTGCATTGAATTGTTAACTACTTTTAAAATAACAAGCGCCATTAAGATTGATTAAAAATTTATGGGAGTGCGGGCAATGAGACAAATGATTATTTTCGCCGTCATCTTGTTTTTTTCACAGGTTGTTTCAGGTCAAACTAAGTTTAGCGAATTTAAGGCCGGATTGATCAATCCCAAAGACGCCAAAGCCGGATTTTACGGTGGCGTCAATCTCGGACGTTCCGTGGATGAAAATGTAGGCGTTAGCCTGGCTATCGATGTTTATCGCAAGAGCTATGATAAAGAAACGGAAATTGTAAAAGAGGTAGAAACAGGCGGCGTCACCAAAACCACCAAAGTTAAAGATTTTGAACAGAGCACGACTATGCTTCCCCTCTTTTTCCAAATACATTACCAGGGTCCTATTACCCAGATATTTAACCTGCGTGCCTCCGCAGGCATCGGCTACGAATTATTGTGGAATAGCTGGACCGATTATGAAAATGATGAAGACGGACTTTCCTTTTTTCATGGTTTCGGTTGGCACGCCGACTTAGGCGCCACCTATCCGCTGAGCCGCGCCTCTGATATTTTCGCCGAAGTCTTTTATCACGGCGGCAAACCTTCGAAAGATGAGGGCAAAAAAGAGGGCCAACCCATTTACCAGGAAGTGGATATGAGCGGTATCGGTTTTCGCGTCGGCATGCGTATTTATAACTTTGGTTTCTAATCAAACAAAATGGGACGGGAGAACTGAAATTGCCGCATCTGCGCTTACTTTTTATCATTTTAGCGGCGTTAGCCGCCTGCACGCCCTATGTTAGGGAAGGTCCCGAAAAGCCGGCGCCGCCCATACGCATATTGATCGACGAAATTATGTCGGTCGATTCCTTGTCTTTCAATGCAGATTATATTTTGCACTCCGAAGAGGCTAATTACGAATTTGGTAAGAAGAATGATAAAATTTATTTAAAACCCGTTAAAGATGGGTTCCGCATTTTTAATCGCAACCGCATATTTAATTTTGAATCTGATGAGCGGATTCAATTTAAGCCCAAGGAGGACGGCTCTTTCGTATTTAAAGGCCAACGTTACCACGGCAACCTGGCGCTTATCCGGCCCACCGATACTTCTATATATTTGATCAATACTATCGGTCTGGAGCGTTATCTGAAAAGCGTTGTTCCAAAGGAGATGCCTTCGAATAAAGCACAGTACTTAAACGCTCTTAAAGCTCAGGCCATATGTGCCCGGACCTACGCTCTCCAGAAGATAAATGACAGGCGTAATCACCTTTTTGATGTGTACGGCGATCAGCGCGATCAGGTGTTTGGCGGCGACGTCTCATCATCGCCTTACGCCGACAAAGCCGTTGAACAAACCCACGGCGACGTGTTAATGCAGGGCGATTCTCTCGCCGTCATATTCTACCACGCTTCTGACGGCGGCATAGCGGAAAGCGCCGAGGCTTTGTGGCCCGGTATCCGTGCGCCCTATTTGCAATCTAAAAAAGATGCGCTTGGGGATTCTTTCGCTTGCGCCGGAAGTCCCTATTTCCGCTGGCAAAAACAATATACATTTAAAGAACTGGATTCCCTGTTTGGAACATTTAGTGGTCGATCCTATCTGAATCAGACGGTCGCCGACACCGTACAACTCAAATTTCGCGCCGATGTCAGAAAACGTTCTGCATCCGGTCGGATTACCGAACTCAAAATCGCCTATGGCGATACTTCCCTGAACTTATCATCGTATCAAATCCGCCGTTTTTTTGGCGATAATGGACGTATGCTACCGAGTACCCTTTTCCATATTCGTTCGGTGAGTGATACGCTTCTGACACTGGAAGGCGGCGGTCACGGTCATGGTGTGGGGATGTGTCAATGGGGCGCTATCCGAATGTCCGAAAAGGGTTTTAAATACTATGACATTCTTGTTAATCATTATTTTCCCGGGACGTTTTTAAAAAAGGTTTATTAATGTTATTGAAAACATTTATTGTCCTCAACGCCGTCCTTATTCTGATCGTTTCATGTCAGCCAGGCGCGGTTTTAGAAGAGCGGCGTAAAGACGCAGAGGTGGACAGCGTACTTTTTTATAAACAGGAAGATATATCCGACCCCTTTATTGATGCGATCTTATCCGACCCCGGCGACCATGCCCAATTGAATGTGACCCTTTACCCCCCCGAACCGGATACACCAAAATTTAGACACATTCAAGGTTTCCGTGTGCAGATTTTTGCCGGACTGGATTCCATGAGCGCACGCACCATTCGGTTCAATTTAAAATCACATGTGGAAGATTCCGTCTACTGTATTCATGAAAAGGGATTGTATAAAGTCCAAATCGGAGATTTCCCTTTTCGCTCACCTGCCGATGAACTTAAACGTTCCTTGAGGGAAAATGAGTATCCCGGCGCCTGGGTCGTACAGAGAACCATCAACGTGCCTGTTAAGGACGATAGCCTGACAAAAGGCATGGAAGCTAACCAAGATTTAGATTCGGACTCGCTCAAAAACGCTCATTTTACCATACAATTATTTGCAACCGATGATGAGAGCAAAGCAATTTCCATGATTCAGGAGCTTAACGAAACATTCGATTGGTCCGCTTTTTACAGGCACGATGCCAATTTCTATAAAGTTTTTGTTGGACGTTTTAAAAACCGTGTTCAGGCAGAAGCGGCGCTTAAACACATTCGCCGTCAGGGATATCCGGATGCCTGGATTGTAAAATAAACCAATCCTTTAAATATAATTTGAACTATGGAACGATACAATCTGGTTGAACTTTTTAAGGCGCCGCGTTCGGCGATTGGACCACAACGTATTGCGCTTGGGGCGTTGGGACTCCTTGCGGTTCATATTGTCTATTTGCTGTTTTCTTATTTGGCTTTTCTCATTTCCGGTAGTTCGGCGCCCGAAACCTGGGCACGGTTCGGACTATTACCTTTACCCCTGTTTACGGAATTGTCAACGTTTGCAATAATTGTGTTCTTATTAGGAATCGTTATTTGCATACTTGTAAAATTTATAGCAGCCACCTTTATTGCCCGCGCCGCGTATATGGCTTTAAGAGATAATTTGTTTTACACCTGGAAACAGGCCATACGTTTCGCCCTTTCCAAGTGGAAATCCATTACCGGTACTTATTTAACATTTTTTCTTATGATTATTCCGTTCATTATTGGTGCAAAAATTATGGCATACGTGGGTAAAATTCCGTGGTTCGGCGAAATTTTAAACGCCATTGCCACCTTGCCCTATATCTTTTCCGGAATGATTCTCGTTTTTTTAACGCTTGGATTTATCGTAGCTATTTTATTTGGCCCCGTTATCATTGCAAGCACCGAAGAAGACGGATACGGCGCGGCCGTCCAGGCCTTGCATCTGACCTGGGCGCAACCCTGGCGTATCATACTATATGGTCTTCTCACACTCGGTTTGTTCCTTTTCGCCATCTTCTTTTTTGCATTTATCTTAAAAGTTGGCCTCATCATATATTCCATTTTGTTTATGCCGTTGATGCATTCCTTGTCCCCCATTCTCGACCAGGCTTTATACTTTATCCAGATTTCACTTGGTATGGTCGATGAATGGATCCGCCAGATGATCGGATCGACCGGCAGCCGTATTTTTTATTTAAAACAGTTTTATCAGGACCTGACGTTACCGCTATCTACGCAAATTGCTTCCATCATTGTCTATATTTCTTTGGTTTTAGCCGGTTATATTGCGGTTGGATATGGTTGGGCGGTTTGGAATACCAGTCTGATTATTTCTTTTTTGATATTTAATAAAAAAATGACCGATACCAATTTACTGGAGCGGAAGGATTCTGAAATTGTTGAGGAAGAGGATGAAACACTCATTCAACCGGATAGCGACGACATTAAAAATCTAAATGAATAATCCCTTATGATTCTCTCTAAGGACTGTTAAAATCCGTTCTGTCGCTCCGGTATTCTTGAATGCAAAATGCCCTGCATTTTCGCCCACTTTTTTTCGCTTCGCTTCATTTTCCAATAGATCTAAAACAGTCGAATAGGTCGTCTCACTGTTTGTTACAAGACGAGCTCCGCCGGCATCTAACAGCCGGATAGCCTCAAACGAATTGGAATGAACGGGCCCAAATAAGACCGGAATGTTATAGACCGCCGGTTCCATAACGTTGTGAATGCCTTGCTTGAAACTACCACCCACATAAGCCACGTCGGCGTATTTATAAAGATCCGCAAGGATACCGACCCGGTCAATAACGAGTACTCTGGATTCCGGTTTCCTCTCTATTCTGTCTATAGTACAGGGTTCGTATCTCCCGAATACATCCATTATTTCATTTACAAAGTTTTGCTCCGGTTGATGCGGAACCACAATAATCTTTAAACTTTCCTTTTCAGAAAGGATACGCATAAGCGCCGGAAAAATCTGCTGCCCATCTTCATGCCAGATACTTCCCAACAATATCACCATTGATTGATCGAGCCATGTTCGGTTAATTGTATGCTGATCTTTCGTTTTTTCTTTTCTTATTAATACCTGATCAAATTTGGTATCGCCCATGAGTTTTGTACCCACCATCGGAAAAGATAACTTAAAAGCCTCTTCATCCGATTGGCTGATCGTAAATATGGTGTGGATCGATTTATATAATTCATTAAATAAAGCTCGAACCATCCTATTTGTGCGTGATGAACCCTCATGCAGAGAAGCATTAACCATGTAAACGGGAATGGAAAGCCGATTGGCCGTCCATACCTGATTGGGCCAGGCATCATGTTTTGATATAATAACCAGCGCAGGCTTAATTCTGTTATAGAACCTGCGCCAGACAAATTTGAAATCAAATGGAAGATACGTGATCAGATCGACCCCTTCATGATGCCTAACATATTCATAGCCCGAAGGCGAAAAAAAAGTAACCAGGACGGACACATTTTTAAATGATGCAAGTTTGGCTATCAATGGTTTAATATGTTCAAATTCACCCATTGATGCGGTATGCACGATTATTCGAACTTGATTTTGAACATTTGAATCCTGAAGAAATGCATCTAATTTTTTAAAGATACGGTATCGTTCGGCCAGTGCCCCCCTAACTCGTCTGTTAAACAACGCCCAGAAATGCGTTGCTATAAACAACAATGGCATTATTATAAACGAATAAATGCCTCTAATTATCCGTGTCGTCATAATGTATGATTTCACTCATCGATATGATCTTATTGAACACGCGTTCGGGACTGATATCCTTCATACATTTAAAATGCACCAAAGGGCATTGTCTGCGCCCTACATGTGAACAGGGGCGGCAACGTAAGTATTCATTTTCCACAACCGTTGCATGCAAGCTCTCAGGGAAAAAACCGAGCTCCCTCACCGTAGAACCGAAGATCGCAATCAACGGCTTTTGCGTCGCCTGCGCCATATGCATAACGCCCGAATCATTTGAAACAATGAGGTCGCTTTTATTTATAATTGCCGCCGTTTCTAAAAGGCCAAGCCCCCCTGCCCAGTTATGGATACGATCGTTCGTCGGCAACTTTGACCAACGCTTTCGATCATCCTTATTGCCGACAACAATAATATCACCGGTTTCATTTTCACGCAAAAGATGCCGGCATAATTGTTCAAAATATTCAAGTGGCCATCGTTTTGTATAGTAGCCCGCACCGGGCGCCACCACAAAAAAACCGGGTTTTATATTTTGTTTCTTTAACCTGGCTTTGATTTCTTTTTCGTGTTTATTTTTCCAATATAATTCAAGCCCCAACCCGTCATGCGCAATACCCGCTTCTTTACCGACATTTGCATACCGTTGTGGAATGGTAAGGATTTCGTTATATCGATTGATTTTAAAATAGACCAGCAAAGCACGTTTTAATTTGTTTTTCTGAATGCGATTTATGCTTTTTGTATTTAAATGAGAGGTCAATAATCGGCTTCGTATGTTGTTATGTAAATCAAACACATATTGATATCGATTTTTCTTAAATAATTTTGAAAACTGCATAAGGGCTTTTGTGCCCATATCTTGTTCAATCGTAAAAATATTATTTAAATGCGGATTGTATCTTACCAGATCGATATAAGCCTTTTTTACGACAAAATCAATTTGAGCATTCGGATAAGTCGTACGTACCTGCCGTATGAATGACGTGGTAAGAAGAACATCGCCGATTGAACTGAGCCGGATAATTAAAATTTTAGGTTGGCCTTTTTCCATAACGCTCTTAGCTGGTGCGTTCGATTGTATAATCCACAAAGCGTTTTAAGGCCATTTGGAATTCACTCGGTGGATATCGATCTAAAATAACTTTTGCTTTGGTGGAGTATTCTAATTTTTTATTGACGGCATAGGATATCCCGCCCTTCTCTTCCACGAATTTAATAATCGAACGGATATCTCTTGAATTGGCGCCCCTTTTGATAAGACGTTTTATTTTACGTATTTCTTTGCTATCCGCTTTTTTAAAGGCATGGATCATCGGTAATGTGATTTTTTTATCCTTAAAATCGTTACCGACGGGTTTTCCGATGACCCCTTCCTTGCCGTAATAATCCAAAAGATCATCTTTTATTTGAAAGGCAATGCCCAAATATTCTCCGAATAACTGCATTTGCCGATGGTCTTCCTCCTTATCGCTTGAAGTGTAGGCCCCCAACTCCGCGGCTGCACTGATGAGCGCAGCGGTTTTATTCGATATAATATCAAAATAATGATCTTCACTGATCTTTAGTTTTCTCGATTTTTCAATCTGCTTTAATTCCCCTTTGCTCAAACGTTTGGATGCATCCGCAAGGATCTGCATTACCTTTAACTCATTAGTTTTGGTCGCACCGATCAAGCATTTAGACAGAAGGTAATCGCCCATTAAAACCGATACTTTGTTTTTCCATATGGAATTGATGGAAGGAAATCTTCGGCGGATATTGGCTTCGTCGACAACATCATCGTGAATAAGCGAAGCCGTGTGCAACAATTCTACAATGGAAGCGACGATATAAGTGTTTTGATTCGGGGTCCCGACCAATTTCGCCGTCATAATCGCCAGAAGCGGCCGCAAACCTTTGCCTCTGTGCTTTACAATATACTTGACAATGGTATCAATCAGACGGACATCCGAAGCCATTATGACTTTAAATGTTTTTTGATATTCCTGCCACTCTGGTATAAACGGTTTTTTAATATCTTTAAGAGTGATTTTCATTTAAATTTTAATATTATTAATCACTTCATTTTCAAACAAGCTGAAAATTTACATACAGTTAAAGTTGGAATCAAATCTTAAAAAGTATTAAGCGCTTTTCTTGCTATAAAGCAGGTAACTTACCCAGATGGTAAATTCATACAATAAGATCAAAGGAATGCCTAACATGATCTGAGTAGTAGGATCGGGAGGGGTTAATATCGCCGCTCCGATGAAAATAGTTATTATGGCATATTTTCGGTATTTTCTTAAAAATTGTGGAGTTAATATCCCTAATTTTGTTAAAAGCAAACTGATTACGGGCAGTTCGAATACCACCCCAAAGACCACGACAATACGAACGATGAATCCAAAGAAAAAATCGATGGCAATATTATTGGTGACGCTTTCAGGTGCAAGGCTCAGGAAAAAATCCAAGGCAAACGGCACGATAACAAAATAAGCAAATGCGGCCCCTACCAAAAAACTGAGCGTTGCAAAAAAGATAACCGGCAAAACGTAGTATCGCTCATTTTCAAGCAATCCTGGAGCTACAAACGCCCAAATTTGATAAAAAATATATGGTAAGCTGAATACGATCCCAAATATTAACGCTATCTCAAGTTTAATGATGAATATGGTTTGAACCTTGAGTACCTGTAAATTGATATCATAACGTAAATTGCGTGTGGAATAGAGAAATAAGTTCAAAAGATAATCGGAAAAAATGAATACAACGACGGTAAAAATAAATACCGATACTAAAGCCTTTATAAAACGCCATCTCAACTCCTCGAGATGATCTAAAAAAGGCATTTCCATTTCCTGAACGGGCTTTCTTTTCATATTAACAAAAGAACCCTGGCACTCGCCTGCTCTTTAAGATAGGTTACATGTCTGGATAAAATTGAAAATTTTTGTTGAGCTCTTCCACTTGCATTTTAACCGATTTCACATTTTCGTTATTGTCAACGTTTGAAAGTGCATGATCGATAAATCCGGCGATTGTACGCATTTCTTCCTCTTTCATACCCTTTGTGGTTAAAGCAGCCGTTCCGAGACGAATGCCGCTTGTTACAAAAGGGCTGCGGGTATCAAAAGGTACCATATTTTTATTAACTGTAATACCAGCCTCATGCAAGGCATTTTCAGCCGCCTTGCCTGTTATTTCTTTTTTAGTCAAATCGACCAGGAAAACGTGGTTGTCCGTCCCGCCCGAAACAACATCATAACCGTGTTCGATAAGCTCATTTGCCAGCGTCTTGGCATTGTTGACAATCTGTTGTGCATATGTTTTAAACGACGGTAGTAACGCTTCTTTAAATGCCACGGCCTTGGCTGCGATAATATGCATCAATGGTCCGCCCTGAATACCTGGCATAACATTGCTATCGATTATCTCTGACATCATCTTGACACGTCCCGACTTCGGCGCCACAATGCCCATTGTATTCTGATAATCCTTTCCCATCATAATCATACCACCGCGTGGTCCGCGTAAGGTTTTATGTGTTGTAGATGAAACAACATGGCAATGGGGGATGGGGCTTGGATGGATACCGGCAGCGATCAATCCTGCCGGATGGGCAACATCGGCAAATAAAATAGCGCCTACTTCATCCGCAATTTCGCGGAACTTTTCAAATTCATAAAATCTTGAATACGCGCTGCCTCCAACCACAATCATTTTGGGTTTATGTTCGCGGGCGGCTTTAGCAACCTGATCCATGTCGATACGGCCGGTTTCTTTAGTAACGCCGTACGAGACAAAATTAAACATTTTTCCTGAGAAGTTTACAGGAGAACCATGGGTTAAATGTCCGCCATGGGCTAAATCCATGCCGAGGATGGTATCGCCATTTTTTAAATAGGTAAAATACACCGCCATATTGGCCTGAGAGCCTGAATGCGGCTGTACGTTTACGTATTCACACCGGAACAATGCACGCGCCCGATCGCGCGCAAGATCCTCGGCTATATCCACATATTCACAGCCGCCGTAATACCGTTTGCCTGGATATCCTTCGGCATATTTGTTGGTCATTACCGAACCGGCCGCTTCAAGGAC
Source organism: uncultured Calditrichaceae bacterium (assembly GCA_964542915.1). Lineage (GTDB taxonomy): Bacteria > Calditrichota > Calditrichia > Calditrichales > Calditrichaceae > CAZIVP01. The sequence continues at coordinate 217,393 of CAZIVP010000005.1, read as the reverse complement.
CGGTTGTGATACAAAATTCTCTGATGCAATCAATTCCAACGTATTATTTTGCCGGCCACGCTCTTTTTTAATAGCGTCTAAAATTTCCGGATCGCTCTTCTTCAGTTGTTCTAACATACCAATCTCCCGTTATAAGCCGGTTAATTTAGATATTAAGTTAATCCGATTTTGATGTCTCCCGCCTTCGAACGAGGTATTAAGCCAAACCTGTAAAATTTTCAGCGCCTGATCTTCCTCAATTAAACGACCACCGAGACATAACACATTGGCATCGTTATGCAGGCGGCTGAGCTGTGCCATTTTTTCATTGTAAACCACTGCCGCTCGAATGCCTTTAATTTTATTAGCCGTAATTGACATACCGATGCCCGTGCCGCATATTAAAATGCCAAGATCGGATTCGCCCTGTGTAACCGCCTGGCTTACTTTATATGCAAATTCCGGGTAATCGCAGGAATCCATTTTAAAAGTGCCGTAATCTTTATAGCCCAGTTCTTTTTCTGTCAGATAAGCTTTTATACGTTCTTTTAGCAAATAACCGGCATGATCCGATCCGATGGCCAGTTTCACTGCATCCTCCTACTTAATCCAGCTATAGCAATCTAAACTTATTTGCTCCCCCGGGTGCATAAATTTATCTTCTTTGCTGGGCGTCAGCGGTTCCACATACCCTTGTTTCTTTTTTGCATCAGAACGATATGAAGGATCGTTTTTCGCTTTCTCGTACTCTCTCCAGGCCAATTCGTATACCAATTTGTGTTGGAATTTTTTCTTGCCGTTTGTTTGTTCCTGGCAATAGGATACCGCTGCTTCATAAATTTCGCCCATCACAATATGAGCCTTTCCGTAACCCGGCTTGGCACTTAAAGCCTGCTGAACCCAATATCTGGCGTTTGAAAAATTTTTAAGAATTTTATAATTATTGGCAATTTTTAACATGATATCAGGATCCTTTTCACCCATATCAATGATAGATTTTAAATCCTGAATGGCTTTGGAATTTTCTCCTAAATTTTCATAGGCCCTGGCGCGTGTTTCATATGCGTTTTCATCAGGCCTCTGTTCAATCACTTTATTCAAGGGTTCCAGCGCTTTTTGGGAGGCGCCCGATCTTACGGCAGATTTAGCATACTGCATTGCCATATCTAAATTTTCGGGATCATTGCGCCACGCCTGGCCGAACGCTTCTAGTCCCGCGCCTTCACCATAAAAATGGTTCGAATATTGAGCCAATGTTTGCGATGCTTCCGGGCTATCGGGTTTTAACCCGACTACTTTTTTTTGTATGTCCACTGCCTCCTCATTGTCGTCTTTGAAATAAAGAAACGACAGTATTTCCAAATAATTCACATTGCCGGAATCCTTTTCTACGAGCGCTTCATAATGAGGAATAGCGCAGCGAAATTTGCCCAGAGTGCGTTGTAAAATCCCGGCATAGTAATGCAGACGAGTCATATCCGGAAATCTGTCCAAGCCCCGATAACAAATAATTAATGTGCTGTCCACATTTTGGTTAGAATAATAGATATCGGCGATTTTACCCACAGATGCCCGGGCATATCTGTCGGTGGAATCATTAATAAACACCTGCCACAGGTAAGGCAACGCCTCTTTATACGATTTATTTTTAAAGTATTCGTAACCGAAATTGTAAATTAATCGGATATCTTCTTTTAAATTACCTTCGTACTTTTCATCATAAATGGTGCGCAAACTTTCTGGTTCACACTGGTCTTCCTCTTCTTCTATATAGTCTTGCAGAAATTGATCATCTTCAATCTGAGCCTTCAGTGCATTATTGAGGCCGGATGCAAGAATAAATAAAAGTACCGCTGTCAATAATTTTGATGCGACGTCCTTCATGATACTATCCTCCACGTTCAACGGGACTAATCTTGTATATTAACAAACCATAATTCATTGGCGCTTATGGTTATACTCATCTCAGCAAAATTTTCTTCATATTGGTTGGCATCCGTACTGCCTCTTATGCCGATTCGTGTAGCAAAATCAAAACGTGACCTGAAACGCTTAATCGGTAACGAAAAACCCAACGACAGGCCATATTCATTTACGGAATTACCCGCGCTCTTATAATTAATGTTTCCAGCAAATAAACCAAAACGGTATTCCATCTTGTCTTTCAAATCCGTAAAAATTTTCGGACTCGTGGCGCGCTCCGCGCCTACGCCGACCCGGTAATGCTTTGCAAATCCCTTTTTTGACTGGTTATTCACCAGAAATCCATTTTCCCAATCCTGATAAATTACATCCATTCCCAGCGCCCAGCGGCGACTGAAAAGGTATTCCGCGCCAAAAATATATTGGGCCGGAAGAGTATAATCCGCCTTAGTATCTTTATTTTCGAGAAATTCGGAATTGGTGTCAATCGCTTCTAATCGCCCTTCAAGATGAACAGGATGCCTGTAAACGGTACCCAGATTCCATTTATCATTATAATTATAAGCCGCGGCCAACACGGCGCCGTGTCCGTAAAATCGATAGGCATAATTAAATTGGATGTTCGATATGGTGGTACCGGCATTAAGAAGACGGTACTTATCGGTGATCTCTCCGAAGGTATATTCATAGCCCGCACTTAACGATAAATCTTTTTTAATGCGATAAGCCATATTAAGCAATATCCGGTTTAAACCGCCTGCTATATATAGACTTTTATCGAGCTCGATATCGCTCTGCGAGAATTGTCCTTCAATGCGTTGATCGATCGATGTAAATGGTTGGATACCCGCACCTGCAATTAATTTTTTGGGTAATATCGGAAAGGCCAGCATAGCACCCTGGAAATTCATATCGCGATGAAAGTTATTATTGTTCTGACCATCTTTGCTGTTGGCCAAAACGGCATGGCCTCTCACTGAATAAGTTGTGCGACTTATGTTGGTCCAGAGAGCATAATTTAAAAAATTAAGTTGCAAGGAGTCGGACCTGGCGCCGGCATATGATCGCGCCAATCCCGAAGCCGAATAGGGTTGATTTAAAATTCCTACCGTATTTTTACTGATGCCAAAGATACTTCCGCCGGCCAAAGCGATCTGGCCGACCATAAGTATGATCATTATTGAATATATCGATTTTCGCCAGAACATACTATTCCTTATTCGTATCTGGATTTGTCCAATTTGAAATATTTTAGTCTGAGTTTAGCCGGTTTTGCGCTCTTATCCCACAAACGTTTTAATGAGATATTATTTGCCTCGCCTGCAAATTGTATGTAAAACCATTCGATTCCCTGATTACCATCCACATAATCCTGTATCATGATTTTGCCCAATTCTTCCCGGTCAGCGGAACTGGACAGGGTCAACTGACTGTCAATCTGAGCCATTGAATAGATGTAAATCGATTGCTGTACAAACGCAGAATCAATCTGGTATTCGCTTAAATCTTCATTTGCTTCCTCGACGATACGAAGGAAATAATCATTCCTTTGATTAGGGTTATCCAACGGATTCGGAGATGTGTTCGTTTCAATATGACGGTCATCAACCGGTATCTCAAGATTTGCGCTTTCGATTATGATATTTTTAGGCAGGCCAGCGAGCTGATCAAACCGTAGTAATGTTCGCGCCGCAATTCCGCTGCCGATGAGTAATTGATTGTTTCTTTTAGCAAATTCATAGAGATTAATTCCGTTTGTCCCGTCATAATTAAATATAGTTGCATCTTCTGCAATCGTTGTGCTATCGGTTACAAATACCGTATCGCTTATGGTTCTATAAATTAATTGAGGATTTTTCGTCCCATCACCGTATTCCGATGCATAAAATTCCTGAACAAAAGAAGCGTTCGGGCTTCGAAACAACAAGCCATAATTTTGGTCATCACCGCCGCGCCATTGATTGACTAAAGCCGTATCAAGAGATACTTCTATCATACCACTGTCGCTTGGCGATACGGCTATGGTTTTAAGAAGCTGACCACCCTTAAATGTGTGCCAGTAAGGTTCTTCATTGGCCGATTCGGGCCAATCTTCCTGCATCTCAATAATATCAAGATGCATTTCACCCATCGATTCGACAATATACCCGGAAGGGTAAATACGCAATCGGACGGAATCCATATAGACGCCTGTTTCAGGCAAATCGGTAAATCTTAAAAGGAATTTTGTATCAAAACCATAAGCCCGACCGACAGATAAGCGATTGCCGCCCTGGGAATCGATTTGATAATCCACAAGGAACGTATCTGCCGTCGCCGAGAAGGTTGTGTCAACATATTTACCGTATAGGTTATCAAAATCCAATTCATCTGGCGGGGCAATTGCGCTTTGTTTTTCGCAAGCCATAAAGAGGACGATTACCGCTGTTAGTAAAAAAAATCCATATCGTAACATGCAAAACTCTTCAATCTTTTTTTCATTTCAACGAAGCTGGCAATATAAGTATCCACTTTTTTTAAGTCAATTTCCCTGTGGTTGGTCGATTGTAATGCCGCCCAAGGTTCAAATTTTACCAAGGGTAATTGCTTCTGCCGCTGTCAGTACATTTTCTTCCACCATATCCGGCGGCGTCTCCCACCGGTCTCTCTGATACATGTATTCTCCACGACCGTAACCGGTTAACAACATAATGGTTTTCAGGCCGGCTCGTTTCCCCATGACCACGTCTTGATACCGGTCTCCGACCATGTAAGAAGCATTACGATTAATTTTAAATTCCCGTTCTGCTAAATGGATCATACCTGGGTTTGGCTTTCGGCAGGCACAGTCTGTTTTATACTTTTTAATCACAGCCCTCGGATGGTGCGGACAGTAATAAATTTTCTCAATAATCGCGCCCGCTTGATTCATATGATTTTCTAATTGTTCATGTATTTCATCGAGTAATGATTCCGTAAAATAACCTCGCGCGATTCCAGCCTGATTGGTTACGATAAACACATGGAAGCCCGCATCGTTCAACTGTTTCACAGCTTTAGCAGCAAAATCAAATATCTGAAACCGCGAAGGATGGTTGATATACCCCATCTCCTCATTCAGTGTTCCGTCCCGGTCTAAAAAAACAGCTTTATTGTCTTCAGAGGTCTTCATTCACAATCTGATCGTATACATCCACATATCGTTTCGCAGAGATATCCCAGGAGAAATCCTCCTCCATGATTTCACTACGAATCTTATTCAACATAGCCTTATCGCCATAGAGTTTGAGCGCATCTTTTACCGCCGCGACTAAACCCTCTGGCTCCATTTTCTTCATCATTATGCCGGTGCCCGATCCGCTTTGAAGATCGATATCTTCTACGGTATCGTACAAACCACCCACAGGGCTTACAATCGGAACCGTTCCATATTTCAAGCTGTAAATTTGGTTTAATCCGCACGGTTCATAGTGTGATGGCATCAGAAAAAAATCGGAACCTGCGACCGTCAAATGCTCGATTTTTTCATCATAGGTTACATTTATAACCAGACGATCTTTATAAGCTTCCTGTTTTTGCAACAATTTTTTAACAAATTTTCGGTCGCCGTCACCGATAATAACTAAGCGAAGCTTCAACTTCATGAGCTCATCCAGAGCCTCATATACAATATCGAGTCCTTTTTCGCTAGAAATTTTTGAAACCATTCCAAATAAAGGCGTTTCCTTATCGTAATTAAGTCCCATTCTTGTAATAAGGGTTTCCTTGTTTTTTTCCTTTCCATCCATATCATCGCGCGAAAACCGATAGGGGATCAACTTATCCGAATCAGGCGACCATACCGAATAGTCCACACCATTTAATATCCCTTCGAATTTATCCTCTTTATCTTCCAAAATCTTACCAAATCCGTGTCCAATATGATCATCATTCAATATTTCATTGGCATAATTCTCAGAGACAGTGGTGATAAAGTCCGCAAAATAAATCGCGCCCTTTGTCAAATTCAGTTTGCCGTCTTTATTAAACATACCGTTTTCGGCTGTCTGGCTTTTATCAAAATCAATATTTTCGGCCACATTCGTATCAAACTCACCCTGGTCCGATAAATTATGGATCGTAAATACCGATTTCACGCCTTTAAAAAAGGGATCATTTTGATAAACCGTTTTCAGGTAAACGGGTGCGAATGCTGTTTGCCAATCATTGCAATGGATTACATTGGGTTGCCATGATAAAATTTTGAGGGTTTCGAGGGCCGCTTTGGAAAAAAAAGCAAAACGTTCTGCATTGTCTTCATAGGGTTTTTGCGTTTTAGGATCGGAATAAATGCCCGGGCGGTTAAAAAAGTCCTCTACTTCAATAAAATAGATTTGAACCTTACTATCCGGCAAAAATGCTGATTTTACGTTGGCGATTTTCTCGACCCCGTTTATTAACACCGGGATTTCTTTCAATCGTATTACTTCCCGCAGCACATATTTACGCTCATTTATAAATTTGTACTTTGGAATCATCATCCTAACTTCCTGATTCAAATTCTTAAGCCACTTCGGCAATGCTCCCGTAACATCTGCTAAGCCTCCGGCCTTGGAAAATGGCGCAACTTCACTGGCTAAATAAAGCACTTTAAATTTTTTCATAGCGACCTCTCAAAATGACCATTACTGCATTTTCCTGTATGATGTGTATGGAACAAATTTCAAAACAAACATCACCGATGATAATCCCGTTAAATGCTTTACAATTTGAATTTAAATATTTGAATAACTGATTAATTTAACTAATTTTAGCTTATTAATCAATACCAATTTTATTCCGATCGTTTGAGCGTGAATTGTGCTGAAATATTTTTTCAATGAACACAGTGATTTCACGAAGCGCTATCGATTTTTCCCGGTCTTGCAGTATGGCGTTTCCCGAATGTTCAAGCTTTAATATTTTCTTATTCGTCGAAGCGACAAACCGATATATGCGTTCGCCTTCTTCATAGACATGCATAGGATCATAAACGCCATGTATAACCAACAAAGGCGTATGAACGTCGGCAAGGTCATCTTCGCAGTGTTGAGAGAATTTGTTTAGCTCTTGTATCGTATTGGAAGGAATCTTTGAATAATAATGTTTGTAATTTCCGTCGCCGCCGGTCAGAACAAGGTTATCTATTTGTTTTTTAAGTAACTTAGATAGCATAAATTTGTTTCTGATTCTCTTCAGGCCCGGCGCCAGAGCAATGACTCCTTCGATTTGATAATGCGCCGATAGATGCAAGGCAAAATTTGCACCCACTCCTTTTCCAATCACGATGATTTTTTGGCAGGATCGCCTTAGATTAAATAGGTGATGTTTAAGTGAATTGAACCAATCCTGCCATTGTACCTCTTTTAAGTCCTTCCGATGAGAACCATGACCTTGTAAGAGTGGTACTTCAACCGAGTATTGCGATGATTCTATTTCGTTCATTAGCGCGTTAAATTCTTGAGGTCCGCCGCCAATATTGTGGATCATTAAGATTCCGAATTTGTTGCCCTTTCGTTTAACCGGTTGAAACTCAGGATAAATTTTTCGCTCCATCACTTTATGCTCCCGCTTTTATCACTGCCCCGCTTCGTTTGTCTTTGTTAAGCCGTATTTAAAAATAATGGGACCAATCATTTCGTTGATTACCACGGTTGCAATCAAAATTGTTCTAAAATGCAATCCTGTTTCGCCGGGTACGGCGTTATAAATTATATTACCCAACCCTACGGCGATTCCTGCCTGGCCTATAAATCCTGTCCATGTATAGCGTTTGATATTGGCTTGCTCCCTGGCAAGAACGGCGCCCGCATAACTACCAATATGTTTAAGCGCCATACGTCCTATAACCAGAATCAACGTCATTATGAACGCTTTTCTTAATGTTTCCAGATGCAGCCCCGCCCCGGCCAGACTAAAAAATATTACGTACAATGTTAACGAACTCTTTTCGATGCCTTCGATAAGAGCATCGCCCTCTTTAGAGAAATTTTCGACCACAATACCGGTTATAATGGAAGTTAATAAAATTTCGACATTCAACATAAAGCTGATTTCCGTTATGACTACCGCTATACCCAGTAAAAACAGTCCTTTTTCAACATTTACGTATTTCAGGTATAATATGATTAAAAAGCCGAGGATGATACCTATAAGGATCGAGCTGCTTATCTGCCAGAATATGTCTGCAAACATGCTTAAATCCAGGCTAATGCCATCCACTAAGAGCACTTTTGAAAATGATATAACCATCGGAAAAATTAAAAGCAGTACAATCGTTTTGAGTACGGTCACCGAAAGCACAATATCCGTAAACCGGCCTTGGGCTTTAAACTCTGTAATCATGCCCATGGTAACCGCAGGTGATGTTGAAAGCGCCGTAACAGCAAACAAGATAGAAAATCCGAGCGCAATATCCGTGGTTAAGTCTGAAAAAAACGGCAGGTAAGGCGATAAAATCCATAGCATGATGAACAAACCTGTAATGACAAAAACAATCTGCCCTAAAAGAATATTTAGAATCGGCTTTTTTAAGGGATAAAAATGTTTGATTTTAAATTCTCCGCCCGCCGTTAAAGCAATAAATGCGAGAGCAAGATGAGTTAAAAAATCGAGACGATCCATCACTGCATGATTTAAAAAATTGAATCCAATGGGACCCAAAAGGATCCCAAGGATCATGTATCCCGTCAATTTGGGCAAATTTACTTTTTTCAGGATCGTGGCTATCAGATAGGCGGATATGATTACAATGCCCAATAGTAACGCTGCTTCGGCATCAACACGATCACCTGAAGGAAACGCTTTTTTTAATACCGTAAATAATCCAATTACCAGTATACTGAATACCAGTTTACGCATCACGTTCTCTTTGAATGAATTTGCTCATGACCTTGTCAAGATACCAAAACCCGATAAAATCATTAATTATGATTGCAATGATAAGTATAAACAGAAATAATTCCGATATGTCTGAGGCAACCGCAATATGAAAATCCAACAAAATAGCAAGTGATAAACCGCCCAGCCCCACATTAACCAGACCGTTCGTTTTTGGAAGCTGGTAATGGGCAAACAACCAAAAGCCCGAGAACAGCCCAGCTGCAATTTTTGCAATTAAATGAATTGCCAGAAAATAAATCAGAAAAACCACTTGAAAGTTTATATCTATTGTCACAAGCGTTCCTGCAAAAATTAATAAGAGAATATAGAGTGGTTTTTCCAACTCCTGAATGCTTAAAAATAACTTTCTCGGCGTTGACGAGAAATTACTAATGCCCGCGCCAAAAATGAACGCACTGAAGAGTAAACTTCCTTTTAAATAGAATGCGGACCCAACGACCATCAGCAACAATCCGATTAATAATAGTAGATATTCTTGCTGGCTTGTAAATTCCCGTGTCAACATTTTAAAGAAGTAAGCCGCCAGTAGAGCTATAATCGTAAGAATTAAAATGAGCAAAACACCAACATCGAAATCGTTGAAAAATTTAACGTTGCTAATCAATGCCATAAATAAGCCAAGAATAACAACCCCGATGACATTATCAAAAGCGGCACTAAATTGAAACAGATGCGTGATTCGCCCCCGTTTGCCATAATCGCGCACAAAAGCGCCCACCAATATCGGCGAAGTTACGGCACCGGCAAGGCAAAATATGAATATTTCCATATCATTGTTGATTTTAGGAGCGTATGCATACTTTAATACAAAGAAGGTTAAAGCCAAAACAAACAATAGATTAAATAAAGCAAAAAGATAATAGCGCGACGTAAATCGCGAAATTCCGCGCACATTCATTTGCAAACCGATTAAAAATCCAACCCATCCGAGTACAAATGTATAAATGAGATTCAGGTCTTTTATGATTTTGTCATCAACGAGTTCGAGTACATGCGGTCCTATGACAAATCCAAGCAATATATAAAGACTTCCACTGTACATGACCCCGCGCAACCAAGTTTGTTTAAACTTGGTTCGTTCGAAAAAAAGTCCGCTCACATAAGCAAGCACTACTAAAATCACAAAACCTAAAAGTGTCGTCATAATTCGGTGTCAGCTTTTAAATTCATCCTGAAGAGAATTTACAAACATTTCAATTTCCATTCTATTACGCCATTTGATTTTATATAAACCGTTTCTATCATTCGTGAATCCTATAATGCTACATTTGACGCAAACTCGATCGGCTAAATGCAAATTTAAATCATTTGTATAAAAAAAAACCAGAGCTTGCGAAATCAAACCCTGGTCTTGATTGTCCGTTTCTATTTTTATTTGTTTTTCTCTAATTGAGAGCGCCAATCCTGCAAAGCCTTTTTTATGAAGCCGTCATTAGCATCGATCAATTTTTTTGCTTCATCCTTGTCGCTACCGGTTAAAGCTATAAAGATTGCCGTTTTTACATGTCCGCCCGATTGTTCCAGACATTGTTCCGCTTCCTCATAATCCACGTCTGCAGCCATCATAATTATTTTCTTGGAGCGCTCGATCAATTTTTTATTTTTTAATTGTAAATCGACCATCATATTTTCATAAACTTTACCCAGATTGATCATAGCAATACTGGTAATCATATTAAGAACCATTTTTTGAGCGCTTGCTGATTTTAACCTCGTAGAACCCATGATTACTTCAGGACCCGGAACCGGACAGATGGCGACGTCCACATCGTATTGTAAATGTTCGCGCGGATTACAAACAACGGTTATCGTTTTTGCGCCTCTTCGTTTTGCTTCTTCAATTGCACCTATTACATATGGCGTCCTTCTGCTGGCTGCGATGCCGCAAACCACATCTTTATCTGAAACATTGGCGGCTACAATATCCTTTACGCCGTTTTCAGGGTAATCTTCGTAACCTTCCACCGCAACCCTCAACGCATCATAACCGCCCGCAATCAAGCCCACAACCATCCCCGGCTCTACCCCAAAAGTAGGCGGACACTCCGCGGCATCCAAAACCCCTAATCGTCCTGAAGTACCGGCCCCTGCATATATTAACCGGCCGCCGCTTTTAAATGCCCCAGTCACCAATTCGACTGCCTGAACGATATATGGAATTTCTTTTTCTACAGCCAAGGCTACTTTTTTGTCTTCACTGTTGAAAAGACGAACGGCGTCCTCCGTTTCCATGATATCAATATCCCAGGAATTCGGATTACGGCTTTCGGTAACGAGCGTCGATAGCTCTTTAAACAAATCATTTTTGGTCATTTTTCAACTCCATTTTTATCATAACTTTATTTTTCAAATAATCCGAGAAATCGAGCCAGGCCTGTTCGATTTGTATTTCTTCGATTCTGCATTCGGGATCGGAAGCAATTGGTTTAATCTCATCTTTACAATCGGAGCCCTTAAGCGTTAACAAAGAGGCGCCCGCTCGCATCGCCGGCGCGCTCCAGTTTTGCAATACGGTCAACGACGCCACAGCGCGCGCGGTAATCACATCGAAAGCATTTTTACTCATAACAAGCGCCTGCTCGGCGCGATCACAGATCAACTCTGCTTTAATCCCGATTTGACGGATGACCGATCTTAGGAACAACATTTTCTTTCTATTGGAATCAAGGAGTGTAATTTCGCTATTTTTAAAAAAGATTGCCAGGATAATTCCGGGTAAACCTCCTCCTGTTCCTAAATCCAGGATTTGATTTGTTCTGATTTTTGAACGGGATTGGAGCACATAAGCGTAATAAAAGGAAGGGAGAAAATGCCTTTCTATTAAATGATTTATATCGTTTTTCGATACCAAATTGTGTTTAATATTTTCCGTTTGCAATTGCTCCTGGTACTGTTGCAATTGAAACAACTGAGTTCCGGATAAATTAATATTGAAACGGGAAAGAAAGGCAGCTAACTCGTAAAGCGTTGGATCATGTTTCACGTGGAACATCCATGTATTTATGCTTCTCAAGGTAAACCAGAAGGGCTGAAATATCCGCGGGGGTTACACCTGATATTCGGGAAGCCTGGCCCAGGTTGTGAGGCTGCACTTTCATTAATTTTTCACGTGCTTCTACGGATAGAGCCGCCATACTCATATAATCAATGTTTTCGGGCAATGCCTTCTTTTCCATGCGCTGAAACTTTTCAATCAAAGCGTGCTGGCGATTGATATAGCCTTCGTATTTTATATTAAATTCAACCTCATCTATTGAGTTTTTTGCATAAGGGCGATCACCATAAATCTCTAAGTAGCGATCCAGCTTGACTTCAGGTCGTTTTAAAACATTTTTTAGCGGCATCGCCTGCTGTATGGGTTTACTTACATTTTTGTAGATCGCATTGAATGTTTTGGGTTGAATACTGCGGCTTAATTCTCTTTTGTATAGATAATCAATCTCTTCTCTGCGTTTTTCAAAATTCTTAAAGGTGCGATCGTCAATTAAACCGAACTTTCTGCCGTAATTCATCAAACGTAAATCCGCATTGTCCTGACGCAAAAGCAGCCGAAATTCTGCGCGCGATGTAAACATGCGATAGGGCTCATCGTGTGTTTTGTTAATCAAGTCGTCAATCAATACTCCTATGTATGCCTGGGATCGATTTAACACAAAAGGTTCCTGATCTTTCAACTTTAATACGGCATTCAGACCGGCCATAAATCCCTGGGCCGCTGCTTCTTCATAACCGGAAGTTCCATTTATTTGCCCCGCAAAGAAAAGATTATCAACGCCTTTGGCCTCAAGGGTATGGCGGATTTGATTTGGAGGGAAAAAATCATATTCCACCGCATAGCCGAGCCGAATTATTTTGACATTTTTAAGGGCGGGCACCGTGCGGATAGCTTTTTCTTGCACTTCGGCCGGAAGGCTTGTTGAAAAACCGTTCACATATACTTCCGGATTTTTATATCCTTCGGGTTCCAGAAACAATTGATGTCGTGATTTATTCTCAAATCGTTTGATCTTATCCTCAATGGATGGACAGTAACGCGGTCCCACGCCTTTAATGACGCCGGTAAACAATGGAGAGCGATCAAAACCGGTTCTTAAAATATCATGGGTTTTCTCATTTGTATATCCGATATAACAATTTATTTGCTCTCTTTGGATCGACTCATTCGAAAAAGAAAATGGTATTGGTTCCGGATCGGGAGCTTGAACTTCAACCTGATCATAATCGATGCTATCGCGATGCACCCGCGGCGGCGTTCCGGTTTTTAATCGTCCGGAAATAAAACCCAATGCCTGCAACGATTCCGTCATACCAACAGCCGGCATCTCCCCTGCTCTTCCTGCAGATATTTTTTTAAAACCAATATGAATAATACCGTTTAAGAACGTGCCGGCCGTTATAATAACACATCTTGCCTGTAATAAACCTCTCTTTTGTAATTGAACGCCGGTAACAACATTCCCTTCGACTTTTAGCCCAACCCCCATATCCTCGATAACTGTTAAGCGTTCGGTAGCATCGATAAAATTTTGTGCAACTTTTGCGTAATATCCCCGATCAGCCTGCACGCGTAAAGACTGAACGGCCGGGCCCTTTGATGTGTTTAACATTTTAAAATGAATACCAGCTTCATCCGCAATTTTACCCATCACCCCGCCCAGTGCATCTATTTCTCTCACCAGTTGGCTTTTAGCCAATCCGCCAATGGCAGGATTGCATGACATCATTCCGATTTTATCTTTTTCAAGCGTTATTAAGGCCGTTCTAAAGCCGAGGCGGGCGCTGACAATAGCAGCTTCGATGCCTGCGTGTCCACCGCCTACCACAGCTATATCAAAATTGGACATCATTATATCCTTTACATAATGTTTCACGTGGAACCTATTTCCCTACGCAAAAATGTGAGAAAATATTATTTAGAATGTCATCGGTTGAAATGGCTCCCGTTATTTGAGACAGATGTTCAATTGCCGTTCGCATATCAACAGCAATAAATTCATATCCGTATTGATTGTCTATACCGTGAATGACGTGTTCAAGTGCTTCTTTGGTTTTGCCTAACTGCACATACTGTCGTTCATTCGAAATCATGATTTCGCCTGCTTCATGCAAGCCCTCTGAAACGAATTCGGAAATCCTGGTTTTTAATTGCTCAATGCCATCACCATTTATTGCGGAAATTTGTATAATGGGAATGGATTCAAATTTAAAAGCATGATATGTCTCTTCATCGACGCCCATATCCATTTTATTGGCAACCACCATGAGCTTACTTCTGTACATGCTACGAAGCGTTTTATACAAATTTAAATCTTCCTGCTCCAGGGCTGTGGATACATCAATTAAAAGTAAAATTAAATCGGAATGATCTATATATGTGCGGGCGCGTTCGATGCCTTCGGATTCGATTGTATCATCGGTAAGATGTATGCCGGCAGTATCAATAAAGCGAATCATGTTATTGTTGATCATAATATCCTCATGAATCACATCCCTGGTTGTGCCGGGAGTCTCCGAAACAATAACACGCTGCTGATCGAGAAATGTATTCATTAGACTGGATTTTCCGACATTGGGTTTACCGGTAATAATGACTTGATAACCCCTGGTCAAATGCCTTCCAAAATGATAACTGTCCATTAAGGATTCTATGCGTTTAATGGATTTTTTACACAAACCACTGATGCGTTCCTGTTCAATAATTTCAAGATCATCTTCTGTAAAATCGAGCTCGAGTTCGAGAAGCGACGCCGCATCTATGACTTCACTTTTGATATCATTTAACAGTTGCGAAAGTCTTCCTCCTAATTGTCGTAAGGAATTTTGTACTGCGGATTTTGATTTCGCGGCTATCAAATCAGCAATAGCCTCGGCCTGCACTAAATCAATTTTCCCATTCAGAAAAGCGCGTTTCGAGAATTCGCCAGGTTCGGCCGCCCTGCAACCATTTCTAATGAAGAGCTTTAATACCTCTCTTATGATGAACGTATTGGCATGGCAGCCAATCTCAATTACATCTTCACCTGTAAATGAGCGCGGTTCTCTGAAGATATAAACAATAACTTCATCGACGATTTCATCCTTTTCATTCAAAAACTTATCGTAGAAAAATGTACCGCCCTTTAATTCATCCGGAGATTTGTTCTTTAAAAATCGGCTGGTTATGACAAGAGCATCGGGACCACTAATACGCAATAATGAAACGCTTCCACCGGCGGTGCTTGTAATGGGTGCTATAATGGTATCGTTTTCTAAAATTGCCGTCATATATAAAAAAAGCCCCTCAGGGCTTTCAGTAATGTTAACGTTTTGTCTTGTTCTTTACCTGTTTAGCCTGTTTGGGAGGAGGCGCCTCCTGCATTCCCTTATTGATGAATTTTTGTTGCAATATTGTCAGTAAGTTGAACAAGAAGTAATATAAATTTAATCCTGACGGAAAATTATTGAATATGAACAGTAAAAAAATCGGCATGGCATAGACCATCACTTTTTGCTTTGGATCTTGCATAGTCATCTTGGATTGAAAGATCATTGTCAATGCCATGAGAATCGGCAATAAATTAAATTCATTACCGTAAAACGGAATCGTAAGCGGTAATTGCAACAATCCCTCTGTTCTGGATAAATCATCAATCCATCCGGGTATAAAGCTTGCTCCGCGCAATTGAATCGTTGAACGAAATACAATAAACAGCGCCACTAATAACGGCATTTGTAAAAGCATAGGTAAACATCCGCCCAAGGGATTGACCTTATGCTCTTTATAGAGCTTCATCATTTCCTTGTTCATGCGTTGCGGATCATTCTTGTATTTTTCTCTTATTTCAGCCATCACCGGTTGTATTTTCTGCATCTCTTTCATCGATGTGTAACTCTTTTTAGTTAAGGGATACAGAATGATTTTTACCAATACAGAGAAAACGATTATGACGATACCGTAATTAGAGATAAATTGGTGCAGGAATTGAAGCACGTTTAACACGATTAAACTGAAGAAGCGGAAAATACGTTCATACCAGCCGTTATTCATGATCAAGACATCGAGCGCATTATCATACTGATTCAGCTCATCATGGTCAAGCGGGCCCATATATACACGCATTGTGTCCTGGCCGGTGGTTTTGTTAAATCGAAGATTAAATCCAACGTTATATAATTTTTTTACATAGTCCTGTTCTTCGATGCCCTTTCCCTCCAAAACCACACTCTCAACCGTATTGAGATTTTTGTAATTGATTACACTGCTTATAAAATACTTTGTTCTAACCGCCATCCAGGAAGCGGTTCCCGTCAATGTCTCCGGCTCCTTATCACCCGGATCATCCACTTCATAATTTTCAAGTTCTTCGCCCATATATACATAAGCCTGGTTATAGCGGTAATCATCAACAACATACGACTCCGTAGGTGGCAAACCGTTTTGCCATCCAAATTGATACTGTCCGGTTAATAATAGTTTATCCGGATTCTCAAACCGTATGATTACATCATAGTGATATGAATCGCCGTAAAAAATAAACTGTTTATATAAAGTATTGCCTTTTATCTCAAGCGAGTAGGTAATGCGGAATTGTTCATTTCTTTTTAAACGTATATTTTCACTGGACCGGTTTTGTTTAAATAAATATTTTCCGGTTTCTATGAAGCGGCCATCCACATCCTGGAATCTCAGAAAAAGACCGTTGCCGAGCTGTTCATCTACAAGATTAACATAGGAAGAATCATATTTATTGTAATTTCTTAATATAAAAGCTTTAATACCGCCGCCGCCTTTGTTTGAAAGCGTTAAGTCCACTTTATTATTACGAATATGGATGATACGTTCTTTATCGGCGCCTTTTATATAATGATCGGTGCTATCCTTAGCAGACTTTTTTTGTTTTTCTCTTTTGTCCTCTATATCCCTTAATGATTCTTTTTCTTCGGTTGATAATGTTTCATCGCCTTTTTCCTGTATATCGTATGTATCGGTTTGCTCGGAAATTACGGTATCCAGTTCTGCGGGCTGATAAATCTTCTCTTCGTCATAGAGTAATTTCTGATAATATGGTATTAATATAATTATGATGGCAATAAGAACCATTGCCATAATTGACTTCTTATCCATTTACTGCAAACCTTATGTTTAGAAATTGACTATTTAACAGGATCATAACCTCCCGGATGAAAAGGATGGCATTTACCAACCCGTTTGATCGAATGCCAGACTCCCCTGAATAGGCCATGTTTCTTGATTGAGTCATAAGAATATTCAGAACAGCTCGGATAGAACCTGCATGAAGGCGGAAAAAGAGGAGAAATAGCCCAACGATAAAATTTAATAATCGCTAAAACAATCTTTTTCATTTTTTTGCAAAAGCGTATTTTAATTCTCGTTTTATGAGTGTAAACCTCACCACATTATTTGAATTAAATATAAATACGATCCGGTTAAATTTAATAACCTCAAAATGAAGCTCGCGAATCGCATGTCTGAAGACGCGCTTAATGTAATTTCTTTGAACTGCACCGCCAACCGTTTTTTTTAAGAGAATTGCAACTTTAGTAACATCAGAATCTCCATCGCTAAGGAAAACAGGTCCGTACATGGTTCGTATTTTTTTCCCCTTACGAAGCACCGTTTCAATTTCGGGACGTTTTTTTAAAGTACGTATCTTATGCCGACTTGTTATATTCATCACTTACAGAAAGACGTTTCCGTCCTTTTGTTCTTCTACGGGCAATTGCTTCTTTACCTGCACGTGTCTGCATGCGTTTACGGAATCCGTGTTTGTTCTTTCGCTTACGATTACTGGGTTGATATGTACGTTTCATAATTCAACTCCTGATTTATAAATTTTTCAATTTTATAAAAACTTTAATTTATTTATTCAAACACTAGTAATGCAAATTTTACGCATGGCGCTATAATGTAATGAACTGTGAATAAACCCGATCAATACATAGAGTTATCTTTTTGATTTTATTAATTTTATATTATAATTTATAATGTTGATAATACTGTGGAAAATTCATTTAAAACATTACACTTATCAACACTGAAATTGTAATTTTTAGTTTAAATCCATTAACACGACTTTTTTTAACAATCAATTATTTTTCTATCCACAATCAAAAAAGTCATCAATTGAGAATTAGATGCATCTTACGATGCATTTCCACAAATCAACATCACCTACTAATACTACAAATATTTATTTAACTAAATTAAAGTAATTATTTTTTAAATGAACGTTCTGTTTTTAAATTTTAAATACGAACATATAAAGTCAGCAAACGGTGTTAACTTTGTTTTTAAACATCTTTATTAAACACCCTTAATTTGTTGAAAAAAAGCAATAATTTAGTTAACTTATACCGCTTAAATTGTAAGTGGAGGAATGATGAAGTTAAAGGTATCCAGAAAAGAATTTTACCGGGCCGTACAAAAAGTTATTAATGTAATACCGAGTAAAACGACGGTAGAGATTGCCTACAATGTCTTGCTTCATGCAGAGGACAGCACATTAAAAATTATTGCCACTGATATGGACATTACGCAGATTACCTGGATTTCGTGCGAAATAGACGAACCCGGCGCCATTACCGTACCCGGAAAGCTCTTGATGGATATTTTAAGAGAGATGCCGGATATCGATCTTGAAATTCAGTCTGATGATGATTATAAAATATTGATCAATTCGGATTTCGGACATTATAAGATTTCCGGGCAGGATAAAGCCGAATTTCCGAGCGTTCCTGTGGTTTCTTCGGAAGCCCGCCTGGAACTCAAGAATAATACATTAAAACGCATGATTGAAAAAACATTATTTGCATGTTCCACCGATAATTTACGACCGGCGTTAACAGGCGTATTTTGTCAGATTTTAGAAGATGAATACCGAATGGTTTCCACAGATGGACACCGATTGGTTAAATTTATTAACCGCGATTATGATTATCCGGGCTTTACTAAAGAAATCATAGTTCCGACCAAAGCTTTGAATTTTGTCGCCAGAAACTTACCCGAAGAGGGTTCCCATGAAATTACCATAAGCGAAAATCACATCTTATTTGAATTACCAAACACGAAAATCTATTCACGCTTGATAACGGACCCATATCCGGATTATGAACGCGTTATTCCCGATACGATTACGAAGGAAATGACAATAAATAAAGAACAGTTTATTTCATCCGTAAAGCGGGTTTCGCTTTTCTCGAATCCGATGACTTATCAGGTACGGTTAAATTTACAGAAAGATAACCTGACCGTATATGCTCAGGACATTGATTTTGGTGGCGAGGCCAGCGAGAATATAGGGTGTAATTTTAGCGATGAATCCATGGAAATTGCATATAATGCCAATTATTTAATGGATGTATTACGCCACATCGATTCCAATGAGATACGTTTCTTTGTGGAAGATCCGGATGGGCCGGGTTTGGCTTTTCCTTCCGAACAACAGGAAGAAGAAGAATTGTTGATGCTTATAATGCCGGTAAGATTGAATAGCTAACGAATGGATATTGAACGACTGACGGTAAAAAGGTTTAGGAATTTAAAACAGCAAACGCTTAACTTTAATAGTGAATTTAACATAATCTATGGAAATAACGGACAGGGAAAAACATCGGTATTAGAAGCGATATACCTCTTAGCGCTTACAAGGAGTTTTCGTGCAAATTCTGATAAAATTCTGTTACAACATGACCAAGTAAACTTTGATGTACACGGGCAATTCCGATCTTTCGAAAGTAACCGTTCGCGTATAGAAATCAGGGCTTATTATTCCGAGAAAGAAGGCAAACATTTTTTTTATAATGGAAATCAGGTTAAAAAATTTTCAGAAATTATTGGAATTATACCGGTTATTTTACTTTCCCTGGAAGATCTGGATCTGATGTACGGAGTCCCCGCAAACCGACGCAGGTTTTTAAATATAATTTTATCTCAGGTGAGTCCGCTTTATTTAAAAGCCCTGCAAAATTATAAACGCCTGTTGGCTCAGCGGAACCAATTGCTCACGCTTATTAAAGAGGGCAAAGAATCCAAAAATGCATTATATCCTTGGAATAAACAATTTGTGGAATACGGAGTTGAAATCATATATCATCGATTACACTTGTTGCATTATTTCAATGAGCATCTATCACAGTACTACCGTGCTCTATCGGAAAACAAAGAAAATATAAAAATGCATTATCAATCAAATATCGGTATTAATTTTGAAGACACAAGTAAAAAAACATTACAGGAAGCATTTCAGACTAAATTAAAGCGCCATTTAATCAATGATGTAGAGCGTGAAAACACGCACAACGGTCCGCATCGTGATGATGTTGTTTTTTATAAAGATAAGTATCCAATTAAGTCATTCGGATCTCAGGGAGAAAATAAAACGTTTTTGATAGCACTTAAATTGTTGGAAAGCGCCTTTATTAAATCGAAGGTAAAAGAAAAGCCCTTGTTATTACTCGACGACATATTCGGTGAACTGGACGTAGACCGTATAAAACGCCTGATCGACCGCTTACGCAATATTGGCCAGACGTTTATCACGACGACTCTGGTGGATAAATTCAGGACAGCAGCCATAAACGATCACCAAATATTTTTTATGTCAGATGGGGTTCTTGAAGCATGAAAGGCAATCAACCCAAACATATCGAAAATATCCTGGAACGGGTATTGGCGGGTTGTAATCTTGACGAAACATATGCCAGAAACAGGCTGATCCATGAATGGCATCATTTGGTTCCGGCGCCTCTTCACCGTGTAGCAAAGCCGGTTGAATTAAAACATAGTGTGCTTACTTTAAAGATTGAGACAGAATTCTGGAGGGAAGAATTGATCAAATTAAAATCTGATGTGATCGATATGTTAAACAGGTCAGATAAGTACGTTAGAATCCGAGACATTAAATTTATTTAAAATAAGGTATGTAAAATGCCAGGAAAAGATTATACCGCAAGCAACATTCAGGTACTTAAAGGTTTGGAAGCTGTTCGTAAACGACCGGCCATGTATATTGGTGATGTTTCCAGTAAGGGTCTTCATCATCTGGTTTATGAGGTTGTGGATAATAGCATTGATGAAGCTATGGCGGGATATGCCAATGAAATCAAAGTAACCATACACAATGACGAAAGCGTCAGCGTCGAAGACAACGGTCGTGGAATACCCGTTGATATTCATGAAGGTGAGCAAAAACCGGCGGTCGAAGTGATTATGACGGTTTTGCATGCCGGCGGCAAATTTGATAAGACAAGTTATAAGGTCTCGGGAGGATTACACGGGGTCGGTGCTTCGGTCGTTAATGCCCTGTCAGCCTGGTGCCAGGTGGATATTTATCGCGACGGCAAAATTTACAGACAAAAGTATGAGCGCGGCTTGCCCGTAAGTGAACTGCAAGTCATCGCAAATTCGCACAAACGTGGTACCTGTATAACCTTTATGGCTGATAATGATATTTTCAAGGAGGTCCATTATAAATTCGACTTACTTTCTACCCGTTTGAGAGAATTAGCATTCCTAAACAGTGAATTGAAAATCATTATAGAAGACGAGCGCTTAGAGAAGATCGAAGTTTATCAATACGCGGGTGGTTTGATTGAATTTGTCGATTTTCTCGATAAATCCCGCACGCCGATTCACAGGGAACCCATTTATATTGCCGGTGAAAAAGAGGGCGTGCCGGTCGAAATAGCGCTGCAATACAATTCTGCTTATACTGAAAATATACTGACTTACTGTAATAACGTAAATACTATCGAAGGCGGTACTCATTTATCCGGTTTTAAAGCAGCTCTTACCCGTACCATCAATTACTATGCTCAAGCTTACAACCTCATCAAAAGCAATGAGAGAATTGCCCTGACAGGCGAAGATGTTCGCGAGGGCTTGACGGCGGTCATTTCGGTTAAGGTTACCGAACCGCAATTCGAAGGTCAGACTAAAACAAAGCTTGGTAATTCGGAGGTGCGGGGTGCCGTCGAAACGCTGGTTAATGAACATTTATATGACTTTTTGGAACGCAATCCGAACGAAGCGAGACATATTATTGATAAGTGTTTAAACGCGGCCCGCGCACGTGAAGCGGCGCGTCACGCGCGCGAGTTAACGCGCAGAAAAACGGCTTTAGACAGCAATTCCCTTCCGGGCAAACTGGCGGACTGTTCATCCAATGATCCCTTTAAGAGCGAAATTTATCTGGTGGAGGGCGACTCCGCAGGCGGATCGGCGAAACAGGGAAGGGATCGGCGCTTTCAGGCGATTTTACCTTTAAAAGGTAAAATACTGAATGTGGAAAAATCAAGGTTGGATAAAATTCTTGCCAATGAAGAAATTAAAACAATCATTACAGCTCTTGGCGCAGGCATCGGATCCGAGGATTTTGATATAACGAAATTAAGATACGGTAAAATCATTATCATGACCGACGCCGATGTGGACGGTTCACATATTCGTACGTTGTTGCTTACCTTTTTTTATCGGTATATGAAAGAACTCATCGAAAAGGGACATGTGTTTATCGCCATGCCGCCCTTATACCGCATTCGAAATGGTAAAGAAGACCATTACGCATTTGATGAAAATGACCGTGAGAGCATCATCGATAATCTTAACAAAGACGAAAGTAAATTGAGTATTCAACGTTATAAAGGTCTTGGTGAAATGAATCCCGAGCAACTCTGGGAAACCACTATGAATCCTGAAACCCGCACTATAATGCAGGTAACTTTGGAAAATGCATTCGAAGCCGATCAGTTGTTTACGATGCTGATGGGCGATGATGTGGCTCCAAGACGAAAATTTATTGAAGAAAATGCAGCCTATGTGCGCAATCTGGATGTTTAATTTTAGGGACTACAATAATGGCTGAAAAGGAACGCATCTTTCCGGTATTAATCGAAGATGAAATGAGAGATTCTTATCTCGATTACTCCATGTCGGTAATTGTATCGAGAGCATTACCGGATGTTCGGGACGGATTAAAACCGGTGCATCGTCGCGTACTTTACGGAATGTATGAGCTGGGTATTTTACACGACAAACCGTTTAAAAAAAGTGCTCGCATTGTGGGCGAAGTGTTGGGTAAATACCATCCCCATGGCGATATGGCTGTTTATGATACATTGGTTCGAATGGCGCAGCTCTTTTCCATGCGTTATCCGCTCATCGACGGGCAGGGCAATTTCGGTTCTATCGACGGCGATTCACCCGCTGCAATGCGATATACGGAAGTCCGTTTACGGCGCATGGCCGAAGAGTTAATGACGGATATTAAAAAGAATACCATCGATTTTACACGCAATTTTGATGACACATTGGATGAACCGACGGTTTTGCCGGCCAATTTACCCAATCTTCTTATTAACGGCACGTCGGGTATTGCTGTAGGGATGGCAACCAATGTTCCGCCGCATAATTTACATGAAGTGATTAATGCCATTAAGCATTTTATTGACCATCCGGAAGCCGAAGCCAAAGATTTAATGAGTTTTATAAAGGGACCGGATTTCCCCACCGGCGGTATCATTTACGGTTTGGACGGGATCAAGGAGGCCTATCAGACCGGCCGGGGTAAAATTACGGTTCGCGCCAGAACAGAGGTCGAAGAACATCAAAATGGTAAATCGACCATTATAGTTAATGAAATTCCGTATCAGGTTAATAAGCTAAACCTGATTAATAAAATCGTTAATCTGATAAAAGAAAAACGCATTGAAGGCATTGCCGATCTGCGAGATGAATCGGACCGCGACGGTTTGCGTATTGTTATCGAATTAAAAAAAGATGTGGACCCAAGGTTGGTCTTAAATTTTCTATATAAACACACACCTCTGCAAAGCACGTTCAGTATCAACATGCTGGCGCTGGTTAAAGGACGCCCAAGGGTTTTAAGTTTAAAAGAGGTCATTCATTATTTTGTTAATCACCGACAGGAAGTGATCATACGCCGAACCCGCTATGAACTGGAAGAGGCGGAAAAGCGCGCTCATATTCTTGAAGGACTAAGAATTGCAATCGATAATATCGATGAAATTGTTGAAATCATAAAAACATCCCAAAACCCCGACGAGGCTCGGGAACGCTTAATCGAACGATTCGGCCTCAGCGAAGTACAGGCAAAAGCGATCCTGGATATGCGGTTGCAACGATTAACGGGACTTGAACGGCAGAAAATTGAAAACGAATATCGTGAATTACTTGAGAAAATCGAACACTATAAAGCCATTTTAGCCAGCGAGGTAATGCAATTAGACCTGATCAAAAACGAGTTGAAAGAATTGGATAAGCGTTATGCCGACGATCGGCGTACTGAGATTGTCACCTCACTTGATGATTTTTCCGCAGAAGATTTGATTGCCGAAGAAGATGTGGTTATTACGGTTTCGCATCAGGGTTTTATCAAACGTTTTCCGCTCTCGGAATATCGAAGTCAAAACCGCGGCGGCAAAGGCGTTATCGGCGCCCAGGCAAAAGACGGCGATTTTATCGAACACTTATTGGTTGCAAACACACATGATTACATTCTCTTTTTTACCGATCGCGGACGATGTTACTGGCTTAAGGTACATGCCATCCCGCCAGGGAAAAAAGCGGCCAAGGGACGACCGATTGTTAATCTCATCGAAATAGACAGCAATGAACATATCCATTCCTTTCTCACTTTGAGAGAATTTAGCGAGGATCGGGCCATTGTAATGGCCACAAAGAAGGGCCTGGTAAAGAAAACAACTTTAGCCGCTTATAGCCGGCCGCGCCGTAACGGCATAATCGCTCTAAATTTGAGGGACGATGATCAATTAATCGCAACACGGGTGGCGGACGATGACAGCGATTTAATGTTCATCACCCGCTTCGGTAAATCCATTAGATTTAAAGTCGAAACCATAAGAGAAGTTGGCCGAACCGCCACAGGGGTGCGCGCCATTCATCTTAAAAAAGATGATGATGTGATAGCAATGCTGGTTACCAGTGATCAGAATAAGATTTTAACCATTTCCGAAAGAGGCTATGGCAAGTTAACGGAAGTAAACGATTTCCGCGCCCAGGGACGGGGAGGTAGCGGTATTATCGCCATGCGTTTAACGGAAAAGACGGGAAAGCTTGTTGGAGCTTTGGATATTACCAATGGTGAGGATTTGATCATCATTACCGCAAAAGGAATTGTAAACCGCCAGAATACGGAAAATATCAGCGTTTTAGGCCGTAGCACCCAAGGCGTACGATTGATTCGTTTAAGCGAAAATGATAAAGTAAGCGACATTGAAAAAGTAGAGGCTCAAATCCCAGACGACCTGGAGCAGTAAGTAAACATTTTCACAATATTATTGATTTTTAATTCCATACATATTACACTTATTTCTAAAGATTTATTGTGGATAATCTGACCTTCCCTAAGGAGTATATCCATGAAAAAAATTTCGGATTCTACCATTAGCAGGCTCTCAACGTATTACCGCAGTTTAAATGAGCTGATTGAAAAAAATATTCAGACGGTTTCCTCCGACGAAATAGCAGAGATGAACGGTATAACCTCGGCGCAGGTCCGTAAAGATCTTTCGTTTTTCGGAACGTTCGGAAAACGGGGGCTTGGCTACAATACCACCGATTTAAAAGATGAAATAAGTCGTATTCTGGGTTTGAAACAAACCTGGAATGTTGCACTGGCCGGAATCGGAAATATTGGACGGGCATTGATTGACTATGGCGAGTTCAAAAAACAGGGATTTATGATCCGGGCGTTATTTGATAACGATCAGCATAAAGTAGGTACATTCATTAAAGGTCTGAAAATCCACCACATAAGTGATGTTTGTGAAATAGTTAATAGTGAAAATATTGATATCGTCATTATAGCGGTGCCGGTTAAAAGCGCTCAGGAAGTGATTGACGCTTTTGTTAATTGCGGTGTAAAGGCGTTTTTAAATTTTGCACCGACAAGCATAAAGTCGCCGGCCGATGTCATGGTTAAAAATGAAAACATGTCCATTGAATTAGAAGCACTCTCCTATTATTTAACTCAAAATAAAAAAGGGTAATCAAGCCCTTGATTACCCTTTTAGTTTACTAAGATGCTTCACGTTTAGTTACGATTCGTACCCCAATTCTTTAGCTTTCAGATAAGCCGCTTCAGCCGCATCCTTTTTGTTTAAATTACTGAGAGCGACGCTTTTCATGAACCACAAGTCTTCATCTTCGGGGAAGATCTCGATTCCCTTTTCGACCGTATTTAAGGCATCTTCAAACCGCTTTAACTGTACTTCCGCCTGCGCTTTCAATTTGTATGGCTCAATCATCGAAGAATCCAATTCGATCACTTTACCAAAATATTTAGTGGATTTTTGCAGGTAATCATTTTTGGTTGCTTCGTCCAAAGTTGTATCCATGCTGGTGGTTTTAATATATAGGAGCGCAAGATTAAAAGGATACGCTTTTTCTTCATCATTGACCTTAATAACGCGGGTATAATATTCAATGGCTTCATCCCGTTTATTTAGCTGGTCATACGTTTGGGCAATAAGCGCCAAGGCTTCTTCGTTATTGGGATCAATTTCCAGGGCTTTTTGTAAATGCTCGGTAACCTTTTGGAAATCCTTTTTGGTATAGTATTGGTTTGCAAGTGATAACCAGGCATGAACGGTATCCGGTTTAATTTCAGTCAGATTTTGGTAGTAAGGCAGAGCTTTGTCCGGTTTTCCGAGAAGATTGTAGCAGTATCCGGTTAATTCATTTGCTTTGTAATCTTCCCTGATGGTAAGGGCGTTTTTAAAATTTTCAATAGCGGCTTCAAGCGCTTGTCGTGCGGTATCCGATTGGCGATTACTTGATTGGGTATAAGTATTAAAGCTTTTTGCTGCTTTATTGTATACTTTTTGGAAATTAAAGATTTTCATCTTATCAATTTCACTTTTGTGGCTATTGTCAATTGCAAGAGATTTATCAAAGGCAACCATCATAGAATCGTATTTACCTTTGTCGGCGTAAATTTTTCCGAGCAGAAACCATGCTTCGGAATTATCGGGATAAAGTGAAGTGGCCTTTCTGGCCAACTTTAAGGCTTTATCGACACGTCCGGCGTTATAGTCGACGAATGCGCCTTCCAGCTCCGGGGGACGGCATGACGTTAATGAGACGATCAAAACCATCGATGCAAATATTAAAACAAGTGCTTTCTTCATGATAAATAACTCCTTCATTATGTTTATAAATGCTTTCATTTTTATTGGGAAGAAAATGTAATTCCTTCTTCTGTAATAATACCTTTAATTAAACGAGCCGGCGTAATATCGAAAGCCGGATTATAAACCTCATAATTGAGAGCGGAATCAATGTTCCAGAATTTTAAAATTTCATCAGGCTCACGCTCTTCAATGGGAATTTTTCGGCCGCTTTCAATGGCGCTATCGAACGTGGATAAAGGCGCAGCCACATAAAACGGGATGCTATGGTAATGAGCCAAAACGGCAAGCGTATAAGTTCCGATTTTATTTGCAATATCGCCGTTTAAAGCAACACGATCCGCTCCAACAAGGACCATATCAATTAATTTTTGTTGCATTAAAGTGCCCGCCATATTATCGGAAATAAGCGTTGCAGGTACGCCGTTGTGTTTTAGTTCGAAGTAGGTTAAACGCACGCCCTGACCAACCGGTCGCGTTTCATCGACATACACATGAACTTTTTTCCCGTGTTCCACGGCTTTGTAAATAACGGACAGCGCAGTACCGCTTCCGCCTGTTGCCAGTGCCCCTGCATTGCAATGGGTCAATACGGATGCTCCGTTTGGTATTAAAGATTCTCCGTTTTCCCCAATGGCGCTGCATCGGCTCTTATCGTCCTCGTGAATGCCGATGGCGGTTTTCTTTAATAAAGGCACGATACCGTGCGGATCGTCGGCGTGGTCATTTAAAACATACATCATACGATCCACAGCCCATTGTAAATTTACGGCGGTAGGCCGTGTGGCTTTTAATTGTCTTGCTGAGTTTCCGAGGGCTTCGGGGGTAAAGGCATCATTTTGATAAAGGTTGTCCGCATGTATATATATGCCGTAAGCCGCAACCACGCCAATGGCGGGCGCACCTCTAACTTTTAAACAGCGAATGGCTTCGATAACATCATCGATCGTTTCCAATGCAACATAGTGCAATTGATTTGGTAACAACTGCTGATCGATAATCTTTAATGTATTGTTTTTAAAAATGATTGTTTCTAAATTCATCCCAAACATTGCCAAATTTTTAAAATGATAAGCTAATAAACATATTAAAGAATAGCAATAAAGTGAAGTCAAAAATGGATGACTCAGGAGCATGAAAAGATGATCAAACGATGGGTTGGGTGGACCATACTTATACTGGTGGCATTAAATCAGTCAGGCTTTAGCCAGGAATCGGATTTCGATCAAAAAGATTTTTTTATGCAGTTGAAGAATTCCTACTACACCCTCAAAGATACGCCCAAAGAAAACTTTACAGCACTGGTAACCAGCACCGAAATGGAAGCTTTTGCGGATTCCATTTGGGACAATCCCGAAGTGTTCCCGTTACAACTCATTTGGTTTAATCCCGATAGGTTGTACCTTTCCCAGCTTGGGGTGCCGACCATCAAAGAAGGCAAGGTTAAAGCGTATCAGGATTTGGTGAACCGTTTAAAACAACAGGTGAGGGGCATTTTAACGGATTTGCAAAGATTTTACATGGTCGGATTGTACGAAACCATCCCGGACGATTACGAGGTGCGTGCCGAAAATCAATTTGTTATTGTGGAGTATGAAATCATTAAGGGGCAAAATTTAACCCGGGTGGAACATATGTTTGGTAAAAACGCCAGGTGTCTTGAGATACGCATTCATTATCCGGATAAAGATGAACATGTTACCATTGTACCGGAGTATCGGACAGTTAAAACGAAATGGTTGTGTAACGGTTGGACGGTTCAAACAAAGCGACAAGATGAAATTGTAAGTGGCTTTAAGGTTTCACTGGAATTGGGCATCGTCGACGATGTATGGGTGCCCCATGATTTTGTTTTAACGGTGCAAACATCCGAGGCCAAAGGAAGAACGTATTTTGATCGTATAAAATTTAGAAATTATTTATTCAATCAATCGATCCGATTGCAAAACAGTAAAAATTAATCAAGATCCTTAAATATGTTTTTCATTTTGGATTTTAACTGATCCACGGGCACGTTTTCTCGAGCTTTTAAACGAACCACCTCTTTTAGCTGAAATTCAAATTTAATTTTTTTATCACAGGGTAAGCAATATTCAAGATGTTCTTCAAATAATTGCATTTCATTTTGGTTCAATTGCCCGTCAACATATTTTTGTACTAAACGTTCGATGTCATCACAATCATAATGATCATCTTTGTGTTTATGTTCGTTTTTTAAATTCATCCGTAATATATCCTCTTGTTTTGGCATAATTCCATAAATAACGTTGTAATAAACGACGGCCCCTGTAAAGCCTGGACATAACCGTTCCCAAAGGCGCGTCGATGATTTTGGCGATCTCATTATAAGAAAATCCTTCAACGTCGCATAAAAGTACGACCAGACGGAATTGATAGGGAAGATTATCCAAAGCTTCTTTTACATCATCATCGAAAAGATTATCGATAAATTCTTCTTTAGATGTCTCCTGAAGACTTATGGACTCATCCAGCTTTTTATAAAGAAAAAACTCCTCAAGATCGTCGTAGCTGACTTTCTGCGGTTGTTTAATGGCTTTGCGGTAGCCGGTAATAAATGTATTTACTAAAATACGAAATATCCATGCGCGGAAATTCGTATTTTTCTGAAACTGGTCCAAAGCACGATAGGCCTTATACAATGTATCCTGAACAAGGTCTTCGGCATCGTGCTGGTTATGGGTCATGCGCAAGGCGGTACTGTATAATGATGATAAATGGGGATCGATTAATTCTGCAAATTCGCGCTGCCGTTCTTTATTCAAGATGTCTCCTTATGTTTATTCAGAGTCGCAATTTTAAAAAATAACAACTCTTAAATCAACAAATGCAATTGTTCAACCGTTTTTTAAGATGATTCTAAATGTTGAGCCCTGATTTAATTTTGATTCTTTCAACATCAGCTTTCCATTATGATACTCTTCTATAATCCGATTAGCAAGGCTTAAACCCAAACCCCATCCTCGTTTTTTGGTACTATACCCTGGTTTAAACACATTTTTTTTATTATGTGGCGTAATTCCCAATCCATTATCGCTGATATCAATCAATACCTCGTTATGGTTAACGTCATGTTCAAGATGTATCTCAATTAAACTCTTCCTGTCTTTCGTGGCGTCCAACGCATTTTTAATAAGATTTTCAATGACCCATTCAAATAATTCCTCATTAATCTTTGCATTAATGTCTTTGCGACTGCTGAAGTTTATGGTAACCCTTTGATCCAAATTCGGAATACGTCGCTGAAAATATTGAATAACATTATGGATTATTTTATTTACAGATTGTTGTTTAAGTTCCGGGACAGAGCCGATTTTTGAAAAACGGGCCGCAACTTTATTAAGTCTTGTTAAATCGTTTGCCATTTCAACGATGGCATCGGATAAAAGTGCAGGATTGTTTTTTAGTAATTCAAGCCAACCGGAAAGAGAGCTTAACGGGGTGCCTAATTGATGGGCCGTTTCTTTGGCCATGCCAACCCAAATAAAGCGCTGTTCACTTCGTTTAATGTAAGAAAAACCCAGGTAACCCATTAAAATAAAAACAACAACAGCGCCGGAAGCGATGTATGGGAAACTACGTAGTTTATAAATGACCGGAGGATAGCCGTAAAAATAGTAGCCAAGCGGCGCTCCCTGGTATTCGATCGGAATGGGAGCATTTTCAGTGGCCATTGTCTCCAACGCTTCAAATAAACGGGTGCTGTCGCTCTTATCGAGATTTTGAAGGGTTTTCTGATCGAGTTCTTCCGAAATGTTACGCCAACTTTGCGGCTGGTAATTTATATCGGTATAAATAATAGGATAATCGGCGGTTTGAATGACATCGTTAAAAAGGAAATCAATATTTACGTCAGACTTTGGATTATTAATATTGGTCTCAAAAACTTTAATACGAAAGCGTATATATTCGGTGGATTGTTCTTTGAGATCATGTACCAATTGCTGCGAGTACCAAATTCCGGCGATAATAAGAACAATGCCGGAAATGAAAATGATCCCTTTAATATTACCCTTATGTTGAAAAATAGAAAACTTCAATGGTTGATTCCAACAGATTTCAATCATATCAGGACAACTTGGGAAGCAGACCTAATATGATGGACACAGAATTAATACACTGTATCGCTGATTACATTTATATCTATTATTTTGTCACCTGGTAAAATACGATCAACGGCAGCCATTCCTTCGATTACCTTTCCAAATACGGTATAATGCCGGTTTAAGTGCGGTT
Organism: uncultured Calditrichaceae bacterium; assembly: GCA_964542915.1. GTDB lineage: Bacteria > Calditrichota > Calditrichia > Calditrichales > Calditrichaceae > CAZIVP01. The sequence continues at coordinate 186,169 of CAZIVP010000005.1, read as the reverse complement.
GTTCCGATTGGCATATAAAAAACTGACTTCCGCCCGTATCGAAGCCCGAGGTTGCCATCCCGATACTCCCTCTTTCGAAAGGTAACGCACTGTGTTCCGAAGGGATACAAAAATCGGGCCCTCCCCAACCGCTGCCTTCGGGATCGCCTCCTTGAATAACGAAATCGGGAATCACCCGGTGAAACGTGCTTCCGAAATAAAATCCATTGTTAATAAGATGAATGAAATTGAAAACGGTCAAAGGAGCCTCATCGGCGAAAAGTTCCAGAGTAATATGGCCGCGGTTGGTTTCAAGAGCAACGACGGGATTTTCATTGAAAAAGCGGAGCGAATCAATGTTTAAATGGCCGGGGAGTTCAAAATGTAAATCAGGATTTCGAGGACCAAAGGAAGGAAGATTATCGACTAACATCCTTTTTAAACGGTAATGGCCGGAATACTCGTATAATATTTCGAAATCTTCCTGATTTGTAATCAGACTTTGCTCCAAAGCCATTGATATAACCGAGTGCTGAAATTCAAAATGCTTTGGCTTATTAAATTCCCGATACAATTGAAACCAGCGCTTCTCATTTATTTTACGATCGTGTAATCGCAGCCAATTGAGTGCCTTGCTTGCACATGCAGGGTGTTTCTTTTCAAATAAGTTTTGAAGATCGGTGGCATTGGCAGCGTTATTCTCTGCCAATGCTGAAAATGCGGTATTTACCAACAGCGGATCTTCCACCTGTGTGAATTGGTGCAACGTTTTAAAAGCCAAAGGTAGCTTTGTATTCCCAAGCGCCTCTAAAAGTGATTTTTTGAAAATACGATCACCTCTATCCAGATTTTGCATAACAAAACGATAGCCCATTTTTGGGTGATCACGGCTTAATTTGTTTATTATGAGCGCTTTTAAGTAAGGATGGCTACTTAAATCAATAGCGTTCAGAATATTGGAGACAGCAGATTCCGGCACTATTTGGTTTAACGCTTCCAGTGAAGGGGCAAATAAATGCGGATATAAATTTTGCTTATGTTGGATACTTTTCAATGCCGGCAAGAACAACGAATCCGCTACAGAAGATGCTAATTGAAGCGCATAATATTGGCTTCTCCACGTTGACTCAGGGCTTTGTAACATATTAAGAATAGAGGTTTGGAACTTTGATAAACGAAGACTGTCCCTTTGAATGATGCGCAGAAATCGGTTGGAATTAGCTTCCTTCAGCCGTAACAATGCCCGTAATAGGTGTTTTTGTAAGAGTGGGTTGCTAAAACGATGCTGGTTATCCACCATCAGGGGAATATGCTTAAAATCGGCCGCGTATAACAAATAATAGGTTTTTTCAGGCGATAAGTTACTAAAAAACAAACTGTCTAATTTGATGTTCAAATTTTTGGCAATGTCCGGCTTTTGCTTCACACTAAGCCCTAAAGCTTTAAAGCCGGTATCAGAAAACTTTTTCTTTTGACATTTATCTTCCAAAAAAGCAAGCGCCTTTTTATTGGTTGTTCCGGCAAGCGACCGTACAATTGCGGTTTGTATGGATTCAGATAAGGTTTGAAAAGGCAAATTTAATAAAACGTTTTGTGCCTCAGCGGAGCCAATTAAACCAAGTGCAATAACAACTTCGGCTCGGATTGAATCCTTCGCATTACGATCAAAAATGTTTTTTAAAAGTGGTACAAGCTCATTGATACCACTTTTACCAATCGCTTTTACAAGTTGAATACGTTCGTCCGCGGACTGTACGGATTCATTCAACGCTTGCCAGTCCGAAAGGTCTCTGTGCCGGCTATATTCCAATGTTTTAATTTTGTTAAAAACATCAGAACGGCCATTTGATTGACCATCGCAGGCATAACAGATTAATAGAAAAAACATGACAATGATGAAGAGAGGAGAAAGCTTCATAGACATTCCCTGTGTTAAATAGTGATTAAATTATCGCAATTTAGTGAAATACATTAATTTAGTGCAATTAAAAAAAGCAGAATCGGAGGAAAAATTAAAAAAAGCGAAGTTGTTATATTTATTGCTTTTAGGGGTACTTAAAGCCTTAAAAAAAGCATTGACATTAAAATCATATTTCGTTAACTTAAATCCGTTTTATTGTATAAATTAACCGGTTCAGTTTTTATGGTGATTAAATTTACTGTTTGGAGGAATGATGGCTTCTAAAGAAGGCAAAGGCTCAATAATATTAAAACTGCTTATCTTAATTTTAATTGTGGCGTTAGTGCTTGTCATTATTATTCCCGGCCGTATCTGGAAACAAGAACAACGCGAAATGAACAACGCTCATATGAACATGATGAGCATTTATGAAAGTGAAAAATATTATAAAAACAAATTTGGAAAATTCACTAGCGATCCGTCGGCGCTACTGAACGGCGTGAGAGAAGATTCCGTAATTTTGCAAAGGCAGAAACGCGTTAACTATACAACGGAAATTAAAGGCTTATTGAATGATTATCTTGACATCGCTTACATAAGTGCCATAATGCGTGTGCATTCGAATATCGATCAGATTTGTACCGATATTCGCTCCAATGAACGCAATTTTAAAATGAATGAAGATATCGCAAATGAGGCACAAGAAATTTGCCGTATCCTTTCCGAATTTAACAACGCTTCGGAGTATTATAATTACATTGTTTCAGCCACGTATTTGGATTCATTGAATACGATCAGAAACTATATAACCGATTATACCCTGCAAACGGCTGCGTCAAAGTCCAAGCAATTTACGGATACGCTACAGACGTTTTTACCCATTATTCAGCTGGAGCAAATAAACGAACGCTGGAAGCCGATGGCGACCCGCCTGCAAAATCTTGCGCGTACCATAAGACGTTCCGAAATTTCTAAAGTGACCAGCGTCGATGCCAGGATTGATGATTTCAGAAACCGTGTTAATGAGGCACTCAGACGATTAACCGTTAGTATCGACAGAGAAAAAGATTTAAGAAAAGCAACTGAAATTACCGGGCAGCTGGAGGTTTTATACGAGCGTTTCTTAAATGATTTTATTATAACTTCTAAACCGGCTTTAGTTAAGCTTAGTGAACCGGATTCTCTTATATTGCATTTGACCGAAGATAATTTTTATAGCCCCGTTAATGGGGAGATGTACAAAATTTTAATTGATGAGGATTCCACAGCTATCAAGGTGGAAAGCCCGATTCTTTTGGAAGAACTGCAAAACCGTACACGAATAACGACGAAAAAAATCGAAGCCCTCCCGATGTTGTCTCTGTTAAAGGCTTATTCGGATTCGCTTGACCAAATTGTGACCAAATCGCTTAAAACGCGAGCTGCGTTGAGAAAGAATACCGATATTTTCATTCTCTATAAAGAAGTGGAAGAAATTCGTAACCAATTTAAGGATATAAGCATTTATGAGGCCACGCGTAATCTGGACACATTGGTGTGGATAGCGGATAATTCTAAAAGTTATAGCTCTTTAAAGGATGCTATCGAAGATGGTTTAAATGGCATTCGTATTTATAATCAGGCTTATGAAGAAAAAATCTTTGGCAATCTCGACTCCCTGCATACCGATATGGTAAATAAACTTAATGAATTTAACGAAACGCTGGCGGAGATTCGTTGGTTGCCGGATGAGGTAGAAAATTTTGAAGGAGAGATTGCAGAACTGAATACGAAAATTACTGAAATTAAAAACGCATCCAATCCCCAGGTTATGCAGCAAATGAAAACCATCGAACAGGAGTTGGGGGATCTTTTCTTCTTTGCATCGGAAGGAACCACGAAAAAAGTTTATGGGGTCTTTGAAAAGACCATACAAAATTTCGGTTACATTTATAAAGATACGAAGAGTTGGGAAGAAGAATAGCCCGTTCAAATTGAACCAATAAAAAAGGAGGTATTGTCCTCCTTTTTTATTTTTTAAAATGTTCTGCTTATTAAGGAAAAACCGACCTGCGTATGCAGGGAAAATGCTTATTGATATCAGAGGGCCGGATTTCATATATTGAATCATTGTAGACCGGCCATAGGGCAGAACTTTACATATTCAGAAGAGTAATCATGCAAACTATTTTTGGCATTTCTTTCTCAACGCTCAAATTTTATTTGGTACAGGCCCACATTGAGAATGGGCAATATCGCTTTGACACGGCCCGCCCTTTTTCTTATCCATTTCAATTTAGTTTTGATCATCTCTTCGATATGGCGCACATAAAACAGATAGCGACGCTTATCAAGGATCAGAATGGTATTAATTGGGAACAAGGAGAACAGTTAGCGATCACGATTCCTTTCAATTACGCGACATTGAAAAAAGTTGCATTGCCCAATGATATGGATGAGGCTTTAAAACGTTATCAGGTGAAATGGAATTTAGAGAATGCCTTAACCCATCCCCTGGATCAATACAAAATTATTGAGACAGATGCGGTTTTTCATTATCCCACCTATAGCGAACACATTTTCATATGTATCCCTCAGAAAGTTATAAAATCACTGGCACATTTTTCAGAGTTGCTTCAAATCCCGATTCGAAATGTTATTTTAAGTGGTTACGCCGTGTCCAACATTTTACATCATTTAAAGAAGTTTGATAATCATGGCAACCAATTAATTTTAAACCTCGATCGATTTGCCATCAATACGCATTTATTAATCAATGCCGCTTATTATAATTCCTATATTGATAAAGTAGGAGGTATTGAACGAAAAACCCTGGATAGTGAACGCCTGGCCGGCGTTATCATTGATCGCTACCATTATATACAAAATTTTGTTCAAGAAGTGCCGCTTAAAAAATCCGATACAATGGAAGTCTTTATTTACGGTGAAGGGCTCTCCGGTGAACTGTTTAAAGATTTGATGAATACGACCAATTTCGATTTAAAACCACTAAACACAAAACCATTTTTAGGTAACGATACTTTATTAGGTGTTAGCTCTTCGGGCATTGAAGCCATAGGAGCAATTTTAGACAAGCCACCAATGGGAGGTAATTAAAATGGCAGACCACGATCTCTTTGGCCAGGATGATTTCTTCGCAAAATCACAAGATGATGAACTGTTCTCTGATAAAGAGAAGAAAAAGAAGAAAGACGCTTCCGGCTCCGAAGAAAAGAGACAACCGGAGGAACCGGCCTTCCAGCCTGAAGAGCCCCAGGAACCTGAAGAACAGACCGATATCTTTGAGAAATCCTTTGATGAACAAATTAAAGAAGAATTTGAGGATAATGAATTAGAGGAACGGGAAGAGCAGGGCATAGAGAACGATTTCGAAGAAAGCGACGAAGGTCCGTGGGAGCTGGGTGAGGAAGAGGAGGAAGAGGAATTCGATGAACCGGAAGAAGAACCCGCCCGTCCCAGAGATAATTTACCGGTTATTGAGGATTATGAGGATGAGAAACAGGAAAAGTTAAATTATAAACCCTTTTTTATTGGTTTTGGAGTCCTTGTTGTATTAATTGCGGCTTTTTTAATAACCCGGTATGTTTTTTTTGCAGAACCCGGAGACGAAAAGGAAACAGCAGATCAGCAAGGGCAGCAAACAACGACAGAGGAAGAAGTTTTAAGCCCGGAAGAACAGAGAAGACAAGAATATTTTAATCAAATTGCAGCAAGTACTAAACAAAACATTAATACATTGTTAAATTTATTGGATAAAGTGAGCGGCAATCGTACCGCTCTTTCCAGTGTTGTTATCTATGAAGATGACTTACTATTTGAAGTGTACAGCAAAGCCAGAGATCAACTGGCGCGCCTGAATATGCAATTCAGAAATGAACCGAGCCGCAGGTATTTCTTAGTATCCTCAAATTATCGGCCGGGAGAAAATGGCGGCGTTCTCGGCGTGTTCAAGCTTCAAAACAATGGCGGGGGAACGACAAAAGCTTCCGTTACTAACGCCCTGGCTTCTAAAGGCAATTTTGATGCCTGGATTTCGGAGCTGGCGCAAAAGAATCAGTTAAAGATTGGCTTAAACAAAATCCGCTCTACCGAAACCGTCGATAATTTTTCAGTCTCTACTTTAGAAGCCAGCATGAGCGGCTCCATGTCGAATTGTATGGCTATGTTGAAGCAAATTGCCAATGCGGAGCGAAATATTCGCCTTCATAAATTAGCAATGTCGGCGTATGACCAGAAAAATTTTTCGGTGGAACGTTATCGCATTTCATTAACATTGAAACTTTATATTTAAGAAACGCAGATGCGGGTAATAACGGGTAATCTTAAAGGAAGGAAACTGATTGCGTCCGACAATTTGTCTATTCGACCAACGACTGATCGGGTTAAAGAATATATATTTAACATTATTGGTGATTTCGTCGTTGACAAACAAATCGTCGATATTTTTTGTGGTAGCGGCAGCCTGGGGATCGAAGCCATAAGCAGAGGCGCTTCATATGTAACATTTGTTGAACACGCCCATTCCTCCATCCAAGTTTTAAAAAAAAATTTATCGCACCTAAAAATTGCAGATCGTTACTATCAAATCGTCAAAGATGATGCCGTTCATTTTGCAAACTCGATGAAAAGCGCAGCGGATTTATATTTTATGGATCCACCCTTTGTATACCCGCCTTTACAGAAATTGGTGGACACACTTATCGCTAACCCCTACTTTAATGAAAAATCGGTTTTGATTATCGAACACGAAATTAATAATCCCTTAATATCACAGACCAGCGGTTATAAAATCTTTAAACAGAAGAAGATCGGACGAAGTTTAATCAGTTTTATTGAAGCAACGGGGGCAGCAACATGAGCCAAAAGAAAATCGCAATCTATCCGGGGACATTTGATCCCATAACCCTTGGGCATATCGATATTATAAATCGTGGCCGTAAACTGTTTGATCAGGTTATCGTTACTGTGGCGGTGAATGTCAGCAAAAAACCGCTCTTCACAACGGAAGAGCGTATAGCGATGATTTGCGAAGCAACCGATAGTATGTCCAATGTATATTGCGAACAGTTCAGTGGGTTGTTGGTTGATTATGCGCTCGAGAAAAATGCCTGCGTCATTTTAAGGGGCTTAAGAGCGATTTCGGACTTTGAATACGAATTTCAAATGGCATTGATGAATCAACATTTGAATGACAAAATTACAACGGTCTTCTTAATGCCGAATGAAAATTATACTTACCTCAATTCAACCATTGTCAAAGATGTGGCAAGGTTTGGCGGCGATATAGACAAATTTGTAACTAAAATGGTTGAACGAAAACTAAAAGATAAGCTAATGAAAGGATGATACGGAATGGAACTGATTAATCGCATTCGAAATAATGCTCGGAAACATAAAAAGAAAATTGTTTTCCCGGAAGGCGATGAATTACGTGTATTGGAAGCGGCGGCCTATTTAAATGACCATCAACTGGTCATGCCGGTTTTACTTGGCGCTCCTCAGAAAATCCAATCCACCGCCAGCGAAAATGGTATATCTATAGGAGGGATCGAAGTTATTGATCCACAAACCTCGAACCATATCGATTCGTTCGCGGAGCAATATTTTGAACTTCGCAAGCATAAAGGCGTCAGCAAGCAAAAAGCGTGGGAAACGGTCCAGGAGCCCTTATTCTATGCGGCATTTATGGTAAAAAAAGGACAAGCCGAAGGCGCCGTCGCCGGATCGGTAAATACAACCGGTGATGTAATGCGTGCAGCCATTCAGGTCGTTGGTATGCCTACTGGAATAAAGGCTGTATCTAGCTCCTTTATTATGGTAATGCCCGACGGCCGTATTATGACGTTTGGAGATTGTGCGGTCATTCCGAATCCCACCATTGAACAACTGGCAAGCATTGCGGTAAGTAGTGCACAAACGCATCGAAAACTGGTGGGTACGGAAACGAACGTTGCCATGCTATCGTTCTCTACAAAAGGAAGCGCGGAACACGAAGATGTTGAAAAAGTGCGTGAAGCAACAACATTAGTGAAGGAGATGGAGCCGGAATTAAATGTGGATGGCGAAATTCAATTTGATGCCGCCCTGGTAGAATCAATCGCAAAGCGAAAAGCGCCCGGTAGCTCGGTTGCGGGCAAGGCCAACGTTTTTATTTTTCCCGATCTGGACGCCGGCAATATCGGGTATAAAATAGCCCAGCGGCTCGCGGGTGCAGAGGCGGTGGGCCCTGTCGTTCAGGGACTCAACAAGCCGTACAATGATCTATCACGGGGCTGCAGCGTCGAAGATATTATTAATGTTGCTTGTATTTGCAGTGTTTTATCATAAATTATAGTAAAAGCAGAGGAGATAAATAAGATGCCAACTTATGAGTATATATGTGAAAGTTGCGGGCATGCGTTTGAAGCATTCCAAAGTATTAGCGCCGAACCCATTCGTTCATGCCCTGAATGTGGGAAAACGGTTAGGCGCAAGATAGGCGCAGGAGTGGGTTTGTTATTCAGGGGCAGTGGTTTTTACATTACCGATTACAAAAAGAACAATGGCAATGTTAAGAAAGACACGGAAGGAGAAAGCAAAAAAGATAGTAACGCAAAAAGCGAAACCGCCCAAAATAAAGGCCAAAACAACAATCAAAAAAAGAAATCAACGAATGACAACGCATAGTTGATACGGTCATAGTGAGCAAAAATAGAAAACGAAGGCATTAAGTTGAAATGATATGGAAAACCGCAATTAATGGGTAGAAGCAACATACGTAAGTACAAAATGGCGACTGAAACGTGTGGGGGACCCTCCCGGGGTGAGACAGCGAATCAATGAAGAACGGTCATAAAAAAGCGGCCGTTAAACATAAACCAAACCAAAAACGAAAGGTTCAGGTATGTCGAAACTTAAAGAAAAGTTAGCCGAGAAGATCCCTGGATTTAGGGAGCGTGTAACCCGTTTGGTTAAAGAATATGGGGATGTTGAAGTGGATCGCATCCATATTCGGCAGCTTTACGGCGGTATGCGGGGCTTGAAATCGTTGACGACGGATATTTCTTATCTCGATCCCCACAAGGGCATTCGTTTCCGTGGTTATACCATACCGGAATGCCTTGCAGAACTGCCCAAACCCTCCGGCGCTGAAATGCCATACGTGGAAGGCCATATTTTCTTGCTGTTGACGGGAGAAATGCCAACAGATGAAGATATCGGCGATGTGGTCGATGAGTTTAAATCACGCAATCGAACGCCGCAATACGTCTTTGATATCTTGAGAACCATGCCGCGTGATACACATCCGATGACGATGTTCTCCGCAGCCGTTCTATCCATGCAAAGAGAATCGCAGTTTGTTAAAGCCTATCATAGCGGCGTCAGCAAGATGGATTACTGGGAACCGACGCTGGAAGATACCTTAAATTTATTGGCTAAATTGCCTGAAATTGCCGCCTATATTTACCGTATGAAATATAAGGCGGACACGCCGATTCCGGTCAACCCTGATCTCGACTTCGGCGCCAATTTTGCCTATATGATGGATATCGATGAGCCTTATGATGATCTGTCGCGTCTCTATTTCATACTGCACAGCGATCATGAAAGCGGCAATGTGAGCGCACATACAACGCATCTGGTTGGTTCTGCCCTTTCCGATGCTTATTATTCTTTGTCTGCCGGATTAAACGGATTGGCAGGTCCTTTACACGGCCTGGCAAATCAGGAAGTTTTACGCTGGATTTTGGGGGTCATGGACAAAATGGGCGGAACATTGCCAACTAAAAAGGAACTTGAAAAATTTGTATGGGATACGCTCAATTCCGGCCAGGTTATCCCGGGCTATGGCCATGCGGTACTAAGAGAAACGGATCCCCGTTACATGGCGCAGCGTGAATTTGCGCAAAAACACCTCCCGGACGATCCTATTTTTAAATTGGTTAGTATGTTGTACGAGGTGGTACCGCCGATCCTCCAGGAACAGGGTAAGGCCAAGAACCCCTGGCCCAACGTTGATGCGCACTCGGGCGTTATCCAGTGGCATTATGGCGTTACGGAATATGACTTTTACACGGTCATGTTCGGGGTAGGCCGCGCCATAGGCGTGCTGAGTAATCTGATATGGGATCGCGCCGTCGGTCAGGCGATTGAGCGGCCTAAATCGTTAACGACAGCCATGTTGGAAGAAATCGCAGGTATCGGAAAGAAGTAATGCATATTGCAAATGGGATGTAACAGAAAAAGGCGTCCTTCTTTGGAAGACGCCTTTTTTTTATTGTAATTTAGGCAGCATTTTTACGCATCCCTTTAACCATCCATTTTTTAGCGAGCAGGAGCGCGACCGGAGAAGATAAGGCAATGAATGCGTAAATCAGCCACATTTGTTCACTGTTAATGGACTGACCGGTGGAAGGATCCGGTATATAATTGGCAACAAACCAACCGGAATAAAAACCGGTAATAACCTTGGTCAGGAACCAGGGGAACTGACCGATGCCCATATAAGCGCCGGTTTTACCTTTTGGCGCAATCTCGGCTACCCATTGCAGGAAACGCGGTTGCCATATGGCTTCTCCGGTGGTCATAAGCAATATGTAAGTAAGAAAGAGAGGCGTATGCGGCCCCAAAACCAATAAGAAGGTCGGTAAGGCCATGACAAACGTTCCAAGAATCATCATCTTATAAACATTGGCGCGTGAGGTTATACCCGCAACGACCGGGGCAAGGATAAAAATGAGAATGGGGTTTAAATTATTGAAAAACTCAAAATAATCACTCACAAACGAGCCGGCAAAAGCCCGGTCCAAATAATAGGGCATGGTTAACCATTGGTGAGCAAAAAGGGTTTGTACGGGGATCAGGATAAAAATGAAGAAGGTAAATCGCGCATCGCGGAAGGGATGATCCGGCCGTTTTCGCAAATATTCATAGATGCCCGAGACCGCAAGTATGGCGAGAATACCTGTTAAAGCAATATTTTTTAGCCAATTTTGATTAAATTGGAAATCGCCTGTTTGCCGGGAAATATTCCAGACAAACAGAAATCCTGTTATAAGAAAAAGTGCAACGATTATTAAAAGAGGTTTATTGTTAACATGATATTTAGGCGGCCCATCCGATTCATTCTCATCTTCCGCTATTTGTCCCTCTTCACGCATGGCTTTTTTTTCGCCCTTGACGCGCTCCACGGCTTTCCGATCTGTCGCTTTGGTAAGAATGAAAGCCGTTGCGAGCACCGCGGTTAAGGTGAGCAACGTATACACCCAGAATACAGCCGTTAAACCGTTGGGGGGGAACACCGATTCGAATGTGTGACGCGTGAACGGTGAGATAAAACCTGAGAAAAATGCTCCAAGGTTCATCAAAGCGTAGATAACCGCGTACCCCATTGCCGCGTTTTTAGGCGTGGTATACCGTTTGACGCCGGCATAAGCCGCCGGTTGGTAAAGACCGTAAGCGGTAACCATTAAAAACAATCCGAAAATCATAGTGAAAAACATGGGAGAGCCTAAACCGGCGCCGAGCGGTAATGTACCCGAGAGAGATACAAAAATGCGTCCGATCATCATAATACTCAGGGAAAGAATCAAAGAATTTCGGACGCCAATCTTATCGGAAACGCCCCCGAAAAGAAGCATGGCAAAGGTAATTCCTCCCGTTACCCCGCTGTAAACCCAACCGGCATGCACATCGCTAAGTGCAACATTCTCCGAACAATAAATACCCAGAATGTTTAATATGCCGAAATAGACCAACCCTTCGATGACGAAAGGAACGTTAACGCCCCAAAGCGCACGGGGAGCTTTAAAAAATGCTTTTAAGGTTGTGGACAACTCGGATCCCGCTTCCCTAAGTACTTCGCTTACCCCCTTTTTTTCAACGGCGTTGTCCTGTCTGGGAAGTTCGCTCATGCTAAACTCCATTTTTTAATGAGTGTGCACGTCCTTTAAAAATAAGTCGGCAATTTAAGATAAATGGGCTTAAAATAAAAACGAAAGGTGGGGTTATTGAAAATTATTCAATGCGATCCGGGCGATCCCATCGAAAAATAGTAACTCCTTTCCGGGTACTTAACCACAAATCGCTTTGATCCACATCAATGTGATAAACGCGGTCATCGGCCAGTCCATCCCGTTCGGTGTAAAGATACCAGTGATCCATAGCTGTTTGATATTTTAATAATCCATTATCGGTCGCAAACCAAACATGACCCGGGGTAAAATCGATGTCGTTAATGCGCCCCGGAATGTATTCGGGTATACGTGTGAACGATCTCCACTGACGGGTTTTGTTACTACGAAAAGCAATTCCGGAAGCGCCGCCAATCCAAAGGCTGTCGTTGTGATTAGCAATAACCGTAATACCAATATCGGAAACGGCTGCACTAACCTGAAAAAACTGTATGCTGTCTTCAGCCGGATGATAGGTAAACAAACCGCGATAGGTTGCAAAATAGACAGAAGTATCTGTTGTCGTAATGTAATTGATCGGTACATTATCGAGGCGGTTATCTTGCGATTCCTCCACTTGCTTATAAGGGGGGCGTAACCAGTTGAATCCTTCTTCTGAAGCAATGAAAAGAATATCATTTTGTAATTTAATATCGCGGATCAAATTGGATTCCAAACCATGAGCTGTTGTTAAAGTGCGCCATTCGTTGTTATTGTAATTGTAAATAACCAGTCCTTCATTTGTACCCAAAAAAACATGTTGTCGCCCGGAGGCGATAACATTGACCTCGTCATTATAGATGCCGTAATAAAAGCGCTCATCGAAATATTGCCACTTATTTCGCCCGGATTGCCAGCGGGCGATCCCGTGCGGAATCGGCCCAAAGGAGTGACCGCCGATCCAAATCTCAGCGTTCTTAAACGAGATGTCTTTGGGGTGAATGTTGGTTAACGACTGCGGATAAAAGTTGAGCGAACGGTCGTCGAGATCGGCTCGGGCGGCGCCCAATCCGTTGGTTCCTATCCAAATATTGCGCCATTGATCAACAACACGGTCGGTAAAATGGAAGACGCGGTTATGTTTATCCAATATTTCATCGGGAGGGCGATAAAGATAATCGACGGATGTAAAGAATTCAGGCAATTGACGGTCGCTGGGACGGAAGAATTCCGGATAACGATAATCGGACTGGCTGTTGAAAAAATCCTGCACTTCCTGTTGAGATGGCGAGCGCCGGCTCAGCTCCGAAATATCATCGATATACGCCGGTTTCCAGTGATTACTACCGGGGTCAAATACGTCGATTCCTTCGGATGTTAATGCATAAAGTCGGAAATCTTTATAATCGTAAACCACTTTTACAATTTCATTACTTCTCAGGCCGCTGCTGGTAGTGAACGGAAACAGCCAACGATTTTCGTACAGATCATATCGAAGTATTCCGCCGTAACGGGTGCCGAAATATGCAAAATCTTCGCTGATGTCGATTGAAGTAATGATCAGTGCGGGAGCGTATGTTATCCAGTCTTCAAGCCGGTAATTCGTGAAACGATTGAAATCCATTTCGTGAACGACCTGGCTTCGCAATGGCGTTAATAAAAATACAATAACAAGCACCGACGTCAAAAATCGCATGGGCGGGCGGCTCCTTCTCTTATTTGTATTTATCGGCCAATTCCAGAATTTTGTTCTTGTTCTCCTGTGGATATTTAATCGTTAAATACAGGTACTGCTCATCATAATCTTTTTCCAATACGGTGGCCAGTGGATGTATCAAATGTTCTGCAGAGCCGTATCGGTAATTCAACTTAATTTGTTTCGTTTCGAATGCTTCTTCGACCATAGAAAGGAGTTTCTGTTTCAACTGGTGCATACCTATGTGGCGTCTCGCCGATATAAATGATGCCTGTGGGAAACGTACTTTTAGCTGGTTTAGCAATCCGTTTTTGGGCATTTTATCAACTTTGTTAAATACAAGCAGGCAACGTTTTTCGGCCACTTCCAGCTCTTTTAGTTGACCATTAACGACCCGAATTTGCTCTTCAAATTGCGGATGGGTAACGTCAACAACGTGCAGGAGTACGTCCGATTCCATAGCTTCGGCGAGCGTTGAGCGAAAGGATGCAACGAGATGGTGGGGCAGCTTTCGTATAAAACCCACGGTATCGCTTAAGAGGATATCGATATTGCTGTCGAGTGTTAACCGCCTTACGGTCGTATCCAATGTAGCAAACAATTCATCTTCAATCCGTACATCGGCATTGGTCATACTCCGCATGATGGTCGATTTCCCGGCGTTGGTATATCCTATAAGAGCAGCCCGGAACACGTCTTTACGACGCTCGCGTTGAATCTCATTTTGACGTGCAATCTGTTCGAGCCGATCTTCGAGTTTCGCAATGCGTTGCCGTACCAACCGGCGGTCGGTTTCGAGCTGAGTTTCGCCCGGCCCCTTGGTGCCAATACCGCCGACCTGTCGAGATAAATGCTGCCACTGCCGGGTAAGCCTTGGCAACATGTAATTGAGCTGCGCCAGTTCCACCTGTACTTTCGATTCTCTTGTTTTAGCGTGTTTAGCAAATATATCGAGAATCAGAGCTGCGCGGTCGATTACCTTGACTTCGACAATGCGCTCAATATTTTTAACCTGGGCCGGCGATAATTCATCGTCAAAAATGATTAATTGTATATTATCATCACAAACCTGTTCGGCGATTTCCTCGACTTTGCCCTTACCTATAAAATGCGCGGCATCCGGTGCATAACGATCCTGAATAATGGAATCGATTACGGCAGCGCCCGTGGTCTCAGCCAGCGAACGGAGTTCTTCAAGATGATCTATTATTTCCCAACGGGATTGGTGGTTTTGAATAACGCCCACAAGAAGGCAGCGTTCATTAGATTGTTGAATGAGTGCAGAAGATTTATCTAACATGGAAGGAATGGTTATTGATACCTCCTTTAATGTTTTTTAAAATATGCTTTCACTTTTCACTAAATGCAAGGTGAAATCCCGTTCACTTCGAGCTTTTCATGCCGTTTTACGACTCGAATCGATGAATGTTCAAACAAATATTACGGATAGATCATTTGAACGGGGATTGAGTATAGACGTAAAACCATGAGGCACCGTATCCGAACATCCATGTAAAAATAGACATAGTCCTACTGGAAAATCGCTATGAATATGCCAGCCGAAATCGCAGAACCAATTACGCCTGAAACATTCGGTGCCATGGCATGCATCAAAAGATGATTGTCTTTATCAAATTTCAAAGCGTAATGTTGCACAACGCGCGCTGAGTCCGGAACGGCGGAAACACCGGAAGCCCCGATTAACGGATTGATTTTCTCTTTTAAAAAGAGGTTCATTAATTTTGCAAATAGCAAGCCGCCGAAGGTGGCAATCATAAAGGAGATCAAACCGAGTGCAAATATTCCCAAAGATTTGGCCGTAATAAAGACGCTGGCCTGTGTACTGGCGCCAACCGCGAAGGCCAACAGGATGGTGGCAACATCAAGCAAGGCGGTTCCGGCTGATTTTGCTAAGCGATCGGTAACGCCGCTTTCCTTTAACAGATTGCCCAGCATAAGCATCCCAACAAGGGTCAATGAGCCGGGTGCAATCAGAGCTGATACGATCAGTACGATGATCGGAAACAGGATTTTTTCTTTTTTTGATACAGCCCTTGGCGCTTTCATACGTATCAGCCGTTCTTCTTTGCTGGTTAAAAGGCGCATAATGGGCGGCTGAATCACCGGAACCAATGCCATATACGAATATGCCGCGATTGCGATGGGGCCCAGTAAGTCCGGTGCAAGTTGGGAAGAAAGAAAGATGGAGGTAGGGCCGTCGGCGCCGCCAATGATGCCAATGGAAGCGGCTTCGGCATTATTGAAACCCAATGCTAAAGCGCCGAGATACGTACCGAAAATGCCAACCTGAGCCGCAGCGCCCAATAGCACCGATTTGGGGCTCGAAATAAGAGAGGAAAAATCGGTTAATGCACCGATACCGAGGAAGATGAGCGGCGGGAAAATACCGGACGTAACGCCGTAATAAATTAAACTGAATACGCTATTTTGCGAGGCGCCGTTGGCAACCGTATCGTAAACGCCCAATGGCAGGCCTTCCGGATAGGGAATATTTCCGACGATCACACCAAAACCGATAGGCAGTAACAAAAGCGGTTCAAATTTTTTAACAATGGCGAGATAAATAGCCACACAGCCGATGATGATCATGATAAAATTTTCAGGCGTCATATTGGCGAAACCGGTCGTCCCCAGAAGTTTGCTCAGTACCTCCATATCAATCCTCCACAGGCTTCAGTAAAATAAGGGCATCGCCCTGGTTCACGCTGTCGCCCTCTTTAAAACGGATATCGATAACCATGCCGCTGCCGGTCGCATTTACTTCATTTTCCATTTTCATGGCTTCAAGCATTATCACCGGTTGTCCGGACTTAATGACATCGCCTTCTTTTACAAAGATTTTAAGGATCATACCGGGTAATGGCGCCTTAATGGTGTGCTTGTCATCAACGGTTTGCGGCCGGTGTACCGGAGAACGTGGAGTTGAGGCTTTTTTCTCTGCCGGTTTGTGGAGCTCTTTTTCGGGCCTTGGCGCCTGCTGTGGTTTGATGTCTGCTACCTGCTCAATGCCAAGGTCCTTCAGGCCGACGGTGTAAGACGTACCGTTAACGGTAAGTTCTGCCTCCGCGGCTGTAAAGCGGTTTATAACCACTTTGTATTCATTGCCGTTAATATCTAAGATGATGGTTTTATCTTTCATTGTAACTTCCTTAATTGAAATCGTTGACCGTATTTAAAACCAACTTTCCAACCGGGTTGCGTTTCACCTTTGGAAAATGTTACGGCGCTGTTAAGCGGTTCAAAATGCAAACGCCTATACAGCTCCACCGCCGTTGTAATCGCAGCCAGATGATCGGGCGGAATTTCGGAAGGTTTTGTAATTCTGTCGGTTTCGTTCTGAGTCCCGGAATGCGGACGAAAGGGCTGATTGTCATCGTGATGAAGCCGGGAAAAAATACGGTTGAAGATGTAAATAATAAGGGAGATGAGGATGAGACTCACGAATACTATTAATATTCCATTAATGGCAATATTGTCGCCGTGGTTGGCGGTTATGTTCTGAAAACCGTAAAGTGCGGTGTCCGAAAGGGTCGAATCGGTGTGTTGCAGCATATGCCCTCCTATAACGGAATATTGCCGTGTTTTTTAGGAGGATTATCATCCCGTTTATTACGCAGCATTTCCAGCGCCTTGATCACTTTGTAGCGGGTAATCTTGGGTTCAACCACTTCGTCAATCATGCCCTTATTGGCGGCTACGTAAGGATTTGCGAATTTTTCCCTGTACTCTTCGATTTTTTCCCGAAGCTTTTCATCCGGGTTTTCCGAATCTTTGATTTCGCGGGCATAAATGATTTCACTGGCGCCCTCCGGGCCCATAACGGCAATTTCTGCGGTCGGCCAGGCGTAAACAATATCCCCGCGCAGATGTTTGGAATTCATCACACAAAAGGCGCCGCCATAAGCTTTGCGGGTAATAACCGTAATTTTGGGTACCGTTGCCTCGGCATAAGCATACAACATTTTGGCTCCGTGGCGGATAATTCCGTTAAATTCCTGCACCGTTCCGGGCATAAAACCGGGCACATCCTCAAAAGTGATAATCGGAATGTTGAAAGCGTCGCAAAAACGGATAAACCGCGCTGCTTTAGTGGAGGCATTGCTGTCCAGCACACCGGCCAACACTTTGGGCTGATTGGCCACCACGCCCACCGAGCGCCCATTCAAATCGCCAAAGCCGATAACAACATTCCGGGCGTATTGTTGCTGGACTTCAAAAAATTTCCCTTCATCCAACACGGCATGGATAACTTCTTTCATATCATACGGTTTGTTGGGATGTTCCGGTACAATATAATTGAGCGACTCTTCCACGCGATCGGCTGTATCATCATTCGGAACAATCTGTGGTTCGGTCAAATTGTTATCGGGCAGATATTTTAGGAGTTGCCGAATGCCCTCAAAAAGGCTCTTTTCATCATCGTAGGTAAAATGAGTGATGCCGCTTTTGGCAGCGTGAACATCGGCGCCGCCCAATTCATCGGCGGATACATCTTCGTGGGTGACGGCCTTAACGATTTTAGGGCCGGTCAAAAACATAAAAGAGGTGTTGCGAACCATAAAAATAAAATCGGTTAAGGCCGGTGAATACACCGCACCGCCCGCCGCAGGACCAACAACAGCGCTGATTTGCGGCACAACCCCGGAATACAGAACATTATTCAGGAAAATATTGGTGTATCCAGCAAGGGAATCGACGCCTTCCTGAATGCGGGCGCCGCCAGAATCGTTGATACCGATGATAGGCGCGCCGTTTTTGGCGGCCATCTCCTGAATTTTAACGACTTTCTCGGCTACAACCTGTGAAAGTGAACCCCCGAAAACGGTGAAGTCAAAAGAATAAACATAAACCAAACGGCCATGGATCGAGCCGTAGCCGGTAACAATACCGTCGCCGAAAATCTGTTTGTCGGTAAGTCCGAAATCGCTGTACTGCGTTGTCCGGAACATATCCAGTTCTTCGAAGCTGTTTTCGTCCAGCAACAGTTGAATCCGTTCACGCGCCGTCAGTTTGCCTTTTTGATGTTGTTTCTCAATCGATTTTTCGCCGCCACCCAAGCGGGCGCGTTCCTGCTTTTCTTTGAGTTCTAATATCTTACGTTCAATACTCATGGCATCACTCCCCTGTCTGGCAAAGTTCGGTTAGCACTTTACCGCTTGATTTGGGATGAACAAAGGCGATGCGTGTATCGTGGGCGCCCGGCCGTGGTTGTTCATCGATCATGCGAACCTTCTGCTCCCGGAGATGCCGGATGTCCTGTTCGATGTCTGTACTCTGGTAGGCAATGTGGTGCATGCCTTCGCCTTTCTTTTCGAGATATCCCGCAATCGGGCTGTCATCCGCCGTGGGTTCCAGGAGTTCGATTTGCACTTCACCCACCCGGAACATAGCGACCTTTACTTTTTGATCCGGCACTTCCTCGATGCCCTTAAATTCGAGACCAAGGAGATCGCGATAAAACGGAATGTGATCTTCCAATGATTGAACGGCGATACCGATGTGATTTATTTGTGTAATCATAAATTATTACGCTCCTTTAAAAATTCATTAAGTTTGGCATTAATCAGTGCATAAGGGCTGCGCTTTTTCTCGTACAAGCCTTCCACCAACAGGCGAATGTCTTCTTTTTCACTCAAAAATTGATGAACGCGGTCCCGTATTTTGGCGGTAATAATACTTTTCACTTCTCCCATAAGCCGTTTCTTGCGGCGTTCTTTTAATTGGCCGCTCTCTTTGATGTGTTTATAGAATCGATCGATATTATCCAGCAAATCCTCGATGCCGGTATTATTAACCGCCGATGTCATTATAATGGGATTTCTTGCTTCGCCATCTTCCAGTTGTTTGAAGTTGAGCACATACTCGATGTGAGCTTTTACTTTATCGGCTTCGGGCCGGTCGCTTTTATTCACGATGAAAATATCACCGATTTCCATAACGCCGGCCTTCAGCGCCTGAATTTCGTCGCCTAAACCGGGAACGAGCATAAGCATGACAATGTCGGCCAGCTCGACCACATCAATTTCAGTTTGGCCCACGCCGATGGTTTCAATGATGATGCGATCGTAGCCTGCGGCATCCAGCACTTTGATGGCGTCGGCTGTAGCGCCGGACACGCCTCCCAGATGGCCGCGCGAAGCCATGGACCGGATAAAGACGCCGTCGTCAGCGGCATGTTTCTGCATGCGGAGACGGTCGCCCAAAATAGCCCCGCCCGAGAACGGCGAACTGGGATCGACGGCTATAACCGCGACGCTGCGTTTGGCCTGCCGTTCACGATCGATCATTTGATCCAGCAGCGTGCTCTTGCCGGAGCCGGGCGGCCCCGTCAGACCGAGCACCAATGCCCGACCGCCGTATGGATATAAGGCGTCGATTAACGATTCTTTCGGTTCCATTCCGTTTTCTACCTGGCTGATAGCGCGGGCAATAGCCCTGATATCGCCTTGCAGTACATGATCCGATAACGTCATTCTGTTCCTATCGTTAAAATGTATCGCTATTCTCTATATGAACCGGACAGCCAAATGGGTTTTATAACATTCGGAGTCGCATCCTATTGAGCGATTTGCTTCTTATGGTTTTCGATAAAATCAATGACGGTTTTTATCGGCGTACCCGGCGTAAAAATAGCCTGAATGCCCTGTTCCTGTAAACCTGCAATGTCTGAATCCGGAATCACGCCGCCGGCGAAAATGATAATCTCCTCTCCGCCGTTTGCTTTGATTTGCTTGACGACTTCCGGAAAAAGTTCGTTATGGGCGCCGGATAGCAGGCTTAAACCCACAAAATCAACATCTTCCTGTATGGCGGTTTTCGCAATGGCATCCGGCGATTGCCGGATGCCCGTATAAATCACTTCGTATCCGGCGTCCTTCAGGGCGCGGGCAATATATTTTGCGCCGCGGTCGTGTCCGTCCAGCCCTGGTTTTGATATCAAAATACGTATTTTTTTTGCCATGGTATTTTACCTTCTATAAAACAATCGATTCCTGGTGTTCGCCAAATTCGTCGCGAAGGACATTACAAATTTCGCCGATCGAGGCATAAGCCCGTACGGCATCCAGAATGAGCGGCATAAGATTGGTATTGGTGTCGCGGGCGCCTTGTCGTAATTGATCCAATCGTTTGTTAACAGCCTGTTGATCGCGTTTACGCTTTACTTCCTTTAGTTTTTCAATTTGAGCATCGCGTAATTTGGGATCCACTTTTAAAATATCCTGAGGGATTTCTTTCTCAAGGGCGTATTCGTTTACGCCCACCAGAATGCGCTCTTTATGTTCCACCTCCTGCTGATAGCGGTAAGCGGCATCCTGAATTTCCTTCTGAACGTAGCCGGCCTCAATGGCCTGAACCATGCCGCCAAGTTCTTCAATTTTATCCAGATATTGCCAGACTTCGTCTTCGATTTTATCGGTCAAGGATTCCAAATGATAAGAACCGGCCAGCGGATCCACCGATGCCGTTACGCCCGATTCATGGGCGACAATCTGCTGGGTTCGTAAAGCAACCCTGACGGCGTCTTCGGTCGGCAAACCGAGGGCTTCATCCTTTGAATTGGTATGCAAACTTTGGGTCCCGCCCAGAACCGCAGCCAGCGTCTGAATGGTAACGCGCACAATATTGTTATCCGGTTGTTGCGCCGTTAAAGTACTGCCGCCGGTTTGGGTGTGAAAGCGTAATTTCATGGAGCGTTCATCACGTGCGTTGAATTTTTCCTTCATGATTTTTGCCCAGATACGGCGGGCCGCCCTGAATTTGGCCACTTCCTCCAATAAATCGTTATGGGCATTAAAGAAAAACGACAAGCGGCCTGCGAACTGATCCACATCCATGCCGGCGTCTAAGGCCGCCTTCACATATTGAACGCCGTCCGCAAGGGTGAATGCTATTTCCTGTACCGCGGTGGAGCCGGCTTCGCGAATGTGGTAGCCGGAAATACTGATTGTGTTCCAGTTCGGTACCTCACCGGAGCAATATTCAAATATATTCGTAATAAGGCGCAACGAAGGTTTGGGCGGGAAAATGTAAGTTCCGCGCGCGATATATTCTTTCAGGATATCGTTCTGTATGGTGCCGCGGAGCTTGTCTTTGGATACCCCCTGCTGTTCGCCCACGGCGATGTAGAAGGCCAACAGAATGGAAGCCGGTGCGTTGATGGTCATGGAAGTGGAGACTTTGTCCAACGGAATGCCGTCAAATAAAATCTCCATATCGTTTAGGGTGTCGATGGCAACGCCTACTTTGCCTACTTCACCAATGCTGTGGGAATCATCGGAGTCATATCCGATTTGCGTCGGCAAATCGAAGGCCACCGACAGGCCGGTTTGCCCCTGACTGAGCAAGTATTTATAGCGTTTATTGGATTCTTCGGCCGTGCCGAAACCGGCATACTGCCGCATGGTCCACAAGCGTCCGCGATACATGGTTGGCTGTACGCCGCGGGTGTAAGGATATTCGCCGGGGAAGCCCAATTTTTCCAAATACGCATCTTCCGAAAAAGATTCGGGCACGCTCACGCGATCGACGGCTAACCAGGAGCCGGTTGTAAACGACTCCCTGCGCTCGGGGTGTTTTTCCAGAACGCGGTTCAGCGTGGAAGATTGCCATTTCTGTTTTTTATCGAGAATTTTTTTATTTGTCATAACAAAGTGTATCTCCTGCTTTAGTAAAAAATTTTGCGCAAATTTAAGAAATATTTCACGAATTCAAAATATTATTGAAAGTGAAACAAGCATGTTAAAAACGCATCTGTAAAAGACCTCATAAAATGGGTTCTTCCGGGGCAACCGTAGGGTTAAAATCGGCTTGGGATTGATATTTCCGCTTAATAATGTCATTAAAATCCCCCGAGTAGAAATAGTGCCGGCATTCGATCAATTAAAAGGCTCCATCAAACAAATATACAGCTGCATGTCAACACGGCTGTATGTTTATTCCTTTTGTGTTCGACCTTCTATGCGTTTGACAATCAACATCTCGGCGATAAGCATAAGCAGAGCCAAAAACAAAAACAAACGCCAGAGCTCCGTGCCCGTACGGGCTTCGGTTATATGTTCTTCGATGTTTTGTTTATCGGATAAAACTTGTGCATTCGGGAAAATATTTTCAAAATCGATAAACGGGCGCTCCAATTCGTTTGCATTATGGTTGACTGAAAATGCATGAATGGGGCGTTCATTTTGAAAGAGCACGTAATGTCCCACATCACTGATCCTGTCAAACCGAAACCGTAAACCGTTATCGGTCTGTTTTGGAATAACCGGAACCGCGGCGCCGTCCGGCGCCCTTAAAACGTAATTTTCTTCAAGAGATAAATGGGATGTCGTAAACTGATGGCTCTGGTTAACCGGAATTATTTCGCCCCATTTTTGCTGTTGGGCGCTGTAATAAAGCAAGCGGTAAAGCATGGGAACAAAAAATCCTTTCAAAGGCAGATCGTTCCAACGCGTGTCCAATGCGGAGGCCGCAACGATGATTTTCCCGGAACGGGGTGCGGGCACGCGTTGCGCCAAAAAACGGTCGTTATTTTGTAACAACAGTAAGGGCTCCAAATTGTTGGAGATTTTCCAGTATTTAAATAAGCGAGGCGGCGTTATCCTGCTTTGCGTTGTTACAAAGAGGTTCCCAAAAACCGGGTGGCGCCCTCCGATGGCTTCCAGGGCGTAATAACGTTCGGAATTCTTCCGGCCTATGCGATCAAGATAAATGGTTTCGCCGGTCAAAGGCCGGAGCATTTTATCAGCCGATTGGGCATTTAATTCATCCCCGGGGAAAATAATAAGTGAGCGCCCCGTTCGCACAAACCGGGAGAGGCGATCGATGGTCGCATTCTGTAACGGCTTTAAGCCGTTGATCATAATCGCATCGTAATTGCTAAAATTTTTCCCGTAGAGCTGATCGTTTTTCACGGTTTCAATCTGAAAAAAAGATTTACGGTTAAGAATCGTGAAAGCGGTGCGCAGAAAACGATTGGGTTGATCATCAACAACCAGAAAGCGCATTTCATTTGGAATGAATAAATTCATGTAGTAAACGTTATCAATGGTTAGTGCATCGTCATCTAACTCAAATTGCAAAGGGATATAGCCGCTACGTTTTGGTATAAACGTCATTGAAAATGTTTTACTCTCACCCGGTTTTAAGCTAACTTGTTGCATCGCAAGACGTTGGTTTTCCGCGAACAGACTGATGGTTGTCTCCCTTGCTTCATTCAGTCCGTGGTTGCTGATGCGGACATCCAAATGAACGGGTAGATTGGTTTCCAGGATACGATCGGTTATTTTGACCGTGTCGATGGATAGGTTATCGAATGGCTCGCCCTGAGTAGTATTTAAAAAATATGTTCTGAAGTTTAAATTTTTAAAGAGTGGAGTTAGTGAATCGTTTACCGCTTGTGGAGAAATAAGAAAATCGCTCAGAAAATAAAGTTCCCGGTTATAATTTGGATATTGATTCAAAAGTTCAGCGGCCTTTTGGAACATGGGATAAAAATCAGGCGAGCCGTTGCTTACTTTGTATAGCGGCTCCGAGGCCCGATCGGATGCAGATAATACACGCGCCGTTCGGGCTGTATCGGTGTATTCGGATGCATTTAAAATGAAAATCTGGTCTTCTTCGTCAAATGTATTCGATATTTTAGCGAGGGCATTTTTCAGGCGCTCACCCGCCGTAAGTGCGCCGTAGAATGCTTGCATACTGTAAGAATCGTCTGCCAGGATAACGGCCGTCGTGCGCGCCGTTCCGGCTGAGCCGGGAAAAATGGTTTTAAGCGTGGGCCGCGCGAATGCCATTATTATAAATATAATGAGCAGCGTTCGAATGATAATCAATAATATTTGAAACAGACGTACATGGCGAATACGTTTATTTTCTATTAGTTTTAAAAAGCGCAGAGAACTGAACGGTACGCGTTTCGCTCTGCGTCGGTAGAGCAAATGAATGATAAGCGGAACCGCCGCGGCGATCAGGGCCGGCAGGACTACAGAATTTAAAAATGTTAACATGATATCCGTTGATGTTGTTTTATTGTGTAAAAGTTATGCAAATTAAGGCCTGGGTTAGAAAATAACAAGTCAAGCCTATTCGTGGGACATACTATTAAGGAAGGATGGATGCAGCATTCCGAAGGAAATCAAGACCGAGCGCCTTACACGCATATCGCGATGCTTTATGATGAAGTGATGAACCATGTGAACTACCGCATGTGGTCGCGGTATGTACGCACCTTTTTCTCGTTGCGCGGTAAAAAAGTACGTCGTGTCATTGACCTTTCGTGTGGCACAGGCAACCTGCTGGCACATTTTGCTCAGCGCCGCAGACAATATGTAGGCAGCGATATTTCCTGGCCCATGCTGCGCCAGGCCAACCAAAAGGCAAAACTGAAAGATGTCCCTTTTATTTGTGCGGATTTCAGACAGTTGCCCTTTGCGCCAGCGTATTTTGATGTGGCGCTTATACTTTACGATTCCATTAACTATGTTCTGGATGCCGGAGACATTCTTAAAATTTTTACCGAAGTAGCCGATATTTTGGAAGCCGACGGATTGTTCATTTTTGATGTGGTTACGCCGGAAGTGTGCCGTAAGGAGTTTTCGCCGTATCATGAAACGATGTACCGTAACGACCACGGCTACGAACGCAAAAGCTGGTTTGATGAGCAGGAGCAAATGCAGTACAATGAATTTGCCATCGTCTGGCAGCACGAAACAAAAACCGAGCTGCATAAACAAAAAATCCGAACCCTGGAAGAGTGGCAGGAATTGCTTGCTGAATCGCCTTTTAAAACCCTGAAAATGCTAAGCGATTTTTCATATCGTAAATTGAAGCCTTACTCCAAACGCGTGCATTTTATCTGTAAGAAGGCTAAATCATGATCGAATTGTACAATATTAATGTGAGTATCGATCGCAAAGTCATTTTAACGGGCATTTCATTTCAGGTTTTAAAAGGTGAATTTGCTTATCTGGTTGGACCAAGCGGCGCCGGTAAATCGACCATTCTACGGCTCATCTACATGGATTTATTCCCGGATGAGGGAACGGTTATTATTGATCGTTATAGTTCCTCTAAAATCAAACCCAAAGAAATTCCGATGTTGAGACGTAAAGTCGGTGTGGTGTATCAGGATTTTAAACTGTTGAAAGATCGTACCGTATTCGAGAATGTGGCATTTGCATTAAGAGTGACCGGTACAAAAAGCAGAGACATAAAACGCAAAGTATTTCGGGTTTTGGCCGAAGTTAATTTGGGCCATAAGCGCAATCAATATCCGCTGGAATTATCGGGCGGCGAACAGCAGCGTGTTGCAATTGCCCGGGCGGTAGTCAACGACCCGTTGATTGTTTTGGCAGACGAACCGACGGGCAATCTCGATGCCCTTACGGCCCTTGAAATTATGAACACACTGGAAAAGATCAATAAAAAAGGTACGGCGGTTTTGATGGCGACCCACAATACAAGTTTAATCGATCAATTCCCCCATCGCAGGATTGATTTGAATCATGGAGTGCTCATCCGAAAATGAATATTTGGTTTG
Organism: uncultured Calditrichaceae bacterium; assembly: GCA_964542915.1. Taxonomy (GTDB): domain Bacteria; phylum Calditrichota; class Calditrichia; order Calditrichales; family Calditrichaceae; genus CAZIVP01. Next base: position 160,163 of record CAZIVP010000005.1, on the reverse strand, counting down.
CTTTCAGGGAAGGCTTAAAAGGATTCCGCCGGGCGCGGCTGGCCACGATTATAAGCATAACTTCCGTGGCAGTTGCTCTTGTGATGGTGGGAATGTTTATCCTGTTCTCATTGAATATGGATCGTTGGATCGGTCATGTTCGCTCCAAAGTCGAATTGGAAATTTTTTTGGAACCGGTTATAAAAACAGAAGAAGGGCAGCAAATTGCGGAGCGCATTCGTAAAATGGAGGGCGTCGCTGCCGTCCGATATGTGGATAAAGACATGGCGGCCCGACGCTTTGAAGAACAGTTCGGCCGCAACATTTATGAAGTATTGGACACCAATCCCCTGCCACCATCGGTGACCGTACGGTTTGCCGAAGGTTCGCAAAATTCGAAAGTCGTCGAACGGATCGCGGCACGAATCCGCGGTTTGGAAGGCGTGGATGAAGTGATCTATCAAAAAGAGTTGCTGGCATTGGTCGATCGCTATGTTCATCTGATCTATTTAATTGCGGCTGCAATCGGCGGGGGATTATTCGTCATTGCCTTTGTCTTACTGCACAATACCATTCGATTGACGATTCACGCCCGTAGCGATATCATAGAGATAATGAAACTGGTGGGCGCCACCTCTCGTTTCATCCGCAGACCATTCATTGTGGAGGGCTTTTTTCAGGGTTTGCTTGGAGGGCTTTTTTCAAGTGTGCTTGTTTTTTTACTTATAAAAATGATACAAAAATTTATTTATCCGTATTTGGTCTACAATGCTCAGATATTTTTAACACTGATTATTGCGGGAGCGGTTATTGGAATCATCTCCAGCAAAGTGAGCGTTTCAAAATATTTAAAGTCTTATTAATAATAGAGGGCAAGCAGAACTTGTAACTTTGAACCGTTCATTGTTATCTAAACTTGAATAGGCCTATGTAAAATAATATATTTATGCGTTTTAATAAATAGGCTTAGCGGCTTATGGAAAAATTGAATGAAAAAGAAAAAATCATATTAAATTTGATCGTTGAACAATTTATTGCAACGGCCAATCCGGTGGGATCGCAGCAAATTTCGGATCAGGCCGGTGTCCAGTTAAAGCCGGCGTCGGTGCGTCGGATTATGGCGCGTCTGGAAGAAAAAGGCTACGTAATACAGCCGCACACTTCGGCTGGACGTATTCCGACCACAACGGGTTATCGGTTTTATGTGGATCAGCTCATCCGACCGATTCGAATGAGACCACAGGAAATGCGCACTATTCAGGAAACCCTTAAAACCTATGACGGTGATATTGAACAGTTGTTACAACGGGTTACCCGGATGCTTGCGGAAATTTCCCATCAACTGGGTATTGGAGTTACCCCCAAATTTTACGAGAGCATATTTGAAAAAATTGAATTGGTTCCGATCTCAAGCGATAAAATAATGTCGATCATTATGGTAAAGGAAGGCCAGGTCAAGTCGTTCATTATTGAAACCAAACAGAATATGCCGCAGGCGGATTTAAAAAAAGTGAAGGATAAGATTAATCAGCGTTTTCATGGACAAACGCTTAAGGAAATAAAACACTCCTTTGCCAACGTTATGGCCGACCTCCGCAATGAGAAAACCGGTCTCGTGCGGTTGTTCACAGAAATGGCGGATCGGATGTTTGATTTCTCCAGATATGAAAATTATACATTAAACGGCACACGAAACATTTTAACCCAGCCGGAGTTTACCGACGTTCAACGGTTTTCAATGCTGATTAATTTGCTGGAAAATAAAAATATCATTATTCATTTTATGGGTAAGCGGGAATATCCGCCCGGCATTCGGGTAACCATTGGTAATGAACACGCCGAAAAAGAGATGCAGAATTGCAGTGTCATTACCTCCACCTACCGTATAGGTGAAGTATCCGGCGTTCTGGGCGTTATTGGTCCCATGCGTATGGCGTATCGAAAAATGATTCCTCTGGTTGACTTTACCGCCAATGCGGTTACAAACAAGCTTAATGTTGCTTAATTCAGAAATTTCTTAACCAAAATAAAAATGTTGAGGTGATCTGCTATGTCTAAAGGACAACACAATAAAAATACAGATGAACAAAAATCACAGGATGTTTTAGACGAAGTACGGGAAGAAGAGTCCCGGAAAAAAACACAAGAGCAGGAGACTTCGGACGATAAAACGAGCGACCGGGATGAGCAAAATAATGGTAAGAACGAAGGAAAATCCGCCAAAGGAAAAAGTACGAAGGACAAAAATAAAGAAAAAATAGAAAAACTGGAAAAGAAAATTAACGACCTTGAAAAGGAAAAGAGCGATTTAAAAGATCAGGCGCTTCGGAAAATGGCGGAATTTGAAAATTTAAAACGCCGTAAAGAAAAAGAATTCTTAGAGCACATTGAATTTGCAAACGAAAATTTAATCAAAGAATTATTACCGATTTTGGACGACTTTGAACGTTTTCTCAGCCATGCGAATCAATCCGATGAAAACGAAGACACGAATGAATCTTTAAGGAAAGGCATGGAGCTCATTTATAAAAACCTGATGTCTGTTCTGACAAAGCAGGGATTAAAGCCCATAGAATCGGTCGGTAAGGAGTTTGACGCCGACCTGCATGATGCGCTGATGCAGATGGAATCTGAAGAACATGACAGCGGTTATGTGATTGAAGAGCACGTAAAAGGGTATATGTTGAATGATAAGGTCATCCGGCACGCAAAAGTGCTGGTAAGTAAATAAGGTGTTTTATGGCAGCAAGTAAAGACTATTATGAAATTCTTGGGGTTCAACGCGGAGCCAGCCAGGAAGAAATTAAGAAAGCCTATCGTAAATTAGCGGTACAGTATCACCCGGATAAAAATCCCGATGACAGCGAAGCCGAGGCTAAATTCAAAGAAATTGCCGAAGCTTACGCTGTTCTGAGCGACCCTCAAAAACGACAACAATACGATCGTTTCGGAACGGTCGGCGCCGGTGCCGGCGGCCAGGGATTTGGCGGATTTGGCGCCAGTGGTTTTGATATCGCCGATGCTTTACGACAATTCATGGAAGAGGGCTTTGGATTTGGCGATATATTCGGAGGCGGCGGAGGACGTACGCGCCGTCGTCGCTCCAATCGGCGCGGTTCCGATTTGCAAATACGATTAAAATTATCACTGGAAGAAATTGCCACCGGCGCCAAAAAGAAAATCAAAGTAAAAAAATATGTTAAGTGCGAGGAATGCAACGGAAGCGGCTCGGCAAAGTACAGTAAAACCGTCTCCTGTCCTGTTTGCCATGGCAGCGGTGAGTTACGGCAGGTTTCGCAATCCTTGTTCGGTCAAATGGTCAATGTTACCGCCTGCCATCGTTGTAACGGCGAAGGCCAGATCATTGAAAATCCCTGTAAAGCCTGTAACGGCAGCGGGCGGACGCAAGGAAGCAAAACCGTGGAAATTAATGTTCCGGCCGGCGTTTCGGGAGGCAATTATATACCTATGGAAGGCGAAGGTAACGCAGGCCTGCGCGGCGGCCCCCCGGGCGATCTAATCGTCCACATAGAGGAAGAAAAGCACGATATTTTTGAACGGAGAGGCGATGATGTTTTGATGGTACTGCCCGTCAGTTTTGCGAAAGCGGCGCTCGGAGGCGATGTAACCATCCCCACCTTAACCGGTAACGCCACTTTGAAAATTGCCGCCGGCACCCAATCGGGACGTATTTTGCGCATGCGCGGTAAAGGGATACCACATCTGCGTTCCTCGGGTATCGGGGATCAATTGGTACAGGTTCAAGTTTACGTACCGACGCATTTGAGCAATGAAGAGAAGCAAAAGATCGCCGAATTGGGTGAAAGTGAAAATCTGCAACCACAACAGAATGAGCATAAAAATATTTTCGAAAAATTTAAAGAAGCGCTGAATATTTAATCCACTTTAAACGAAATATTAGCTGTTTTCTTCAGGGATGGCTCGTTAAATAGCCGGTTAGGGACGATCCTTCTTTTTACCACTTCCAAAGGAGGACGTTACAATGCTTAATCTTACGAAAAACGAGCGTCGCGCTCTGCTCATTGTCGGGATCGTCATTCTGGGCAGTGTGGTGGTACAATGGATTATGCCGCACACGGTCAAACGGGAGATTTATGATTACAGCTTGGAAGATAGCCTCTTCAAAGCACTCTCCGATGATACCGCCGACATCGAAGCGCGTTTAAAATCATTGGAGCGGCAAAAGAGAAAAAATATCTTAAAACCTAACAGTATAAATATCAATACCGCTGATGCGAAGCTATTGAAAAAATTACCGAGAATCGGGCCGGTAACCGCCGGTAATATTCTGGATTATCGAAATGAACACGGCCCCTTTAAAAGGCTGGAAGATTTAAAGAAAGTAAATCGAATCGGTCCCAAAACCTTGGAGCGCATCCGTCCTTACCTGTTTATTGCACCGGATTCCAGTTGAATTTTTTATATAACCATTTAATGTAATTCATCCCTTGTATGTATGCAAAATACGTTCGCCTATCTCACTGGCTTTTTCAGGGCCTTCGAGTTCGGCAATGAGTTCCAGTGAAAAGTCGATGGCGGTACCGACGCCACGACTGGTAATGACATTCCGATCTTTAACCACAGCCTCTTCTTTATATTGACTGTCGGTAAATACCTGCTTCTCGGCCGGAAAACTGGTTAACGATAAATGTTTGGTAATGCCGGCGGCGTGAAAAACCGTGGGCGCAGCACAAATGGCTGCAAGCTTATCGCCCCGCTCGAAACGCTGGCGAATCCATTGCAACAGTGTTGAGTCTTGTTTAAGATTGGTCGAGCCCGGCTGCCCGCCCGGTAAAATCAACATATCGAAATTCGATTCTTCGAGTTCCTTTAAATAAGCGTCCGGTTCGATACGGATTTGGTGAGAGCCTTCGATGATTCCCTCCCTCAGTCCGGCCACGGTTACTTCGATATCGGCGCGTCGCAATAAATCGATGATGGTTACGGCTTCGGTTTCTTCGAACCCGTCTGCAAGTGCAATTAACGCTTTACGCATGATTCTTGCCTCCGTTAAGTCCATTGTTTTCGTGTTTACAATTCCATAATTAGAAAAGATGTGTGGACTTGTCAATAAAAAGATGGGTAGCGAACAAGGCGCCGTTAATCGTGCATTATTTTTTGCCAATTGGTCAATGAAGCATCACGGACATAATTGCATGTATAGGACAGAATGCGTAGCTTTGAAAGATGGAGATAGATATAGAATCATGGTAAGGATTTATGAACATAAATGCATATTTTATATCCGATGTGCATTTGGGCGCCAGGGATAATGACGAACAGAGAAAACATGACTATCTCTTAAGCTTTCTGGAGAAAGTCAAAGAAAATGGTAGCCATCTTTATATTGTGGGGGATTTGTTCGATTTCTGGTTCGAGTATAAACACGTCATCCCCAAACACTACTTCAAAGTACTCTACAAGCTGAGACAGCTTGTAGAGAACAAAATACATGTTCAATATTTGGCGGGCAATCACGATTTTGCGCTCGGCGCCTTTTTAGAGGACTCCATCGGAGTTCAAACGAGCCTCGATGATCATTCCTGTACGGTAGGGAACAAACGGTTTTATTTATTTCATGGAGACGGAGTCGCAAAAAATGACAGCGGCTACCGTTTTCTTAAACGCATCTTGCGGCATCCCTTCAATCAGAAATTTTTCAAACTGCTCCACCCCGATTGGGGCGTTGCTTTTGCAAAAGCGGTTTCAGGCTCCAGCCGCAAATATACCGATCAAAAAAAAGATGATCATGTGGAGCAAGATTACATCGAATTCGCCGAAAACCATTTTAAAGAAGGCTACGATTATGTAATTATGGGGCATCGGCATAATCCCGTTGTACACAAAAACGGGCGTCACGTTTACATAAACCTCGGCGATTGGATCGAACATTTTACGTATGCTTATTTCGATGGGGAGCATCTCGAATTACGGTTCTTCGCGAACCAAACTTAAATTGGGAGAACGATTTAAATGGTAGTCCTATTAAAAATATACGGTGTTCTGCTAACGGTAGTATTTCTCTTTCAGAACACGGTTTCAGCACAGGATGCAAATCTGCAATCCAGGATGTTGACTGAGAAGGGCCATTCTGCGGAACAATGGCTTTTTTTAGATGAGGGAAGTCGTGTATATGCGGTCGGCGACCAAACCATTCAGACCCCGAAACCAATCAACATTGAAAAACGTGATCTCGTTCAAACGAGCGGCGACGGTACATTGATTGTGCGCAGCAATGTGAGCCAGGACCGGATAACGTATCACCTGCACGATGCCGACGGACAATTAGTCCATACGCTTCCGTTTCCATGGCAGCGGGATTTACCCTTACCCGCCCTTGCGATAGCATCCGCCACCAAACAGATTTATATGGCGGATGTATTCGGAACGGTACGTTGTATGAGCTTTGACGGTACGCTCGCCTGGGAAAAAGAAGTTAGTAAACCACAAACATTTACTTATGAGAATACTTATTTTATGCACATGGATGACGAACGCCAGCGGCTTTATATGGCTTATGCCGGACCTGCGGAGGAAGGAGACCCAGCAATTGAGACGTCCCTCTATTGTCTGAACACCGGGGGGGAACTTCTCTTTAGCGAACATCTGTCAAACCAGAAGATATTAAAATTTAAATGGTTCGAATCAGCCGGGAAGGGAGTCGCCTGCCTGGCGCCGAGTCCATTCCACGCCGCCGGGGTTGGACCGCAAACACGGATCATAAATGAAAAACTGAAAACCGTCTGGAGCGGTGCGTACCTTTTGCGAGATGCAGCCCTGGAGGGCGATCAATTACTTTTAGCCCAAAAACAAACCGTTTTTTATATCAATATCAAGAGCGGCCGCGTCGAATGGCAAGAGGAGATTAAAGAAGCGAAACGGTTGGTTGCCGCCGTAAAAATGACGGACGGTTACACGTTGACGGTTAGCGGTATTCCAAACTATGAAAACGGTCGTCTTGTTTATCAAAATCCCATCATTCGCATCCGCAATGGAGACAATGAAACGCTGATTGTCGAAAACGAGCCGGCCCGGCAATATTTGCCGGAATCCGTTCACTATCCGGCTCCGGATCGTTTTTTTATAGGCTACAGGGATGGTTTGGTTCAATATGAAATTCAACAGTAATCGGGGATGTCTTCCAATGAAATGGGTATGCGTAATTTTGGGCCTGTTGATTATGAATACGGCTCTGTTTGCCGGTTATAAATGGCCGCTTAAACCGTTTAACCAGCAACACAATATTAGCGGCACTTTTTGTGAAAACCGGCCTTCAGGGAATATCGAGCGTGACCATTTCCATAATGCGATCGATATTCCGTTAACACAAGGCGGACAGGTATTTGCGATTGAGAGCGGAACGGTATCCGTGATCGTCGAAACCGGATATACGGCGCAAATACGCGTGGGGCGCTTTAATTATCTTCATGTCAATCCATTGACATCACTGCAGGTCGGCGACTATGTAGAAGAATCCGAATTGGTGGGCCATACGAACTATGCTAACCATATCCATCTGATCGATGGCCATTATCCAAATTATGTAAATCCGTTACGAAAAGACGGCATCGCGCCATTTGAAGACCCCTATTTACCCACGGTGAGTTGGATCCGGTTTTATAAGGACGGAACAACACAGGCGTTTCAAAACAACCGCGTTGAGGGATTGGTAGAGGTGGCGGCCCGTCTTTACGATCGGACCGATAATGGTTCGCTTGGGAGTAATAATGGCATCTATAAAGCCGGTTACCAAATCTATGATTCAACAGGTACGGTTGCTCTTAGCGATCCGGTTGTACCCTATCAATTTGATGTAAGGCCGAGTAATGCCTACATAAAAAATGTCTACTTTCGGGGAAGCGATCTATCCACTTATATTTATACGCTAACCAATAAAGTAAATCGAAACGGGTACTGGGATACGCGCGATTATGAAGCGGGTACCTATAAAATCAAAGTTTTTACGGAAGATACCCGCGACAACTGCAGGACCGCCTGGAAAACGGTGGAAGTGGTGGAGCAGGATAATACGGCGCCCGCTAAACCACAAATTACCCGTTTTTTGGGTCTGCCCGATGGTGGTTGGCAACTTAAATGGTTACCCAACGATTCATCGGATATTAGCGGTTACGATTTTTGGTTTTCGCTGGACGGCGAATACTACAACCACCATGATGAGATCTCACAGGCGATAGCAGCCGGCGACACAGCCTACCTTTATGAATCGTTTGGATTTGATTATCCATTGTATGTCAAATTATATGCTTATGATAATGCCGCGATCCCGAACACATCGACGGCATCCAATGTCTATGGCGTAAAACTATCAGAAAGCGGAGCCGATGCATTAATTGTCGACGGATTTTACGGGAGTGATCGCTATTGGGGCAAACCCAACCATAGCTATGTAAAGACCTATGGTGAGATGTTGTTGGAGAACGGCTGGTCGTTTAACAGTTGCACCTATCACGCCATCCAAAGCGGACAGGTGCGTTTGGAGGATTATAAAGCGGTTTTCTATTTTAAAGGCAACGCGGCGGGCCTTTCCAAAAATGAAAAAGCAGCCGTAAGCGCCTATCTGGAGAGCGGAGGACAGTTGTTCATCGGAGGGGCGAACATTCTAGCAGGACTGATGGCCCAGGACGACAGTGTGTTTGCCGCAAAATACCTGCGGACCGGGCTGGCGGCCGATTCTTCAAACAATGTCAATATTCAGGACGAAAATGCGCTTGCCTTTGCAACGATCAAAACGGAAACAGACATCGTCCCTGCCTGTGATATGCTTAAGGTTTTGCCTGGTTCAGATCCCATTTTATTTTATGGAAACGGCAGAGTCGCCGGTGTTTATTACAAAGGCGCCTTTGGCGATAGTGACAAAGAGGGAAAAGTGATCACATTATCCCTGCCCTTTGAGCTTGCCACACCCAATTCGGCCAGGCAGACATTATTTGATCAGATGTTGAAGCCCTTCAGAAATGAAACGGCGCTTGGCCACAGACAAAACATGAGCGGCTCCTCGTTAGAACCTCTGCAAAACTATCCAAACCCGTTCAATAATTCAACGACGATAACCTTTAAGGTTGAGGAGCCCGGTTGGGTAAAGGTACAGATTTTCGATTTGGGTGGCCGAATGCTCGAAACGATAGTAAATCGAAAATTGAAACGTGGGCAATACCGGGTAAACTGGCAGGAAGAAGCAAATAGCACGGGCGTCTATATATGTCGCTTAAGAACCGCGGCTAAAACCGAAACGATCAAACTGATTTTAATTAAATAAGGGTGGATTGCCCAAACGTACCACAAACCTACCTATCTTCGATAAAGAACGACCTCTTACGGGATAACGGCGCCGCTATTTTAGTATGACCAGCTTGATGGTTCTCTGAAATGATTGGCTGATGAGATGGCAGAAGTACACGCCGGATGCCAGGCGGTCTCCATTGATGGGCAGCGCATAGCTATTTACAGCGAATGGCCGGTTACGGCAAAGCTCCATTATTTTTTCGCCGTTTGTCGCATAAATGGCAATGCTCATCTGAAGCGGCTTGTTAAGTCGAAAGCGAATATAAGCCTGATTATTAAAGGGGTTTGGCGCCACCATTAGTTCCGATAGCGGTAAATTCTCATTCATGTACACAGATTTATGAGCGAGGGTATTGGGCGATTTCTGGCTTAAATGGATTGTGGATGCGAGGGCGGTTTGTGTCACTTTGTGAATTTGAGAAAAATTGAGGGTACCGATCGAATCGGATGTGCTGTGATAATGGGGATTGCTTGAATAATTTGGCCAGTCATTGTTCCATGGACGATCGTTTTCCATTAATAAAATAGCAGGAAAACCGTATTGCTGGTAAGATTCATGATCGCTGTAAGGTACATCTACTGGATACGTATTCGTCTTTAAATCGGGTACATGCGTTTGCATTAAATCTTGAACGATTGCGGCTAATGAGCGTGAAGGCGGATCGGATATAACCTCAATATAGTCCGTATTGGGGTTGTAACCGATCATATCCAGAATAAGAACCGCCGTAAGCGGATATTGGTTGTCGGCAAGTCGATCGGCGTCTAAAAGACTACCCACATGATGAATGTTTGGTTGGGTAGGATGATATTCTTCGGCGCCGAGCGCTACAAAACGGACGGTTTTTTCCGGTAAAAACGCCGGATTGGTTCCCAGGATACGCGCCACTTCCATCATTGCGGCCACGCCGGTAGCATTATCATCGGCGCCGACCGCATCAAGGCTTGACCATGCCGATTGCCAGTTATCTTCGCGACTTGCCGAAGCGTCGTAATGCGCTCCAATCATAATGGTTTCTTCCTCGGATGACTGTCCCTGTATAAGGGCAACCACATTGATTATGGGATAGTCATTATAGGGCACATCATACGAAGGTACGAAGAATGAATCACGCGATACACTTGTTATGCCCGGTAATTTTTCGAAATACCGGGCGATGTAATCCGCGGCCCAGTAATTACCCTCGGTGAATGTCACACGGCTGAAATGGCCGTCTGCATTGCAGAGATTAGTGATATGTTTCTGTAGAGTGTCAGCGGAAATTTGATTCAACAGAGAGTCAATATCCTGTCCCTGGTTGATGCCCGGGAAGAAAAGGAAGAACGATAAAAACGTTACGCAGGCGCCCATCCTTTTTTTCATTTGAAGCGTCTCCTTGTAAAAATAAACCCACCCCCTGGCGGGGATGGGTTTAAGTGAATGAAAGCTCGAATCATCCCAATGTTGCTTAGCTAAAAAGAAATGCCCACTTCAAGGCGGTGAATATTGGCGATGACCCCGCGTTCGGAAAAGGCATAATCAATGGTTGCATCATTCGATCCGAACCAATTAAAGCGGGCGCCGGTTCCTATTGAAAAACCACCCTCATCAACGTTGAAACGGTATCCGCCGCGCAGAAAGATCAAATCATTAAATCCGTATTCCAGGCCCCAATTGTACTGTTCGAGATTATTATTGGGGTGAACCATGTCGGCGGCGGTGATGATTTTGTGATTGTTCTGTTGCCATACATCGATACAGAAACCGACGCGGAAGTTAACGGGCAATGAATAGCTTTCAAATTCCTTTTCTTCATCCACGCTGATAGATTTGGGGTCGCTGTAATCCAGAAATGAGCCACTGAAATGGACTTCGGGGCCGAAATGTAATATAGACATGCCGATTTTCATATTTCGAAATCCGGTACGGTAGATAGTGCCCAGGTCCAACGCCCATGAGGTATATTCGTACTCCATATAGCCTTCGTGAACCAGTTTTCCGGTCATACCAAATGAGAGACGGTCGGTAAAAAACCGGCTGTAAGAAATACCCATCGCATAGTTACTGATTCCAAAGGTCTCGCCGGTTCCTTCGGGCATTTCGGGAGTGGTAACCTCCATATCCTCAGTGCTCAGAAAGATGCCGCTTAAACTGAGGGTACCGTAGGTTCCAAAATTGGAGGCGATGGAGAATGCACCGAAGGAGATGTCGGCCGGCCAGTCGGTATAGGTAAGGAAAAAATTCCGCCTGGGAATATCGACCAAATTAGCGGGATTCCAGAAGGCCGCGCCGGCATTATCGCTCAAAACCGTATAGGCTTCGCCCATGGCCACGGCCCGGGCGCCCATTTTTACTTCAAGGAACTGAGAGACGGCAGTGCCAACCGGCGCAAATTCCTGGGCTTTTAAGGGGGCCACTGCCAGCATCGAGCCTATGGTTATCAAGAATATGAATCGCTTAATCATAAATTTCTCTCCTGCAAATTAATATTAACGCACGATCACAAATTTTCCGGTTTTTTGTCCGGCAGATGGAGAATCCACCACGTAAATATAGACGCCGGGTGCAGCTTCCTGCTCGTTACGAGTCAGCAAATCCCATTCAGCTACACTGGCAGGGCCGCTCACCTGTGTGCCGCCCAATTCCTTCTTTGCGGTCTCTCCGGCTGATATCTCCACAACAAAATCGAGATCGAGTGTATAAATTTTGATCTTGGCATCGGCCGGCAAATTGATAAATTGTAAACGGTGTTTCCAGGGAGAAGTGCTGCCGGGTTGAGGATTATTCCATGAGGTACTGCCCACGTATGGATTTGGAACGACCTTCACCTTATCCAGGGTCGTGGCCGGTTTGTTGGCCGGAGTGATAGCGGCGAGTTCGTAACCGGTGTCGGCTATTCCGACAATCAAATTATTACTCAATGCTTTAACCCGATATTTATAATCAAAACCATTTTTGACATCGGTATCCACAATCGTATACCGGTCGCTGTTAGCAGGATCGACCGGAGGCGGCCAGCTATCACTGTTAGTGGTGTCGATGTAGGTTCCCTCTCCAAGCGGCTCCCAGACTTCACTGCCGGTTACCGGACTTTTACCACTACTTTTTTCGATTGTATAACCATAAAAATCAGGATGGCTTTCGGGAGCATTGGACCAACTCACTTTGACGCCCTCAGAGATTCCTTCGTCATTATATTGCTCTTCGATCAAAAATTCCGGGCGTGGTGCAAGGTCGATATTGGAAGGATCGTAATCGATATCCACAATGTACTGGGCAATATCCATATTTTTGTGCAATTCGATCAGGCTGTAAACATGGGCACTATCCGTATCGACGCCCATTCCAAGTGCGGCGGTCACCACAATGGAATCACCGGCGGCAAATGTATCCATGGGGCCGAGCGTTAAAATGGCGCGATAATCATGCGGAAACGGTGCGCCGCCCTGCGTAATCATACCCGATGGCCCGTCCTCTTCAAAGGTTTGAGGCGCCATCATGCGTTTATAGGCGTCCTCATCGGTGTTCGGATCATTGTAAATGTGATTAACATGAAACGAAGTAGGTTTAAAGGATGCAGGCTCGGTTTTCAGAATCTTAAAGCCCAGAAAGCCGGGTGATTGGTAAGTATCGTCCTCTCCCGGATTAAAGGCATCATCGGGTTGACCATTTTCCGCATCTGCGCTGGGATTATCACCATCCCACATATACATCAGGGTGCTGTCGGGCCGGCCCAAAGATGCTTCGATATTATCTTCCACAACGGCCTTCCATTCGGGAAAATAATCGAGTAATTCCCAGGAAGAATTCACACCCGTTAAATCGTCCTGATTCACGTAAGGCCCTTCCGTTGGCCAGTCGGCTAATTTGGAAACATCACCGTCTAACCGGTAAGTAAAGTAGAATTCTTCAATGTCTCGCGGTTGATCAGGGATCCCGTCGTCATCCGTATCGACGCCGACATTTTTTATGGTAAATTCATAAATGATAAAGTCGTCCCGGTAGCTTTCACTCCAGGCGTAAGTTCGTTCGGTTATTTCCACTCCCAGCGGTACATGACCGGCGGCCAGGGGCGCCTTTACATCATAATAGCGGGTGTAGGTTTCGCTTTCTCCCCGGTCGCCGTTAAAAATTTGATGTACCGAATCCAGCGGCGCATACTCGCTGTCCTCCGGCATAGTCACATGAACTTCACCGTCAATTTTACCCGCCAGCCACAGGGAACCGCGATACAGGTAAGAATTGCCGGATCCACCGGGCCAGTCACAGGAGGGCGTACGGTCCTCATAAGCGTCATCACCGGTCTTGCCAAAATTGGTAACCCGGCTCCAGAGGGTTCCGATTTCATGGAATTTCCAATCGATCGGTACGATCGGATCGTCCGCGATGGCCGTTCCTTTTGCCAACGGCGCTTGGTTCCTCTCCTTGTCAGCGCCCTGAAGCGCACCGATGAAGAACAGGACGAGTATTACCAAACATACGGTGGTACTTCTCAAAACATTTATGGTATTCATTCATTGCCTCCAGAATAAAAATTAGAAATTGATGCCCACACCAAATCGTATATGGCGACCTAAACTGTACACCTGAGGATTACGAGCGAAGGTCCCGTCTGAATTACGGCGTACCACGGCAGGGTCTCCCTTAACGCTTTCATCATCTTGTTCGGCGCCATATTCATAATAGTATGTATTCCCGATGGTTTGTACATTACGACGATCGAACAGATTGAAAATGTCGGCAAAAAGATTGACACGATAACGCTCGTATTTGAATTGCTTCATAATTTTTACATCGGTAGTGCTTCTCCAGGGTAACCGTTCCCCATTAACGATGGTGGAACCGTACGCAGAGTAGGGTAATCCGCTGCCATAATTGAACTGAACATTGGCAGTCCAAAGTTCAAATGGCCGGAGGCCGGCATACCTATACCCAAAATCATCAGGTGTACTGATGGTCAGGTTTGCATTAATCGTGTGGGTTTGATCAAAGTCCAGAATGTTCATACGTTTGGCCGAATCGTAAAATCCGGATCCGCCGAAGGGATCGGAACTTCGGCCCTTAGCAATCGAATAAGTATAATTGATGTTTCCGCCAAAAAACTTGCCCGGTCGTTTGGTAATGCTGAATTCCAAGCCTTTGATATTTCCGTAATCGGCATTGGTAAACACATTGAGTTCATTGCCGCCAATGCTGTAGGCCACATATTTTTCCCAATTTAGCAGGTTCGTTACATCTTTATAAAAACCGGTCATAGAACCTTTGATTAAGTAAGGGAACTCCTGTTCGATGCCCACTTCATAAGCGACCGTTTTTTCCGGCTGAAGATTCGGATTACCCACGTAATTGCCGACTTTGGTCAGGGATTGGATCTTATGATTTCTGAAAAGGTAATAGCCGTCAGGACGTTGAAAATAGTGACCATAGGTGAAATGGAGTACACTTTTATCGGTAATTGGATGGGATATTCCAAGTCTCGGGCTGAACTGTACCTTTGTTTCGGCTTTTTTAGGATTTATGAAAATGGGTACTCCCTCTTCATCCAGTTCGGTGAAAGGAGAATTATAGTCGGCAGGATAATAGAGCGGATCGCCGAGACCCGTCGGGTCAAAAGCATCTAAACGTAATCCCACCAGGGCAATGATCCCTTCAAATTCTAATTTATCCTGAATATAAGCTGCAAAATCGAAGGAATTCTGATCCCAGATATCTTTCCGGAATTGGCCGTACCCCAGAGACCAGGTGATATTTTCGACATCTGTATGGTGATAATTGAGTTCGATACCACTTTTTAAAAGGTGGTTACTGGTAATCTGACTAACCAGATCGGCTTTTAATGAATTGGTCCACGATTTTTGATCACGATAGGCGGGGTCATCTCCACGCACCCACCAGTAATTATCGGCTTGTTCCAGGGTGATGGGATGTGCCGCATCGCTCACAGACGGATCCCATTCAAGGTCTTCTTCGTGGTTGCCATCGCCATCGCGGTCATCGACATCTTTTGTGGCATAATGGTAATTGGAGTAAAAGGAGTTAAACCGCACTTCATAATAGGTTCGGTTACTCAGTGTATGGGTCCATAACAGATAGCCCATATTGCTGTCCTGGCGCCGGGTCCAGAGATATTCCTGCATTCCAGCCATGTAGTAGGTTTTTATATGGTTGTAAGCGGTTGATTCAAAGGATCCCGTCTTATCTTCTACCCGAGTTTCACCGTACAGATCTTCATCATCTACATATTGATAACGAATAAGCGTGTCGTTTAGCACTTCTTTTAAATATTGATCTTCCTGGTAATTAGGACCAGGTCCATATTTAGAGGCCGGGAAATAAAACTGATCCCATTCGCTACGGTTAATGAGTCCCCCTATAGCGAGTTTGTGCTTGGCGCTCAGATTATACGTAATCTTGCCCTGATATGATTGATTGAGGGATTGTTGGTTCATGTAAAAACCTTCATTCTGATCATTTATTTCGCCGGATAAGGTGAAGGAAAGTTTGTCTTTAATAATGGGGCCGTTCAGGTTTAATTCATAAATATTTTTTTGGGGTTGATTAAGGGTGTAACGAGTTCCGTATTCGGTAAAATCGGTTGAGGCGCCAAAACCGGGTAAACTTGTAAAACGGAGGCGGCCGGTGAACTGTTCGCTGCCTTCTTTAACCGCTAAATTAATGATGCCGGATTGTACGTTTCCGTATTCAGCGCTAAAGCCGCTGAGAGAGACTTCCATTTCCTGAATACTGAACTCAGGAACATCGGATGTAAATCCGCCGAGATTCCCTGAGTAACCACTGGCCGGGTCTCTGACGGGGATGCCATCCACTAATATCAGTACTTCTCCGCTACGACCACCGCGAAAGTGACTTCCAATAACTCCCGGTTGGTTTTGAGCAATTTCCTGAAAATTGTCAATGGGTTGAATTTCAATCTCATCTGATGATACAAAATGACGTGAAGCCACTTCATCATTACGGACCAGCGGACGTTCCGCAATCACCGTAATTTCTTCAGCCGCTTCGAACGTTGTTTCACTCATTTCAATGTTAACCCGTGTGGTTAAATCCACATTCACATTTACATTTTCCACTTTAACATCGGTATAACCCATGTATAGTGCATTAAGGCTATAAGTACCGGGCGGTACGTTTAGTATGACGTAGTAGCCGGATTCATCGCTCGAGGCTCCCATCCGGGTTCCCTCTAATATGAGGTTCACGCCCGCAAGCGGCTCGCCTGAAGCTTTATCCTTTACCACGCCCGCAATTTTACCGCTAACGCCAGCTAATAGAACATTTCCGATAGTAACTATAAACAAAAGACATAGAAAAATTCTTAGCATAAAAAGACCTCCGTTTATCGAATAGGCATCGAGTTAAGAAAAGGTATCAAGTCGCTAATATTTTTTGAATAAATGGTCAATTAGGCAGCCTCCTTTCTTTGAAAGGGTTAATGGGTGGTTAGTCAAGTTCTTGAACTAACTATATAATAACACACCAATCATCATAATTAATGTCTTGTATTTTTTAAAAAAAGTCAAGGATCAAATAAATTTATTGGCAACGTTTATAAATAAATTAAAGAACAATCTACATCTTTTTCATTTAACACTAAATTTATGGAGGAGTCAAGTAATAAAGGATTGAATGACTAAAGTTTTTACTTTTTTATTGCGCTTTTTTTTAAACTTATGTATACTTTTTATCAAAGTGTGGAAAACTTTAACAGGTTTGTTAACTTGATGGACAAACAGATATTCATGATTTTTTTTCAATAGACCAATGTTATTAAGGAGCAATCCATATGTACAAGCTTAAAAAACTCCTACCTTGTTTATTGATTTTTTTGTTCTCAACTCATTTACAGGCTGCTACTTCAGGTAAAATTGCAGGCGTTATAACCGATGCCGATTCCGGTGAACCGCTTCCTGGCGTAAATGTTGTTATTGAGGGCAGTACCATGGGAGCGGCTACAGACTTAGAAGGCTACTTCGTGATTTTAAACGTACCGCCGGGTACCTATAAAGTTACGGCCAGTATGGTCGGTTATACAACCGTTACTCAAACAAACGTGAACGTGCGCATTAATCAGACAACCAACCTCGATTTTGAACTGTCTGAAGAAACGTTGGAAGTTGGTGAAGCCATCAGTGTTACCGCAGAACGACCGGTGGTTGAAAGAGATGTTGCAGCCAGTCGCGCGAATATCTCTGCACAAGAAATTGAAAGCATTCCGGTTGCCGATATCAATGAAGTTATTGGTTTGCAAGCTGGTATTGAGGGCTTGAATATTCGGGGAGGTAACACCAATGAAGTGGCGTTTGTCGTCAATGGTATCATGTTGCGCGATGAGCGTAACAACACTCCCTACACGGGAATTAGCTTAACGTCTGTTGAAGAAATTCAGGTGCAGGCCGGCGGATTTAGCGCCGAATTCGGCAACATCCGCTCCGGAATTGTCAATGTGGTAACGAAGGAAGGTAAACGTGATAAATATACTTTCTCATTTTTGGGGCGGTACAGTCCCGCTGCACCTAAACATTTCGGTCCCTCTCCGCATTCGCCCACGTCTTATTGGGTGCGGCCCTATCTGGACGACGCCGTATGTTGGGTTGGTACGGAAAATGGCGAATGGGATAAATATACGCAGGCGCAGTACCCCAATTTTAAGGGTTGGAATAAAATTTCCGAAGAGCTTCTTAATAACGACAATCCCGATGATGATCTGACCCCCACAGCGGCACAGCAATTATATCGCTTTCAACATCGGAAGAATCTTGATATTGATTTGCCAGATTATATTACGGATATGAGTTTTGGTGGGCCGGTCCCCTACCTGAGTGATAAACTGGGAGACCTGAGATTCTTTACTTCCTATCGCAAAGAACAAACCGCCTATTTGATTCCGCTCCATTATGACGACTATGATGATTACACCTGGCAGTTAAAACTGACTTCCGATATCGGTTCGGGTAAAAAACTCATGATTGAAGGATTAGTAGGCGCTGAGACGGGCGTTGATCGTTGGAACAACGGAACGCCGGGAATGTTCACATCCAGTTGGCAGATTGCAGACGCTTTGAGTTATGGACCCAAATACATTGAAGGGCGGATGTTTTCGACAGATTATTGGGGACCCGCACACACCGATTATACAAACGTTTCCGTCAAATTTAATCATGCGATCAATGATCGAACCTTCTACGAAGTGAGTTTCAGTCGATTCACCTCGGACTATGAGAAACATCCGGGCGCGAGACGTGATACAAGCAAAGTATACAAATTTGGCAATAGCTATTATGTTGATGAAGGACCTTTCGGATTTCAACCGCTTTCCACATCCGCCATTAACGGGATGCGTACGGGCGCCGGGATGAGTAATGCCCGCGACAGCAGTAAAGTGCAATCATATCGTATTGAAGCTGATTTTACCAGCCAAATCGATCGGCGCAATAATCTTCAGGCCGGCGTTGAATTTGTTCTTACTCACAGTAATATCGATTATGGCCGTCACGACCAATTTTTACCAACAGGCAACTACGAAACCGAGTGGGATCGCTGGCCGAGGCGTGGCGCTCTTTATATACAGGATAAATTGGAATTTGAAGGGATGATCGCCCAGTTGGGCCTCCGTTTGGATTATTCTCATGCGGGCGGCGAGTGGTATGAATATGATGCTTACGCTCAAGCCTTCTCCGGTGCCAAGGCGGGCGGCATCGATACCTTGCTGGAGAAAAAGCCGACCGAACATATTTTTACGCTGAGTCCGCGTCTTGCAATTGCATTTCCGGTCACCGAAAGCAGCAAATTATATTTTAACTACGGCCATTTCAGGCAGCTTCCCCAACCGGACGACCTGTACATGGCCCGTGAGTCGGGTTTTACAGGGCAGATAACCCGCCTTGGTAATCCCAATGCTGAATTACAAAAAACGGTCGCATACGAATTGGGCTATGACCATAGCTTGTTTAATCAATATTTAATCCGTATCGCCGGTTATTATAAAGATATTTCTCTGCAACCACGGCTGGTTACGTATGAGAATATGGATGGATCGGTTTCATACAGCCGTCCGGAGCCGAACTTCTATGAAGACATTCGTGGTTTTGAGTTAACCTTAAATAAGAATCGCGGCCGATGGGTGCGCGGTTTTATTAACTATACCTATATGGTTTCCAGTTATGGGTATTTTGGTTGGCAATACTATTATGAAAATCCGGCGCGCCAGCGTCAGTATGAACGCGAATCGACTTTTTATTATCAGAGTAAACCCAAGCCGCGGCCCTACGCACGCGCCAATATCGACCTCTTCACACCCAATGAATTCGGTCCTCCGATTGCCGGATTTGAACCGTTCAGTAATTGGCGCCTCAATTTCCTTGGTTTCTGGAAGGCCGGGCGCTATCAAACATGGGCCGGCGGAGGCTCCATACCGGGGCTCTTTGCCAATTTACAATGGCCCGATTACTGGAATGTGGATATCCGTTTAAGTAAAAATTTTCGAATCGCCGATTTTGCCAATTTGGAATTATTTGTAGACATCAATAATGTGTTTAACTTTAAAAATATGACGTATTATAATACCGGCGATTTTATCGGATTTGCTGACTACGATGATTTTTACAGCTACATGACCTCCCTCCATCTACCAAAAGATACCGAAGGTATCGATCAATTTGGATATCACAATATTCCGGGTGATGATCAGCCAGGCGACTACCGCAAGTCCGGCGCTGAATATGTTCCGATTGAAGTGGGCAGGCTGCCCGAAACGGGTAATTCCCGCGCGCTTTATTATGATCCCAATCCAGCGGATGGTTCGGGTATCGAGGCTCAAACCTATTACCGTTACATTGACGGCCAATGGCGAAAAGCGGATAAATCCTTTGTTAATAATGTACTGGATAACAAAGCCTATATCGACATGCCGAATTTAACACATTTCACCTTTTTGAACCCTCGGGACATTTTCTGGGGAATAAAATTATCGTTCGAATTATAATAAAAGGATAAGTTTCAATGAAACACGTTATAAGCGGGTTAACGATTGGTCTCATTCTGTTGATTTTCACTGCATGTGAAGAGAACGGCATTTTAAGCACAGGGCAACAGATATCGAGTGTTAGCATCGAAGCAAATGGTCTTTACTCTCTTGGCGATTCGGCCTGGTATGAATTATGGGCCGAAGTTGAAGGCGCCGAAGGCGTTTACTATAAAAGTATCGGTACCTTTAATCCTGAAGAAGACGACGGCGCACCCATAGAGAAGACGTTTACCATTGAGCCAGGCTATATCCAGCAAGCGACGGCTTTTTTACTAACGATTGAAGCCGATCCCTATCCCGGCTTTCGTCTCGTTACAATAGATACGGGAGCGGTTGTGGTTACTGACACCGTGGAAGCCGATCCAGGCCGGTTTGTAATTATGTCGGCGCCCATTTATGGTAATTTGGCAGCGTTAAAACCATATAGCCGTTTTGATTTCGCAGAAGCGACGGGCTCTTATATGCTGGATACTCCCACAGATCCGCAAAAAACAAACCCCAAAAGCGGCGTCTGGTTTGTAAATCGCGATAGTTTGCAAAATCTGATTGCCGGACTAAAACTGCCCGATTTAACCGATAACTGGTATTATGAAGGCTGGGTTCTAATTAACGGCGACACCTTGTCCACCGGACGTTTTTCCAGCCCAGTGGGCGCGGATATGGAAAACGCTTTTGGCGGCGCTCAATCGGGTTATGATTTCCCGGGCCAGGATTTTATTAGCAATGATACGCTGGGCATCGGTTTCCCGCTCGACCTTTCAGGGACTGAACTTATGATTGCATTGCACCCACCCTATCCTGCCTACAGCAAAGAGCCTTTTACGGCAATTCCTTTACAAACGACAATTCCCGCTGATGCGGATACAATGCAAATTTATTACCTGGAAAACAATTTATCAGCGTTCCCGGTGTTTAATGTACGATATGATTTAAAGATATATGAATAATTCATTTGTACTTCATAAAAGAAATTTTTGAGGATCAATATGAAGCAAACACAATATGTTCTGTTTGTGATGGTAATTATACTATCAACAGTGATTAACGCAGATGCGCAAAAGTATTATTGGATGAATGCAGGCTCATTACACAACTGGTTTTCTGAAATGGGCTGCGAAATAGAAATCGGCCGGTCTTCTTCCGCCAGCCAGCAGGATGGTTTGCAGTGGCCTGCCATACTACCCTATCAGGATAGCCAGGCGGCCAAAGGTCTTTGGATTGGTTGTAAAGACTTTACGGATGAACGTGGAGAAGTTTTACCTTACCGCGTCATTACCGTCGGACCGCGATCTCAGGGATTTGGCGAGTTTTTCCCCTTACAAATGGACATGGTTGCAAAGTATGACCAACCGCAGGTGTACGTGGACGGCGTGCCCACGTTTGAAAAGAGCATCGAAATTGACTATATCGATGAGACCATCCCCAGCGACCGGATGATTATTAATAAAGTTAATACTCTGCTCGGAATTACGATGACTCGCAAGATTATGCAGTTTAGTAATACCAATCACGACAACTATATGATCTACGAATATACATTTGTCAATACGGGCAATATTGATGATGACCTCGAAATCGAATTGCCTGATAACACGATCCACGATCTTTACTTTTTTTGGCAGTACCGTTGGTCTGCCTGTTTTCAAACGCGGTATATCATCGGAAATGGTACGGGTTGGGGCATGAATACAATGCTGGACGCACGCGGCGACGGTCCGGAAAATCCCGATATATACGACGATCCCCCGGAGGAACGCGAGTATAACGGCAAAGCAATACGGACGCAGTTTGCATGGCACGGCTATTTCCCGGATAAAGTGGTGGATTACGACAATATCGGTGGCCCCATCTGGAGACCTTTCGCTCCGTATGTGGCTTCGTACGATACGGTTGGAAGGCTCGGTGCTCCCCAGTTTATGGGAATTCTGACGCTCCACGCCGATGAATCGGCCAATAACCCGGTGGATGATCCGGCTCAGCCGAGCACCACAGGCTGGTACGGTTCGGATTTGCCCGAAACCGGCCCCAACAGTGATCCATATAATGTATCGGAAATGCAGGAACGTTATGCCTGGATGGAATACGGGCACATGCAACCACGGCATGCCTGGGCGGTGGAGCCCACCGGCGAGTTTTACAGACAAACGAACGGTCCGAACCTTGACCTGTCCCCGCCCAGAGCGGGAGAGCCGGGAGGGTTTTCTGCCGGGAACGGCTACGGCCCCTATGAGTTGGGTCCTGGCGACACGCTACACATTGTGATGGCCGAAGCCGTCGACGGGTTAAGCACCCAAAAATGCATAACTTATGGTAAGCAATATAAGCGCGGTCAGATAGATGCAGAAACAAAAAACCAATATGTATTATCAGGCAAAGATTCATTATTTAAAACCTACCGCAATATCATTGATAATTACACATCCGGATATAACATCCCCCAACCGCCCAAACCGCCGAGTATTTTCAATATTGAAGGCGGCGGTGACCGTATTTCCTTAAGCTGGGAGGTTTACGATGAACAAAACCTGGCGGGGTTTCGCATTTATCGCATGAAGGGTGAATACGATAATCCTTTGGAGGAACCGGAACTCATTTATGAAGCCGGACGGGATGAACGCAGTTACGACGATGTAACTCCGGTGCGTGGTATCGGATATTATTACTACATCCAATCTGTCGGAGAAAACGGATTGGTCAGCAACCGTTATTATACACAGTCCTACGATCCGGCCTTTTTAAAGCGTCCGCAAGGGGGATCGCCTCTTGCCGACGATCGTTATTCGTTGGATCAAATTCGGGTTGTCCCCAATCCTTTCATCATCGCTTCGGATGAAAACCGCTTACGGTTTAAAGGAGAAGGCGACAAATTAGCCTTCTTCAACATTCCGGGCCAATGCCGAATCAAAATTTTTACCGAGAGCGGTGAACTGGTAAAAACCATCGATCACGTTGATGGCAGTGGCGATGCTTATTGGAACGCGACGACCTCCTCAAACCAGGTGGTAGTCAGTGGGATTTATATTGCGCATATTGAAGTAACGGAAGATATCATCGATCAAAACACAAATGAAGTTTTGTATGAAAAAGGTGATAGCAAGATTATAAAATTTGTAATCGTGCGTTAATAAAATAATTGGGTATGGCAATGAAAAAATTAATAATTATTTTAGCAATAAGCTTGTTATTTTTAACTCAATTTAACCGGCAAGCATATAGCCAGGGCGATATCGAGCGGGAGAAATTAGCCCAAACCGGCATGAAATTCTTACAGGTATCGGTCGATGCCCGGGCAAGCGCATTGAGTAGCGCCATGGCTTCCATGGAAGTCTATTCCACCGCTCTTTTTTATAATCCCGCCTCCATGTCTCGTCTGCGCGATTTTGCCCATGTATCCCTGGGAAGCATGCAATGGATCGCAGACATCAATTATTTTTACGGTAGTATGGCCATTGCTCCGCAAAATGGTCGCTTCGGTGTTTTTGGATTCTCTGCATTGTCTGTTGATTATGGTTCTTTTCAGGGTACAATCCTGGCCAACAATGAACAAGGCTTTTTGGATACGCAAAAATTTAGCCCCACGGCATTCTCATTTGGGATGGGTTACGCTAAATCCTTAACCGATAAATTCTCGGTGGGTGGACAAATTAAATATGTGAAGCAAAATCTGACAGGCGGTGTTACGAATTTCGATGAACAACAATCGTTGCAAGCCGATGATTTATCCGCAGATGTGATGGCGGTGGATTTCGGGATTCTTTATAAAACGGGCTTCAGGAGCCTTAATTTTGGCATGAATGTACGCAATTTTTCACAGGAAATTGAGTATTATGAGGAGTCTTTCCAGTTACCATTGACCTTCAAAATGGGCCTTTCCATGGACATGATGGATTTAATGGATGTTAATCCTAAGCAGCATACCCTGATTCTTTCTGTTGATGCGTCTCATCCCCGCGATTATACCGAACAAATAGACGTTGGTACGGAATATATTTTTATGAACACGTTTGCTTTTCGCATGGGATACACGGCCCCAACGGATGAACAGCAGATTAATATGGGCGCCGGATTTCGGCAATCGCTGGTCGATTTTGAATTATCGGTAGACTACGCGTATACGCCTTTCGGTATTTTTAATGAAGTACACCGATTTACATTGCAATTTATGTTTTAATGAAAACGATGCGGTGGATTATATGAACCAGAAATTAAACGATTTTAAAGTTTCTTTTGCAGGAGTGCGTATATGAACTATTTAATGAATGGGATCAAGGTGTTTATTAGCGGTCTTTTATTAATGGCTTGCGCTGAAGAGGAGACGCCCAGTTTGTATGATCCTGATTGGCAAAGTGCGCCGCAGCCGGTTATTCAGGAAATGGAACCGGCCGAAAGTAGTTACGCAGGCGTTGGCAACATTCATATCTATGGGCAACACTTTTCGTCAAGACAACCCTATAACGCTTATAATTTGGTATTCTTCGATAACGTAAGAGCACAGGTACTGGAGGCCTCTGAGTCTGAAATTTTAATTAAGTCGCCAAATTACATTCAAGATTCCATAAAAGTTAAAGTTGCTGCCAATGGATCGGAATTATTCAGCGAGCCGGTGCTATATGAACTGAAAGCTGCGGTGGATACCACCTTTGGCGGCGTGGCCGAATTGAAACCAATCCATGTCGCGTATAGCATAGCCGCCGATCCGGAAGGAAATATCTATGTACAATGTAAAAGGCTGCTGGATCCTGCAGAAGGTACCATGCTAAAAATTACACCGGAGGGCGTTACGGAAACTTTTATGGAGAATACGCTTTATCAGCAGTCCAACGGCATGAAATACGGACCTGATAACCGCTTATATGTGGCGTTTAATTATGGCCGACTTAAACAAATCCAAATAATTAATGAAGACGGAAGCACGACCACATTTGCAAGCTTCGGCAAAATACCGTGGGATTTGGATTTTGATCCCTACCAGAATGTATGGGCAACCGTTCAGGACGAGTTGGTTCGAATAAAACCCGATGGTACTGCCGAAACGCTGGATACTTATCCTATGGATCTCTATACAATTCGGGTATATGAAGATGATAGCGGTGTGTACGTATATACCGTCGGCAGGGATGAAGACGCCGGTCAGCAAAAAGTGTGGCGCCAGAAAATCAATGCCGACGGCCTGGTTGACGCACGAGAAGAGATACTGGATGCGACGGCCGCCGATTGGATTGATTCTGATATTAATGCTGTTACATTCTCCGCAACGGGCGATATGTACCTGGCAAGCAACAGTTCACCGGATGCGCTGTTCATATTTAATCCTGAAAGTGGCACGCACCGTATTCAATATCCCGGTTTAATCAAACCCCAACTTAAAAATCTGGTATGGCATGGGAATAACATTTTTGCTGTAAGGCAGACTCCTGATGCAAAACAGTCTCAGGTTTTAAAAATCGATGTGGGCATTCCGGGAGCGCCCTATTATGGAAGAGAATAATTAAATGAGGTTCCAAACCGTCATAATAAATGCAATAAGTTGAATGTAACAACAAAAGGAGGTGATTACGCGCATTCATGGTTTCTTTGTGTTAAGAAAAGTAACAAAAATGTTAAACTTATTTTAAGGAGGGTCCGATTTATGAAGCACAAAATTGCGATTGTATCTTTAGTGGCCATGTTCATGTTTTGTTTTATTTCTGCTCCGGCAGTGGCTCAGGATTTTGTCCGTGGCGGGGATATTCCATTCCCGGAAAATGACAAAAATACCGGCGGCACAGGCAATATGATTGCCGGAGAAGATCTCGATAATGACGGCAATGTTGAAATTTACCTGGTGAATAACAACTGGAATGACACTGCGGATGAATTAATACCGCGCATTTACAAACTGGAAAAAGCCGGTGAAAGCTGGGAAGTGGTTTGGTCGGCGGTTGCGCCGGTACCCAAACAAAACACATGGCCTCCGCTGTTGGTGAGCGACCTGGATAACGATGGTAAAAAAGAAATTATTTGGATGGTCATCAATTATACGGATGCAGAAAACCCCAATCCCTACCGGGTACTGGTTTACGAAGCGGCCGGCGATGGAAGCGATGATATGGGCGTTGCCGACGGTGATAATTTCTTGCCTAATTCGGCCTGGACCATCGTTTCTGAAGACAATGTTAACTTGCGGCCGTTCCGCGCCGTTTTGGCCGATCCGGACATGGACGGAACGACCGAAATTGTCTTTGCTGATCGCAAAGGTACAGATGCGGCCGGCGGTCATTTCTTTGGCGTTATTTCGGTTGATGACATACCGGACAATGCCGATGGTTCGGAAAGCTGGACACTGGAAGTGAGCGGTAAGGATTTTGATATCCCGGATCACACGGAAAACAAATGGGATGTGGCTGTGCTTGATTCAACCATCTACTTGTTTGACGAGGTCGTCTGTACACGCGTAAGCTATGCAAATGGAGATTGGACGTTACTACCAGATCAATCTTCCGTGTTAGCCGGAGCCGGTTCCTGGAAAGGCGCCCAAGTCCTGGATATCGACGGAAATGCGCAGCAGGAAATCATTGCCGGTAGTTGGTATGACGGCCGCAAGCTCGACGGTCACGGCATATTCATCTATCAGTATAGCGAAGAAGGCGATTCCCTTGTAGGAGAGAAAATTGCCGATTTATCGCCGTATATTGCTGACGATGCATATGGCACCTATGGCGGAGCTGTCGGTGATGTGGATCTGGACGGTCAGGTCGATTATGTTTTCGGTTCCCGCACTTCCGATCCGCATGCGGCTATTTTCCGCCTCGAATACCAGGGCGCTCAAGATGAAGTGATGAATTCCGCTCTGTGGGAATTATCGGTCATCGATTCCAATTACGCTGAAGGCGGACGCTGGGGCATCATCGATGTTGCCAATATTGATGAAGATGCCAATCAGGAAGTACTCTACACTTCGAGTGTACCGGCCGGTACATTCCCCGATGTAGGTACCCAGCCCATCGTCATTCTGGACAACACCGAAGAAATTCCGACCGGTCCGTGGCACGAGATGGAATTAGATTATACCTATAAAGGCGTGCTCGATACGGTAGGCGGCGCCCATGGCATAGTGGTTGATCCCATGGATCGCGTGTGGGTTGGCGGTTTCTTTGGCGAAAACCTTCATGTTATCGACCCTGCAACGGGCGACCGCGTTATGACCATCGATTCGGTGAGTACGCAAACACCGGACGGACAGGATACCACCATAGTCG
Organism: uncultured Calditrichaceae bacterium; assembly: GCA_964542915.1. GTDB lineage: Bacteria > Calditrichota > Calditrichia > Calditrichales > Calditrichaceae > CAZIVP01. Next base: position 132,598 of record CAZIVP010000005.1, on the reverse strand, counting down.
TTACCAATTGCCGCGGTATGAATGTGGACCTCGATGGCAATATCATCTATGCTCAGTCCGGCGCCATCATGAAATTCGACTCTAATGATGGAACTTTATTGGATTGGTTGCCTTTCGACGGTAGTCCGCTTAAACCCGCCATTGATTCCGACGGCTTTATCTATGTAGGATTGGTTGTGGGCGTGTCTCCGGTTTCCGTAATCGATCCGTCCACATTTGAGATCACTCAAACCATTACATTGGATCCCCTTGCCGGAGGATTTGCACGCGGTATGGAAGTAAGCCCTGACGGTAAACGTTTATTCCCCTGTAATCTGGCTGGAGGACCCCATCCCGTTTACATCTATGAAACACAGGATTTTGTAAACTACCCGTTGGCCGACAGCATCCTTTATGATGATATGGGTAATCCTATTTTGACACAACAGACGGTTACCGTGGATTGGTCGCGCGACGGGAAATTATGGTATTCGCAAGACAATTCTTATGGTTCCGGCGGCCCGGATCAACTTGAAAACGCCCTGGTTATGTTTGATTTTGACAAAATGAATTACGGCTATCTCTGGATGCCGGATCCGGGTACATCGGATTATACCGGTCCGCGCGGCGTGGCCTGGAGCCAGGACGGAAAAACGGCTTATGTGGCCAACTTCAACGCAGGCGCTATATATATTTATGATACTACGCCTGTTAGCCTGAAAGATGATAATGGTAATATTGTGACCACCTATGATCTTGAGCAGAACTACCCCAATCCGTTTAACCCGGTTACCAATATTAAATTTACGGTAGCTAAAGCCGGCAAAGTGACGCTCAAAGTCTACAATATGTTGGGTCAGGAAGTAGCCACACTGGTGGATAAGAATATGCCACGGGGTCAATTTACGGTACAATTTGACGGCTCCAATCTGGCTTCAGGGATGTACGTTTATGAACTGCAAGCCAAAGATTTCAACATGAGCCGCAAGATGATGTTAATCAAATAAGGGAATTCCTTTTAAAACCAACAGGATGTTGATCAACAAAAGGCGTCTGGTGCAACATCAGGCGCCTTTTTTATAAGATAAGGTCTTTTATCATGAAAACATTACACACTTTCATTTCCATAACCCTTATCATTGCTTTAAATATGCAGAACAGCTTTGCAGATGGGCCCAAACGTGAATTTCGTGGCGTCTGGATCGCCTCGGTAACAAATCTTGACTGGCCTTCAACGCCGGTTCTTTCTCCAGCTACAGAACGATGGGAATTAACCAATATGCTGGATATACTCAGGGATACCGGCATCAACGCAGTCATTTTTCAAATACGTCCTGAGTGTGATGCTCTCTATCCATCGCAACTGGAACCGTGGTCTTATTGGCTTACGGGCGAACAAGGGCGGCCGCCGCAACCCTTTTATGATCCCCTTGAATTTGCTGTTAAAGAGGCTCATAAAAGAGGCATGGAAATCCATGCCTGGTTCAATCCCTACCGGGCGGAAAGAGAGGGGGGCAACTATACCATCGATGAAAATCATGTAATCAACCAACACCCCGATTGGATTCTGACCTTCGGCGATCTGAAAATGCTCGATCCCGGCCTGCCCATGGTTCGGCAACATGTAACCAATGTGATTATGGACGTGGTTAACCGCTATGATGTGGACGGCGTCCATTGGGACGACTACTTTTATCCCTATCCGCCAAACCATATTTCTCAAACGAACAAGGACTATGATACCTATCAGAATTACAAGCATGGAGATCAATCGGACGAAACCATCGAAGACTGGCGCCGCGAAAACATCAATATATTGATTCGAATGGTTCATGACAGCATTCAGGCCGTTAAACCGCATGTGAAGTTCGGCATCAGTCCGTTCGGCATATATAAAAACAATGTACCGGAAGGCGTATATGGTATGGATGCCTATAGAACGATCTTTACAGACCCCCTGGCCTGGTTGCAGGAACAATCCATCGATTATTTGACGCCGCAACTTTACTGGAAAATCGGCGGCGATCAGGATTACAATGCCTTGCAAAAATGGTGGAGCGATCGCGTTTCAGAAAACAACCGCCATTTTTATCCGGGTCAGATACTCAAGTCGAGTTATACATCCAATGAAATACCGAGACAGATATTCCTTAACCGCAGCAATAACAATACATTTGGGCAGGTACTTTTCAGGGCGGATTTACTCAATACGAATGCATTGAACCTTAAAACAAAACTACAGTCCGACTATTACGAATATAAGGCCTTGTTACCACAAATGGCCTGGAAAGACAGCGTCCCGCCAAACCGACCGCAGGGTGTATATTTCGGACCATTGGCTTACGGCGAGCCGGCGGTTATCCACTGGAATGGACCCGGGGAAGCCTCGGATAATGATTACGCTCGCTGGTATACGATTTACCGCTTTCCTGAAATGCCGCAAAGCGGCGACCTGAATAAACCTGAGCATATTGTAGACATAACAGGTGATTCATCATTACTCGCTTATCCGCCTTCAGAAACATTAAATCCCTCATATGTTACGGTTACTACTTTAGATGATAATCACAATGAAAGTGAGATGAGCAATGTGATGCGTATCGCTCCGCCGCCCGTTCCGGTGCTCACAAACAATGGGGAGCAAATGAAGGTTTTAAGGCAGGTGGATAGCCTAACATGGAATTACAATAGCCTTACCTCTTTTTATCATTTGCAGGTTGCAGCCGAAAAAACGTTTGCTGAAGTTGAAGTGGATGAAGCCCTCCTGACCGATACCTCCAAAGTTATAAGCGGGCTTACCGGACTAAGCACTTACTTTTACCGCCTTAAGGCTAAAAATCCGGCAGGAGAAAGTTTGTATTCGATGCCGGATTCATTCCGAACCGGCTTTCCTCCCACGCCCTTACTGGCGGCGCCGGCCAATCAATCATCCGGTATCGCTCTGGACACCGTCCTTACGTGGCAACAGACGGATTCCGCACAATCCTATCACGTTCAACTGGCCCATTCCCAATACTTCCAGGAAGCCTATATGGCTATAGACACCTTGTTATCCGGAGACACCATGCTGGTGGTTAACGATCTGGAGCCTTTTGAGCGGCTCTGGTATTACTGGCGTGTACGTGCATCCAACGATTATGGCCAAAGCGCCTGGTCGGACGTGTGGTCGTTCAGAACCGTTGATGCAACGGCTATACTGGCCCGCTCTGAAGTACCGGAACGGTATTATTTGGGGCAGAACTATCCCAATCCGTTTAACCCGAAAACGACCATCCGATATGCTATAAAAAGGGCAGGCCATGTGCGCTTAGAGGTATATAACGTATTAGGCGAAAAGGTCTCCACTCTGATCGATGCGCGCAAACAGCCGGGTTTATATTCGGTATCGTTCGACGCTTCAAACTATGCATCCGGTGTGTACGTCTACAGGATGAGGATTAAGGACTACGTGGCCCATAAGAAAATGATCATAATGAAATAAATGATTAAATGCTCAAAAATAAAAATTAGCTGTGACGGTGTCATTTAATGTAAAATGATATGATTTATAGAGAATGAGTGGAATTCCGATAACCGCTTCGATTAACCCGGTAAGCAGAGATATAATTATACAAAATTAACGTTAGCGGTTCGGGCGGGTATAGAGTTAGCAAACAATTGAAAAATTATGTTGTTTGGAAAACATCAAAATTGAAATGAGGAACGTCTTTATAAACAGCTCTATGCAATAAAGGTAAATCGAATATTCTTAAATAGAATAACAGCCCTTTAATTTTAATCATCCTACTCTGAGTCCGAGAAATTTTTATTGATTATGCCTAAGAATTTGAGTATTATTTATTCATGAAATTTTCATTATGAGTTTGTTAACAAACTGGACTAACTGACCTTATGTTTTACTTTTAATGAGGTAGGTCGTAATGGCACGTCTAAAATTTGTCTCCCTCCTTTTATTTTCTCTATTAACTGTCGCCTATTTATTCGCAGGGACCACAGGTAAAATTTCGGGCCGTGTTACGGATGCTAAAACAGGAGAGCCCTTGCCCGGCGTCAATGTTTTTCTCGAAGGTACCACGCGAGGAGCCGCATCCGATGTCGATGGTTATTATTATATTATCAATGTGAATCCCGGCACTTATACCCTCAAAGCAACATTTGTCGGGTATGCCGATCATGTTGTAAAAGAAGTGATTGTGCAGTCGGATTTAACGACCGAAGTCAATATTAAGATGAGACCGGAGGTCATGACAACCGAAGAGGTTGTTGTTGTGGCGGAAAAACCTGTAATTCAAAAAGATGTGGCGGCAAGTCAGAAGAATATCTCTTCAAGAGAAATTCAGGCTTTACCGGTTACGACCGTTGAAGAAGTTGTAGGATTACAGGCCGGCGTTACGTCGGGCCTGGGTATTCGCGGTAGCGAATCGAATGAGGCTTTATTTGTCATTGATGGTATCAGTCTGCGCGATACCCGAAACAACGAGCCAATTACGGAAGTGCCATTGAGTGCATTGGAAGAAATTTCGGTTCAGGCCGGTGGTTTTGGCGCGGAGTTTAATAATGTGCGCTCCGGTGTGGTAAATGTTGTTTCGAAAGAGGGCGAGTCCGATCAGTACTCCGGTGTCCTTACCGTTAAGGCTAAACCAGCACAGCCAAAGCACTTTGGTATTTCGCCTTATGATCGCAATTCCTTCTGGATGCGCCCTTATCTGGATCCCGACGTTATGTGGACCGGTACAAAAAGCGGCGCCTGGGATGAGTATACCCGCCGCCAATATCCCGACTTTGATGGTTGGCATACCGTATCAGAGCGTACCCTGAATGATGACGATCCGAATAATGATCTCACACCGGAAGCCGCACGCCGGTTATTCCTCTGGCAACATAGAAAACAGGGCGATATTAAGAAAAGCGATTATAATATAGACGGTGGTTTCGGCGGCCCTGTGCCTTTTATCAGCAAAGATTTGGGCAATCTACGCTTTTACGCCTCCTATAAAAGAGAACGCAATATGTATCTTTTCGAATTAGCTACCGATGCTTTATCCACAGAAAGTTATATGCTGCGTTTAACTTCGGATTTGACAGAAACAATGAAACTTTCCTTGTTTGGATTATATAATGAAACAAAGGGAACGGCAAGTTCACGCTCAGGAGGTACAGGCATGTTCTCAAGCGCCTGGGGCGTTGCCAATGCCGTGGAACGTGTGGGCTTTACAGCCCCGTGGCGTATTTATACCAATACTTATTTTTCACAGGCAAAACGGTATTCGCACACACTATCTGCTAAACTGACCAATGTCATCGGTCCCAATACGTTTTGGGAGGCGCGATTAATTAAAATCGGCCGTAATTATTTTACCGGTCCGGGCAGCGTGCGGGATACAACCAAAAAGTATGAAATTTTTGATGATTACTATGTAAATGAAGCGCCGTTTGGCTTCGAGCGCGAGGCGGTATTTTCAGTTGAAGGTCGATTGGGTATGGGCGGTGCTGTGAGCGTCGGGCGCGACAGCAGTACCATCTCCAATATTATTGCCGAATTTGATTTTACCAGTCAGATCAATCGCCATCATCAGATAAAAACCGGTCTCGAGTTTACCTATGAACAATACGATATGGGTTTTGGCATGGTCAACTACTTTTTACCGGAAGGCAATACCTGGACCTCCATTGACCAAAATCCCTTTCGTGCATCCGTTTATCTACAGGACAAAATTGAATACGAGGGCTTTATTGCCAATTTAGGTATCATTGCGGATTATTTTAATTCCAATGGTAAGTGGTTTGACGTTAATCCGTTTAATCGCGAATTTTTCTCGGATAGTTACAGTCCCGAAGAAGAAGAAGAATTTAAAACAGAAGAAGCCGAATCAAGGCTTACGTTCAGTCCGAGGTTGGCGATTTCGCATCCGATAACGGAAAATTCAAAGTTGTTTTTTAATTACGGGCACTACCGGCAAATGCCCACCTCCGAACGCTTTTACCGGGTGCAAAGGGATATTCGTGATAAGTTGGATTTCATTGGTAATCCCACAATACCGCTCGCCAAAACGGTCTCCTATGAATTAGGCTACGATCACGCCCTGTTCGATCAATATTTATTACGATTGGCCGCCTATTATAAAGATATTAAGGACCAGGAGTATTGGGTGCGCTATATTAGCTTCGACGGTAAAGTTAATTACAGTAAACTTACCAATCAGAGTTACGAAGACATCCGGGGCTTTGAAGTCGATTTAACCAAGCGATTTGGCGACTGGATAACCGGTAATGTAAACTATGAATACCGCGTTGGAACGGCCGGGCATTTCGGCACTGCCCGGGTGTACGAAAATCCGGCGGAACAAAGACAATTTGAACGTCAAAATCCCGAGCAGTTTAAACCGAGACCGCAACCGCGCATGAAATCCTATATCGATTTGCATACCCCTCAGAAATTTGGACCGAAATATGGCGAGCAACGTCCTCTATCAAACTGGCACTTCAACTTTATTTCAAATTGGACGGCGGGAAATTGGTTTACATGGAATCCCAATAATGTAAAAGGCATTCAGTACAATGTACAGTGGAATGATTATTACAATGTGGATTTAAGAATTACCAAAACATTCCCCTTTAGTAATTTTGATCTTAAGTTTTTTGCCGACATTAATAATGTTTTCAATTTTAAACATTTTTCAGGCGTTTCATTCTATGATAACTTTGATTATGAATTTTATATGAAAAGCCTGCACCTCCCCTCAGAAATAACGGATGAGTTGGGTTACGGCAATATCCCGGGCGATGACCAGCCCGGAGATTATCGTAAACACGGCGTTGAATACCAACCCATGGAATGGGTTTCCAACATTAATAGAGTAAATAATCCGAATTCCAGGGCGATCTATTACGATGCCAGTACGAAACGGTTTATGGAATATAAGGAAGGTAATTGGGCGGAAGTAAGCCAGAGCAGGATTGATGAAATCAATGAAAACAAAGCTTATATCGACATGCCGAACCAAACCTATTTTACCTTCTTAAATCCGAGAAACGCATTTTTTGGCCTTACACTAACCTATCATTTTTAAAGAGAATGGGAGTAAAGGACAGACACTTAATCATAAGGGTTCATGATGAGAAATGTTAAAAAAACAATGAAGAACAGCATTAACGCCGCTTTAATGCTGATCCTATTACTTTTTCTGCCAGCGTATATGTTTGCCGGCGAAACGCAGTGGATGGCAGTGGGTACTTTACACGATTGGTTCCACAGCGCCGGCTGCGAAATTGAAGTCGGTCGAACCTACCAGGTCGATGATCAACAGGATGGATTAAGGTGGCCCGCCCAGTTTCGTTACCAGGATTCTAAAGCGGCAAAAGCGCTTTGGATCGGCTGTAAAGATTTCGATGACCCTGTCGCCGGACAGGTTTATAATTACAAAGTGGTTCATGTTGGTCCGCGGGTCCTTGATGAGCAGAACGAGTTTATGACTGAACAATTTAAACTGAAAGGCCGTTTCGATCATCCGAGGGTTTTGGTCGATGATATTCCGGCGTCCCAACTGGATTTCATGGAAGTAGTGGATGAGGTGGATGAAACGCTTATAGCCGATCGCGTGCTGGAGAACGTCGTGCACACCTCGCTGGGTTTGACGATGAAGCGCACGATTTATGCCTTTACGAATCAGAATCATGATAATTACTTTATTTATGATTATGTATTCAAAAACACAGGCATCATCAATTTAAACGGCGATGTTTACGAACAGACGCTTAAAGATCTGATCGTGCATTACCAGTACCGGTACGCACCTTCAAGAGAAGGCGGTCCCTATGGCTATTATTGGCTGCCTCAATCCACATCCTGGGGGCATAATACGATGAATGATGTCATCTACCGGCACCCGGAAACCGGTGAACCATTTCGCGCTCTTATCTCGTGGCATGGTAAACATTCCAAATGGGATGGTCCGGGCGACAATGTTGGAGCTCCTAATTATCTCGGAAATGGACGCCTTGGCGCCGTTCAGCATTTGGGTGTTTTAACCTTACATGCCGACAAATCAACCAGCGATAAAAGCGATGATCCCGCCCAACCTTCCACAACAAAGGAAGTTGGTTCTGACGATCCCTGGACCTATAATAACGACCAGTATAACGCACCGGCCATGGCTACGGAGTATCAGGAAGTAATGACGGCCGGTAGGCCTGAATTGTCCCACGCGGAAAGGGTGGGCGACGGCTCGGCTGATTTATACGGTGGTACGCCTGGCGGTTATTCTCAGGCGCATGGTTTCGGGCCATACACGCTGGATCCCGGCGACAGTATCCGAATCGTAATGGCCGAGGGCGTCTCCGGCCTGGCGCGCGACTCCTGCTATACAATTGGTGAAGAATGGTTCGAAAATCAATCGCCCTTCAATTTGCCGCCGCCGGAAGGGGGCACAACCAACGATCGCAACGAATACAAGAACGCCTGGGTATATACGGGCTATGATTCTCTGATCAAAACCTTTGAGTATGCCCAAATCAATTTTGAAAATGATTTGCAAATACCGCAAGCACCTCCCCCGCCTGAACAGTTCACGGTAAACTCGGGCGGAGACCGTATTATATTACGATGGGCCAGTAATGCTGAATCCTGGGTTGATCCGAATTATGGTAATGAATTTCAAGGCTATCGGGTTTATCGGGCGATCCAGCGTCCGGATACGCTATATGAAATGATTTTTGAGTGCGGTCCGGGCACCGACCATCCGCAAATCGTAAATGAATTCAGCGACCGCACGGCGCGTCGAGGTTTCGATTTTTATTATTACGTAACCGCGTTTGATGACGGCAGTTCTCCCGACGGAACGTTAGAGAGCGGTAAATTTTACACGATGACCAACGAACCGGCATTTCTAAGACGCCCGCCCGGAGAACGTTTGGACAATATACGTATCGTGCCCAACCCCTATAATATAAAAGCCCAGTCACTTCAGTTCGGCGAAAGCGGCAAAGATCGTCTCCTTTTTGTTAATCTGCCGCCATTTTGTGAAATTAAAATCTATACCGAACGCGGCGATTTGATTAAAACAATGAATCATGATGATGGTAGCGGCGACGAAGCCTGGAATTCGGTGACCTCATCCAGGCAGGTGGTTGTCAGCGGCGTTTATATAGCCTACATCGAGGTAACGCGCGATCATACCGATGCCGAGACGGGTGACATCATTTTTAAAAAAGGCGATTCCATAACCAAGAAATTTGTGATCGTCCGATGATAAGTGATAAAACGATTAAATAAAGTAGGAGTTTCCCCCAAATGAAAATGCATCATTCCATCAAATTTGTTGGCTTTCTCCTGGTCATACCGTTTATGCTGTTCAATGCATGTGAGCAGTATACGTCAAAAGAATACGACATTGAGAATCCGGACATGAAAGCGTGTACACTTCTTGCCGACAGCCTTAATGATACCCTCTCCACGGCAGGCATAACGCAGTATGATACCACCTGGACGAATGCGACTGTAAGTACCATTGCATCGGCCTTTTTGGATTCGTTGCAACAGGATCAAATGACCGTGGAGGTTAATGAACAGCATGATTATCTGGTCATTACGGATAACACGATCGATACAAGTTATGCTGCGATAATGACGGATTTCAATCGCTTTGTCATTTTCTCTGATGAAGTTGTTGACATAACGATCTTTGATAGCAATGGCACTGTTCTAAATGCTACCGATACGGTTATGCCTCTCGAAACCGTTTCCGGTTGCATGGTCGAAAAAGATAATCAAATGGTTCCGCGGATAAAGGTAAGACAAGCGTTTTCCATACAAAGCGATCGCGTTCTGCTGCAAATAAGAAAGAATGACCAAACCGCGTCCGCTGTTTTTAAAATGGCGTTATTACCAAATAGTTAATTTTAGAGCGTCCATTTCATGCAATATTTAGGAGTACGGAGGGAACTATCATGAAATTATACAAAAGTGCTGTCATTCTGCTCATTCTTATTTTTGCGGTTTCAGGGCATGCGCAAAAAAAGTTAGCTCAGACCGGTTTCCAATTTTTAAGCGTCGGGCAGGATGCACGTGCAACGGCGATGGGAGGCGCCTTCACAACAATGGAAGGTATGTCGAATGCCCTGTTTTATAATCCGGCGGGCATCTCACGTCTCAATTCTACGCTCGATATAACCGCAAATTATTTTAGCTGGATGGCGGGTATCAAACATATGTCGGTAAGCGCCGCCTACAGTTTAATGAACGGTCAGTACGGTGTAATTGGGCTAAGCGTCCAGAGTATTGATTACGGCGATATCGAGGGGACGATGGTCTGGGAGAACACGCCGGGCTATATCGAAACAGGTACTTTTTCGCCAAGCGCCATTGCGATCGGATTAGCATACGGGCGGTCATTAACGGATAAATTTGTTATTGGCGGTCAGGTAAAGTTCGTATCGCAATATCTGGGTAGAAGCGCCTTGCCCAATGGTATTACGCAACGTAATGTTGCCGATGCCTTTGCATTTGATTTCGGAACCATTTATCATACCGGTTTCAGGAGTTTACGATTCGGCATGTCCGTACGTAACTTCTCGGAAGAAATTAAATTTGAGGAAGAAGGTTTTCAGTTGCCCTTAACATTCAAAATCGGTTTGTCTGCGAATGCATTCGATTATTTTTTAACCAATTTGAGAGAGCAATCGTTGTTGCTCGTCTTTGACGCCGTGCACCCGCGTTCTTATCCCGAATATATCAATGTTGGAGCGGAATACCACGTATTGGAACAAGTAGCGGTGCGTTTCGGATATGTAACCAACCAGGATGAATATGATTACAGTGTTGGCCTTGGCTTTAAAACACTGGGCGCCCATTTTGATTATTCTTACATGCCGTTTGGCGTATTCAATGATATTCATCGGTTTTCATTACATCTTAGTTATTAAAAGATGTAAATTATGTATCGCATAGAGAAGGAGAATCAATTCATGCAAACATATTTAAAAGCCTTTATGCTGTTTATTTTTCTATTGGGGATCTTTGTCGCATGTGAAAATGAATACCCCGATAGTTTGTGGCCGCCTGAAACGGAAGCAAAGCCGGACCCGGTGATCAATGAAGTTACGCCAACCGAGGATGTCTTCGCAGGGATCGATGAAATTACTCTGATCGGCAACAATTTTTCATCGGATATAGAGCGCAATCATGTTTATTTTGACGGCACCTCAGCCAAGATTATCTCGGCCTCGACTACGGAACTTGTCGTTCAGGCCCCGAAGGTAACCGGCGATTCTTTGCGGATTCAGGTGAGTGTGGACGGAGCCATTGATTTTGCAGAATGGTTCCCATTTACATTGACATCCGCCGTTGTTGAATTTTCGGATTTTTCGGACAATGATGATCCTTTCGGTCTTGCAATGGACAGCGAATCAAACTTATATGTATCTTTACAGCAGGATAAAGAAGGGAAAAAGAAAAAAGTGGTAAAGGTAACGCCCGAAGGGGAAAGACAGGATTACGGAAAAAGTTCGTTTGATAAAGCCTCGCAGATGCATATCGGTCCCGACGGTGAGCTGTATTTGGTCAACTTGCTTCAGTATATCTTCAGTATACCGTCTGGCGGAGGCAATGATCAATTATTTATTCAGGTACCGGGAGGCGTGTTTGATCTGGATTTCGATTCCAATTTAAACCTCTATTGCGGAGGGAGCGGCAGCGCTATTTATAATGTCAACATTGATGATGGCACATCGCAAACGGTTGCCGAATATGATACCGTCTCCATTAGGGCTGTGCGTGTGTTCAATGGCTACATTTATGTGGCCGGAAAATACAGAGGGACCAATCTTAACAAAGTTCAGGAAGGCGTTTGGCGTAATCAAATTCTAAACGCAGACGGCGACCTGGGTGAAAAAGAATTGGTCTTTGACTGGGCAGCAAAATATCCGCAGTATCAAATTATGGACATCGAATTTGCTGCAGACGGCACCATGTATATTGGAACCAATGCGCCGCAGGGTATTATAGCGATTGACGCCGATGGGAACGACGCTCCGCTTTATGAAGGTGTTTTAGAGCCGGATTCTTACAGTCTATGCTGGGCTAATGATAGTTATTTATATGTGACAAGACGAGGAGCTGAAGACGGCAAAAAGCGCATTTTAAAAATAAACATGCGTAAAGAAGGCGCTCCTTATTTTGCCAGACAATAACGAGATGAACAAGTAACAAGTAAAAAAGAAAGAAGGAGGTGATGACGGAAAAGACGGAAGTAAAGACTTGTATTTTGTTAATCATTCAATTTATTTAGGAGGAGAAGTATTATGAAGAAGTTTACTTTGATCTTGATCCCCTTTCTCTTAATCTTTGCGGGATTTTCAATGGCCAGCGACACCTGGCAATTTGAAAAGATCTTAATCGATTATGAGCAGCCACAGAGTAATAGTACAGGTATTCATGGAGTGGCGGTTGCTCCGGATGGTAATATTTGGATTGCGCCGCACGGCGATCTGGCAAAGGACTCTGTGATTACGGAAAATGATACAATCTATTACCGTCCCATTCATGTATTGGACCCCGATGGCAATCATGTTTCCTTTTCGCCCATCCGCGTACTGGAATTCCCGGATGGAACATTGGATACGCTACATGCTCTGAGCCCGCATAACGGAAGCGGCAAGGGCATCAGTGTCGACAAGGACGGTAATATTCTCTACACATCATGGTCAACCGTTTATCGCATCGACTACACCAATGGTAAAGCCCTCAATCGTTTTACGCCTGAAGATATGTCTTCAATGACCGAAGCGGTTCAGGATGAAAACGGTAATATTTATGTGGGTTATGTTCTGAGCGGTTCGAGACCGATTTATATTTTAAATGATGATTTTGAACTGGTCGGTAATGCGATTGATACACTCGGACACATCACCAGAACCATGGCGGTTACACCCGACGGTAAAGACCTTTTTGTCGGTTCGACCTGGAATGGCTTTGGTATTGAACATCTGCACAGCGACATCCCCGGTGTTGTTAAATTTACTGCAGTAGATACGTTTGGTAACTGGGATCAGGTTTATGTGGAAGAAGAAGATTCCACTTACACCGATGTAAAACTGTGGTCGAGCTGTCTGGACTGGGGCCCTGATGGTATGTTGTGGGCCGGTAACCTGCGTCCCGATTGGTCAGGTCCGAAAGGCGCCATGTGGTATTCCTATGATGTTGAAACAAAAGAACGCGTCGACAGCGTCGGTGTCCCGTTGGGCGATCCCGCTGCCGGCGGTGTATACAGCCCCCGTGGAGCTGACTGGAGCAATGATGGCAAAACCATGTACCTGGGCGACTTCGATTACAACATCGTAAGCGTCTGGACAAAATCTCCGGATCATATCGAGCAAGACGGAGAGATTATTGCAAAAACCTTTCAGCTGAAGCAGAATTATCCCAATCCGTTTAACCCTGTAACGACGATTCCGTTTGAATTGTACAAACGGGCTAATGTCGAGCTGAAAGTATTCGACGTTAACGGCCGCGAAGTTACGACGCTGATAAATGAAGAAATGGGTGCGGGCAATCACGAATATACCTACGACGCTTCCAATTTAGCCTCCGGCGTCTATTACTATCGTCTCAATATTGAAGGACAAACGTTGTCCAAACGCATGATTCTGGTTAAATAAGCGAATAGCAAAACGGAAAGAGCCGGCATATCAGTGTGCCGGCTTTTTTTCATCTAAATTGCTCGAATTTTCACATGAATGTACTGTTTGCAAGCTGTGTTTTTCATAAGTTCATAGGTTATTTTATAAATATTATAGGTATAAGGTACGTCAATTACTGGAGTAAGAGAAATGTATCAATTCGTACGTGCCGTTTTGATAACGCTGTGTATAGCGTCAATTGTCTGGCCGGGTACTTCCGGTAAAATTGCGGGCATCGTGAAAGACGCCGAAACCGGCGAACCGCTACCCGGCGTGAACGTTTCGATCGAGGGAACAACAATGGGCGCCGCAACCGATTTGGATGGCTACTATGTCATTCTCAATGTCCCTCCCGATACGTACACATTAAGCTTTTCTTATATAGGATATGCTGACTATAAAGTACGAAATGTCAAGGTACAAATTGACTTAACCACGACTATAAATGTTCAGTTAAAACCGGACATATTGACGACCGAAACGGTGGTTGTGGAAGCCGAACGTCCCGTTGTCGTAAAGGACATTTCCAATAGTCAGTTAAACATTGAAGCCGAAACCATAGAGAGTATGCCAATCCAGACGGTGGACGAAGCGCTTACGCTTCAGGCGGGCATCGAAGAAGGTACCCGTGGTATCGTTGTACGCGGAAGCGAGGCCTATCAAACCGTTTTTATGATTGACGGACTTTCTCATAACGATGAACGCGATAATTATCCTTATACAGCTGTTAGCCTGAGTTCAGTGGAAGAAATCCAGGTACAAACAGGCGGATTTAACGCCGAATACGGGCAGGCCCGTTCCGGTATTGTTAATGTGGTAACCAAAGAGGGTAGTAAACAACGCTACAGCGGAACCATAACATATCGGTTTAGCCCCCCGGCAAAGAAACATTTCGGCAAATCCATATATGATCCCTATTCTTATTTTAATCGACCCTATTTCGATCCCGAAGTGATGTGGACCGGCACCAATAATGGAAATTGGGATGAATACACCCAACGTCAGTATCCCTTCTTCGAGGGTTGGGTGGCCGTTTCCGAAGCGACCATGAAAGATGAAAATCCCGACAATGATTTAACGCCGGAAGCCGCCAAACGCATTTATCAATGGTACAAACGAAGACAGGGGGACATAAAAAAATCCGATTATATAATGGATGCGGGGTTAGGGGGACCTGTACCCTTCATTAGTAAAGATTTCGGAAATTTGAGATTTTACCTTTCACATTTTAATGAAAGGGATATGTTTATTTTTCCCCTTTCGAGGGATAGCTATAGCGAGAATCATACGCAACTAAAATTGACTTCCAATGTGACATCATCCATAAAATTGATATTCAGCGGTTTGTACGGCGAAGTTGCCTCCGTATCGCCTTATAATTGGACAACAACGCCGACAGGTCGTGTTTTGAGGGGCACAGAGGAAGTGGCCGACTTAACGAATAGCTCCAATACCGGTATGAGCATCCCCTATATGCCCGGTTATTTCAGTCCCACTTCCATCTATCGTAATATTTACGATCTGAAATTAACCCATACGATATCCTCGAAGACCCTTTACGAAATCAAATTACAGTACAAAAAATCCAAATATAATACCTTCCAAACGTCTCTCCGGGATACAACCGATCGTTATGAGGTCGTTCCCGGTTATTTTGTGGATGAGGCGCCTTATGGTTATTGGGGATACGGAGAGACCGGTCCTGCAGGCATCCACCTTGGCGGCTGGATGAATCTGGGAAGGGATGACAGCAGAAATGCAACCTATACCGCAAGCATTGATCTTTCGAGCCAGATAAATTCGAATAACCAGATTAAAACCGGCGTCGAATTTGTCCTTAATAATTACAATATCAATTCTTCGACTTTCAATCCATCTATGAGCACCTGGACCCGTAGTATGATCTACGAGGTGCACCCCTATCGTTTTAGCATTTATGCACAGGATAAAATGGAGTTTGAAGGATTTATCGCAAATGTGGGATTAAGGGCCGATTATTCAGACGCCAATACCGAAAAATATCAACTCGGTCCGTTCGATCAGCTTTACGGAGCCGGCTACGGCGACGATTTGGAAGAAGAAGCGAACTCCAAAGAGGCGCAAAGCTACTTTACATTAAGTCCGCGATTGGGCATTTCACATCCCGTTGGGGAGGATTCCAAACTCTATTTTAATTACGGGCATTTCCGGTCCGAACCCTTTTCTTCATATCGGTTCCGTATACAACGTGAATCGAACGGTCAGGTAACGTATATGGGTGATCCAAGTTTAGAGCCTGAAAAAACCGTTGCCTATGAACTGGGTTTTGAGCAAAACGTACTGGATATGTTTCTCTTCAAGATTGCGGGTTATTACAAAGACATATCAAACCAAACGGGATGGATATTATACAATGGCCTGGGCGATGTGAGTTATTACCAGGCGGCCAATAATAATTATGAAGATATCCGCGGTCTGGAGATTACAATTAATAAGCGGACAGGACAGTGGGTTACGGGGTTTATTAATTACACATATGATGTTCAAACGTCAGGTTACTTTGGTTTACGGGAGTATCATGAAGACCCCAATCGCCAGAGAGAATATCTGCGATTAAATCCCTACCAATCGAAACCGCATCCGCAGCCGTATGCCCGCGCCAATGTGAGTTTTCATACGCCAGATGAATTCGGACCCTCATGGAACGATCTCTACCTTTTTGGCGCCTGGCGGTTGAATATTCTGGCAAACTGGAGAGCCGGAAGGTATTACACATACAATCCAAATCAAATTCCGGGCGTTTCTGATAATACGCAGTGGAAAGACTGGCACAATGTGGATTTGCGCCTTTCTAAAGTCGTAAACACCGGTCTGGCCAACGTCCGGTTTTATCTCGATATATCCAATGTGTTCAATCACAAATATATGAGTATGGCCGGTTTCTCGGATAATTACGATTGGCAGGCATACATGGAGTCGCTTAATTTTTCATGGGAAAAAGGCGTACAAAAAGGCGACGATCGCATTGGCGATTACCGTCCGCCGGGCGTCGACTATGATCCCCTTGAGCCGAATCCCGATAACGATCCGGACATCAAAGCAAGAAACGATAAACGCAAAGAGAACAAATCTTATATTGATATGCCAAATATTAAATCCTTAACGTTTTTGAACCCCCGTGATTTTACGTTTGGTATCCAGATTAATTTTTAAGCCTATTTCAAAAAGGATTCACAATGAAGCGAGAAATAAAAAAATATCGGTGGATTAAAAAATTGCCCGCTTTGTTGATATTGATTTTACTCATACACAATATTGTCTTCGGGCAGGTGCAAGGTACGGCGGTTCGACACATTCGAATTGGGTATTTGCAAAATCATTTTACCGCCTATGGTTCGGAGCGCGGATGGACGGGAGGCCAAAATGCTTATTACGCCGGATTAATTTGGCCTGCAAGTTACCAATTCCAGGATAATGCGGTCATTAAGCGGTCATGGATTGCAAGTAAGGATTTCACCGATGCCGACGGACGACAGTGGGAAAAATACGGAGTGTATTTTGCATCCGGATACGTTGATGAGTCTTTATACCCGGTCGAATTAAAACAATCCGCCAAATTTGAAGCTCCGACAGTCATTGTGGATGGAACCAATATTACCGCCCCCTATCGGCGCGATGTGGATGAAATTAATCCCGCTCAGATTCCCGACCGGATTGTTACGAATGTGGTTAATACCAGTATGGGCTTAACCATGAAGCGGCAGATTTATGCATTCAGCCAGCAATACCATAGCGATTACTTTATTAAAAAATTTACTTTTATTAATACCGGTAATGTGGATTATGATGCCGAACCTGAACTTAGCGCCGATCTTAATGGCGTTTATGTGAGCTGGGGAACCCGTTATAGCGTTTGTCGCGAAGGCGCGTTTAAAATCGGCGACGGTCAGTCCTGGGGAAAACATACCTGGGTAACCCGTCGTGGTGAAACGTATGACCAGCATGCCGGAGAGACGATTACGGAATCGACGCCAATTGAAAATCTGGATTGGTTGCGCTGCGGTTTTGCCTGGGCCGGTCAATCGGAGACCAATAGTTTCGATAATATCGGCGGCCCCGATATGCAGGGCAGCGGCCGGTTGACAGCGCCGCAGCATGCGGGTACGGTGGTATTGCATGTGGATAAAAGTACGGAAGATCGCGACGATGATCCGCAACAACCGGCCGTACTGGGCTGGCATGCCGGCGATACCTATCCCGGTTTGGGAGACATGGTATTGGACAAGCCGATGATCGAACTATATGAAATGCTCAGCGGCAATCCGTATAAAGGGCTTGGCGGTACAAATCGCTTTGATGAAGCCCATCTCAGCTCCATCACCGATCGTGTGGATCCTTGGACGGTGCATAACGACGGAGGCGGAACGAATATTTGGATCTCTTACGGACCATTTGATATCCCCTATCAGGACAGTATTGTTATTTGGGAGGCCGAAGGGGTTAACGGCTTAAGCCGAACCATGTGCGAAACGATTGGACGCCGCTGGAAACAAGCTTACGATAATGCCAATGACGACGGCCCCTTTATCTTACCCGACGGATCCGAAACCTCCAATAAAGATGAATTCAAAAATGCCTGGGTCTATACCGGTAAGGATTCGATCATGTTGACATTCAGTAGGGCGAAACGAAACTTTGATATGGATTTTATGATCCCGCAGGCGCCGCAGCCGCCGACCGTATTCGAAGTCAATTCAGGCGGCGACCGTATCAATCTCACATGGCAGCCGAGTCCGTCCGAAGATGACGATAATTTTGGCGGCTATCGCGTTTACAGGGCAGTTGGAAAACCCGATACGACTTACGAAATGATTTTCGAATGCGGTGAGGACACGGATAATCCCGAAATCGTGAACGCCTATGATGACAAATCTCCTGTACGCGGGTTCTCGTACTACTATTATCTGGTCGCGTTTAGCGACGGCAGCCAAAACACGGAAGGCATTGCAAATCCAACGGGGCAATTGGAAAGCGGACGTTTCTATACCCAAACAAATGAGCCGGCCTTCCTGCGAAGAAAAGCGGGTAAAAGCCTGGACGAAATTAGAATTGTGCCCAATCCCTATAATATAAAAGCCCGGAATCTCAATTATCCGGGTGAGCCGGACAAAATTACGTTTTTAAATATTCCTGCGTTTTGTACCATCCGGATTTATACGGAGCGCGGGGATTTGATTCAAACCATAAATCACGATGACGGCAGCGGGGATGAGGCCTGGAATTCAATGACTTCATCCCGGCAGGTCATTGTCAGCGGGGTTTATATAGCCCATTTTGAAGTAACGCAGGATTATCACGATCCTTTTACCGGAAAATTACTTTATAAAAAAGGCGACAGTAAAGTTAAAAAATTTGTAATGATTCGATGATCATAAAATAATAGATAGGTGTGGAAAGGTATGAAGAACGTATTAACCAGTATCGTCTTAATTTTGCTTACTTCAAATATATGTAAAGCATCGCCGAATGAAGAATTTCGTGCCGTCTGGGTGATCACCTGGGAGCACATCAACCGCTATGATTCGGCGGAAGGAAATAAAGCACGCGTGCGCCAGATATTGGACAATGTAAAAAAAGCCAACATGAACGCCGTACTCTGGCAGGCGCGGCAAAGCGGCACTGCTTATTACCATTCCTCCTATGAACCATGGGGCTATTACGCCGGCTATTCGGATCCGGGTTACGATCCGTTGGCCTACGCCGTTCAGGAAGCCCACAAACGCGGCATCGAACTGCACGCCTGGTTCAATGTATTTCAGACTTCATCCACCTCTGCCGGTACGCCGGCTGCCGAACATCCGGAATGGATATGCACCGACCGGGACGGTGATCACATGACGAATTACCGCAGTGTGAGTCCGGGTTTACAGGCGGTTCGGGAATACACGGTTGATGTGGCCATGGAAATCGTACATAATTATGATATTGACGGATTTCATCTGGATTACGTTCGCTGGAACGAATACGACGAAGACGACATGAGCGCCAATCCAACGACGGTGGAGCAAATCAGCCGTTTGGACGGCCGCATACCGGAGCAAAAGTTGCAGAAGCTACAGTCGGGTCAGGGCGGCAGCCGCTTTATTTATGATGTAGAGCATCCATACGGCGGCGGTGTGCCGGAAGGTTTTAGCAGTTGGGATGAATGGCGGCGTTGGAGTGTAACGGAGTTTGTGCGCACCCTGCACGATTCCATCCAGAAAGTGAAGCCCTGGGTGCGCCTCTCGCCGGCCGCGCTAGGCAAATACAATTGGTCCGGCTGGAACGGTTACCATGTGGTTTTTCAGGATGCGGCCCTGTGGTTCAACGAAGGTTATGTCGATCAGTTGACGCCCATGCATTACCACTGGTTGACAGGCTCAGCAATGAAAAGCGCCATTGAATCGGACTGGGAACCCAATATTCAGAGGGGCATTAATGCGGGAAGATTATATACCGCCGGTCCGGGATCATATATTCTGCAGGATGCGGGCGTTTGGAACAACCATGAGGGCATTGTTAAATCGATCCGGCAATTATCATGGAATGACGGCTTCCAATTCTTCAGTTACGAGCGCTGGAAAGATTATAATTATTGGGAAAAAGCGGCCAATCGTTTCTTCGAACGCAAGACCAGAGTTAGAGCCGTAGAATTTATCGCGAATGATCCCCCTCAGGCGCCTCAAATCGATTTAACAAAATTAGACTCCCTCGCCTATCAGATTCAGGTATCTGAAAACTCGGTGCTTAGTGAAACGGATAATGTGCTTGCCGGAGACGCTTATTGGTTTACCATCTATCGCTCCGAAAACGATCAATTGGAGACGCAAACTGATACGATTGTCGCGCTTGGTTTTGGGCAGGATCAATTTACCTTTACCGATCAATTTACCGGTAATCAGGATTATAACGGGCAATATCGATATTTTGCCACACTAAGCAATCGTTTTCGCAATGAATCCAGCATATCCAATGCCATGTTGAGCGATTCGATTCCATCCTTTCCGCCTCAGATTGTCGAAACGACGCCTGCACAGGACGAAGTGATATCGATCGATGCGCCTATCGTGCTTACATTCTCAAAAACCATCGATGCTTCAAGTGTGTATTCGGAAGCCTTTGAATTGGAACCCGCAGCGAGTGAACTCCAATGGGAGTGGTTAGAACAGGGACGAATCCTGCAACTTTCCTTTGAGGATTATTTACCATTGGATACAGCATTTGATTTAACCATCACTCCCATGATCAAAGATATTAATGGAAAATCTCTGGACGGCAACGGCGATCACGTGGGAGGGGATAGTTATGTATTGTCCTTCCAAACAAAAGCCAGTGATGACGTCCCCCCTCAAATTACTCATACATACCCATCGCCTGAAGGCGACAACACCTGGTTTGATATTCAGGATTTGATCAGCATTACCTTTAACGAACCATTGAATGAAAGCACCGTTAATGATCAAAATATCGCTCTTTACCAGAGTTCGAATAAAATTTCCGTTTCGCTGCTTCATCGGGTGGAAGATTTTCATTCCGTGGTATCGCTACAACCCATTCAGGATTTGAAGCCCAATGAAGAGTACACCGTCCTGATTTCTGATGCGGTGACCGATACGGCCGGTAATGCCTTTCCATCCAATCAAACCATTAACTTCACCACTCGTAACGAAGTTTATGACAATATCCGGATTATCGATCGTTTTAATAGCAGCGGCGAGTGGTGGCAGCCGGACGGCAGCGGCTCAACATTTGGAATTTTGGTTTCCGAGACGCGCTTCGGATACTCATCCAATTATTATTTACCGCGGGAAGATGTTAAAAAATCGGCTTATTTAAAATATACATGGCAATATGACAGCCTGAATCCCGGCTATTTGATTCGTGAGTATTTACCGCCATCCACGTCCAATAATTATCAATTTGATACAACCTATGTTCTGCAGGCTTTTGTGTTTGGCGACGGAAGCCATAACAAATTCCGTTTTTGCATCGATGAAAACGACGGCTCGGGCTGGACCGATCACGAGGTTTCCAAATGGGTTGAAATCGACTGGCGCGGATGGAAGCTAATCGAATGGGATTTGAGCGATCCTAACAGCATTGGAAGCTGGATAAGCTCCAATGAGGAATTAACCGGCCCACAATACCGATTTGACAGTTTTCAGCTCACCCATGATTCCCTGGGAACAACGTCTGGTAAAATCTTTATTGAAAACCTGCGTTATGTTAAAAAAGGCGAACCAACGGTGCATATCACGGACGGCGATAAGAAGATTCCCGAAACCTTCGTATTGAAACAGAACTATCCCAATCCGTTTAATCCTGCCACGACCATTGAATTTGCCTTGCCTCGGGATGCATGGACCTCGTTGGAAATATTTAATATGCTGGGCGAAAAGGTAACAACGCTGGTGGATGAACATAAAAAGAAAGGTTACCACAAGATCAGCTTTAACGCCAGTCATTTGGCGTCGGGTATCTATATTTACCGCTTGAAAGCCGAACAGCATGTGGCGCAAAAACGCATGATTTTGATTAAATAAACCGGACTATCCAAACCGGTTCGCATTGTTTAAAAGCGGTACACATCATAGGTGTATCGCTTTTTATTTTTTAAAGGGATTATGATGGGTATGTGTAAAAGGCTGAAACCAATTCAACGAAATGGTTCACATTAATATATTCAGATTCGTCCAAACTAAAGCCGATGCCAGGATTGGTATCAATGGGCCTAAAAGCGATTTTGGATACCATTGGAAAAGTCAATCTAGTAAATCATTTAATATCCTTTTCAATAAATGCAACCCCAAGCTTAAAGGCCTTGCATATTTATGGCTTGAAGCGTTTTTCAATTGCATCCGGAGAGCAAGACTGAATTATAATTTATAACGGATTATTACCATAGCTTTTAAAATTAACACCGGGCTTCCACGAAGCGATTCCTTCGGAAAAGCCCGGTGTCATTAAACTTGACCATAATTCCGAGCCGTTTAAACGGCTTCGCATCATAGCACAAAAAAAAGGCGCCCAAAATATTGAGCGCCTTTTTTTATTTCTGAATATCCCAAGTGATTACTTAACCAGCATCATCCGTTTCTGCTTGGTAAAGTTACCGTATTTCAACTCGTAGATGTACATACCCGAAGCGACTTTTGCGCCGGCTTCGTTGGTGCCGTTCCACTGCGTTACGTGATTGCCGCGCTGTAGAACTTTATTATCCAGCAGCGTTTTTACCTTCTGACCCAGTGTATTGTAAATGGTCAAACTTATCTGCTTCTTAACCGGCAGATAAAATTCGATATTCGTGGTCGGGTTGAACGGATTGGGATAATTTTGCTTTAATTTATAATCCTCAGGCGTTACAACGGCTACATCTTTGGCTTCGATTCCGGTGCTCATGGTGGCTTCGATCACGCGCAGCGACCAGCGTTTGGGGTTAACCTCTGCTGTAGCGACCGTATCCCAGATGCTATTGTATACATCCACTGTGTCAACCATCATCGAATCGGTGCCGGCATAAAGGGTGTCGTATCGGGTATAGCTGGTATCCCGCAGCCAAGTGTAATTGTAAACATCGATGCTATCATAAACCGTCTGATACGGTAAAATCATATCTTCGTAACCGTCGTCGTCAAAGTCGGTATTTTTGGCGAACATTTTGGATACGAACGGCCAGCGGAGATAGGTAAAGGATGTGTCCTGTACACCGGCGGAGTCATAGTAAGCCTTTTCAGTGAGGTGCGTTTCCTCATCGCCTTCATAGATGACTTCAAAATTCCAGTTTGCCGGATCCAGTTTATCGCCGCCCAGAAATTCTGCCGTTACTACATTGTAGCCGTAGCCCCCGCTGAAGTACAGGTTCGGATTGCCGTCCACATCGATATCGCCATAGCCGTAACCGAAAACCGTGGAAGGTATAACCGATTCCATATCCAGTAAGAAGGAATTGGTGGAATCGATTTCAGATACATCGTCGCCCTCTTCATAGTGCACCATATGGACGTCGCCTGCGCTGGAAGCGTCCGCATAATAATAAGAAGGCAGATAAACCTCTTCACGACCGTCGCTGTCGATGTCATAAGAGATGGCGCCCATCAAGGCCACGTCATCAAATTCAGAAAGGAAGTAATGGCCTTTATCGTTGGTGGTATCGGCCATTTCGTAAGTATCGGGTCCGGTTACCCGTAAAGGCGTAACGTTTTTGTTGTTCCAGTTATGGATTAAAATCTCCCGGTTGCCTTCGCCGTCGAGCTGGGCGCCATACATGCCAAAGGGACTACCGCCCCATCCATAGCCAACGCCATGGGCAGCGCGAAATTCTTCGAACTCCACATTAAAACCGGAAATACCGGGCGTGTTGGTGGACCAGTTGCCCTGGGCGCTCAAGACGTAATAGGCGTCTTCCGTGAAGTCGCTCTCATTGTAGGCAAAATATATTTCATTTACCTCATCTCCATCGATGTCTTCAAGACCGATATACTCGAGATAACCGTCAATACCGGCCAGCCAGGCGTCGTCGATGATTTGAGAGGGTTCGGTTCCGAAATTATAGCTGCCTTCAACGCCGTCCCATTCATAAATAAGGACGCCGACGGAATCCAATTGAAAAATCACTTCCTTGAGCCCGTCATTGTCTAAATCGCCGAAAAGCGGGTAGCGCGGCGTTGAGCCGCCTTCACTCTGCTCGCTGATCGGTGAGCGCCAGACCATTTCAAGAGAATCGTCGCCGGCCACTTTAAATACATGGACTACGCCATTCTCGAAATAATTGGTTGCAACAACTGCGCCGACGCCGTCGCCGAGCAAGTCGTCGTCATAATAGACGCCGCGAATGCTTTGCAGACCAACTTCCACCGAATCGGTCTGGTCGTAATTGTAACCGAAGGAATGTTTGACGTATTCGCTGTTTTGGGCCATAGCCGTCAACGTAAACGCAAATACGGTCATAAATAGTAAGGTAAGAAAACGTGTCATAAAAGACCTCCTATGGTTGGTTGCGATATTAAAAGGAACCCGAAGTTAAATAAGCTGTTAGAATTAATCAAATTAAAATCAGATGGTTGCGCCTGGCAGTACATATTTGTCGGGATTTCAAGGTATGAGGAAAAATAAGCAAAATGGCCTGGTTTCGATCTTACAAAATTGATATGCATTCCGGGAAATTTTTTTTTATTTTCCTTGCTCAGTTTGAATGTAACAAATTTAATCGATTTGTTCAAGAAGTTTACTAACCTCTGATTAAAGGAGATTTGGAGGATTTTATGCGCCAATGTTTTGTTGCATTATTAATGACAAGTGCGATTTTCCTTACCTCACTGCAGGCGGGCAATACCGGTAAAATAGCCGGAACCGTCACAGATAAACAAACCGGAGAACCTCTGCCCGGGGCAAACATTATTATTAAAAATACCTCGATGGGCGCTTCGACCAATTTAAACGGCGAATACTTCATCATCAATGTACCGCCGGGAACCTATACAGTGGAGTGTATGATGGTGGGTTATCAGACCGTGCGCTACGAAAGTGTGAATGTTCGCTCGGATCAAACCACGGCGCTGGATTTTAAGATCGGCGAACAAGCGCTGGAGCTGGAAGAGGAAATTACGGTTGTGGCGGATCGTCCCCTGGTCCAAAAAGATTTAACGGCTTCGAAAGTGGTTACATCGGCGGAAGAGATCGAAGCCCTGCCGGTGGAACGATTCGAAGACATTATGATCACACAGGCCGGCGTTACAAGAGGGGCGGACGGCGCCTTACATATTCGCGGCGGACGTTCCAATGAAATTTCATATATGGTGGACGGCGTTTCGGTGGCCAATCCATACTCCACCAACGGACTTGGCGTACGTGTGGCCAACAACGCCATCCAGGAGATGTCGGTCGTGAGCGGCGCGTTTAATGCCGAGTACGGAAATGCGATGAGCGGTGTGGTAAATTTAACCACCAAAGACGGCAGCAGCGATTATAAAACTTACCTGAGCTTTTATTCCGGCGATTATGTGAGTTCACACGATGATTTATTTTTAAATATCGATGATATCAGTTATATGGCCAACCGCAATATGGAGGGCACCATTTCGGGCCCCATTGAATTTTTGGGAGATAATAAACATACCTTTTTCTTTTCCACACGTTATACCAAATCCGAAGGACACCTTTACGGCGTAAGAGAACACATGCCGAACGATTCGGCCAATTTTGATCTGAAAACAAAAACCATCGAATACAAAGATGATTTTGGCGAAATCGTGACAATCACCGAGACGTATGATGAATGGTATATTGAACTGGGCGGCGACGATAAAATTGTTCCGATGAATCCCAGCGAATCGATCAACTTACTGGGCAAATTGCGCTTTCGGTTAACAGACAATCTGCAATTGCGTTTTCAGTCCATCTATAATGATTCGTACTGGAAAAATTATGTGCACGCCTATAAGTTTAATCCGGAGGGTACCTATAACTACTACGATACGGGCTGGCATAATTCCATGCAACTTACACATACGTTATCGCCAAGCACCTTCTATGAGTTTAAGGCGGCGTATAAGATGAAAGAATACCGGCAATACGTCTATGAAGATCCCGGCGATACGCGCTATGCGCCCACCAATAAAATTCAGGGTGCGCCGCCCGGCCCAACCTTTGCATTCGGCGGCACACAGATGGGGCATGTGTATTCCGATTCTAAAACGTATTTGGGTAAATTTGACATCACCAGTCAGTTCACGAATCGACATCTTATAAAAGGCGGCATCGAAACCCGTATGTATGAACTGGACAACGAGTCGTTCACCATTCAATACGACCGTATTCGCTACAATGAGCCCACCGTGCTTGGGTTGGATTCGCCGTCACATGATGAATATTTAACCTATCCGAGGCAGGCGTCGGCCTATCTGCAGGACAAAATCGAATACCCTAATATGATCGTGAATGCCGGTCTGCGTTATGATTATTTTTATTCCGATTTTGAGTACGCGGTTGATCCGCTGCAACCGGACGGTGAAAGAAAAATGGCTACACCCAAACACATGTTGTCGCCGAGGTTGGGCGTTTCGTTTCCGATTACCGCCAAAGGGATTATCCATTTTTCATACGGTCATTTCTATCAGATGCCGAGCATGTCTTCGTTGTACATTAATCCCGAGTTCGAATTACCGGCTTCGGGTACGCCTACATTCGGCAACGCCAACCTGCGTCCGCAAAAAACGGTTATTTATGAAGTTGGTCTCAAACAACAACTCAGTGATCGGTTTGCGCTCAATCTTACCGGATATTATAAAGATATCCGTGACTTGCTTGCACAACAGCTTATTACATTCCGCTCCGTGGAAGGGGATCGGCGCAGCTATAGTGTTTACCGTAACCAGGATTACGGCAATGTAAAGGGCATCACGGTTTCGTTTACAAAGCGTATGGCCAAAGGCGACCCCGTGGCCGCTTCGGTTGATTATACCTATCAGGTGGCGGAAGGCAATGATAACAGCGCAAGCGCTTTCTATTACAATGCCCTGTCGGATCAGGTGACCATCAAAAACATTCTGCCGCTGGACTGGGATCAACCCCATTCGTTGACGGCATCGGTAACGGTTCAGCCCTATAAAACACTTACGCTTAGTATGATCGGGATGTTGAACAGCGGTTATCCCTACACTCCGGATATCCCCTATTCCACCTACGACGCCCTGCCCAACTCCGATCGCAAACCGACGCGTAAAACCGTTGACCTGCGAGCCTCTTACAGCTTCCATCTCGCAAATGTGCGTCTTGAAATGTTTGTAAAGGTATATAATTTATTTGATAATAAAAACGAACGCTATGTATTCGATGATACCGGTCGCGCCGGCTACACCTATTTTTATCGCGATATCAATGAAACCGAAGATTTTAAAAAGCACTATGGCGAACCGGGCGTGCATACGTATGATGAATATATTAATCGACCGCAATATTACACAGAGCCGCGTGAATTAAGGATAGGATTCAGCGTCGAATTATAAAAGCAAATGCGAGCAAACGAGATAAACGGAGTGCATTTATGATTAAGAAATGGTCTTACAGTATCGGCTTAATACTCCTGATGTTTGCGCTTGCCCTGGGGCAAAGTGCACAGGATTCGTTGTTTCGACAAGGGCCGCAAAAAGATTGGTCGCAAGAACAATTTGAAGCCTGGTACCAATGGATGGATAATAAACTGGCAAAACCAAACCAGGGTAAAATATTGCAAAATGCCATCATGAACGGCAATAAAATAACAACGGAGATTTGGAATTACGGCCTCATTTCCAGACCGGGCAACTGTATTACGGATATTGTTTGGGAAGGTCTCGGTTACGGTTACGAATTCGGTCCTTTTGTGGCGGCGGAAATTCCGGTGCCCAAGGGCAGCCATGAAGACGTAATGCCCAAACGCGACGACGCGGGACGCGTCGTAACCACTGCGGACGGCGACACGGTCTGGATTGTGCACGCCATCTCGGACGGTATTTTAACGGGCGGCGAATACTCGCCCGACGGTTCGAGGCGTTGGGGCTGGCAGCCGCTATTTCGCAGCGATGACGGCATAAATGAATTTATGGACCTGGATCAGGAACACATCCCTACCAGCGACGACAAAGACCGCGATCAGGACGGCAAGCCCGACAGCTGGCCAAGGGATTGGTACAATGAAAATCTGCGCGATTATGTATGGCCGGGCGCGCTGGGTCAGGGTGCAACAAACGCCGATAAAGAAGCTTTTTATGTGATGGACGACCGTGAAAACATGGAGTTCGAATACTACCCTTACCCGGATGATACTACACGAATGGGTATGGGACTCGAAGTGGAAACGCGCATTTACCAGTGGACGAATCCGTTAGCCGAAGACGCCATCTTCTTGATCTATAAAATTCGTAATAAAGGGCATTTTGATCTGAATCGTGTCATTTTCGCTATGTGGGGCGATCCGCATGTGGGCGGATGCGGCGATTATACCGATGACTGGGCTTTTTTCAATAAACAACTGGATATGACCTTTACCTTCGACAAAGACGGCGAAAGCGACATTGCCGGTAAAGAGCCGGGATATATGGGTTATAAATTTCTCGAAAGCCCCGGATTGGCCAATGATGGCATAGATAATGACAATGATGGTATGGTGGATGAGAGTTGGACCAACGGCATCGACGACGACAACGACTGGGATGTGGAAAATGACGACGTAGGCATCGACGGCGTGCCAAATACCGGCGACTTTGGCGAGGGCGACGGCGAACCCACGGCGGGCGATCCGTTCGATATTACCAAACCGGGCGAGCCCAATTTTGAATTCACCGATATCGACGAATCGGACATGATCGGATTGACCAGTTTTGCGCAACCCAGTTTTACGGGCATCGCCATCAGTGATGATGAAAAAATGTGGAGCGAGTACATCCAACCCGGTCAATTCGTATCGGAAGAAAAACAGGGCGATAATGTATTCCTCTATGGTTCCGGTAGATTTACCCTGCGATCGATCCATAACGTAACGGAAACTCAGATCAGCGAAGCCATCAAGCGCTTTTCGATTGCATTGGTTTTGGGCGAGGATCGCCGGGATCTGGAACGCAATGCAAAAACGGTTCAGGAAATTTACAACATTGGCTATCAGTTTTCAAAACCGCCGCGCAAACCGAATATGACGGCCGTTCCGGGCGATCAAAAAGTAACGCTGTATTGGGACGACATTGCGGAACACTCCTTCGATCCCGTATCCAAAGAAAACGATTTTGAAGGTTATGTGATTTATCGCAGTACCGATCCGGGCTTTGCCGACGCCCAAACCATCACCGACGCCACGGGCAATAAATTCTTATTCGAGCCCTTAAAAACAGCCAGCGGCGCCGACGCCCGTTTTGATCTCGATAACGAGTACAGCGGATACAGCAACACGCCGTATCCAGGTCGCGGTCTGTCATATTATTTGGGCGACAATGTCGGCTTACGGCATGTATTTGTGGATTCCAATAACGTTATTAACGGGCAGACGTATTTTTACGCAGTAGTCTCTTATGACCGGGGCAGCGATTCCCTCGGCGTGCCGCCTTCGGAATGTTCGAAAATCATCACCTACGATCCGACCACGAATTCCTATACCTTCGATGTAAATACAGCCAGTGTGGTGCCGCGCCGCAGGGCCGCCGGTTATACGAAGCCCACTTTGAAAGGCGGCGTTCAGAGCGCCTCGGGCGGCGGCTCCACCGGCAGTATAACGGTGGATATTATCGACGAATTGGCTGTGGATGACGACAATCCCTTCTTTATCTATTTTAGCGATACGGCCGCGAGCGAAAACAACAGCGCGGATACACAGCTGGAATATTCGGTCGAAGATGCGCTTCCCATAGAGGAATCCTTTACCTCGTTTTTTGATAATCCAGTGACCCTGACTCATAGCAATCTCAATGATACTAGCGTCGTTGTGTCCTCTGTAGATGGTACTCAAATATTCGAGCGCGGTCGCGATTACCGCCTTAACGGAGAGCGGGGCACCATCACGGTCTTAAGCCGCGATACGGAGCCGGATTCCAGAATGGAAGACAACACCACATACAACGTGCAATACACTTATTTCCCGATTTATCGCAGCACCGCCGTGGATTCGCAACTAACCAATCCCATCTTCGACGGTATAAGGCTGACCGTACTTAACAAAGATTTTGGACTGAATGATAATTTAACAGGATGGAATACCTCTACCAACACGAACTTGAAATTTACGGTTCAGGAGCTTTATGAGGATACCGCCAGCGCCTATCCTTTCGATTATGAGTTCCGCTTTTCCACCTCTGTTATCGATTCCAGTCTCTCTTTGCCTTCGCTCGGTCTAAGCGCCGTGGGAACGCCCTTCTCCCTCTGGAATTTACAAAAGCAGGAAAAGGCAACGTTTGTTATTCTGGAAAATAACGCCACCACAGATAACGAATGGCAACCCGGCGAATCGATTTATATTTTCGAAGGCGGAACTAGCTTAAATAATATCGTATGGCAATTAACCTTCACCAAACCCAAGTCCGGTGAATATATCCCGCCGGATGCCGGCGACATCTATTCCCTGATTACCGATAAGCCGTTTCAAGGCGGTGATGTGTTCACATTTACCACCGAAGGCGCCAAAGTCGACAAACAAAAAGCTAAAAATGCGCTGGACGATGTTTGCGTTGTGCCCAACCCGTATGTGGCAACGAATATCATAGAACCGAAAAATAACATTTCACGTACAGAGCGCGGATACCGGCGCGTCTATTTCGATAACTTACCCGCGCAGTGTACCATTCGCATTTATACAACAGCGGGTGAATTGGTACGCGTGCTGGAACACAACAGTACTATCGACGACGGAAAGAGGTACTGGGATTTGCTAACCAAAGACGATATGGAAGTTGCCTACGGTCTCTATTTCTTTCACGTGGAGGCGCCGGGCATAGGCAGTAAAGTCGGAAAATTTGCAATTATAAAATAGCAGCGGGTGATTGGCATGTTGGTACGAAAAATTTTGGCAATATCGGAGGCTTTAATGAAAAAGCAAATTTTGATTTTAACGACGATTGTTCTGGTATTTTCTACATATAGTGTTCATGCCCAGGGCCTGACTTCATCGACCATCTCCAAAGTGGGCACAACCGTAGGGCAGTTTCTAAAATTAGGCGCATCGGCGCGTTCCACGGCCATGGGCGGCGCTTTTACATCCGTCGCCGATGATATCAGCTCCATGTATTGGAATCCGGCCGGATTGGCCAATATTCATGGTTATGAAGTCATGTTTACCCAAACGCAATGGATTGCGGATACGAAATATTCTTACGGTGCGCTCTCTCTGGATTTGGGCTCCATCGGGACCCTGGGTGCGATGATATCTTCCTTCTCTTCGGGCGATATGAAAGTTCGAACGGTGGATCAGCCGGGCGGTACGGGCGAACTTTTTTCCACACAGGATATAGCCGCAGGGCTTTCGTACGCCCGTCCCTTAACCGATAAATTTAAACTCGGCTTAACCGTTAAGTATATCCATCAGCGTATCTGGCACATGAGCGCTTCGACTTTAGCGATCGATGTGGGTACTTTATTCACCACACCTTTTTACGGAATCCGCCTCGGCTCCAGTCTTTCCAACTACGGCCCCAAAATGCGTTTGAACGGTCGTGACGCAAAATTTGCAAAGGATCCGGATCCGGATAACGAGGGCAATGTTGATATTGTGAATGCGCAGTACGAAATGTTGAACTACTCTATTCCGTTGCGTTTCCAGGTAGGCGTGGCAAAAGATTTTATAATCAATGAATACAGCCGCATTACACTTGCGGTGGATGCCGTGCATCCCAATGATAATTACGAAGCGGTTAATTCCGGAATGGAACTCGGTATTAAAGATATGATCTTTCTGAGAGCAGGCTATAATTCACTCTTCCAGAAAGATGCGGAAGAAGGTTTTACGGCCGGCGCAGGCGCCAACATACGCCTGGGGGGCGGCACCCGTCTTAAAGTGGATTATGCTTATGTTGATTTCGGACGCCTGGGCGATACACAAAAATTCAGTCTGACGTTCCGATTGTAATCAGGTTAAAAACAGGGGCCGCCATAAAACCGGCGGCCTTTTGATTTATATGAAATTCAAAAAACAGATTTGGCTCCTTGTATCGGCGTTTATTTTGATCGCGGTGTTTTCCGGTTGTGAGAAGGAGCCGCAAAAACCTTACGTGGCGCGCGTGGGCGAGCGAACGATTACGGTTGAAGAATTTAAAAATACGCTGCAGTTCAATCCTTACCTTGTTAATCTGAATAATAAGGCGCAAGCCAAACGTCTCATGCTTGCTTCCCTGATTGCTGAAAAAATGCTGGCGCAGGAGGCCGAAAACACCTATCCGAGCCTTTACGATTCGCTGCAACCGTATATCGATCAATACGAGCGCGAAGCGATATACGAATCATTCTGGGAAAAGGAAATCGAGGCCTCCACTAAAATATCGGAAGAGGAATTACGCCGGGCTTATGTACGCTCCAAACAGAAAAAGATTGTGCAATATCTGGTCTTTGCAGGCGAAGCGGCGGCGCAGGGAGCTTACAATCAGCTTAAAAAGGGTATGACGTTTGAGCGGCTGGCACAAATTCAGGGTTTTCCCGCGGGAAGCATTCCGGTCGATACGGTTCGAAGCGAGGGCAAATTACCGTTTTTTGAAGAAAAAGTGTTTAAACTTGAGTTGGGACAAATTTCAGAACCGTTGCGTGTAAATAACCGCTATTTTATCGTAAAATTGATCAATGAAAAGACGAATGTGGCCACTTCGCCGCAGGATTTTGAATACCACAGGCAAAGCCTGAAGAAGAAACTTAAGCGTTTTAAAAACAAAAAGGCATTTTTGCAGTACGCCAACGAACACCTGCCCGACCCACCCTATCAATTCAGGAAAAATGTGTTCAGAGAACTGGTGCGATCTTTGGAAAAACGGATATTTTCCACCGGCAAACCTTTGCGGGAAGATCGACTCAATGCCCGCATTGCGGAAATTTATTTAAAAAATAACGGCGATGAATTACAAGCCCTTAAACGAAAAGAGCTCGTGAAATTCGAAGACGGAACAACCTGGAGTGTGGCAAAATGGTTGCAGCGTTTGGAAACGGCGCCTTATCCCGTATTAAGCGAAAATAGGGGACAATTCCGGGGAAGTTTGCTAAAAGCTGCCAAGAATATTCTTGATGACGAGGTCATCGTTCAGCATGCAAAGGGAAAAGGATTACATAACACGGAATATGTTAAGCGTCAGACCCAAATCAGAAAAGATTTTATGCTTTATCAGTACATGGTCAAACAAATTAAGAACGATAAAGTCCCGGCGAATTTGAATGAACGTCTACAACAACGTATTTTAACATTAAAGAATGAGTGCAACATTGAAGTCAACAAGACGCTCCTGGATACCATGAAGGTCAATCAAACCAATATGACGGTTCTCAAGCGCCACTTTCCCGCCCGAACAATGACTCCCATACTTTCGCCGATGGCAGGAATGGAAAAATGGAACCGGGTTGTGCAATCCATGCTTCAGGATGGCGACGATTCCATAGATTCCGAGGGCTAATACCCGTGGTTCCCAAACAAATGTGGAAATCGGGAGCCGTATAAATGATCATGATACAAACGATCCGTTTTTCGCATTCATTTACCATTATTATTGAGGAATTCAAAATGAAACGGTGGATTGTCTTATTCTTTTTTATTCCTTACCTGCTCTTCGCCCAATCACTATCGGACATGGAACTGGTCAATGTCAAAGATCTTATCCCCGATGTTGTGATCGATATCCGCTACAATACGACCAACAATTTTACCGGACAAAAATTGTATTCGACCGACGAGTGTTTTGCCAGCAGGGCTATGATTGAAGATTTGCAACTACTGCAGGATAGCTTGCATCGGGTGCGCCAGTTTAACGGCAAATCTTATAAAAAGGGACTTGGTATTAAAATATTCGACGCCTATCGCCCGCATGCCGTGCAATTTTTGATGTATCAAATCGTAGGCTCTCCCTATGTGGCGGATCCCTCCGGCGGTTCGAACCACAACCGCGGCGCTGCAGTGGACCTGACTCTGATCGATATGAAAACGGGTGAAGCGTTGGATATGGGCACCGATTTCGATTATTTCGGTGAACGGGCCTGGCATACCTACGAAGACTTACCGCAGAAAGTTTTGAACAACCGGCGATATTTACTCGATATTATGCTGCATTATAATTTCTCGTATTACTCCCGGGAATGGTGGCATTATACCCATGTACCCTCCCAGAACAATCCCCTGTTTGATTTTCAGATGAAATAGAGAGAAGCGGCTATGAAAACGGTTTATATCATTTTATTAGGTTTATCGTTAAGAGTGTTATCCGGCGGCGACGCCTTTGTGATAAACACCACCATGGATTCCACCCAAAGGGACGGGCAGGTTGCACGTGATGGGAAGGGTAATTACGTGGCTGTCTGGCAATCGGTCTCGGAAGGAGATGCCGGCGATATTTATTTACAACGATTTGACGCCGACGACCAGCCGGTGGGAGCCGAAGAGAGAGCGAATAACCAGAGGGCTGGTGAGCAGGAAAAGGTTGCTTTGGCCATGAACCTTAAAGGCGATTTTATCGTAGCCTGGGCAAGCCACAACGGTTTGGATTCCATTTATGATGTGAAAGCCCGCTACTATCCGGCCGGCCAATCATCCGGGCAAGAATTTCTGGTAAACGCGACCATTCCGCACAGCCAAACCAATCCCGATGTCGCCATCGATGAAGAGGGCAATTTTACCGTGGTATGGGAATCCTGGCACCAGGACGGAAGCGATCGCGGTATATACGCTAGGCGTTATACAGCAGATGGTCAGCCTGCAGGCGGGGAATTCAGAGTGAATACAACAACGACATACAGCCAGGCGCGTCCGGCGGCGGACTACTGCATCAATGGCGACTTTATCCTTATCTGGGAATCCTGGGCGCAGGATATCGTAACCGAAAGCGGTTATGGAATATTTGCACAACGTTTCGATTCCGATGGCAATCGGATAGGAAGCGAATTTCAGGTGAATTCCTATACGAACGATTACCAGTGGTTTGGCGATCTGACGACTCTTGCCGATAACGGCTTTGTTGTGGTTTGGACAAGCAAACAGCAGGACGGTAGTAAGGGCGGTATCTACTGGCAACGTTTTGACGCTAACGGCAAGCGCCTTGGCGGAGAGGTTCCCGTCAATCAAACCACGTATCACTATCAATGGCTACCGCGCGCGGCACAATTGAAGAATGGCGACATCGTTGTGGTTTGGTCCAGCTGGAACCAGGACGGTAGCCGCGACGGCGTTTACGCCCGTACATTCGATTTGAACGGAAAGCCGCAATCCTTCGAATCGAAAATAAATCGTTATACGGATAATTTTCAATGGGAACCGGATGTGATCGCCGGAACAGAAGAGGACGATTTTTTGGTAGTGTGGTCCAGCTGGGCCCAGTTTGGTATGGATTATGAAGTTATGGCCAGACGTATCCGTCTGGATAAGCCGCTGGGTTATTTTGCCCGTGATCAACTAAACCATATACAGGGAAGAAGCACCGCTCAATTTAAAATTCATGTGATGGATTCGGCCGCGCTTAGCGGG
Organism: uncultured Calditrichaceae bacterium; assembly: GCA_964542915.1. GTDB lineage: Bacteria > Calditrichota > Calditrichia > Calditrichales > Calditrichaceae > CAZIVP01. Next base: position 96,768 of record CAZIVP010000005.1, on the reverse strand, counting down.
GATTCATACGAAGTATCATTCCATAATGTGCGTAGCAGTGCTTTTAATATGAGTGTAACTAATATTAATAGCGGGGATACACTTGTAAATCGCTATGCGGTTGATAAGGGCGAGGATGTCTTCTATCACACGCCGGTTTTTGATGGTGTATCGCTGCAGGTGATCCCGGAGTTCGATTTCGGCGTCGATTATGAAAATTCCTATTTCAGCAATCAGTCCGGTACCAACCTCTTATTCGATATCCGTAGGCCAACGGTGGGCACAGAATTGTTGGCGCCGATTGATGCGGCTTTGATCTGGGGGGCGACCGATACGCTTTCCAACGGCCGTTACCGTTCGCCGCTCGATACCGCCATGGGCTACTACGGGGATGTACAGACGCCGTTCAAAGCCGTCAATCTTTTAAATGGGGCGCCATTGGATTTATTTGTAGCGGAGGCGGTCGGCAGCCAAAACCAAAAGTGGGACGTCGGCGAAAAAATCAATATTTTTACGCCCCCGCCCTATCAGGAAATTTCATCAAACACCCATGTGGAAATTTTGGCGAAAGCGCCGCAAAACACTGCGCCTGTATTACCCGCCGAAAAGGATACGCATTTTGTTTTCACCACCCGTCCTGTTAAAGAAGAGGATCTGTACCAATTTAATACGCAGGGCGACTTCATTAACAATCTGGAAACGGAAGGCGTTGATATCGTACAGTCGTATCGTTTATATCAAAATTATCCCAATCCATTCAACGCCACAACAACCATTCCGTATCGCCTCAGGAATGATGCACACGTATCGTTGAACGTTTACAATGTATTGGGCCAAAAAGTGGCGCTACTGGTGGATGGACGCCATAAAGCGGGCTACTATCGCCGCTTGCTGGATGCCTCAAATCTGGCTTCGGGTTTATATATCTACGTTTTGGAAGTGAATGAACAGCGTTTTGCCCGTAAGATGCTCTTGGTGAAATAATTTTTGTCTTGAAAAACAATCGTATAGGATATTATCTTACGTTATGGCTCACTTATCACCCGGTTGATAAGATTTGTATCTAACCTTTATTGATGACGTAAATTTTATCGATTCAGGAGTCCGTCATGGATTATTCGAAGTTTGCCTGCCTGACGATCTTAACCTTAAGTATTTTGTTTAATTTTTCCGCTTCCGGCCGAACCCAGACAGCCAATGGGCTAAGGGCCGCGGCGTTAATGGATGGAAATGAAATAGCTGTTGACGTTCATAATACAGGGATGTTTAGTGGTTATGTAGGGGGCGCTGATTTCCAATGGGCGCGATTAGGTTATGGAAGAGCGTTTTGTTTTTTTGCGGGCGCCGAAGTGCCCGTCCCGAGAGGCAGCCATCCCGATGCTTTTCCGGTTGTGGAAAACGGCGATACCACCTGGATGGCGCATGTGGTTTCCGACGGTTTTCTTACCGGCGGCGAATATTCACCCGATGGCTCAAACCGCTGGGGGTGGCAACCGGTTGTGCGCCATTCTTCAGGCACTCCGGTTTACCTGCAGGGGCGCGATGTGCGTTCTATGCCGCTTTATCCCGCTTATGATCTGAATATGGACGGCATCCCGTTAAACTAGCCGCAGGAATGGTATGACCAAGCTGCCGGAACGTTTGTATGGCCGGGGCTCTGGAATGAAAATGAGGTCATCGGCGATATGGAAGCCGTTTATGGCATGGATGATCGTATGAATCGGGAATTCGAATATTATCCTTACAAGAATGACAGCTCAGGCATGGGCCTCGGTCTGGAAGTCGAGGCGCGCTTATTCCAGGTCCAGGATTACTATAAAGATATTCTGTTTGTACGTTTCGATATCACCAATAAAAGCGACACTGATCTGAACAAGATGGTGCTGGGCATTGGCGGCGATCCGCATATCGGCGGCTTATCGGATTATAGCGATGATTATATTTACCACGAACGTTCGCATAATTTGATGTATGCCTATGATGAAGATGGGCAAAGTGAAAATCCCAACATTCTGCCCGGATATATGGGAATTGCAATTTTGCAGACGCCGGGTCTGTCCGGCGACGGAATCGACAACGATGACGATGGGATGGTCGATGAAAGCCCTTCCAATGGCATTGATGATGACGGCGATTGGTCGGCTCAATGGGATGATCTGGGGCGGGATGGCCTGGCCAACACCGGCGACGCCGGTGAGGGCGATGGTCAGCCCACGCAGGGCGAACCTAATTTTGAGTATACAGACGCAGACGAATATGATATGGTCGGTTTAACCAGCGTGGCTGCGCCGGGTTTTACAGCCGTAGAGCCGGAAGATGATGAAATCCTGTGGTCGCAATATTTAAACCCGGGGGAGTTTTTGTCGGCGCCTGCCCCGGGTGATCGCTTTCTGCTGGGCGGTTCGGGCTATTTTAGCCTCAAAGCCGGAGAAACGACCACGTTCGGTATGGCCTTCCTGTTTGAAATCGACAAGAATCGATTGTTGGAGAATGTACGAAGAGCCAATCGTTTGTATCAAAATCGCATCGGAAGTTTGGGGCATCCCTACACGCCGCAAATTCAGCAACCTGCAGGAGGAGATCGTTTGCAGGAATCACTGCCGTTGCGATGGAATGCCGAAGATTTTCCTTCTCAGGCGGTTATCGAAGCAGCGTACAGTACCGATAATGGCCGAACCTGGCAGGCATTAATGGAAGATATTGAAAATGATGGTGTGGAAAACATCGACATATCGGGTCACCCCAATTCAGCTTTTTATAAGGTTCGTTTACGGGCTATGGGAGCATCCGGTTATGGCCAGACGATTTCAGAAGAGTTTTTTACCATCGACCATTCCGGTGCGGAAAACGTTCCGCCCGAGGTTTTATGGCAAACCCCCGAAAATCAGACAATTAACGGCGATTATCGTCTGGAATGGTTGAGCGGCGATGCCGATGGCGATGCTCTAAATCAACAAGTGATTATTCAATCGAATTATTTGAGCGACACACTGCAAGTGAACGGACAGTCGCATCTTCTGCAATCCACTCGCTATCCGAACCATCCCTACAGACTGATTATCAGGGTGGATGACGGAAAATCAATCCGTGAACAGGGTGTAAATGTAGTGATAAATAATGAATATTCACGTATGAGGGACTCTCTGTTAGTCCATACAACCGGATTGGCGTCGGGTAGGGTTTATGTTAATATTGTTGACCCGGCAGTGGTAACCGGACATATTTATAAAGTAACGTTTAACGATTATGGCGAGGATTCCATTGCTTATTCGGTGATGGATTCGACCTTAAACCGGTTAATCATCCGGCAAGAGTCTCTACCGGCGTTTCCTTATTCCGGCACTACGTTTGATGGTATGCGTTTGCTCTTTGAAAATAATGAATTTGAAATGGATGCGGGTCGATCCGGATGGAATACCGAAACGGAAACGAATCTGGAATTTAATCTCCAGCAATTGTATGAAGATACGGCGCGCGCCTACCCCTATGATTATCAGTTCCGGTTTTCGGAAACGACTGTGGATTCTAGTTTGGCAATACCGGAGAATGGCTTACATGCGGTTGGTACGCCTTTTACTATATGGAATATGCAAAAAAAGTCTAAGGCAATGTTTGTGATATTAGAATCCGCCAACGGAGAATCTGAAGTTTGGAATTCGGGAGAATCCATTTACATTTTGGAAGGTGGTACGGAATTTGAAAATACTACCTGGCAATTGACATTTGAGCATCCAACGGATTCTTCGCCGGTTTTACCTGAGGAAAGCGATACGTTTACCTTGGCGGTAAAAAGACCTTTTTCGGAAAATGATGTCTATCTGTTTGATACCGAATCGATCACTGTGTTGCCTGAGTCATCATCAGAAACCATTACAACATTTAAATTAAAACAAAACTATCCCAATCCGTTCAACCCGACCACGGCTATTTCTTACACTGTTGCACACCGCTGTAAAGTGGTTTTGGATGTGTTTAATATTTTGGGTCAAAAAGTCGCTGGATTGGTCGATGAAGTTCAAAGTTCGGGCAAATATAAGGTCGTTTTTGATGGTTCAGGCTTGGCGAGTGGAATTTATATTTATCGCATAAAAGCCGGAAAATATAATACAGCGCGTAGAATGTTATTATTACGATAAAGTTGAAAAGAAGCCTGAAAGCATAAGGATAATATTGAGTCTAAAGTAAAGAATAAATTAAGCACTTTTAGAGTATTTTCATGACTTCGGGACTGATGGCTGATATTTTAAGGTGAAGGATAAACAAAACAGAGGTAAATCATAAAGAAGCAACAGGGATGGAATTATGCAAAGGAAAATCTTTTTAATAATCATCTTATTACCAATACTACTCTTTGCACAAGGAAACCAGGAGTTCCGTGGTATATGGGTGGTCACCTGGGAGCACATCAACCGCTATGATTCGGCGGAAGGAAATAAAGCACGCGTGCGCCAGATATTGGACAATGTAAAAAAAGCCAACATGAACGCCGTACTCTGGCAGGCGCGGCAAAGCGGCACTGCTTATTACCATTCCTCCTATGAACCATGGGGCTATTACGCCGGCTATTCGGATCCGGGTTACGATCCGTTGGCCTACGCCGTTCAGGAAGCCCACAAACGCGGCATCGAACTGCACGCCTGGTTCAATGTATTTCAGACTTCATCCACCTCTGCCGGTACGCCGGCTGCCGAACATCCGGAATGGATATGCACCGACCGGGACGGTGATCACATGACGAATTACCGCAGTGTGAGTCCGGGTTTACAGGCGGTTCGGGAATACACGGTTGATGTGGCCATGGAAATCGTACATAATTATGATATTGACGGATTTCATCTGGATTACGTTCGCTGGAACGAATACGACGAAGACGACATGAGCGCCAATCCAACGACGGTGGAGCAAATCAGCCGTTTGGACGGCCGCATACCGGAGCAAAAGTTGCAGAAGCTACAGTCGGGTCAGGGCGGCAGCCGCTTTATTTATGATGTAGAGCATCCATACGGCGGCGGTGTGCCGGAAGGTTTTAGCAGTTGGGATGAATGGCGGCGTTGGAGTGTAACGGAGTTTGTGCGCACCCTGCACGATTCCATCCAGAAAGTGAAGCCCTGGGTGCGCCTCTCGCCGGCCGCGCTAGGCAAATACAATTGGTCCGGCTGGAACGGTTATCATGTGGTTTTTCAGGATGCGGCGCTCTGGTTTAATGAAGGCTACATCGAACAGTTAATCCCCATGCTCTATCATTGGACAACCGGCAATGGTTTTTATGGCGCACTCGAAGGCAATTGCCCGGAATGCTGGTCGCAGTGGATACAACCCGGTTTAAACGCCGGTCGCATATTTACGGGAGGACCGGGTTCCTATCGTTTGCATGATGAGAACGTATGGAGCAATCATGAAGGTATTGTCGATCGTTGCCGGGACGTTTCCTGGAACGAGGGATTTCAATTTTTCAGTTATGCCAGTTGGAGGGAACGGAATTACTGGGGTCAAGCCGCCGACAAATTTTTTCAGTTAAAAACCAAATGGCCTGTTTTGGCCGATCGGCCCGCCGGCGATCCGCCGACGCCGTCGATTTCCGTGGAAAAAATCGATTCGCTCCATTACCGAATATCGGTCGATCCCGGCGAGGCATTGACGAAAAACCACTGGTTTTACATTTATCGCTCAGCGGATGAATATCTTGATATTGCTGAAGATCCGCTGGTTAATGTTCATTACGGCAAGGCCCCGTATGCTTATGTGGATTCCTATCTGGATGAACACATCAATGTCGGCGGGGTTTACACCTACTTTGCCACCGTCCTGGATCGGCATCGAAATGAGTCAACTATATCCAATACCGTTCAAACCGACTCCATTCCCACCTTTATTCAGCCGCCGGAAGTTCAACCTTCCATGGTACGGGTTTTGAACGGAGGTGCTCAAAGTTTGCGTATTGTGTGCGATCCGGTGGACCGTGCTTCCGGATATCGTGCCCTTATTAGCACCGATGGAATAACCTTCAGCGATACAGCTGAATCGAATCAAAATGAGATTATTGCTGCCGGCCTGCAAGCCAACCAGGTGTATTATATAAAAGTGCAAGCCTTCAACGAAACAGGCGCTTCGCCGCTCACCAAAGAGTTATACGCCGGCGTCCCCACGGCTGAGGCCCATAAGCTTTTGATCGTCAACGGATTTGATCGTTCCACAAACACCAAATTCAACTATATCAAACAATACGCCGATCCGGTCAATGACCGCGGCTATGCCTTTTCTTATACCCTTAACGAAGCAGTCCATCAGGGAAGGCTTGGATTAAAGAATTTCGAAACGGTGATCTGGATTTTGGGCGACGAGAGCACGGCGGATGTTACCTTTAATGCCACCGAACAGGATTCGGTCGAAGCCTTTTTAGAACGCGGAGGCAATCTCTTTGTGAGCGGCGCCGAAGTGGGCTGGGACCTCGTTGTCCAGGGCAACAGCAGCGATAAAGTGTTTTACAATAATTATCTGAAAGCCGATTATGTGGCCGATGCGCCCAACGGACAAAACGACGTGTATTTTACCTGCGAAGCGATTGACGGCGCTCTTTTCGCAGGATTGGACGATTTTAACTTCGATGACGGCACGCATGGGACTTATAATATCGACTGGCCCGATGCCATTAAGGGCCGGGACGGCGCTCAAAATATTTTAAGATATAAGAACGTATCCTCGCAAAATATCGCCGGCATTGCATACGAGGGTATGTTTCCGGACGGAACCAAAGAGGGTAAATTGATTTACATGGGTGTTCCGTTTGAAACCATCTATCCGGAAGCCGGTCGCTTTGCTATCATGGAAAAGACCTTCGATTTTTTTGAGGGCAAAATATCTCACATGGACGATAAGCTTCAATTTACACGGGATTTCCGGCTCTATCAGAATTATCCCAATCCGTTTAATCCGTCAACAACCATTGCCTTCGAACTCCCAAAAGAAGAGCACGTAACGTTGACAATCTATAATGCGCTTGGTCAGAGAATCAGCACATTACTGAATAGAACCTTGTCGTCGGGGCGCCATGAATTACCATTTAAGGCCGATCAATTGGCCTCCGGTGTGTATATCTACGAGATCAAAACCGCAACCCAACAGTTACGAAAACGTATGTTGCTTTTAAAATAAGAGCGCTAAGACAGGCCGGATCCTGGAGTTTAATCGGGCAGTGTTTTTACGGCTGCCCGTTTTTTTATTGTATAATTTTCTGTCGATTTATATATTTACACTTTTTTTAATCGCAACAAAAAGTTCAACGGTAAAGATGGTTTACCTGATTCTCGTCTCCATTATCTGGGCGTTTTCGTTCGGCTTGATCAAAGGACAGTTGACAGGCATCGACTCCAATCTGGTTTCCTTTATCCGGCTCGGTCTGTCTCTGCTTGTATTTCTGCCCCTGTTGCGTATAAAAAATCTATCCCGTTCTCTAACCGTACAATTAATAATCATCGGTATGGTGCAATACGGCTTGATGTACAGCCTGTACATCTATGCTTACCGCTTTCTTGAGGCTTATCAGGTTGTTTTATTTACCATCTTTACGCCGGTTTATGTAACCCTGTTGAACGATCTTCTACAACGTCGCTGGCATCCCTGGTTTTTATTGACGGCGGGATTGGCCGTTACCGGTACAGCTATTGTTGTTTTTAAAGATTGGCAACTGGTTGCGCTACGCACCGGTTTTTTATTGATGCAGCTTTCCAATATCTGTTTTGCGTTCGGACAGGTGGCATATAAACGTCTTCTATCCGAACGACCGCAGGTTAGAGAATTGCACATATTTGCCTTGTTGTACTTGGGGGCGGTAATCATCACGGCGGGGTCATCTTTAATCACGGTGCAATGGCAAAATCTGTCGATTAACGCCACACAAATGTACACATTGCTGTATCTGGGCGTAATCGCATCGGGCGTCGGTTTTTTCCTCTGGAATTACGGCGCAAAACGAACCAACGCCGGCGCTCTGGCCATTTTGAATAACGCCAAAATACCACTGGGCATTTTATTTGCGATTGTGATTTTTAATGAACAGGCCGAGGTCCTGAATCTGAGCATCGGAATAGTTGTTATTTTAATAGCACTGTATTTGAATGAGTATGGATTTCATTTGCCGTGGAAAGGTCCGGGATCGGTAAAGGCGGGCCTATGATCCATGTTGCCGGAATACGATTGTGTGTGTACGCGATCACAAGGCGTGTTGCCTTTCCCGGCAATCAAATCGTGCTTATTTATTGAATTTTTTTAAATTAAGGAATGAATTTGCAATTATATGCGTCTGTTAAACAATTTGAAAGTAGAAAATTTTGTAAATTTAAATTGTGATACGGTTGCTGCATTATCTTTTATTTATTGGTATTCATTTATATAAGAATACGCTTAACGGAATAAGGGGGTAACTTATGGAAAAGGTCGATTCTTACAAACTTCACTCTGCAGATTTAATAGTCGGCATCCCTTCGTACAATGAAGCGGATAACATCGCCAACGTTGTGGAGCAGTGCAATCTAGGCTTGCAAAAGTATTATCCGCATATGCAAAGCGTTATCATTAATGTGGATAACCATTCACCGGATGATACGCGCGCTGCTTTTCTGAATGCCGTCAATACCATTCCCAAAGTGTATATTTCAACCGATCCGGGCGTGAAGGGAAAGGGCAATAATTTCTATAATCTCTTCCGGGAAGCCGTACGTTTAAATGCAAAGGCCGTTGTCGTGGTGGATGCAGACTTACTCAGCATTACGCCGGAATGGATAAAAGCATTGGCGGAGCCGATTTTAGAGCATGGTCATGATTATGTAACGCCTCTTTATTCGCGCAATGAATACGATGGCACAATAACCAATAACATCTGTTATCCACTTCTTTACGGCTTGATGGGGCGGAACATCCGCCAACCGATCGGCGGCGATTTTGCCTTTTCCGGGCGGTTAGCCGAGTATTATTTAAAGCAATCCTGGGTTACCACCACCTACCAGTACGGTATTGATATTTTCATGACCCTGAATGCTATTTTGGGCGGATTCTCTTTATGCCAGACAGGGCTGGGCGCCAAGATACATAAACCAAGCGCTCCAAAATTAGGCGCCATGTTCAGCCAGGTTATCGGTACGCTCTTTAATATGTTGCTGGATTATCGGGAGAAATGGACAGACCACACTGATGTGGGAAATCTGCCCGTTTTCGGAGGAGACGCGAGGCATAAACCTCAGAGCCTGAGCGTCGATTACAAGTCGATCAAGGCGCAGGCGTTAGATGATTTCGCCTCAAACCGTGCCTTACTGGCCCAAATACTAAGTGCCGATAACATGGATATCGTAAGCGATATGTATGACAGATGTCGTTTGAATATGGATAGCAGGCTCTGGCAAAGAATTGTATACGATATGCTTCATGCTTATGATTCCCACGACCGCGAACCGCAAATTATCGAGGCCCTCAAACCTCTCTATTTTGGTCGTGTGGCTTCCTTTATCAAACAAACGCTGGATATGGATCACACCGAGTGTGAACAGGAGATCGTAAACCAGGCCGGTGAATTTTTAAAAGGTCGAACGTATCTTAAAGAAAAATTTGAATCCGCGGTTGTTCTGTAAACGAGAAATCCGTGAAGGTTTAATTCAAAATGATCGTTAATTGCTCTATTGGCCTGGTAGCTTTATCAGTTTACAATATTAAGATTGGGCCCACCGGTTTTTAATGATTAAATTTTTACGACCGACCAACCTATTGAAATGCCTTATTAAAGTTTTCATTGCGAATTGTGACCTTCTTCCTTCTTTTGGTTGTCAAAATTCAAGGTTATGATCACGATTTCCGGTCGGCTCGATGTCCGCACCGGAGGCCCCCACGTTCCCAAGCCGCAGGAAACATAAATATGCGTGTTGTGCTTACGTTTATATCCGTGGCTTACTTCATATACGGCGCCTGTAATATAATTGAATGGCCACAGTTGACCATTATGGGTATGACCGGAAAGTTGCAAATCCACTCCGAGTTGCGCGCTCTGATCCAGGTTAAAAGGCTGATGATCCAATAAGATGGTTGGCAAAGGCGGATTGACTTTTTCCATTAATTGTGCCAAAGTTTTGCGTTTTTCTTTCGTAAAGCGATTTTTACTCAAATCTTCTCGACCCACAAGATAGAATGCGCTGTCAATTTGTGTGACGGAGTCCCGCAAAACATCGACGCCGTGATCCTCAAGATAGCGGCAGGCCTGGGTGGCGCCTCCGATATATTCGTGATTCCCGGTAACGGCGTACACACCGTACTTCGAATTTAGCTTTGTCAGGGCGTCGCCCAGATTTTGCCGGATCACCGGCGCCAAATCCTCATCCACAATATCGCCCGGTAACAGGATGAGATCCGGCTTTAGATCATTAATAATATCCACGTATTTATCGAGTCTTTCACGGCCGACCACTGTACCTAAATGGATATCGGAAGCGGTAACAATCCGCAACGAATCCAGCCGACTTGGACGTTGAATGTCGATTTGTAAATGTTTGATTCGGGGACGTGCTGCGTTCCAATGACCGGCGGCAACGACAGTGAGGACGAGTACGACTATTATCGTCAATAACTTTGGCCGGCCGCTTGGCGACGGAACGTACACTTTGTGAAGAAAAGGAAAGAAATGGTCAACCAGGCGGACGAGGTCGATGACAAGCACGGTAAGAAAAAAATAGACCATAACCGCCAGCCAAAAACTTCCGATCCAGATAAGGGCGTCACTAAAGAACGACATATAGAAACCTTCGAGGATGCGTCCTGCTAAAAAAGAAAGGACCAGCAATAGAAATAAGACGGTATAAATGGTCCTGAGCCGGGCGCCGGGCGGAAGGGCCTGGAGACCGCGAATGTAGACATAATAATTGACGCTGCCGTATACGAGCAGGACAACGGAAAAAAAGATAATAAAATTCAAGATTCGCATCACCGTTTTTACTTATAATTACATTTCAAACAAGAACCGTGAAAGGTATGCCCTTATTCCTGAAAAAGCGAGACCCGCACCTTTTGAGTACGTCTGAAGAAGTTGAAAATGGCTCTCATCAGTTCATCTCGTTGCGTAATCCCCAGGACGCTTTCGAAGGGAAAACCCAGTACAACCACATCGTAATTGCCCTTGTAAGCGACGCCGGCGCTGGTGTTGTTTTCCGAATAACGCAAAATAGTGCGGGCAAGTGAGTCGGCCGGTTCGATGGCGTCCGGAGCTTCAACAGCGTAAACATCCGGCCCGAGTTTTGTGTTAAAATCCAATGTGTCGGACGCCGGAAAAAAGAGAGTATCAACTGTGTGTATGTCGCCCGTGGTTACGGCATAATCGGTGCGGAAAAAGAATTTCAGATCGTTGAATGCAAATTGAATATTAACGGAATCCCGGTCGGTTTCCCACAAATCGCTGCCCACATAGGCGCCCGAGATAAACAGATGGTTTCCGTTGCGGCAGTATTCTTTTATTTCATTACGTAAAGGTTCGGGAAATGTATGAAACTCGGGCTCTTTATCGCTTTTGGGGCCGGGCGTGGTTTTTTCCTCGCCCAGAATGAGGTCCACATAGGGATAACGGTTCAGATCAAAGGCGCCGTCCATAACGGCCTCGTCGCTGGTTGAAACGAAGGAGAAACCTGCGGCGCGAATGGATTGACCGTGCATGTAAGGGAAATCGAACGTGTTACCGGCGATGAGTTTGGTTTCATAATTGGCATAACTGGCGCCGTGTCCCGGGGCATCGTCGTCCAGCCAGGCGGATTCGGGATTGTAATCATACTGACGGCCGATGTAATTCATATTGACTTTGTCGGGCACGCCCTGGTCCCAGAAATCGGCAAAACCGATATATTTTTCGGTTTCCAGCGTCGCAGGCGGTGCGACGCGATCAAATCCGTTGATGATGCACACCGGCGGTTGGTCGCCGTCCAAAGAACAGACCGATAAAATTTCGGAAGGAAAACTTTCACCGCCGGCATTGACGGCGGTTACCTTAAAACTGTAAATAACGCCCGGCTCCAGATTTTTCATGGTGTAACGGGGTCGGTTAACGACTACGCCGTTATCGAACGCAGAGCCTTCCTTGCGGGTATAGACTATATACGATTCTGGATCGGCTGTAGGTTCGAGCGGATCGGAGACCGGCCGCCAATTCAGGGTAACTTCATAGGGGCCGCTCATCTCGGCGCTGAAATGATCGACCGGGAGAGGCTGGACGACATAATCATACTGATATTGTGTGGCGAGAAACCTTAGCATGGCCTTATAAATAGAGCGACTTACATCAAACCGGAAGCGTGGATCGAGGCCGAACTTCATATCCAGAAAATTCTGATGGGAGAGTAATTCCAAAAGGGCGGCGGGCACATTGGGCCGGTAAGCTTCGCTGTATCGTCGATCCCAGAGCGGACGGCGCGTCCAGATAGAGTCGTATTCGGCGCGAATGTCTTCTACAATCTGGGTTTGTAAAATGTCCATAAAATCGCGGTTGGCCCAGCGCGACATACTGTCCGGGAATGCCCGGGTGGTATCGCCGCCGGTGCTGCTGTAGATGCCCAGCGTACCGATGACGGTATCACTGCGCGAAGTGCCTGCGTCCGTGTGAAAAGCGAGCGAAAGATCGATAGGCAAGCCCAGGCCGTCGACCTGACGGTCGCGATTGGGGCCATAGGGCGCGCCCTTAAGATAATTGACCCATTCACCGCGGGACTGATAATCATCGTTATAGTCCAGAGTATCCTCATTCAAATTGTAAACCAGCGTATCAGGCATGCCGGCGTATTGTAAATAATAGCGGGCGCCTTCTGTAAAACGCGGGCGGCCGCTCGTCTTGCCGTTACGGGCGATGTTACCCATACCGCCGCCGAAACGCACCGCATCCGCTGTTACCATTTTACCGGCTTCGTCGCTTCGATTGCTCAGAACGACGGAGCCCGATTCGGGATGTATGCCCGCTTCAAAATTGAATTTACCGAGAAATATCCAGGTCGGACCTCCGATGCTTTGATTAACCAAAAATGCGCTTTTACCACCGAGGTGGTGCACCGTATAATGGGCATCGCTTATGCTGCTGTCCGAACGGGCGTAACTGATATAAACGGCATATCGGCCACTCTTCGGGATATCGGGAATCCAGCGGATGCGTTTTTCTCCCTTTGATGAAGCTTCTGTTCGTTTAAAACTGCCAAGCTTAAATGGATTCGTGCCCGATTTGTATGGCGGATTTCCGATTGCGAAACCGACCGTATCCGAATCCATCCAGGACCCGCCGAGCTCCTCGTACACGGAAGAAGCTGTGGAACCATCATTATCGACGAGAACTTCGTTGCGTTGGGTGTCACGCTCTCTGGGCAGAAAGACTTGGGCGCCTGCGTTTTCGAGCATCGGTACGAGGTAAGGCAGGGTAAACGACATGGGGAATAAGTCTTCTACGGTCTCGAATACGCGGGCGCGTTGCCATTCCCAGCGATCGTATTTCTGTTCATAATACCATCCGTGGCTGTGCCACAGGGCAATGTAGTGGTTATATAATCCCTTGGAAGACCGGAAGGGTCGGCTTATTCGTCGTACCAAAGGTTGCGGACGTACGTCTTCGGAAGGCATGCGGCTGCGGTCGTAGGCAGTGCTATCGCTGCGATAATAATTGGGGATCAGTTGTTTAATCGGTTGTTCAAGGGCATAGAGCGTGAACGTATAATCGTCAAAAGCACGATCAAGATACTGTCCGGTCGCCCAGTAAAGATCGCGGGTATTGTCTTCGCGGAAGGGCATATGAGCAAAGGCGCGATTGAAGTAAATATCAAAATGGTTGTGCTTACGATCGTATAGAATGGTATCGATACGTGCATAAGAAGAAATGCGAACCGGTATTTCACTTTCTTTGGTGTGTTCGAGAAATTTATGCATCTGAACATATGCTTTCTGAACACGCTCGGGGAGATGCTCAACCTTGTAAGGAAGTTTTTTAACTAAAACCGGCGCACAACGAAAAAGGATAAATAAGAGAGCTATCAATAGGAATGCGCGTTTCATAAGACGACTCCGGGTTGATTCGGTTTCTTAACAAACGGAACCTCAAAAATTGCATTTCGTAAGTGAATTTACAAAATAATTCGGTTCATTACCATTTGACGGCGATCATAGCTTAAAATGCGCATTTATGGTAGCATGCAACCGGCATGGTTAAAGTAAAAAACGATAACGTCGATGGTTGTGAATGAACACAAATTAAAAATTTAAATAGAGGAATTGGAAATGGCTATCAAAAAATTGAAAATCAAAGTAAAGATGAAACAAAAAGTGTATGTAACGGGGACTTCCTGAGCGGATCACCGTTAATTCTGAAATTTTACCATCGAAAGCTTTTTTTATTTGATATATAGTATAAACGAACGATGATTCCCCAATTTAAAAAAGCGTTCTACCTGCTATCGCAGCAGCAACATCTTACGACTTTGCATAAGCTGGCCGTTAAAGATCAATTGATAGATATAGACCCCGCTTGCCCATACTTTCCCGCTTATTTGCAGTTGATGATATCCCCGTCTTAATATTTTATCGACGGGAACTTCCAGTACCTGACCAAGCGTGTTAAGAATCCGTATGGTTACATGACCCTTTTGTGGCGTATAATATTCGATTCGTGTCTCCGGATTAAAGGGATTTGGGTAATTCTGTTTAAGCCGGAAGTTATTTGGTGCAGGCTTGGAACGGCCCTGCAGGCCGGTGGAAGGCTGAAATTCATGCGCCCCCAAATCAATACGCTCGCCAGGGTAGTCGCCGCCGCAATTGGGATCGCCGCGGTCGATGGCGGGACTTCCTTCACTTAAGCGATAATCGTATTGGGCGGGATCTTTAAATTGGGGATGCTCGCCGTGTGTATCGTTCATTGCCGGAATAGTTTCGGCGCATTGAAACCATCCGTTATAATCAATATAGTTAGCGCCGTTGAAATCTTCCGCACTTCCTTTGAACTTGTTGGTTTTGTAAAACAGATTGTTTTTCATAGTTAAGTTTGTGGCGGCGTCGCCTTCAATCCAAAATAGCGGGCCCGGGATATAGGCAAAGGTATTATTGACCACCCGGATATCATTGACGCCTTCAAACTGAATGCCGTATCCGTACTTGGAACTGTCGCCGCCGTCCACATGCAAATCGTGAACCACATTCCGCCGGAAGATGATGCTGTCCGTATCGCCTCCGGTAATGCGAAAGCCGCCGTTGCATTCAAAAATATCGTTGCCTTCGATAAGCATATTATCGGAATCCTTGTTTACTTTGAGGGCCACGCCGTCGCTGTCCTCGGAATCGTGGAAGCCGTGCATCTTGTTGTTAAGGATCGTGCATCCTTTGGTGGCTTTGACATCAATGGCGTTTTCGCTGTTATGTCCCAGGGTTGTGTAGAGGTCGTTTCCTTCGATAAGCGTGTTCCAATTTTGATCGTCTTTATACAACTGAATACAATCGCCTTTGCAGTCATAAATGGTGTTATTGCGAATGGTATTACCTTCGCCGCCGTTCAGGATGATACCGTGTGCATCGTACTGATCGTCGCGCACGAAATTATGAATCCGGCAATGTTCGATTAGTGTGAAACTGGCGCCATCGATGTCAAAACCGTCTTTCTGGGAATCGGTAATCTCACAGCCGCGGAAGGTAATATGGTCGCCGTGAATCCGGATAATATCATCGTATTTACCTTCCATATCAAAAATAAGCCCTTCGAATCGCCACCAATCACTGTAAATCGAAAACGTTTCGCCCAAGACGATTCGAACTTGCTCGCCATTGTAGGCGGTTACGACAATGGGATGATCGCTATTGCCGCTGTTGGCATCGGAACTTAGATAAAATTGTTCTTCATAAATTCGTTCATCGCCGCCGGTTCCGCCGCGAATAAAGAGCGTGTCGCCGGCCCGGAGTGCTTCCAAACCATCCTCGATGGTGTTAAACGGCGCTTCGGGGCTACCGTCGCCGCCCGAACTTTGCTGGTTATCGGTGTAATAATTATCGGCGAGAAGACCGCCGAAAAAGATTAAAATCAGGGCTACCCATAGTGCGAATCGCATAAACTCCCCCCTCGATTAAATAGTAATTTAATTTGCACACCCCGGAAGGCGGTTAAGAAAAAGCCTTTAAGGTTATTCAAATTCAAGACGAATGTCGCTGCAAATAACCGATTCCGAAATTTCACTACGTTTCAAATTTAAATAGAGATCAATCACACCTTCAAAATCGCCCTGCACGGTTCCTTTAGCCCGGGCCGTGAATTCATGCAGAGGCGAATAGGTTTCGACGCCCACGCCTTTTTCATCTCTGGATTCGTACGGATAATAATCGACTAAAGTAACGTTTTCAGGAAGATTTTCAATAATATCCTTTGCTGTGTTAGCCAGGGCTTCATTATAAAATTCATAAGCGAAGGAAAAGCTGGCGGCTTCTATGCCTTTTTGGGACTGAATTTCGATATGTGTGGTTTGTTTATAGCGTTCAATGGCTTTTTGAAACGGTTCGATGAGATCGTTCTCCAAACAAAGATGAACGTAGTTATCCATTTCAAAAAATTCTTTCAGAAATTCTTTAAACGTTTCCCGACGGATGCCTGATTTGCGGTGAAAGAAGTACCTGCCTTCGGGATTTTTTACTGACAGGAAACCCAGTAAAAATCCTTTTATCAACATGAACGGACCTTCAATCACCAATTCAGAGTATTGACGGCTCATAGTGTTTCTCCCAGATATTTGGTCAATCTTTGTGAACGTATTTTGGCGCACGCCTATGTGCCGGAGCCGGCCCGTAATTTTGCTTCGATCATCTCATTATGGTCCAAACCGAGTAAATTGGTAATCCGGCGTATCAAACGCTCTTCGTGCGCTTCCACTTTGTGGTCGGCATAAATCAGACGCCAGAGCTGCTCCAGTATGTAACGCTTTTGTTCCCGGTTCAAATGTTCCTTAATGGTGCTTGTAAAGGTATATAAATCGGTGTGGTGATCGCGGCTGGCTTTGGCCATCTCGATGTCTTCATCCACTTCGGCGTCCGGCAGACTGAAAAACCGTTGTACCGTTTGTTTAATGTGGGCGCTTTCGTTTTCGTGTACATCAAAATCCGCGAATGCCATTTCGATAAACAGAACGGTCGTGGCGATATGCAATTGCTTCTCCGAGGTTAAAGCGCCGGCGCCCGCAGGCTCCATAAAACGACTCTTTATGAAGTCTTCAATACGATTCCACATATAGGCACTCTTTTGTATGTTCGCTATCAATAAATGAAGTTTAACAAAAAAATGGTCAAGATTAAAGTTCGGATAGCAGATCCACATACGCTTTACCGACAAGGTAGTCCGGGTCTATCTGCAGATACCGCATTAAGTATTCCACATCTCCTTGTGCTTCGTCCTGAGAATACTGTTTTGAAGTAACGCCTTCCAATTCCAAGAAATGGCCCAGACCTTCAACCGCATCAACGTGAATACGAACCTGGCGGTAAATATAAATCGATCGGGTTTTACGAACCTCAATATCCATGCCGAGAATTTGACTCAACAGGTCACGGGCGGTATCCGGATCGTCTAGAGGGATTAACTGGTAAAACGACGGCCGCGGCCCAGGATTGTCCGCACGCAGATAGGGAATGAGAAAAGCGCCGTAAAGGGTGGACTGGCGTAATTTGAGACGTCCGTTTGGTACGTTAAAAAATGTATCGCGTTGGCGGTCTTGTCCTTCGTAACGGGTTTCCAGTTGCTGAATGCGTGTCAGGATTTCGCGGGGATTATTGATACGGGCTTTAATTTCTATATTCGAAGCCATTACCTTTAATCCACCCGCCCGGGATAGCGGCGTAACCCTTCATCCAGAATGTGCATGGCCTTTTTGATGTCCTCCACATTGAGAACGTAAGCGATGCGTGCTTCGTTTTGCCCTAATCCCGGCGTCGAATAAAACCCGTTTGCTGGCGCAATCATAACCGTCGCGTTATCCACATGAAAGTCCGTGAGTAACCACTGGGCAAACCGATCCGTATCGTCCACCGGTAATTTGACAATCAAATAAAACGCTCCCTTTGGCATCGGAGCAATAACGCCGGGCATTTTACGCAACTGTTCGACCATCACATTGCGGCGCCGGGTGTATTCGTTCAATACTTCGTTAAAATACGCTTTCGGTGTGTCGATACCTCCTTCGACGCCCAATTGTTCGATGCTCGGAGGGCACAAACGCGCCATACCGAATTTTAATGCCGTTTCGATGATCTGTTTATTTTTGGAAACGATCATGCCGATGCGCGCTCCGCAGGCTGAGTAACGCTTGGAAACGCTGTCCAGCATCACCGTACGATCTTCAATGCCCGGAAGCTGTAAAATAGAGGTATGGCTTAAATCGTCATACGTAAATTCCCGATAAACCTCATCGGCAAGCAGAAAAAGGTCATGATCCAGAACCATGTCGCGCAGGGCTTCCAATTCTTCATCTGAATAAACATAACCGGTGGGATTGTTGGGATTGCAGATCAAAATGGCTCGGGTGCGCTCGCTGATATTATCAGCAATGGTTTCGATAGGCGGCAATTGAAAATCGTTTTCAATAGACGATGTAATGGGAACGATTTTGACGCCCGCTTCCACCGCAAAACCGTTATAATTGGTGTAAAAGGGTTCCGGGACAATGATCTCATCGCCGGGATCCGTTATCGCCATCATGGTAAACAGAATGGCTTCGCTGCCGCCGGTGGTAACAAGAATATTTTCATGATTCACGTCGATCCCGTAACGCTGATAATACGCGCCCAGCTTTGTTCGTAAAGAAAGATAACCGCCCGATGGGCCGTATTCCAGCACAGGCATGTTCAGGTTTTTGATGGGATTCATGAAGGTATCGGGGGTGGGGATATCCGGTTGTCCGATATTGAGATGATACACATGTCGTCCGGCCTCTTTGGCGCGGTCGGCGTATGGCACCAGCCGCCGAATGGGCGAGGAAGGCATCGTTTCGCCGCGATGCGACAACACTTTCATGGCGACTTCTTTTGTATTTTGATCCTGTGGACGCATAATAAAGATCCTTTTTTAGGGGTTACATAAAGACCGTTCTGTCTGACATCGGATTCCATAATGTGCATAGCCTGTTTGCCGGTATTAATGTATTCCTTATAATATAGTCGATGCGAATTATGGAATCAATTGAACCTATCCAATCAAGCCATTCTTAAATTTAAGAATCTTGCAAACCTCAAACCAATGAATAAGAATATCGCTTGGTTGAGGTGGTATGCGGTTGTTTTTAGCTCCAACCTTAACTAAAACAAAATTAACGGATTATCTTTTAAATATTCGTCTGATTTATTTTGGCATATAATTTGTTTATATTTGAAATTCATTGGGAAATATAATAAGATTGTGAAAGAATTCATAATGAAATCACGGCCGATCCATTAGGTGCATGTTTAAATGCGTGTTGATCGATTGAGTGCAGACTGAGATCGGTCGTTGATGATTTGAAAACGTCAATGATCATTTAATGTAAAGAGGGAGTTTTTTATGCAACGAAAGATGGTAACTATCGATGGTAATGAAGCGGCCGCCTCGGTTGCGCACAAGGTGAATGAGGTTATTGCCATCTATCCCATCACCCCTTCATCGCCCATGGGCGAATTGGCCGATGAGTTATCGGCGAAGGGTGATACCAATATTTGGGGTACTCTGCCCGATGTTACCGAAATGCAGAGCGAGGGCGGTGCCTCCGGCGCCGTACACGGCGCATTGCAATCGGGTGCGTTAACCACGACGTTTACCGCTTCTCAGGGGTTGTTATTAATGATCCCCAATATGTATAAAATTGCCGGTGAATTATCGCCGACGGTTTTTCATGTTTCGGCCCGTTCCGTTGCAGCTCAGGCCTTGTCTATTTTCGGCGATCATACCGATGTTATGGCCGTGCGGCAAACGGGTTTTGCCTTGTTGGCGGCCAATTCCATTCAGGAAATCCACGACTTTGCCCTGATCGCACAGGCGGCTTCATTGCAATCACGGCTTCCGTTTCTGCACTTTTTCGACGGCTTCCGTTCTTCCCATGAGGTTCAGAAGATCGAACAACTGCAGCTCGATGATATGCGCGCCATGATTGATGACGAGTGGGTTTACGAACATCGCAGACGCGCCATGACGCCCGATAATCCATTCATACGCGGAACGGCTCAGAATCCCGATGTTTTCTTTCAGGGCCGCGAAACGGTTAATCGCTATTACCAGAAAGCGCCGCATATTGTAGAGGAAACGATGAACCGATTTGCAGAAAGGACCGGCCGGCAATACAAACTGTTTGATTATGTGGGGCATCCGGAAGCCGAGCGGGTGATCATTTTAATGGGATCCGGCGCGGAAACCGCTCACGAAGCAGTGGAATATATGGTTGAACAGGGCGAAAAGGTCGGCGCAATTAAAGTGCGCCTGTATCGTCCGTTTTCGGTGGAACATCTGATGCAGGTAATGCCGAAAACCACCAAGGCGATCGCAGCGCTGGACCGCACCAAAGAACCGGGTGCCGCGGGTGAACCGTTATATCAGGATATATTGACGGCCTTTACAGAAACCATGGCCGACGGAACAATGCCCACCAAAACATTTCCGAAAATAATCGGAGGTCGCTACGGTCTTTCTTCCAAGGAATTCACGCCCGCAATGGTTAAAGCTGTTTTCGATGAACTGGCAAAAGACAAACCGAAAAATCACTTTACCATAGGCATCAACGACGATGTAACCAACACCAGCCTGGCGTTTGACAAATCCTATGTAACCGAAGGCAAGGATGTGGTGCGAGGTATGTTTTACGGCCTGGGCGCAGACGGTACCGTTGGCGCCAATAAAAATTCGATCAAAATTATCGGAGAGGAAACGGAGAATTTTGCGCAGGGTTATTTTGTGTACGACTCCAAGAAATCCGGTTCCATGACCATTTCACATCTGCGCTTCGGAAAAAATCCGATCCATTCCACCTATCTGATTACCAAAGCCAATTTTGTGGCCTGCCACCAGTTCGTTTTCCTCGAAAAAATGGACGTGCTGGAAAATGCAGAAGAAGGCGCCACCTTCCTTTTGAACAGTCCGTTCAGTAAGGACGAGACCTGGGATAAGCTTCCGAGGAAAGTTCAGGAAGAGATCATTAATAAGAAATTAAAGTTCTTTGTGATCGATGCTTACCAGGTCGCCAAAGACACCGGTATGGGCGTGCGGATCAATACCATCATGCAGACCTGTTTCTTCGCCATTTCCGGTGTGCTGCCGCGCGATGAAGCGATTGCTAAAATTAAAGACGCCATCCAGAAGACTTACGGCAAAAAAGGCGAAAAAATCGTACAGATGAACTTTAACGCGGTAGATCAGACTTTGGACAACCTGCACGAAATTAAGGTTCCTGATAAGGTAACCAGCACCTCGGAAATGAAACCGCCGGTACCGGAGGAAGCTCCGGATTTTGTAAAAGACGTTACGGCAACGATTATCGCAGGTAAAGGCGACGATCTGCCGGTAAGCAAAATGCCAGACGACGGAACCTTCCCCAGCGCAACAACGCAGTGGGAGAAACGCAATGTGGCTTTGGAGGTGCCGGTCTGGGATGAAGATATCTGCATTCAGTGTAATAAATGTGTGAATGTCTGTCCCCATAGTGTTATCCGTGCAAAGGCCTACGACGGCAAGCTCCTTTCCGATGCGCCGTCCTCTTTCAAAGCGGTAAAAGCGCGCGGCAAAGAGTGGCCCGAAGGCTATATGTACACCTTGCAGGTAGCCGTTGAAGATTGTACCGGTTGCGAGTTGTGTGTGGAAGTCTGCCCTGTTAAAAACAAGCAGGAAACCGGAAAAAAGGCCATCAATATGGCGCCGCAAATTCCCATCCGCGAGCAGGAACGCGAAAACTGGGATTTCTTCCTGAAATTACCGGATAACGACCGTTCCGAATTGCGCGTCGATACGGTGAAAGGATCGCAATTCCTGAGGCCCTTGTTCGAATTTTCAGGCGCTTGTCCGGGATGCGGCGAAACGCCTTACGTAAAACTTGCATCGCAACTGTTCGGCGACCGTATGATCGTTGCAAACGCCACCGGTTGTTCGTCGATTTACGGCGGTAATTTACCGACGACGCCTTGGGCGGTCGATAAAGACGGTCGCGGGCCTTCCTGGTCCAATTCACTGTTTGAAGATAATTCCGAATTTGGTTTGGGATTCCGCCTGACGATCGATAAGCACAAAACACAGGCCCGGGAGCTCTTGAAAAAAATGAAAGACAAGCTGGACGGCGACCTGGTGGAGGCCATTTTAAACGCCGAACAAAGAGATGAAGCCGACATCGCAGAACAGCGTGAGCGGGTGCAATCCCTTAAAAAACAACTGGATAAAATGAACGGTGATAGCGAGGTAGAACGACTACGTAGTCTTGCCGATTATCTGGTTAAAAAGAGCGTATGGATTATGGGCGGCGACGGCTGGGCTTACGATATCGGTTACGGAGGTCTTGACCACGTGATCGCATCGGGCCGCGATGTCAACATTCTGGTTTTGGATACGGAAGTTTATTCCAACACCGGCGGCCAGATGTCTAAAGCAACGCCTACCGGCGCGGTTGCTAAATTCGCCGCAGGCGGTAAACCCAGCGCCAAAAAAGATCTGGGCATGCAGGCCCTCTCCTACGGCAATGTCTATGTGGCGCGCGTGGCTATGGGCTCCAACGATACGCAAACGCTCAAGGCATTCATCGAAGCCGAACGCTATCCCGGACCGTCGCTCATCATCGCATACAGCCATTGTATCGCACACGGCTACGATCTGAAGTACGGGATGGAACAACAAAAAATGGCTGTCGATACGGGACACTGGATCATGTTCCGCTACAATCCGGAACTGATCAAAGAAGGCAAAAATCCGTTGACGCTGGATTCCAAACGGCCTAAGAAACCGATTCAGGAATACATGTACAATGAAACCCGGTTCAATATGGTCAGCAAGATGAATCCACAGGCGGCCAAACAATACCTGGAATACGCCCAGCAACAGGTTGAAGATAATTGGCGCCGCTATGAGAATCTGAGTAAACTGGATTATTCAGACGGAAATCAATAAATAAAAACCATAAAACGGACGCCGCATTACAGCGGCGTCCGTTTGTAATCCTAACAAGAGGAAACGGATATGGATTTAAGTACCAATTATCTCGGACTTTCCTTAAAAAATCCGATCGTACCTTCGGCTTCGCCGTTGTCCCAGTCTCTGGATACGGTTAAACGTCTGGAAGATTCGGGCGCTTCCGCCATTGTGATGTATTCTTTGTTCGAGGAACAGATCATGCGTGAAAACCAGGAACTGGATACCTACCTGACGCAGGGAACGGAAAGCTTTGGCGAAGCCCTGAGTTATTTCCCGGAACCTGAAGCGTTTGCCAATCTGGAAGCGGAAGAATATCTGGAAAGAATTCGGGCCATAAAAAAATCGGTGGATATACCGGTGATCGGAAGTTTGAACGGAGTTTCCGCAGGCGGTTGGATGAAGTACGCCAAAGAAATGGAGGAAGCGGGCGCCGATGCACTGGAATTGAATATCTATTATATTCCGACCGATTTCAACATGACGGCGGAACAGGTGGAAAATATGTATCTGGAAGATTTGAAAACCGTCAAGAGCCATGTATCTATCCCGGTTTCGATTAAGCTCAGTCCCTATTTCAGCGCCTTTGCCAATATGGCAAAAAAACTGGCGGCTGCCGGAGCGGACGGGTTGGTGCTTTTTAACCGCTTTTACCAACCGGACATCAATCTAGAGGATCTGGAAGTAATTCCCGATATTAAATTCAGCACTGAATATGAGTTGCGCTTGCCGCTGCGCTGGCTGGCCATTTTGTATGGCAACGTGAAGGCCAGTTTGGCCGCAACCAGCGGCATCCATACGGGACGCGATGTTTTAAAGAGCATTATGGCCGGGGCCGATGTGGCCATGATGGCCTCCGTATTGTTACAAAAAGGACCCGAACATCTGAAAATGATTCTGAAAGATATGGAATACTGGATGGAAGAAAACGAATACGTCTCGGTAAAGCAGATGCGCGGAAGCATGAGTTACCAATCGATTGCGGAACCCTCGGCATATGAACGCGCCAATTACATGAAAACCCTGCAGAGTTATAAATAATTGGCGACTCCTTGGTTGGTGGAAAGCCCTTGCATTGCAGGGGCTTTTTTTTTAAAAATCTGTTTTACTTACTTAATAAGGAATTCTACACGGTTACCCTTTGATTATAAATGGTTGTAATTCAAATGAAAGCAAGGAATTTATTTAGAGGAAATCAGAATGATGAACATGCACTTAACAAAAATCATACAGTCCGGCGTCGTTATTGCGTTTTTTCTTATGGCCGGGCATATTTACGGTCAGAATACGGAGCTCAGAGTCGTTGATACGCCGAAAAAAATTGCCGGCGGCCGGGGAGAAACGTTTATGGCGCCTCAATTTTCACCGGACGGTTCCAAACTCGCCTTTACAAAGCCAAGGTATAAAGGTATTTGGATAATGGATGTGGAAGACGGGCAGGTCAGACAGATCAGCGATGAAAACGGAGCGGGATTCGGTTTCTCCTGGTCACCGGATTCAAAAGCAATTCTCGCCCGGGTTTCGCAATACCAGGACTACTACCGCTATACTGCCGTCAAGATATTCAACGTCATCGATCAAACCCAGTCGATTGTTTTGGATTATCAGCGCGGTATAAGCGGAATCCCAAAATGGACGGACGGTGGAAAAAACATTGTCGTCAAAACCCGGCAAGGCATGGAAGTAACCTCAAATCCCTATCGGGTGGATTTAAAATCAAGCGTAACGGATGAGAAGGGGGTACAATTATTCTCATCAAACCGCAGCATCGGGCTGTGGAACACGGCCGCCTCTGATATGGAGAACCTGCAACCGTTAGGTCCCAAACACTATATTAATATCTGTCCCTCCCCGGATCATTCGAAAGTCGTTTTCGAAGTGGTAGGCGGCAACATGTATGTCATGAATGCGGACGGCAGTAATGTGATCGATCTCGGTCGCGGGCATCGCCCGGACTGGTCGCCGGACGGGCAATATATTGTATACATGATTAGCGAGGATGACGGCCACGTATATACGTCCTCCGATATTTTTGCCATTCGGCCCGACGGCAGCGGCAAAACCCGCTTAACCGATGTCCAGGATAAATTATTTATGAATCCCTCCTGGTCCCCGGACGGCGGTCGGATTGCATGCGACGCGTTAAATGACGGATCGATCTATATTATTGAGGTCGTTTACTAATAAATGGACTTATTTCGTGTTTAATGAGGATGAATTATGAAACGAATACTTTTTGTCAGTACGCTTTTAGCCGCCTTTGTCGGTTTGAATATATCATTGCATGCCCAGGTGAGCGGCCTGCAGGGCTGGACGATTTACCTCGATCCAGGCCATTCCCAAACGGAAAATATGGGATTATACAATTATTCCGAAGCAGAAAAAGTTTTACGGGTGGGATTGGCTTTACGCGATATGTTAGAAGAACGAACGGATATCGGCACCGTCTATATGAGCCGCGAAAATGACGAGGTCTATGTAACGCTGTCGCAGCGTTCCGATCATGCCAATCAGGTTAATGCCGATTTTTACTATTCCATCCACAGCGATGCCGGCGCTTCGCAATACAATAGTACCCTGTTTCTTTACGGCGGCTGGCGTAAAGATGGTCAAACGGTTGAAAAAGATCCCAAAGGCGGTAAGCGCATGGGCGATATTATGGATATGAATCTGCCCAATCACATGCGTATTCCCACCCGGGGCAATTATGCCGACCGAACGTTTTATTACGGTTTTCCGGATAACCATTCGAGACAATATCCGTATCTTCACGTAAACCGCGAGACGATCATGGCTTCCATCTTAAGCGAGGGTGGATTTCACACCAATCCAACCCAACAGATGCGTAATTTCAACGCCGAATGGAAACGGCTGGAGGCGCAATCGGCCTTCTGGTCCATACTCGAATTCCACGAAATCGAGCGGCCGCCTTACGGCATAGTAACGGGATTCATCCGGGACCTGGAGAGCGGTAAACTTTTGAACGGCGTTGAAGTGACGATCGGAGCGCAAACCTATACGACCGACTCTTATGAATCGCTCTTCAACAAGTATTCGGACGATCCCGAACAACTGCGTAACGGATTTTATTATTTGGAAGATTTGCCTCATGGCGATACACTCGATGTTTATGTTAACAAGCAAGGATACTATGAGGATACGGAAAGGGTTGCTGTAGAAGCGGACGATATGACGTTCCTCGATTTTAATCTGGTCTCTTCACAACCGCCCTATGTCACAAAGACCGATCCCGTCCACAATGAAGAACGCGCAAGCATGAGCGGTTATGTGCGCATCTACTTCAGCCGTCCCATGAATCCCGATTCAACGGAGCAGGCTATAACTGTAACGCCTGCAATCGAAGGACTTGATTGGCTGTGGAATGAAAATCATACCCAGATTGTGTTTTCCAGAAATCAACTTGATTTTCTCACGGAATATACCATCACCGTTGGCGCAGCTGCGGAAGATACATACGGGCATAAATTCGACGGCGATAACGACGGTCAGGGAGGCGGAAGCTACCAGTTTACATTTACGACCGCTCCAGAAGACACCGATCCTCCCCAAATAAGCCAACAATGGCCGTTAGCTAATCAGCGCGACCTAAGCCTTTTTCCGATTGTATCGTTTACGTTCGATGAAAAGCTCGATGACGCTTCGGTTCATGATTCAACCATCACGGTGCGCGATCACACCGATAGACACGTCACCGGAACGGTTGAGCATTATACCGTCAACGATACAAGCGTTGTGCAATTCTTTCCGGATGAGGCGCTGAAACCCAATACGAGGTACACGGCGACGCTATTGAAAGGCGTCGAAGATATCTATGATAACGCCACGCTCTTCTCAAACGAGTTCCAATTTTATACGGGCACGGTGGCTGAAGATGACATTGAGGTGATTGACGATTTTGACGGCGGATTGGACGCCTGGTGGCATCCGGAGCAAAGCGGCAGCACGGTTGGATATGTCCCGGATGAAACGGCGCGGACGGCGGATGCCGTTACCGTTAATCTTCTTACGGCGAGTGCGCAGGCCATGAAACTTTCTTACGGCTGGGATACGGGCAGCGGATCGCATCTTATTCGTGAATATCTTGGCGGCGGCGCACCCAAAAATGTGACGTTTAACGCTCAGCAAATCCTTGAGGTGTTTCTGTTTGGCGACGGCTCCGGTAACCAATTCCGTTTTGTGGTCCAGGACGACAATAACGACCTGGAAGCCAGTTCCTGGTACACCGTCGACTGGATCGGCTGGAAACGCGTGCAATGGAACCTGTCGGAAGATCCGGTGCATGGCTGGGCGCGGACGCCCAACGGCGTATTGGATGGTGATCTGATTATTGACAGCTTTCAATTAACCTATGCCGATAACGGTGCGCAAAGCGGCGCCGTTTTCTTCGACGATTTACGGGCGATACGCACGGCGCCTACAAGCATTGAGCCAATAACCGAAAACGCGCCCCGGCAATACAGGTTGGAGCAAAATTACCCCAATCCCTTCAATCCCATCACGCACATCACCTTTGAAATGCCGGACGACGCCCGTGTGCGGCTGGAGATCTTCGATGTCAACGGCCAAAAAGTACAAACGGCGATCAACGGTTACCGTAAAGCCGGCGTACACGAAGTGGTCTTTGACGGCGCCGGCATGGCCAGCGGCGTTTACATCTACAGGCTGAGTACGGACAAAGGACCAACGCTGACGCGCAAGATGTTTTTGATCAAATAAGCGAAGCCTTCTCGAACGGTTAGGGCGGCGGCTTAAGGGTTGCCGCCCTTTTTTACTCCTTCCAAAGCGTTTGTTCGCTTCTTTTTATTCGCAAGAAGAAAGTGTAGAAAAATAAGCTTATTTTTTCGCCAAAACCGGATCGATTGTGCAGACGTTTTTACTTCAGAAATACATTTTCGTTGGCGGTGTAAAATTAATACCTTATGATTTGTGGTCGATAGAGACGATTAAAGCAACAGATACGAATAAACGTAGAAATGGACAACACAAACAAAATCGGATTGGTGCTGGGAAGCGGCGCCGCCCGCGGACTGGCTCATATCGGCGTAATTAAAGGCCTGCTAAAAGCCGGCGTACGCATCGATTATGTGGCGGGGACCAGCATCGGCGCCCTGATCGGCGGATTGTTTGCCTCCGGCATGTCCGTGGAACAAATGGAAGAGATCGCCTGCAATACCGACTGGCGCTCCATGACCCGGCTGTTCAAGCCGGCCAATCCTTTCCGCGGCATCATCGGGTCCAACGCCATCCAGGATTTCATTGAAGCGCTGGTGGGCAAAACCGAATTCAGGGACTTAAAAATTCCGTTCAATTGCATCGCAACCAATCTGTTGGACGGTGAAGAAATCGTATTGGAAAGCGGCTACCTGGCCGAGGCGATCATGGCCAGCCTGTCCGTACCGGCGTTATTCCGGCCGGTGATGTACCGGGGCAATTATCTGGTGGACGGCGGCCTGGTTAATCCCTTGCCGGTGGACACGGTGCGCAAGATGGGAGCGGAAACGATCATCGCCGTAAACGTAACGCCGCCGGTCGATCGGCCGCTAAAACGAATGACGATTCGCAAAAAACCGGCGGTATCGTTCAAAAACATGGCTTCCAGTTCCAAAGTGCTGCGCCGGCGCCTGGCTAAATTTGCCCGCGAACAGGGCATCAACCTCAACGGTCTTCGCGCCGGACGCAAAGAGAAAGCGCCGAAAAATAATTTAAAGAATCCCTCCATCATCGAAACGATCACACAGTCCATTGTAATCACGCAAAATAAAATCATTCGCTTGCGTTTGGCGGATCATCCTGCGGACATTTTGCTTGAGCCGAAAGTTTCCGGTTTTCAGTTGCTGGATTTCACCAACGCCGGTGAAGTGATCGAATCCGGTAAAATGTGCGTGGATAAGCAAAAGGAGGCGATCAGGCGGTTATTGTTGTCTCCCGACTCTCGCCTGGGCGTCGTTTAATTGCCTCCTTGTGTGTAATAGGCGCAGTCGTAGCGGATCGGGCACTGCCCGCAAAGCGGCTGACGGGCTTTACATATATTGCGTCCGTGCCAGATAAGCCAGTGGTGCGCTTTCGACCATTTATCTTCGGGAATGACTTCCATGAGTTGTTTTTCGGTGTCCAGCACATTGTCGGCTTCGGCCAGTCCGATGCGATTGCTTACCCGGAAGACATGGGTATCCACAGCAATGGCCGGGAAATCGGTGGTGATGGATAAAACAACATTGGCGGTTTTGCGACCGACGCCGGGTAGTTGCATCAATGCCTCGCGGCTCTGCGGAAGCCGACCGTGGTATTCATCCACCAATTTGCGGCAGGTCGCCAGTATGTTTTTTGCTTTGGATTTATACAAACCCACCGTACGTATTTTATCTTCGAGCTCGGCCTGCGAGAGTTTTAAAAAATCCTGAGGGCCAACGTATTGGTCGAACAACGCCTTTGTAATAATATTAACCCGTTTATCGGTGCTTTGTGCGGCCAGCATGGTGGCGATTAATAGTTGGAAGGGACTATCATACTTCAGCGCCGTGCCCGTATTACCATAAGTTTTTTCGAGCGTATCTAAAATCGCATTGACATCTGGTTTCACAATAAAAACCTCCGCATATATCCTTTCTCCGTTGTCGAATATCGTGCATACCGCCATTTACGTTTAAAATAACGCGAAAATAATAAAAAGCCCTCCCTATTACAACGGATTCGGATCGCCGCGCACGGGGACGCTTCGTAGTGCTGCGATTATAACCGAACAAAATGGACTCAAATGATTTTGGAACAATAAGCATATTTCCGGTAACAATTTGGACAGCCCTGCGTAAACTGCATGAGTGAATGTATAAACATACGCATGTTTGAATAAAGGCGGAGGGTGTTACGCCGTGCAAAAAAAATCGAAAAAGCGCATTATTATCATAACCGTCCTGATCCTGGTAATCGCTTCCGTGGGATTGGTATTTTCATTTAAATCCAATGGCAGGGAAAATGGCCGACGTACGGTCAAAGCAGAGCGGACCAATATCGTGGATAAAGCACTGGCCGTCGGTTCGATCGAGCCGTTGAACGAGATCGATGTGAAAGCCAAAGTCTCCGGCGTGGTAGGGAAGTTATATGCCAATGTGGGGGATTTTGTACGGGCGGGCGATCCTCTGGTGGAAGTCAAGCCGGACCCCACGCCGCTGGAGCTGGCCGGCGCCAAACGCGAGGTGGAAATGGCGGCGCTGGAGTTGGCAACTCTGAAAAAGGAGCTGCAGCGCAAGGAAGAACTCAAAGAACGGGAGCTGATCTCCGAACAGGAATATGAATTGATTCTGCAGCGGTATGAAGAGGCACAATTACGCTACCAAATGAGCAAAGAAAAACTCGACCTGATCGAAAAAGGCAAGGTGAAAATTGCCGATACATCGATCGAAACCGTGGTTAAATCGCCCCTGACCGGTTATATATTGGAACGGAACGTTAACCTTGGCGATCCCGTGGTGCCCCTCACCTCTTACCAGCCCGGCACGCCGATCATGCGTATGGCCGATATGAATGCCTTGATTTTTAAAGGCACTGTGGATGAAATTGATGTGGGTAAAATCAATGAAGGCATGCCGTGTGAACTTCAGGTGGGTGCACTGCCCGGCAAAACGATTGCAGGCCATGTGACCCTCATTTCATTGAAAGCCCGAAAAGAGGACAATACTACGGTCTTTCCGGTAGAGATCAAGATCGACGACCGCAATGATGCGGTTTTACGCGCAGGCTATTCGGCCAATGCCCACATCATTATATCCAGACGGGACAGCGTATTATCCATTCCCGAACGTGTAATTACATTTCGTAATGATTCCGCCTTTGTCAATCTACCCGTGGGCGAACAGGAAAGCCGAGAACAATACATCAAAACCGGTTTGAGCGATGCCATCCATATTGAAGTCAAAGAGGGATTGCAGGAAGGGCAGGAAGTTCTGGAAAAGGCAGTTAAAGAGATCATCTAAGCGGTTGTCCGTTCTTTTGGACTGACTGCCATTTAAGTTATCAGGGACCGTAAAGCCATGTTTTCAATACTTGATCGTTTCAGATCCGTTTTAAGTTATTTAAGGCAGTATAAAGCGCGTACGGCGATGACGATGTTCGGCATCATCTGGGGAACGCTGACGGTCATTCTATTATTGGCGTTCGGCGTGGGCGTACGCAAACAAATGAGTAAAAACATGCACGGGATCGGCGAGGGCATTGCTATTGTCTGGCCCGGCCGCACGAGCATGCCCCACGAAGGCTATGGTCGCGGCCGCCCCATTCGCTTGAATGACAACGATATTGAGTTGTTACGGAATGAGATTCCCTTAATCCGACGAATCAGTCCGGAATTCAGCCGTTGGGGCACGGCTATCCGGGTTAAGGATAAGATTAATCGCCCCAATGTAACCGGGATTATCCCGGAATACGGGCCCATGCGGAATATCTGGCCGGAATCCGGCGGGCGCTGGTTAAACGAATTGGATAATCGTAATAAACGGCGTGTGGTTTTTCTCGGTAATCGTCTGCGGGATTTTCTCTTCGGCGAGGGCGCAATAGTCATAGGCAAGTATGCTTATATAAATGAAATCCCATTTTTGGTGATCGGCGTGATGAAAGAGAAAACCCAGAATTCTTCCTACAATCAGAGGGACCGCGATCGGGCGTTTATTCCTGCGGAAACGTTTAAGTCGGTTTTCGGCCATCGCTATGTCAGTAATTTTGTTTATCAGGTGAGTCATCCCAAGGTCTCGGAAGCTGTGGAAGAGCAGGTGTACACCGTCCTGTCCAAAAAATTCAAATTTAATCCAGACGATAAAGAGACGCTGGGTATTTGGGATACCACGGAATTCGATACATTTATCTTCTATTTTGCGTTGGGCTTCAATATTTTTATGGGCTTAATCGGCGTAATTACCCTGATTGTGGGTGGCATCGGTTTGGCTAATATCATGTATGTGGTGGTGCAGGAGCGCACCCGGGAGATCGGCATTCAAAGGGCGGTGGGCGCAACGCGCGGATCGATTTTACGAACGTTTGTTTTTGAGGCGTTTGTAGTGATCGGCCTCGGCGCCCTGATCGGTTTTCTACTGGCGGTTGGGTTAATCCAGTTGATCGCAGCTTTACCAATGGAGGGATTTAAAGAGGCGGTCGGTACGCCCGAGCTGAATCCCATGGTGGCTCTGGTAACGGTTCTTGTTCTGGGTTCCATCGGCTTCCTCGCCGGTTATTTCCCGGCGCGGCGGGCGTCAAAATTAGAAATCATCGATTGTCTGCGTTATTAGAATTGATCGTAACGGAGAAAGAATAAAATGAACATGTTGATTCTGTTGCGGGAATTTGTCCAGGATATAAAATCTCAAAAGACGCGCGCCTTTTTGACGACGATTGCCATCACCTGGGGCATTGTGGCCGTGACGTTACTCATGGCGTTTGGGGAAGGTCTGGCATTCCGGATGCGGGAAAGCTTGCTCAATGCAGGCGATCGCATCATACGCGTGTACGGCGGCCAAACGACCAAAAAGTGGCAGGGCTTGCCGGTAGGACGACGCATTTTGTTGAAGCGGGAAGACTGCAAAGTCATCGAGCAGAACATACCGCAGGTGGCCGTGGCCATACCGGGCCTGGGGCGACGGGTACAATTGAAAGCCGGCGATAAAATCGCATCCACATATATGGAAGGAGTCTATCCCGAATTTGAATTTCTTCGCCGGACCTATCATGGTTACGGCGGACGCTTTTTAAACGGACAGGATATCGTTAAGCGTAAGCGGGTGGTTTTTCTGGGTCAGGAAATTGCGCGGGAGATATTGGGCGAGCCCAACCCCGTGGGAGAAACGCTGGAGCTGGATGGTATGCCCTTCAAAGTGGTGGGCACGATGCCCAAAAAGTTGCAAACCTCGATGAACAACGGGCCTGACGACCGTCGGGCGATCATCCCGTTCACGACCTTTCGAAGTATTTACGGCGATAAATATCTGGATGAAATCATCGTGAAGCCCACACGACCGGAGTATGGGGCCTATGTGGAGGAGGAAATCCGTCGCGTACTCGGTAAGAAATATCAATTCGATCCCCAAGATGAACGGGCGACGCCCATGTGGAATTTTATCGAAAATGAACGGCAGGGCGCAAAGATATTTCGCGGCATCAATATTTTTCTGGCGGTTATCGGTTCGATGACGCTTATCATTGCAGGCGTAGGGGTCGCCAATATCATGTATGTGGTGGCCAAGGAGCGCACAAGGGAAATCGGGATAAAACGCGCCGTCGGCGCCCGCCGCAGGCATATTATCGCGCAGTTCATTTTTGAATCGCTTCTGATTGCCTTCATCGGGGGTACGCTGGGTTTGCTGATTACGGCTGCCATTATCGAGGCGATTTGGATGATTCCCGCCCGGGAAGGCGCTATGGCGCTGCTGGGACGTCCGCTACTCTCCGGATCGGTGCTTCTGGTTTCGATCGGACTGCTCAGCCTGATCGGACTGCTGGCCGGTTTATTCCCGGCGCGTAAAGCCGCGGCCGTCGATCCGGTTGAAGCATTGCGTTACGAATAATTCTATCTCATGATTGACACGTGTTTCCATTTTTGTTTGTATTTAAATGCGTTATGAGTCTGCACGACATTCATTTTTTGATTTTAAATAACTCAATATGTTTCGTTTGATCATGCCGTAATATTTATTATTCATGGAGCTAAGCAACAAGACTCGTTCAAACAAATAATCTGAATTTATCTTAGACAAATGAAACTTTTATTTGACCTCCCCGTATCCGTGTTATATTTTTCGAACGAAAAAATAGAATGGTTGAAAAATAGAAGGCAGGAATGGAGAAAACGGAGAACCGGCGGCAGGAAATTATGGATGCGGCAATGCATTGTCTGGCGCGATACGGTATGTCAAAAACTACGATGGATGATATTGCCAACGTAATGGGACTTAAAAAAGCCACCCTTTATTATTATTATTCCAATAAAGAAGCCATCATAAGCGATGCCCTGGAGCGTGAAGTCGACCGCTTTTATACCATCGTTCGGGAGCGGTTCAAACAAACCAATACGGCTTCGGACAAAGTTAAAACCATGGTGCACACCTTTTTCGAATTTTTTCGAAACCGGCTTGATATTCTCCAGCTCAACGCCCGCGCCATGATTGATAATCAGGCTCTGATCCAGAGTATGCACAAACGGATGCGCGCCAAACATGTTGCCGCTTTGTCGGAAATTATCGAAGAGGGCATTGCAGCCGGCGAATTTTCGGCCATTGATATCAGGCGGGTCGCTAACGCCCTGCGGCTTATTTTAGACAGCCAGCGTATCGAATTATTTCGACAGAGCGCCGATCCGCAAATCGATGAACCGGACATCGATCAATTGGAAAGCGATACGATCTTTATCTTGGATATATTTTTGAACGGATTAAAAAAGGGACCGATCACATAATATGGAACGCATTATGAATTTAGCCAACAAGAAGCCGACCCTTGTTTTCGCCTTATTGGTTGTCGGATGGTTGTCTCAGGTTATGGGACAGAATGTCAAAGAGCTGTCGCTGCCTGAGGCCCAACGGTACGCACTGCAAAATAACCGCGATGTGCGCAAAGCCGCTCTCGAAATTGAAGCGGCCTCCAAAGAAAAATGGGCGGTTACCGCCAGTGGATTCCCTCAGATTGAAGCCAGCGGCGAGGTATCGAAACTGCTCGACATACCCACCCAGTTAATCCCCGGCGAATTCTTCGGCAGGCCGGGCGAAACCATACCCGTACAGTTTGGCAAGCCCTATAACGCCAATTACGGAATCTCTGCAAGCCAGCTCATTTTCAGCGGAAGTTACTTTGTCGGCGTCCGGGCAGCCAATGTTTATATGGAGTTATCCAAACAAAACCTGGAGCGGACGGAATTGGAGACAAAGGCCACGGTTACCAAGACCTATTTTCTGGTGCTGGCGGCTGAGGCCAATAAAGCGGTGCTGGAAAAAACACTTAAAAATGTACGACAGACCCGCTACGAAGTTGAGGAGATGTATAAAGAGGGCTTTTCGGAGCACACGGATGTTAAACAACTCAAAATTTCCGTAAATGATATGGAAAGCAACATCCGTTCACTCGAAAAGCAGATCGAGATCACCCATCAATTGCTTAAGGTTCAGATGGGTATGCCGGTTGAACAGCCGATTCGGCTAACCGATCAGTTGGACGCCATTTTAGCGCAGGCAGAAATTGAATCGCTGCTCGAGCCGGATTTTCAGGCGCAGGAAAATATCAATTTCAGGGCGGTACTAACGCGACAGCAACTGGCCGAGATGCAGGTGCGCCGCCAGTATACACGGTTTTTACCGACTCTGGCCGCTTTTGGCTCCATCCAACGGGACGCCCAGCGCGACGCCTTTAATTTTCTGGATTCGGATAAAGACTGGTATCCCACAACCGTCATCGGATTGCGACTCAGCTGGCCCATTTTCAACGGTGGCAGCAAAATATTCGATTTGCAGAAGGCCAAGATCGAAGAGAAGAAGGCGCGTATCGATAAAATAAACGCTGAAGAGGGCCTTAAACTGCAGTATAAAAAAGCGCGCAATAATTTGACGGAAGCGCGCGACCGTCTGGAATCGGCGCGTTCCAACCGCAACCTGGCGCGCGAAGTTTATGAAATGAATCGTGAAAAGTTCAGCGAAGGGATTCTTTCCAGTTTGGATTTAACACAAAGCCATAACCAGTATTTGAACGCCGAGGCCGACTATCTGAAGGCCGTTTCGGATGTATTAAATGCACGAACCGAGTTAAAAAAGATTTTGGAGATATTATAACATGAGACAAACACTTCAATCCAAAACAACAGGTACCGTTATGTTCCGGATGATATATCTTGTGGTCATTTTATCCCTTCTGTTTGCCTGCGGCGGCCCGAATAAACAAGAAAAGTTACGCCAATTGGAGGCCGAAAGCGAAGCCCTGAACCAACAGATTGAGCAATTGAAGACGGAGATCGCACAGGAAAACGGGCAGCTGCCCACCAAAATGGCCCATGTAAAAGTGGAGTCGCTCCAACCGAAACGCTTCGATCATTTTATCAAGGTACAGGGCGCGGTTGAATCCGACAACAATATTCTGATAAAAGCGCAGGCTTCCGGTGTGGTGCAAGAGATTCACGTAAGCGAGGGAGAAAAAGTGCAAAAGGATCAGGTTCTGGCCGAACTGGATGCAGCCATTCTGGAAAACAACATCGCGGCGCTGGAAACCCGCCTCGAGTTGGCTAAAACCGCTTACGAACGTCAAAAGCGTCTGTGGGAGAAAAATATTGGCAGCGAGATGCAATTTTTGCAGGCCAGGACCGAAAAAGAGGCGCTGGCCAAACAACTGGCCGCTACCCGCGAGCAATATAAATTGACTAAAATTACCGCCCCCATCAGCGGTACCGTTGATGATATTCTGCTTAAGGAGGGCGAGTCGGTTGCGGCCGGATTCGGCACCATTCGTGTCGTGAAACTGACGGAATTGAAAATCAACGCCGATTTGGCGGAAGATTATGCGGGCAAGGTTAACGTCGGAGACTCCGTCCGCGTTCGGTTTCCCGTTTTAGGCCGCAAACTGCAAACGACCGTTCGCGCTGTATCGCAGGTGATCGATCCCAGAAATCGTACCTTTCCGGTCGTAATCGCTTTGACGGCCGATGGCGGTGAAATCCAACCCAATATGTTGGCGGTGTTAACCATCCGCGATTACAGCAATCCCAATGCCTTAACGGTTCCCGTCAATGTCGTCCAAAAAACCGGCGATCAGCCGTTCCTTTTTATTGCCGAACCCCAGGTGGAAAAAGAGGATAGCGTTTGGACGATTCGGAAGCGTGTGGTGTCAACCGGCCGGCATTACGGCGGTGAAGTCGAAATCATAGATGGCTTAAAGGCCGGCGATCATGTTGTCGTGGTCGGTTATCAGGATTTAGGCGACGGTCAGCCTGTTATGGCAAATATTGCGGGAGAATAGAAACGCAGCCTTCCATGTAAAGCAGAAATCAGTGAACGGGCTAAAAAGGATCAACTATGAAAGAATTCGGTTTATCAAATAAAGCCATTGAAAATAGGGCTACGATTTATATCTTTACTATTTTACTGATCATATTCGGTATTATGCAGTATCTATCGACGCCGAAGGAGCAATTCCCGGAGATCGTGTTTCCGTATTTTTTGATCAATACCGTCCATCCCGGTACGTCTCCCGAGGACGTGGAAAATCTAATCACACGTCCCATAGAAAAGGAACTGAAAGGTATCAACGGCATCAAGCACATCAACAGCCAGTCTTTACAGGACGTGTCGCTTATCATCATCGAATTTGAGGTGGAAGCGGATGAAACCCAGGCCTATCTGGATGTGAAAAAGGCGATCGACGATGCACGGGCCGAATTGCCCAGCGATTTGTTTCAGGAGCCGGAGCTCAACGAAATCGATGTTTCCGAAATCCCGATTTTGTATGTGAATTTATCCGGTGATCTCGGACTGGTTAAATTAAAGAATTACGCCGACGATTTGAAGGATCGGTTGGAAAGCTATAAAGAAATTTCCAAAGTCGAAATTATCGGTGCCCTCGATCGCGAGATACAGATTAATGTGGATTTGTACGATATGCAGGCCGCCGGCTTAACCTTTAACACGATTGAACAGGCGGTAGCAGGCGAAAATCTAACCATCTCCGGCGGTAAGGTGGAAATTGGCGACATGAAGCGCAATTTCCGTATCATGGGTGAGTTTCAATCGGCTGATGAGATCGGGGATATTCTACTGAAAGACGGCGTATACCTGAAAGATATTGCGGAAGTGGTGGATGATTTTGAAGAACGCGAAAGTTATGCCCGCATGGACGGGCAGCCCGTCATTTCTCTATCCGTAATCAAACGCAGCGGTGAAAACCTGATCCAGGCGGTGGATAAAATTAAAGCGGATGTTGCGGATTTTAAGGCTGAAGCCTCCAGCGCCCTGAATACTAAAATTACAAGCGACCGCAGTACGCGAACCCGCAATTCGGTTAATGATCTGTTCAACACGATTATTCTCGGCTTTATTGTCGTGGTTTTCGTGCTCATGTTTTTTATGGGGGAACTGGATGCCGTTTTTGTGGGCGTGGCCATTCCGTTATCGATGATCATTTCGTTCAGTTTATTACCCATCATCGGTTTCACAATGAATATGATCGTATTGATGGCGTTCATCCTTGTGCTTGGCATTGTAGTGGATAATTCCATCGTGGTGGTGGAAAATATATACCGCCATTTTACAACCACCAAAGATCTCCCGATCGTTCCGGCGACCAAACGCGCCGTCGGGGAAGTAGCCATCCCCGTTTTTACGGGCACGTTAACCACGCTGGCGCCGTTCATCCCGTTGATGTTCATGCCGGGCATTATGGGCGAATTCATGTCGTTTCTGCCCATCACGTTGATTATTACGTTGGTGGCGTCGATGCTGGTGGCTTACTTTATGAATCCGGTTTTTGCCGTGTCATTCATGAAGTATGAACCAAATAAAGCCGAATCGGAGCACGGCAAACTGAACCGAAAATTTTGGAGACTGGCCGTAGGTTTGGCGGCGGTTGCTATTCTGTTGTATCTCATCGGTTATATGCTGCCCGCTAATCTGATCATTATCGCACTATTGATATACATCTTTCTTAAAACAGCCATGGTGCGTTTTATCGATAGTTTCCAGAAACGTGTTCTACCACTTATGATGCGTGCATACCGCCGGACGCTTGAATTCCTGTTGCAGGGCAAACGCCCCTATTTGGTTGTCGGTGGTACGATCGCACTGTTATTTCTGGCCTTTTTTCTGATGGCAGTGGCGGCGCCGAAAGTCGTTTTTATGCCCAGCGGCGATCCTAACTACGCCTACGTTTACATTACCATGCCGGAAGGCACGGATGTGGATCGCACCAACGAAGTAACCGAAGAAGTGGAACGGCGGGTGAAAAACGTACTGGGAGAGAACAATCCGGATGTGGAGTCGGTGATCGCTAACGTGGCGGTAAACGCCGGCAGCGGTATGTTTGACCGAACCACCCAGGAAAAATTGGGTAAAGTGACCGTATCGTTTGTGGAGTACAAATACCGGCAAACCGAATTCTCCACCACCGAGTATCTGGAGCAAATCCGGGAAGCGGTTCAGGGTATGGCAGGCGCTGAAATCGAAGTGGATCGCGATATAATGGGGCCGCCCACCGGTAAGCCCATCAACATGGAAATTTCCGGACCGGAAATTGATACGCTGGTCGTTCTCGCGGGTGAACTCAAAACGTTCATCAATGAGTTACAAATAGCCGGTATTGAAGATTTACAACAGGATATGGAAGTCCACAAGCCGGAAATTTCGCTGAAGATCGATCGCGAAAAGGCAAGTAAATTGGGCCTGAGTACGGCTTATATCGGCTCGACCATTCGAACGGCCCTGTATGGCAAGGAAGTTTCGACGTTTCGGGAAGGCGAGGACGAATACCCAATCATGATGCGTCTTTCGGAAAAATACCGCGATGATGTGGACGCCCTGCTCAGCCAAAAACTGATGGTGCCGGGTGAAAAAGGCATGCCCGCAAGCACGATCCCTATTTCGGCGGTGGCGGATGTGGAATATAAATCGACTTATGGCGGCATTCGCCATATCGACAATGAGCGGGTCATCACGCTGGCCTCCAATGTACTCACCGGCTATAACGCCAATGAGATCATCGCCCAGATTAATAAATCGTTGCCCAAATTCGATATGCCCGAAGGATATTCGGTGCGCTTTAGCGGCGAGCAGGAAATGCAGCAGGAAATCGGAAATTATCTTGTGAAAGCGTTGTATATTGCCATAGCCCTCATCTTAATTATTTTAGTGGCGCAGTTTAATTCGCTTGGAAAACCGATTATAATCACCATTCAGATCATATTCAGTTTTATCGGCGTCCTGCTGGGATTCGTCATTTTTAATATCGATATCTCGGTGATGATGACCGGAATGGGCATTATTGCCGTGGCCGGTATCGTAGTAAAAAACGCCATTATTCTCATTGATTACATTGATAATGCGATTGTGGAATCGGAAGATCAAATCAAAGCGATTGTGCAGGCCGGCGCCACCCGACTCACGCCCGTTCTGCTGACGGCGCTTTCCACCATTTTGGGATTGATGCCGCTGGCAATCGGCGTGAATATCAACTTTCTGACCCTGTTCTCAGAGTTGGACCCGCAAATCTATTTCGGCGGCGATAGCGTGGCGTTTTGGAATCCGCTGGCATGGACGATCATTTTCGGCTTGGCTTTTGCAACCTTCCTGACATTGGTGGTGGTCCCGGCCATGTATCGCATATTTTATGTGCGGGAAAAAGAGGTGCAACGCTGAAGTTTGGAGAAGAAGCAATTTTGATCAAATAGACGTCGTTGGCGGGTTTCATCATCCGATGCAATTTGGCTTCATGCTTGATAATCTGTCATGAATTGCGGGCTTCCTTAGTTAGAAGTACGCACGCTTTCGGCTAACGCAACCGGAACGATGCGATGAATTTTTATTGCCAGCCAATGGACGGTTTGTTCTTACTTCTGCATGATTCATTCAAATGAATTTGGTTTCGTAAATAGATGTTTGCTTCGGGTAACGATCGGGAAACCGGGAACGGCCACGGGATAAGGTGCGTTGCGCTGAAGAGCAAAGGTTTGAACCTCCGGAATTTTGATGGAATCCAGCAAGGAGTGGTTGACGTGAATTTGTATTCCTGTTTGTTCTTTTAAGGCCAAAAAGAGGGAATCGGGCAACAACTGCCATTCTTCGGTGGTTGGTATACCCGAGCGAATGAACGTTTCTTTTTTCATTATGGCTGCAAAATAATCGCTCCAGGCACGCGTCTCAGTTTGGACGTCAGCATGGGCATCCAATCCTTCCTCATAAGCCTCTCGGGTTATATAGTGGTCTCGCATTAAATCCACGATTGCCAGTTTTAGTTGATTCCCGAACTGATTTTTGGGGAATGTCTTCTGACGAAAAACCAGCGGATGATATTTGATTTCCTCCAACAAGTCCCCTATCGTATTTTGCCGGTTATCGATGGCAAGCACCGGCGTCTCGGAATATGGTAGTTTTTCGCTTGAGATTGAGTCAAGGGCGGATTCGATTTTCCAGCGACTTTTGGGATTGCGTAGTTGAAAATCATTATAGTACGCGTTTCCCGAAAAATAGATGGGGCCCAATAGGTTCACGAATGATCGAAGACCTTCCTTGTTAAACACCAACTGTTTTCCGGCCATAATGCGTGCGATTTCATCCTGATATTTTTGTAAAGCAAAATGTTGTTTCAAAAATTGTTTAACTTGGCTTTTGTGGAATTGTTGTTCGACTTCCGAAAAAGAAAGGCGGTTCATCCAGGAGTGCACACGCATGAACAGCATATTACCATCTTGCATGGTTAAGGGGCCGATGGTTGTGCCCGGTTCAGCGCCCTCTAAATAAAGCGATTGAAATAAGTCGGGATGGAGGGCGTCCTTCCAGAGCAAACTGGTTTGCTTCAAATCGGGTACTTTGCCGAACCGTTTTGCAATCGCACTGAACGATAAAGTATCTTTTAGGTTTTGTGCGGGTAAATTTTGGGCACGGGAAAATCCTTCCTGTGATACTATAAAATATTGTACCTTGTATCGTCGACGCATGTTAGTCAATAGAGGCGTTAGCTGTTGGTCAGAGAGTTGCACCTGACTCAGCGCATGTTTTTCGAAATGCAGCCGGCGCATGGTCTGTTCCTTTATGCCGCGAATCAGGGCATTGAATCGGGGATGCTGTGAAATGGCGCTATCCTCATTGGCGGATATCGCTAAAAGTTTTTCTGCAATGAGCGAGTTGAGAATGATATGCTTGTCTTTTTCAGTGTTGGAGTCGCAATAGGGCGGACGGGGCGTAAAGCGACTGCGATCCAGGTATTGTTGCACCGTAATGGTACGCTCTCCAATATGAGCCAATACGGATTTTTCGCTTCTCCTTTCATTGCAGCCGATCGCCAATATGAACAGGGGCACCCAGATCAGATGGGTAAACGTACGTAACGGCGTTATCGTTAATCCCTTTGTATTTGGATGTTCCATAGCGTATGGTCCTTCTCGGCATGATCCGCGGAATAAATCAGCTTTAATTCGATGACCGCAAGGGCCGGCCACGTAATTTCAACGCAAGAATCCGAAAATTGTCTGGATTGAAACGAGAGCGGCGTTTCTCCGTTTTCGTCCCT
Organism: uncultured Calditrichaceae bacterium; assembly: GCA_964542915.1. Taxonomy (GTDB): domain Bacteria; phylum Calditrichota; class Calditrichia; order Calditrichales; family Calditrichaceae; genus CAZIVP01. Next base: position 54,392 of record CAZIVP010000005.1, on the reverse strand, counting down.
CTTTTTTATCCGTATTTGTAATTGACGGATTTGAAAACGGATATCGCGCAAATATAATCCTTTTATCGTTGTCTGATTGTACAACCGAATGGTAATGGTTACAGGTTCATTTCCGATCACATGCCAGCGCGCAAAAAGGCGATCGCCTTGTATGTCGAATACCTGTCCGTCCGAACTGTATACCCAACTTATCAAAGAATCCGGAGCGGTCAAAACGGGATTAGATGGATTTAAACGTAAAAGATTCGACCAATAGCGTATGGCGACGGGATCTTCTTTACCCATTCGATGTTTAACGGCGCTTTTTTCGGGAAGCAGTCTGCCCGAAGTGATCAGACGGCTGATGATGATCCGGCCTTTCCCGTAAGGCGCCTCCATGATAGCGGGAACCCGTAAGCCAAGGTTACAACTTGCAATTGTATGAAACGGCCGGGTAAGATAGATATGATGCTGGCTAACCATTTGACCGCCGGTATGTCCGTTCCAGATACGCAGATGTTCGGGATCAACGCCGTTAAACAAGGAATGGTATGCGTCTTCAGCGATGACTGCTGAATCGTAACCGCCCTTTTCGGGATCTTTTCGATATTGCATAATTAGGGAGAAACCGCTGAACAGCGAAACCACGTCCCGATCAGTGGTGTTGATCTCCGGTTGTTGAACGATTAGCAAACCGCCTTCCGCGGTACAATTTTGCAAATGGATCTTCTGTCTGTTTGATAAACGGTGAATGGCCTGCCTGTCAATTAACATTGTGTGGGCGCTTGTGCAGCTCTCGATATTGGTATCGAAGGGCCAATCGAATTGTCTTAGGGTGTGAAATACCTGTGGATCTTCACTGCAAACCGTGAGCGGTCGTTCCGGTTTTTTTCCCGGAAAAATATCGTCGCGTTCAAACAACCAGAGCGGTTTCTGACTATCCCCCCAATAATGATCGTTTTCATCCATAATGGCCGCCTTTAACCATGCAAAGCCGGTTTGTCCTGCGGGCCATTCAATTTGCAGATCACATTCCTGGCGGCACTGAGCCGGCATGGAAATGCTCATCGTTTTTAATTTAATGGATTGCGAATGCGTGCGAAACGTGATTTCTATGCGTCCCATGAATGTCGCATTCATGTCATTGAAACAATGTAAAATAATATTCAGGCGATCGCTGTTAAAAAAATGCCGGTCGAGCAGGTCAATGCTGACGGAAACCGGACTCATTACATTCTTTAGGCGCTTCAAAATTGGTTTGGGTTGTGTCTCACGCAGATTACCATAGAACCAGTGTGAAGTGGGCCCTTGACTGCAACTCAGGTAAACAAAGGGCATAATGGCATCCACATCCAGCCTTCGAAAAAATTCGCACAATTCTGCCGCCAGAAAAGCCTGATAATCGAGCAATTGTTGTATCGAGGGATTCCGACCTAACCACCTTAACACCACATCGGTCATAAGGTCCGCCGGTTTGCCTGATTCGTCCAGCCACCACCACACAAATTCATTTACCATGATGGGTTCGGTGGTATGTCGCATCGCTTCGATCGCACGCGAAAATCCAAAAGACCCGATTGGGATAACCGGGCCGAGGGAATAGATGTAAGGGTGATCTTCGTGAAAATCCACGTGTTCCCAGGGGCGGGTGGGATCGAGTTCTTTTAACTCGGGTACGATTTCATTGGTAATGTTTGCATCTTCCGATTCATTCAACGGATCCCAGATGACGATTGAAGGATGATGCATATTTTCTTTGATCCAACTACGGAATTCTTTCATAATTTGTTTTTTGGAGCCGGTCGGGGTCCAGAACATCCATTCATCCTGCAACATGACCCCGTTTTCGTCGGCAATATCATACCATCGGTTGTAGGCATGGCCAAGGTGCATGCGAAAAAAAGAGAGGTGATGAGCTTTGGGGATATCAACCAGAATCCGCTTGATCCATTTTTCCTGCCAGGGCAGATGGTTTCGTGCTTCATCGGAAAGTAAACGATGAAAGGCAATATTGCTTCCTCTTAACTTGACTTTTTCATGATTCAGGTAAAAATGTCGGCCTCTTATTTTAAATGTGCGCATGCCGAAATGTTTTTCCAGCCGGTGGGAGAGCGTATCACCCACCCATAATTCGCTCTCAATGCAATACAGAAAGGGGTTTTCGGGACTCCATAATTCAAAGTCGTTTACAGGAAGTTCGAGCGGCCATTTCTGAAAACGCCTGTTTAACGTGAGCTCAAAATAATTTTCGGACAACAGTCGTTTACTCTTTTTTTCCCGTAACCGGACAATCAGTTGTGCATTCGGTCTCTCCGTATTCCAACTTTGAATATCAAACCGTAAATGAACGCCTCCCCACTGTAAATCCGGGATAATACGAAGCCATTGTACGCGGGCGGGACCAGTGGTCTGAACGAGAACATCGCCCCAGATACCAGGGATAAAAGACAACTTTTCAAAATCATTGCCGACGGCGCTGTGGTCGGGAAGCGTGTGTTTTTGTCCGACGCGAACTTCAAGTTTATTGTGTTTGTCGGGTTCGACATAAGGCGTCAGTTCGAATTCCTGCATGGTATAACAGGCAATATCGTCGCCGACAGCTTGATCGTTTAAAAACACGCGCGTGCCGAATTGCACCTGCTCCATCTGTAAAAAGATATGTTGGCTGGGCATTTCATCGTCATGGTCAAAATGCGTCCGGTACCAGATATAGTCAAAATCCTGCCAGTTGATTTCGGGATGAGCCGCATCAACAAGGGCGGGCACGTTTACTTTGTGGGTATAGTTTGAAGGCCGTGACTTACCGGGATGTAATTGCCAGAGGCCGTTCAGATTTTGCAATCGATACATAATACTCTTATTAAGAATTGCGTTTGGGCTATTTAAGGAGGAGCATGCGATCGCTATCGGAATGTTGGTTTGTTTTGACGCGGTAAACATAAATACCGCTACTTAAATTGTGAACATCCAGCGAATAATGATGATTGCCGGGATTTTGTGTTCCTAAATGGATCGATTTTATTTTATCCCCGCGCACATTAAAAATTTCAATGCTAACGGGACTTCGTTTTCCCAGACGGTAACGAAATATAGTTAACCGGTTGAACGGATTAGGATAGTTTTTATAGAGTTTTAATCCTTTCGGAACAAATCGGTCTTCATTCTCGAGAGCGGTAGCTTTCGTAAAACCGGCGCGTTCCAGACCGCTTTGAATATGTTCGTTTTCCATGAAGCGTTTCCAGACCGATTCGTTCAGATAATTTTCCATCATGATAATCATCGCTCCCTGATCGATCCCTATCACATCCGATGCCCACCAGTTTTCACTCAAATTGAAGGCATCTCTGAAGCCGTAGTTTTTCCATATATTATCTTTATAGGTATCATACATATAGCGCAATGCTTCGATGGAATATTGTGGAGTAAACGCAATGGAAGCTCCGGCGGCTGTGGGTGCAATGGTGCCGTCATCGTTTTGTGCCGGCGGCGCACCGCGCGCTTTGTATCCATTCGGTCCGTCGCATGCTGTAATGCCCCAGATTTTATCGGAGTATCCTGTAAAGTCGCCGGGATTGTCAATACAATACGCTCTTTGGGCCAATGTGGCGCGAACCGAATTTTCGAAATAGGTGATGCCTTTTTCTTGCATGTACGCATCCTGAATATTTCTAAAATCGATCCAGCAGTGTGAGTACTGATGACCGAACAAAGGAGGGAAAGTGACATACGTATAACCGTAATACGTATCCCATTGATAACCGCTTGTCCAGGCGTCCCAGATAGATGACGGCGCCGGATGGGTCGGAGAACCCAGGGCAAGGATGTTCATAATCATGGCCTCATTGTATCCCTTCCACCATGCATTAATGAATCCGGTTTCAGGATGCCAGCCCAATGTAATATTGGGATTGTAGTTACGCATCCATTCCCAGTCCACCCGAAAATAAATGGAATCAGCCAGGCTACGGATTTCATTTTCTTCCGTATCGTCCAGCGTGAAATACTCTTTACAGAATAATATTCCGGCTAACAACAGAGCCGTATCGATCGACGAAAGCTCGCTTTCCCAGGTGCGCACGGCGGTATTCATATCCAAAAAATGATAAAACAAACCTTTATAACCGATATAGCCCTGATTTTCCCGCCCTTGAGGTTTATTCCAGAATGTTTCCAGCGTTGTTAATACACGTTCCTTGCCTTGCTCGCGTGTGATCCATTGATGCTCAATGCCTATACAGATGGCGGTTAAACCGAAACCAACCGAGGCGATACTGCAGGGGGCATAATCGGTATCGCGATCTTTGATCAATCCGTTGGAAGGATTTGCCTCGTTCCAGAAAAAATCGAAAATGGCTTCCTGGACTTTTGTAATAAAAGCCGAATCTCCCGGGCTGATGGACCGGGCAATGGTATCTCCCTTGATGAGTTGATATTTGCCCGATAGCAGAATTATGATTAACGTCGCTATCATCATATGTTTTTTAAAAAACAGCATTTAATTCTCCCTCGTCTCTCAAGGTCTTTCGAATATGATTGGTTTTACCCTTTTCAGGGAAACAATGTTATGAATTGATCCCACGGCATACAATTGATTCATTTCCGTTGATACCGGGCGTTGCGCTTTCCGGATGTATTTTCCGCTAAAAATAGATACCTAAAGTAAAATGCTGGCTTTGCAGTAAACGTCCACGATCGGCCCAGGCATAATCAATGACGGCGTTGAATCCGCCCACATCCAAATTCAATCCGCCGCCCAACGTTAAGCCGGTTTCGGAGTCTTTCTGAAATAAGTTTTGGTAGCCCGCTCTCAGGGCAAACAGTTCTCGAAAATTCCACTCCCCGCCCAGGCTGATACTCTCGGTGTTGTCATTGGGATGGAAAGCATCCACGGCCAGCTTCATTTTATGCGACGATCCGAAGCGGTATGGCATACTGATTCCGACGCGAAACAGAACGGGCAACGGATATTCTTCCGTATGGACCGCTCCCGGCAGACTGCTATTGTCGCCGTAACGATCGGGATCCTGATCGTATTGGATGCGCAGGTCGCGACCACTGTATTTGCCGGGTAAACCAAAGTTGGAAATACTGGCGCCGAGCCGCAGGCCATCGGGGACGATTTCGAAGACCGTACCCGCATTCAGGGCGGCGGTCGCCAGAGAACTATGCCAGATTGTTTCCTGGACATAACTAATTTGAACGCCAACGGATAATCGGTCGGTGAGTTTACGTCCGTAGCCCGCCCCCAGGGCAATATTTTGCACGGAGTAACGTTCGCCTGTGCCAAGTGGTTGGTCAACCGTCCGTACTTTGATTTCACCGGAGTTTAATGAAGTTACGTTAAAGAGCAGGTTACCTGCGGAGCCGAGTGAAATCAGAGCGCCCACATAATCATATTGAATATCCGCAAGCCACAGACTATGCGTAAATTGAAGCCCGTAGCCCGAAAGCCCGCCGATCGCAGCGGGATTGTAATAGCTTGCTGTAATATCATCATAAGACGCCACAGCCGCATTGCCCATAGCCATATAGCGTGAGCTCGGCTCTATCAGTAAAAATTGCCCGATGGTTGTCCCTGTCTTTGATTGTGTATAGCCCTGAGTAATCAATAGGTGTACGAACATCAGACAAAATGCAAAGAATATTTTTACCTTCATATCGCCTGCCTGTTTATTTTATAATCGCAAACTTACCTATTTTTGTACCGATGCCTTTACCATCGACGTGAAAAATATACAAGCCTGGGGCCACATCCAGATTGTCCTTGGTGCGTAAATTCCATGAGACAAATCCCTGGCTCGAGCCATCGTGGTAAAGCGTCTTTACGAGTTCTCCCCGAACGGTATAGATACGAATGACCGAATTGGGCGGTAATCCGCGAAATTCAATGCGTCGTTCGCCTCTTCCAGAAACGGCGAAACGTTCGGGTTCAAAACTTGCGGAGCCCACATAAGGATTCGGTACAACGTAGGGATCGAATTCATCAAATTGTTCTTCCGCAAGGCTTTCGTCTAAAAATTCGGCCGTTGTTGTGAACTCGAATTGGTCCTCATCCCGGAAGGGGTAGTCTAATTTTAAGTGAAAAACGTCGCCGTCGCCGGGTGCTACCAGGGCGCCCTGTTCGGCCTGTCCGGTTGTATCTAACTGTACGCGCCAGGTAACCTGGGGTTGGGCGCCTTTTTCCGGTACGTAGGTAATAACATCAATAAATTCTTCCGGGTCGGAGAGCGTGCCGTTTTCGTCCAGATCGCGGAATCGGAAGTTGAGTCGAATCGGTGTGGAGTCCGTTAACGCTTCGATCATAAAATGGGATGGTCGGGCCGGCAATCCGATAGCGCCCAGAGACGTATCGATCGGCTCGTCTGCAAAGGTTATGCGCAAATCATTGGGAAAACCCGGTCTTTTGCGGTTGATGGGTAACTGGTACTGATAGGCAACTTTGAAACGGGCGTTTGTCTGACTTGCTTCCGAAAAGCCGGTATTGATCGAATCGACGGAAATCGATTTCGGCGTCCAAATGACCGGAAGCAAGCCGCTTCCAACCTGGCCGATGCCTTCTCCGTTGAGATCATAACCGTTCGTAAAGATCGTTTTGTGAGCGGTGCTATCGATCAGATCATAAAACGCTGCGCGTACACTGTCCTTCGAAGGCGTGCGAAATTTTATGACAAATCGGTGATTGTCGGGGACCCGGCCGGAATTAACCACTTTAATATTAACCGTGCCTTTTCCTTCGCCTTTTATGTGTTTGGCATTGGAGGCTTTTGCCGCAACGAATCCCATCGTTTTGGGTTCGGGTCTTACCGAAACGACATTAGACGGCAATATCGTGCCGCCTCTCGGCGTCCGCGAGACGGAAATGGCGTTTTCCGACGGAAAAAAGCCGAGCGAATCGGAGCCGTGGTCATACGCCGTAACGGCATAGTAATAAAGCTGACCGTTTGTCACTGTCGAGTCGACGTAAGTGTGTGTTAAGCCGTTATCATTACCCAGATAGTAAGCCACGCCTTCAATGGTTTGGTCGGTAAATCCCTGAATACCGTTTTTGAGATCGAATTGGGCAAGCGGTTTCCCGTTTCCGAAAGGTCCGGTTCCCCGTGCATTTGTAATGACTTTTGGGTCGCGAAATTCAGGGTCGGTCGAGCGATATATGCGGTACCCTTCAAAGTCGTCTTCCAGGGAGACGGGATCCACGCCGCGTTCCGCCAGATCGTTCCAACTGAGGCGTACCCATCCGTCTCCGGTTTCGGCAGATACGGTCGGTTGGGTGGGAGGCACGGCAAATTGATAGTTGGCATTGTAGATCAATTGAACGGTCCGTACGGTATTACGCAATTGGCTAAGGTTAGCTCCGTAGGCCAGGGCGAGACTGAATCTCTCCCGTTGCCCGGCGGGCAATTGAAACGGTCCGGAGGCGAATAAAAAGCCGATATTATAATTTAATACAAGCGCTTCATCATAAGGATTATTGCTTGTGAAAAATTCAAAGAGTCTTCTCGGCCATTGTTTCCCATCGTTGAAAAACACAATGTTGTCGGTTTCATCGCTGGGATTGCCTGCGCCTGCACGGATACGATTCATTTTAAAGCCCGTTAAACCGATTTGATCGGATTCATTCAAATCAGTTTCATCAAAATTGGGCTCTCCGTTCGTGGGAATACCATCTTCTTCACCGCTGTCGTCTGTGTCGAATACCCCATCGGCGCCGGTATCGTGAAGCTCCCGAACCCAATCCATATCTTCATCGCCGGTCCACCAATAGGCGGCCTTGTAGGCCGGCCGGGTTTTGATGGCGCCGATCTGTTGTTCGAAATTCGCCTGATTATAATTGGTTTGAACATATTCCAGAATTTTTTCCTGGTCTTCCAGCAGTTCGCCCGGGCCGCCTTCACGACGTTCGTCGATAATCCCGTCATTATCGTTGTCAATCCCGTCGTATTGATTACCGGGCGTCTCCAGATAGGCGTAACCCAGGTAACCGGTTGGTATACAGTTACTGTTAAGCCCAACACCATGACCGCGTTTATCCCAGGTGTAAACCAGGTTTAAGTCAAAACTGTCATCATAATAGGCATTGTCGTCATCCGATTCATAGACCCCATCGCATGAAAGCGCAGATCCGCCGACTCCGGAATCGAGGTAGAGGCCAAAGATGATATTATCCTCATACGATGTGGTCCCTTCGTTGGAAATATCATAATGCCAGAAGATCACATTGCCTGCCTGAGGGTTTGCCCACTGGAAACCGCGAACTTCAATACGTAAAGCCATGCCGCGGCGCGTTGAATCGCGATAATCGGGATAGAATTTCCAGGCATCGTAAAAATTGTCGTCCATTACGGTAAAGCTTTCCTGGTCGGCGCTGGCGCGTTTACCGAAATAACCGTTCCAACTACCGGCCCAGCCGGGATCATCGGGATCATCCAGTTTATCCGGCCAAACATCCGGCCAGGTTCGAGGATCGTTACTAATGGCCGGCGATCGCGCCACATTGATAACCGGATCGGGCTGAAAATAGCCGGGGCGGGGTTCAAAACGCATCACACGATTGTGATACGGAGAGGTGCCCTGCCGTTCCCGGTATCCCGTTTCCATTAAATAAAACGTTCTGCCTTCGACGTCCTCAAGTTTTGACAGAATAAAGGGCGTGGTGCCGTCGCCGTAGTTTACGCCCGTTCCTTTCGGCACTTCGAAAGAATGAAAGACGCTCAGGTCCACGTTTGCGGGATCAGGGGGATAGTCGCCAACCATTCCGAAATTGTAAAATATGGTACGAATATTATTCGCGTCATGAAATCCCGAGCGTTCGGCGTCGACTCTGCCCCGCTGTTCGGGTGGAACCACAGGGAGTAAATCCTGGGCGGCGGCGTTGGCAGGTATGAATAAACTTAAAATAAAGATTAATACCCCTGCTCGTTTCAACATAAATAATCTCCGTTTTTAGCGGTTATTAGACGAAATCCTTAAGCCCAATTCAATCCGGCGAGGCGGATAGTATCGGTTGGGATTGGCCAATGTGACCCGTTGTCCCTCCGGATCGAGGGAGTAATCCGGGCTGCCGGTATCCGTAAACACAAAACCGTTGGAAAAGCGGGCGTCAAAAAAATTGAGGACCCGGGCATAAACGTTCACATCAAATAAATCGAATTTGAAATATTTTTCCGCCCTAAAATCCATGCGAAAATAATTATCTTTACGCCCGGAGTTCGCTTCCAATCCGCCGCCGAAACCAGCTTCTATGGAAGGCGTATAGGGCTGTCCGCTGCCGTAACGCAGGATTGACGACAGAGAGTAATTTTCCGGTTTTTCCATGATTACCGTAACATTAAAGGTATGACGCTGATCCCAGTCGAGTGGGATCAAGCGCGGACGCGGATCTTTCCCGGCTTCGGCTCTTGTTGCTGTTTCGCGGGGATCGCTGGAATTGCCCATGGCTCTTTGCCAGGTATAATCGACAAACGAACTGACCGGCCCGAACCGCCTCTGATCAAAAGAAAGGGTAACGCCGAGTACATTGCCAAAATCCACATTGGTCAAACGGGCGTACTCCGCAGCGGCGTAGGTGGATATAAACTCAACGCCCAGCAGATCCCGAATATCTTTGTAAAAAATATTTAAATCCAATCCGATATTTTGGGTTATGGCCTGTTTGTAACCGAACTCGTATTGAACCGTTCGCTCGGGTTTAATATTGGGATTGCCCAAAACGCCGTAACTGATCCCGCCCGCCTGCAATTCGGCCAGCACTTCGTAGTTTGAGTTGCTGAATACCTGACCCAGGGGCGGCAATTGATAAAAGTGGCCGTATGCAAAATAAACCGCTGCATTCGCCGTCAATGGATAAGAGACGCCTAAGCGCGGTGCAAGCGATGATTTTGGGGATGTGTCTTTGGGCTGCGATTCAGGAGCGCCCTGGATGGCGTTGGCGGGATTTTGCAGATCGCTGGGAATGGAGGCGCGCGTGTCAAAATATTCCCAGCGTAAACCGGCGCGGAAAAGGAAGTCGCGCCATTCAATCTGATCCTGGGCATAAAACACCGAGGAAATGGGATAATACGTTTGGATGCCGGGATAGTCGGGCGGCTCGTTTACATGGCGGGTCAATAAAAGTCCGCTTGCAATGAGATGGCCGGGCGTGCCGAATTTTAAAGTGGAATAATGGAATTCGCCACCTATTTTAACCAGATGTGATCGTGACACCTGGCTGGTAAGAGCGCCTTTACCGATGATGGTGTTGGTTTTTTGTTCGAAACGCGTTAGTTCGGCGCCCTGCACATAAGCGCCCGGTTCATAGCTTATATCGCCGATCGGCGGTCCGGCTTCATCATATCTCGGATCATACACATCCTCGTATTTATAGTCATGGTAGTTGTAATAATTTTGACGGATGTTAACGGTGTAATAGGTTGTCGGCGAAAGCGTATGCGTAATATCGATGCCATGCACAAGTGAGATTGTCTTCTGTTCTGACATACCATCCGGATTCAATCGAAAGGCAAAGTTATAGCGGTTCCCGTTAATACGGTTTACAATGGCCTGGTATCCCAGGTTGATGTTATCGATGGATTTATTTGTAATTTTAAATAAACCGGTTATCTCATCCGAAAACGATAAGGGCGCCTCTTCACCGTCGCCGGTGGGATTGAATTCTTTTCTTTCAAAATCGGAGCTATCGGTGGGGACGAAACGGTGCTCTCCGTAAATATATCCCTTGTCGATGTATTGTCTGAAATTGGCAATAAAATAGGTGTCCGGCAGCGGCGGAAGCGGTCCGCTTAAACTTAACTGATAATTTTGGATCGCCAATGGTCTGAACTTATCGGGCATGTCGCGCCGGTCGCCGGAGGTGTACATATAGTCGGATAAAAAGGTTTCGAAGTTCCAGGTAAAATGTTCGTCGCCGGATTTAAGGATGGCGTTGACAACGCCGCTCATCGCCTGCCCGTATTCGGCATCGAATGTGCCGCTGATAACTTGTACTTCCTGAAGAAGCGAACGGTCCAGTTCCAGCGACATACGATTATCATAAACATTGTTGACCATCACGCCGTTTACCTGATATTGAACCTCGCCCAGTCGACCACCCCTGAAATGCCCGTCCACAACGCCGGCTTGGAGCTCCACGATTTCATCGAGGTTAAGCACGGGCATAACTTCCATCTCTTCCGTTCCCACCGTAGAAACGGAACTTGTTACGTTTAACTCCACAACGGGACGCTCCGCCACGACGGTTACCGTTTCGCCTTCCAGGGCCGTTGATTCGAGGACGGCATTCAGTTCCGTCGTCTTATCGGCATTGATATTGACCTTTTTGACGATACGATTTTTGTATCCGATAAATGAAAATTCGACGTCGTATAGACCGGGTGGGATATTAATAATGAAGTAGTAGCCTTCGGCGTCGCTGGAGGTACCCATGCCGGTTCCTTTTAAAACCACATTAACGCCGGCTAATGGCTGGCCGTTTTCATCGGTTATGTTGCCGGCCAGTTTGCCTGTGGTACCGGCAATTAAGCAGGCCGAAAAGTTCAACATCAACCAAACAGAAACCAAAATTCCAGGTTTCAAATGCGTTTTCCGCAGAAAGTAACTGAACGAACGCATATCATTCTCCAGTTAGGTAATAATGAGAAAAAGGGCTTCTTCCGGTATCGGAAAAAGCCCCTTTCTTGATTATTTAATTAACAGCATTCTTCCGGTTTTGGTTATCTGTCTGTGCACGTCCTTTTTGTATTCAAGCTGATAAAAATACAATCCGGAGCTCATCTGCATTCCGTCAAACCGGATTTTCCTGTAACCGGCTTTTTGCATACCCATGGGCATGGAAGCGACGCGCTGGCCGATAACATTATACACGTACAGCGTCACTTCACCGTCAGCCGGAAGGGCATACTTAATGGTTGTGGAGGGATTAAACGGATTGGGGTAGTTACCCATCAGTTCAAATTTTTTAGGTAGATTATTCGCAACGTCGTCTTCGATAGCCGTGGGAGGCGTTACCGTTGTATACGGATCCATATAGGCCCACACGGGAGCGGCTGCGAAAGCGTGTTCGCGATAGAACCATGTGCGCGTTCCGTAATTATCGGCCGGGTTGGCAAACTTTTCGCCATCGAAGAGCGTGGCGCTGAAAAACAATACACCGTCGCCGCGTCCGACCGGATAACCCAGCTCCTTTAAATCCACCGCCATCTCGATCTGATAGCCTTCATCCACATCATCATAATTGTTGACGGTGGTATTGGGCTTGTAACTCATGGCAACCCAGGCGGCACTGGTATCGATCAATGCCGGTAAATCTTCGGTGGGCATCAAGTTGCCCAGGGTGTCGATTACCGCCGTCAATGATTTGCGCAGCAATACGTGCTCAATCTCATCGGTTTCGGCGCGATCGTTGATCACGAAACGGATGCCGTCCCACATATCGGGATTGTTAATACCCCACACAGCCTGATCGCGTGCATCCACGCCAAGATACAACATGTCGCCTTTGAAGAAGACCTTGACGGTGGCGTCGCCGGGGTCCAAAACCGCGGCGGTGTTTTCATCGATCGGCGGCTGATACTGTCCGCTGCGATAAGGGCCGATGCCCGGATAGCCGGCACGCAGTTCATCGTCACCGAAACGGATATCAAATCCTTCCACATTGGCCCAGACCGTCTCATCCAGCTTGCCGTCGATCATCGGCGCCGCATGATGCACGCCGTTGGGAATAATCATCTCAGGCCCCGCCATCGGAACCGATCCCGATTCGGTGGTCACATCCGGGCGGGCGTAAATACGGGCGACGTCATGCACCGAAGCGTTGCCCCACGGCCCGCACCACCACGCACGGGTTCCGCTGAATTTGTCTTCGTTCAACGGCCACTGCCAGTCGGCGTCGTAGATCGAAATGTTAAATTCGATGATATCGCCGTCTTCATCGGTTACATCATAACCGCGGGCGCCGAGATCAAACATCAGTTCGGTGGTATAGCCTTCATCAATCGTGGTGTCGCTGTTGGAGACGCCGTGCACAACCGTCTTGCCGTCCCACACATCGCGATCATCGGCCGCCCAGCCGAAAAAATCCGGTTCGGCGCCGACATTACCGGTTTCGGGATTGGCCCAATCTTCGGTGACCCAGCCGTAAAAATATTCAAAGGGCGGCGCCGGACGCGTCGCTACGCTGTGATCCCGCAGGTTCATCAAAAAGCCGTCAAACTTGTTGAATAAACCGCCGCCGACCGAACTGTCCTCTACGACCGCTGCCATGTATAGTTTGTTGTCTTTGACCAGAAACTTCAATTCCGCCTCCATCGGATCGCTCGGAGCAACGCCCGCTTCAACCCGATAGCCGCTGCCGGGTATGTATTGATCCGTCTCGCCGAACTTGAGATTGATTGATTGCGCCTTTGTCCAGGACGATTCGTTCAGCTGACCGTCTAAAGCGATGGCTTCCGAGGTCGTGCGCGCCCATATCACGTTGGGGCGTTCAGTCGCCCGGAGTGTTGCGGAAAAGGCGGCAAGTAATAGTAAACTCAGACATATAACACAAATATTGTGTTTCATAAAAAATCCTCCCAATTAAAGATAGAAGCTTAATTAAATCGCTTATAAATGTACCTTCTAATGCTTTACACCTCCTTTCGATCATTTATTTTGAAAACGTTTTTTTAAAGTAAAATTCATACTTATCATTAAGTTAAGGGTTTGATTAGCTTGCAATGTGTAAACGTTTACATTTTAGTCAATGATTTTTAGTTTGTCAATGATTTTATGAATTTTTTACGCTATTAACTCCTGTAACCGTCTGAATTGGCTAAAAGCAGCTATTCCTCAGAAATGAATCGTGTGATCTCGTGGCAGTCGACCGAACTCGTTCCTATAAAAAATTTGAAATATCCGGGTTCAAAGCGCCAACCGTATTTGCTGTTCCAATATGTCAGTTCGTTACCTGCCAAAGAAAATGAAAATGATTGTCGCTCTCCGGCCTCCAAAACGATTCGTTTAAACCGTATGAGTTGTTTTACCGGTCGCGTCATACCGGCAACCGGATCTCTGAAATATAATTGTACAACCTCGGCACCGGCCGTTGCACCGGTGTTTTCAATAAATCCATGGATTCGAATGGAATCGTTCTTCGATAAAGTTTTCTCTTGTATGGTAACATCGGTTAGTTTAAATGTTGTGTAGCTTAAACCGTGTCCGAACGGGTAAGCGGGTTTCCAGTCAATATCGATATATTTTGAAGTGTATTTTTCGTCTTTGTCCGGAGGCCGGCCGGTATTTTTATGGTTGTAATAAATCGGGATCTGTCCGGTGTGTCTGGGAAATGTAACCGGCAACTTGGCAGAGGGGTTGTATTCACCGGTAATGACATCGGCGACGGCATTGCCCATTTCCACACCTAAAAACCAACATTCGAGTATGGCCGGAACCTGTTCCACAATCCTTGGAATAGCCAGGGGACGTCCGTTCATTAAAATTGCAACGACGGGCTTACCGGTTTCAATCACAGCGTTCGCCAATCGCATCTGTTCGCCGGGTAATTCGATGTTTGCCCGCGCAGCAGCCTCACCCGACATGTCGCCCCGTTCGCCGATGACTAAAAAAACAAGGTCCGCATCGCGGGCAACGGCCGCTATTTCATTCATTTGTTCAGACAGGGAAAAATCATCCAGTCGGTAGGCGGGCTGGTATAAAACCGTGGTTTGTGGTTCGAATGCTTGTTTGATTCCCTGTAAAACACTGACCACATCTTCACTGCGTCCCGCCCCGGCCCATGATCCCAGCGGAGCTCGTTGATCGTCTGCCAGAGCGCCGATCACTGCGATGGTTTCCGGATTGTAATCAATCGGCAACACGTCCTTATTGTTCTTCAACAATACAATTGATTCACGTGCTATCTGTCGTGCATGTTGTCGGGCCTCCGCAGTAAGCAATGCGTTTTGTTCTCTCTGTCTGTCCAGGTAACGAAACGGTTTATCAAAGAGGCCCAATTTCATTTTAAGGGTAAGTATTCGCTCCACCGCCTTATCAAGACGGCGGGCTAATTCGGGTTGTTCGGAAATAACATCGGCGAGGGAGCGATAGAAAAAGCCGCTCACCATTTCCATGTCGATGCCCGCCGACAGCGCTTTTTCGGCGGCTTCAAGGGTATCGCCGGCGACGCCATGGCGTAATAACTCCATCACGCCGGTATAGTCGCTTACGACGAATCCCTTGAAGCACCATTCCTGTTTAAGGACGCCCCCAAGCATTTTGGGATGGGCATGCATCGGAATGCCTGCCAATTCATTGAAGGCGGCCATAACGGTTTGTACGTTGGCTTCGACAGCTGCTTTGAACGGCGGCAGGTAAATCTCTCTTAACGTCGGGACCGATATATCCGCAATGTTGTAATCCCGGCCGCCCTCCGCCGCGCCATAGGCGACGAAATGTTTGGCGCAGGCCGCCAGGGTGTTTGGCGCCGTCAGATCATTCGACTGAAATCCGTGTACGCGGGCGCGGGCGATTTCCGAACCAAGGTAGGGATCTTCACCCGATCCCTCTACAATTCTTCCCCAACGCGGATCGCGCGCAATATCGACCATTGGCGCAAACGTCCAGTGGATTCCCTGAGCCGATGCTTCCTCGGCGGCAATTCGTGCCGATTTCCGGATACCCCGAAGATTCCAGCTTGAGGCTTCGGCCAGAGGAACGGGAAAGACAGTGCGCCAGCCGTGAATCACATCCATTGCAAAAAGCAGGGGAATACCCAGACGCGTCTCCTCAACAGCCATTTTCTGAAGTTCGCTTAATTTCGCAACGCCGGCGATGTTCAAAAACGATCCTACGGCGCCCTGACGGACGAACGTTTTAAATTGATCCTGTGTGGCTTTATCGCCGGGCCAGGCATATTGCGTGACCTGCCCCAGTTTTTCTTCAATCGTCATACGTGCGAGTAATTGTTGGACGAATGGTGAAGCTTCTGTTGATTGCAGAGATGGTTGTTGATCGGCGGCTTTCAAAGTGATCGATATAGAGAACAACACAAATAATACGGCAAACCCTGAATACTTAATGTTTACTTTACTCACGTTCAAGCTCCATATGGTTTAGTGGAAACTAATGTTTGGTTTGTACGAAATTTAAGCGCTTTAAACCGCGCTTGATGATCGAGTCCTGCATACAATAATTCCAAACCAATCCGCTTCTGAAGTTTTCGATCATCAACAAAATCGGGCCCTGATCAATGCCGAGATAATCCTTGTCAAACCAATCCAGGCTTAAATTGAAGGCATCGACGAAGCCGTACTTCCCCCAGATACCGCGATGCTTAAATCGGTTATACATCGACATCAACGTCGGTACTACGATCTCCGGGGCAAAAACAATGGACCCGCCCGCAGCCGTCGGGGCAATGGTGCCGTCATCGAAGGCGATGTACGCTTTCCCGATCATGCCCCTTGCGGCGTAGCCCCGGAATTTACTGCCATTGTGATTAAATGTCGGTCCGGGACCGTCGCAGGCCGTCCAACCCCACGTCAACGAATCGTACCCTTCCCAATGCAGTGGATTTTCCCGGGCATAGTACCACTGTGCAAGGGTCGCCCGCCGGGAGTTTTCAAAATAATCGATGTATTTTTCCTTCATGTAATCATCATAACGATTCCGCAAATCCAGAAAAACCTGTGTGTACTGATGGCCAAACAACGGCGGGAAACCGACATGCCCCAAACCGGGATACGGTTCAAACCACTGGTA
Organism: uncultured Calditrichaceae bacterium; assembly: GCA_964542915.1. GTDB lineage: Bacteria > Calditrichota > Calditrichia > Calditrichales > Calditrichaceae > CAZIVP01. Next base: position 37,685 of record CAZIVP010000005.1, on the reverse strand, counting down.
GTCGCGCAGCCATTGTTGATAAGCCGTTTCGGCGTGCTTGTACCCGCTGCCCGCTGCAAGAATGTACAGATACTGGGCTTCATTGTATCCGATCCAGCCCATGTGGTGCAGGCCTTTATCGGGATACCAGCCCATCGAAACGGAGCCTCCGTATTGGCCGGAATCCGGCATGGTCATAAAATCCCACCGGACGGCTCGGGTTTGTTCGTTTCCTAACTCCCGAATCCTCTGCTCCCTGGGATTAGCGCGATTATAATACTGAACCGCAAATCGAATGCCCGCCAGTAACCAGGCGGTATCAACTGTGGATAGTTCGCATTCCCACTTCCGTAATCCCGTATCCATGTCCAGGAAATGGTAAAAAAATCCACGGTAACTGCTCGAAACCGGTTCGGGACCTTGTGGCGCGTTGGTTAAAAAAGTTAGCAGGGCAAGGGTGCGGTCGGCTGCCTGCTCTCTGGAGATCCAACCTCGTTCAACCCCAACGGCCCAGGCAACCACGCCAAAACCGGTTGCCGCTATACTGGCGGGTGAATCGGATGTGGACCGATCCTTCACGAGTCCGTTGTCCGGATTACACTCCTGCCAGAAATAGAGAAAGGTGCGATATTGCAAGGTATCGAGAAAAGCTTTTTGATCCTGATTCAGGGAAAAAGAAACGGCCGCATCTGAAGAAGCATTCGGCGTTGGTTTTGCCCCGCTAATATGCAGAATCAGTAAAACAAAAACGGTGGTCAGAAGCTTTGTAATGTTCACGATTCACTCTCCCAATACGATCTTAACGTTATGGGCGCCCTTTTTGCGGCAGGTGATCCGGTTTCCCTTCATACGCTGCCCGTTGATCGTGTGGTGGTAAACCCCGCCCGATAGATTGTTGGGATTCATAATATGAATGTTATAAATCGCATCGCGGAAGCGTCGTGTTACATGTAGTTCGCGCCATTCCGCCGGAATGCAGGGATCGATACGTAGCCCGTCGTATTCGGGGCGAACTCCCGCAATATGTTCGCTGGCAATGGTATAGAGCCAGCCCGCCGATCCGGTATACCAACTCCAGCCTGCCCGGCCCGTAAAAGCCGAATCCCGCCCGTCGCTGTTACCCGGCATGACATACGGTTCCGCGCTATATCGTTCGGCGTTTTTCTGCGCCTGTAGAACAGGATTCAATTTGTTGAATATTCGAAGGGCGTCGCTCGCCTTTCCCTCCATAGCCAGCGCCAGTACGCCCCATGTGGCTGCGTGGGTGTAAACGCCGCCGTTTTCACGCAGACCCGGCGCATATCGCGTGATATAACCGATAAATTTGTCCGGCGTTTTAAAAGCGGGGTTCAATAACATTAAGCCCGTGTCCGATTCCAGGTAATCCAGCATTGCTCGTAGCAGTTGTTGTTTGCGTTCGTCTTCGGCCACGCCCGAAATAATGGCCCAGGTTTGGCTCATCAAATAGATTTGGGCCGCATCCTGCGAATGGTCGCCGATGGCGGCGCCGTCGTCTTTGGTGGCCGCGATATACCACGCACCGTTCCAGCCAAATGTGTTGATGGCTTGTTTCAGATTTTCCGCTCGATTCGAATAAATCCGGATTGTATCATCGTGCTTAACGGAATCCAGGCGCTTTAACAGAGCCGCCCAGTCGCGTAATATTTTATAGATAAACATGCCCAACCAAATGCTTTCGCCCTTCCAACCCAGACCCACGGCGCTGAATCCGTCGCACCAGTCTCCTGCCCCGATTAAGGGCAGTCCGCGTTCACTGAAGCGGCCGGCGGCGACCTCTATCGTCTTTAAACAGTGCTCGAGCAGCGTACCCTCTGAGGTATCGTAATACGGCACAGTCCGGTTCAATACTTCAAAATCCGTCGTTTCGTTCAGGTATTTAACCGTCATGAACGGTAACCAGAGAAGATCGTCCGTGAAGTCGGTTTCAAGCCCCTGGTCGGTCAAGGGGTGCCACCAGTGTAAAACTTTCCCGTTACTGAATTGATGTCGGGCGTTCAGGATGATCTGGTCGCGCATACCATCGGGATTCAGGGGCAGCCAAATCTGGCTCGTCTGGAGCTGATCGCGGAATCCGTAAGCGCCGGATTGTTGATAATAGCCGGTTCTGGACCACAGGTGCCCGGATATGGCCTGATATTTTAACCAGATATTGGTTAAGAGGTTGAACGATTCGTCCGGTGTTTGAACGGAGGCGCGTCCGGTCAATGCCCGCCAATATTTTTGAACCCGGTGTAAGGCCGCCTGGGCCTTCGCAGGATCCGCGTATTGGTTGATGAGTGATTCGATATCGTGCTGTTTTTCCGCCTCAACCTGCCCAAGCAGGAAAATAACGGCTTTTTCTTCACCCGGCTCAATATGCAGTGTTGTGCTTAGGGCGGCTGCCGCATCTTCAAACGGGCCGGAGGATTGCGAGAAGCGTCCGTTCGAAATGCCTTTCGGATTCATGAACGATCCGTGGCGACCGATCAGCCTGTCCTTGCTTGTATCCCATCCCGTTACCATTGTGTTAACGGCATGGAATGCCGTATACGGCCACTCGGTATTCCAGTGTCCGCGGTCGCTTTCGACCTCCCATAATTTTTTTTCGGCAAGGATGGCATTCAATCCGCTTTCATAGCGCGTGTGGATAAACAACTTATGGAACTCGCGATTGATCTCCGGCCCCACGCCCAAATTCCACTCCAGATAAGACGTTAATTCAATGTGTTTTGGTTTATTAGCGTCGTTGCGAACGACGCAATACCAGACTTCGACCGGCTGTTCAATATCGACGAACAGCGTCCATTGTGTTGTTAAACCGTTCAGGAACGTCTGCTCAAATACCGTATAACCTAATCCGTGATGCACCTGGTAGCTGTGATACGGTTTTTGTACCGGCTGATAGGCGAGGGAGTATAGTTCGTCGGATTCCAGGTCCCGGAGATAAAGCCATTTACCCCAGTCATCGCGTATTAAATCCTGATACCATCGTGTCAGTCGGTTCAAATTAACGTGCCGGCGCCAGGAAAAGCCGCCGCCGGCCTGACTTATAATAAATCCATAATCGCCGTTGGAAATGATATTGACCCAGGGTCTTGGCGTTTCCGGATTGGTAACAATGAACTCCATGCCGTCCGGTGAAAAGTAACCGTATTTATTACGAAACGGGGGGTATTGCACTTACTAATGATCTCCGAAGCGGTTTGTCATGTATTTGCTTAACAACGCGTCGTCCACTCAGGGACCTGTTTTCGCAAACAGGTGTCAGGAAGCGACGGGACTAAAGTTTTGAACGCAACCACAGGATTCGCCGATGATTAAGCCCGTGGATAAGATTTCTTCGTAACCTTGCTGATTGTCGCCCTCTTCGATCCGTTTGATCAGAAATTCCATCGATTTTTGCCCCAGATCGGTAATGGGGATGTGCACCGTCGTCAGGCGCGGCTGTACGATGCTGCTGGTGAATACATCATCAAAACCGGCAATGGCGACATCGTTCGGAAACGTTATTTTAAGATGGTGCGCGGCATGATAGGCGCCCAAAGCCATCATATCATTTGCGAAGAATATTGCCTGGGGCCGTTCCGCCAAACCCATAAGCCGGATAAAAGCGTAATAGCCCGACCGAAGCGTAAACTTTCCTTCGATGATCCATTGATCCTCGCAAGGGACGTCATTGGCACGCAATTCGTCTTGAAAGCCCTGCCAGCGCGCCTCGGCATCCACGTTGCCTTCCGGCCCCTTGACCATTGCTATTTTACGATATTCATGGCTAAGCAGGTGGCGCACGATCTGGCGGGCGCCGTTGTAATTATCGATACCAAAGCGGATTAGATTTTCATTTTGCAAACCACAATTGAGGAAGACGACCGGCCGTTTATTGTTTTTAATGACGCCGAGCATCTGTTCGTCCATGCCAGGCGCCATGATGATAACGCCGTCCACCCGGCCGCTGATCATAAAATCAAAGATAGTTTCAATGTCATTGCGTTGCGAGTGAGAGCTGGACACCAAAAGATACTTGCCGTATTTGTGTGCGACTTCATCCATGCCATGAATAATATCCATAAAGAATTCATCCACCAGCTCCGGGAGGATGACGCCGATGGTATCCGTTTTTTGGCGCGACAGCCCTCGTGCGATCGAATTGGGCTTGTAATTCAGCTCCCGGGCCACCTGTAATATTCTTTGTCTTGTTTGTTCCTTGACCGGCCCCTTATTGTTCAGCACTCTCGATACCGTTGCGATGGAGACGCTGCAACGTTCGGCAATTAAATGGATATTGGCCAATTCCGATTCCTTTCATACATGTAAACGTTTACATCAATATAAATCCGGCTTATTTTCAAGTCAAATCAATTTCACTCTTTCACGCCGCTCAGCATAATGCCCCGGATGTAGAAACGTTGCAAAAACAAAAATACGACGATCACCGGTAATACCGTGATAAACGAACCGGCCATCATTAATTCCGGATCCCGCGTGTGTTCGCCCATCAGGTTAGCCAACGCCACAGGCATGGTATACATCTCATTATCGGTTAGGGCGATCAGCGGCCACATAAAATCATTCCAGACGGCTAAAAAGGTAAACAAGCCAAGGGTCACCAAAATGGGAACACAAAGGGGAAGAATAATTCGATAGTATATCTGAAAATCGGAGGCGCCGTCCATGCGCGCCGCTTCGATTAAACTGTCCGGGATGCTGAAGGCATACTGGCGAATCAGGAATATGCCGAAAATATTGGCCAATCCCGGTATGATGATCGCCAGGTACGTATTGATTACGCCGATGGATTTCAACATCAGGAACAACGGCAGCATGGTAACCTGTGCGGGAATAATCATCGAGCTTAACAATAGTTTGAACAATTGATTTTTGCCCTTAAAGCGGTATTTGGCAAAAGCGTATCCGGCCATTGAATTAAAGAACAGGGAAATACACGTTATGGTTACTGCCAGAAACATGCTGTTAAAAAAATACCGGGCCACATTCAGGCGTTTGAGAAGGGTGTAAAATTGGTGCAGGGTGAATTGTTCGGGGATCAAAGGCGGCGGATACACCGACGCCTGGCCGTCCGGCATAAAAGAAGCCATGACCATCCACCAGAACGGTAAAAACGTAAGTACGCCGCTTATGATCAAAAAGGCGTAAAGTGTAAATTTTTTTACATTCATTCACGATCCTTCTGAAATCGCAGTTGCAGGAGGGTGAAGATAAAAATAATCACAAAAAGTACAAACGCGATGGCCGCGGCATAGCCCATATGCCACCATCGAAAACCCTCCTGATACATATAGAGGACAATACTCAGGGTTTTATTGACCGGCCCGCCCTGGGTCATAACATAGGGTTCGGTGAATAACTGAAAAAAACCGATCATGGTAATGATGCCGACAAAAATCGTAGTCGGGGCCAACATCGGGAAGGTAATGCGCCAGAATGTCTGCCAGGCGTTGGCACCTTCGATGGAAGCCGCTTCATAGAGAGCGTCCGGGATGTTTTGAAGACCCGCCAGATAAATAATCATATTATATCCGAAATTTTTCCACACGGACATCAGGATGATTGCGGGCATGGCCCAGAGAGGATCTCCGAGCCAATCAATCGGATTTAGACCCAAAAAACCCAAAAGATAATTCAGAATACCGAAGCGCGGATGGTAGATGAATCGCCAAACAATGGCAATCGCGACCAGGGTTGTGATCACCGGAAGAAAATAAACCAGCCGGAAGACCGCTTTAAAGCGAACCAACCTGGAATTTAACAACAGTGCAGCACCGAGCGCGATCCCCACATTTAACGGTCCGGCGACAAGAACAAAATAAAACGTGTTCAACAGGGACTGCCAGAAGAGCGGGTCGTTTAAAAGCGAGATATAATTTTTTAAGCCGATAAACCGGGCGGTGGAAAAATCGGCGAGGGCGTATATATCAAAATCCGTAAAACTCATCAGAAACGCGACCAATACCGGAATGAAGAGGAAGGTAAAGATGGCCGTCAACGCCGGCGCCAAAAAATAGATATATGGCGGAATTTTAAAATTCACTTAAACGATTCCTCTGAAATCCTTTGTTTTAGCAACCACCGCCGCTTTTCCAGAATGTTGTTCACATCCGCATCCAGACGCTGCAAGCATTCATCCACGGACAAAACATTTCGGGCCGCCAGTTCCGCATACTGCTGGATCTTTGAAAAGGCGATCTGCTCCCACTCGGGCACCTTAGGAGTGGCATGCACGTTTTGAAACTGTAGATAAAAAGCATTCATATGCGGATCGTTTTTAAAAACAGGGTTACCCCAGGTCTCTTTCCGGGCGGGCAAATCGTTGCTTAAACGATAAAACTCAAATTGCACCGAAGGTCGCGCGAGATATTGAATTAATTCCCATGCCTGTTGTTTGTGTTTTGACTTACTCGACATGACGAGGCTGGAGCCGCCCGCCAGCGACACACCGGGATAATCGTTTTTGCCCGGAAGCGGCGCGGTTTTCCATTTGTCGGTTAATGCGCCGTCCATCCATTCTTTAAATTCCGGGATATTCCAGGGACCGGATATATACATGTTGATGTATCCTTCGGCGAAGGCCTGGTGAACATTGCTAACTTCGGACAGACTTAAAGGCGTTAGTTCTTCCTCATAGAATTGCATGAGGAATGTGAAGGCTTCCTTGAAATTCGAATCGCTGAAGGCGCCGTACGAATGATTGCTGTCCAGAATTTCGGCTCCGTTTTGAAGCGCGAAGATCACAAAGATAGACCATTCATTGGTCGGTAAGAAAATCGGGTATTGGTTTTCATTCAGAATGTTTTTGATTGCATGGCATTGGCGCAAGAGTTCCTGCCATGTACGCGGCGGACGCCGAAACCCGGCTTGCCGCAGAATGTCGGAGCGATAAAACAGCACACGGGTGTCCACGTACCAGGGGATTCCGTACATGTGATCCGCAATGGCGTTGGTTGACCAGATTCCGTCGAAATAATACTTGGGTTTGATTTTATCGGTGCGCTTAATCCGGGGATCCAAATTGACCAGCGCGTCGAGCGCCACGAATTGCGGAATCCAGGTGTTGCCCAGTTGAAACACATCCGGCAGGTTATCGCTTGCGAAGGCGGTTATCAGCTTTTCCTGCGCCGCAGTCCAGGGGAACATCTGTACCTTGACGTTGATGTGCGGATGCAAACGCCCGAATTCGGGCATCAGGTTTTTTACCTTTTCACCTTCGGCGCCCATCGCCCAAAATCGGATCTCGACCGACTGCTCATCTGAAACGCCGCCGCAGGCGAGCATGAACAAAATTGAAACACAAAGTAAACCGGGTATTTTAAGAAACTTGCTGATCATGTGGCTTGCTTCTAATCATGGTGTAAACGCTTACAAAAAATGAAAACTTTTGTGGTCAAATGCAAACGGTTTTTTAAGCAGGGAAAACAATTTAACAATCGCTGATCAATGAAATATATGGACGGTTCCAATTGGGGGTAAAAAATAAATGGGGGCTCGGGGTTCAGGATAGAGAGAACGAACCCTTTGCGTTCATTGTCGGCCTGAATATTTTCAGAACAACGTTTGAAGCGCGGTATTGAGATGATCCCGCGCCGGCAGCGGCGGACGGGCAATGGATAGCAGGATTAACAGAACGAACCCGCATCTCATAAAAGCATCCTTTTAATGTAACGATTTTAATAAGGCGTTTTAATCATTTGTTTTGCGCTATTGGCGCTTTTGCAGCAAAAACTGTATTGACCGCAAACTTCAAAATGCGAGGCCATCCGGATTATAAACCGTAAGCCCGCCTTCGCGGTTGCCGATCCAAAGGTTGCCATTGCTGTCCACTTCCAGTGCGATCACATTTTCGCTGGGCAGCGGGCTGTTGCCGGGATTAAACGTCTGCCATGCGTTGCGTCCCGACTTTTGCGGTCGGTAGCGGTTCAATCCGCCGTTCCAGCTTCCGGTCCACAAATTGCCGTTTTGATCCTCCACCACGCCGTAAACGGTGCTGCCGGGCGCTTCCCCGAAGCTCTGCCAATCGCCGTTCTTGCTCACACGGGCAAGTCCCATCGTGCGCACCGCGTCGATCCCGATCCAGGCGTCGCCGTTTTGATCGACGTAAATGGATTCCAGACCGTTGCCCGTCCGGACGCCGCCGTCGCCCGGATCGTAAACCGTCCACTCCGAACCGTCATAGCGCGCCGCCTTTCGTTCGCTTAATACCCAGACGCTGCGATCGGGACCGAGGGCGATTTCCTTCACATCCATTCCCGGTACATCGGCTGACCAACGTTGACCGTCAAACATGGCCAAACCTTTATTTGTGGCGGCGTAAACGGTCCCGGCCCCATCGATTTTGAGATCGGTGGGATTGTCGGGCAGGCCGGAATTTTCCGGATGATAAGTGCGCCAGCCGCCGTTTTTCTCCGGATACATAATGCCTTCGGTTGTAACAAACCAGGGCGTACCGTCGGGAGCGACCGCTATATCGGCGATTTTGTTATCGGGCAACGGAGCGTTGATTTTGTTGTAAACAAGCGGTTTGGTGCTGTCCGGATGGAAACGAAGGGCGCCAAAGTTGCGAATAAAATCGTTGCCGATCCAGACGGCGCCGTCGGGAGCGGCGCAAATATGAGGCACGCGGTCCACCTGAAAATGGAGCGGTGAACAGTGATGCCGTTTTATTGTCCAGCCGTCCGTCCACGGGCCTTTTTTAATTCCCGAAGAATGGTTTTGCGTACGCGCCGGCGTAGCCAGCTCGATCAAGCCGAAGGCGTCGTTGCCCACCCATAACCGATCGTTCTCAGCCAGCAGGCTGGTAACTTCATGATCAGGCGTCAGCTCAAAATCGAACAGATACGCCCAGCCCTCGTTTTTGTAAACGAGCAGGCCGTGTTCGCTAGCGGCGTACAAAGACCCGTTTTCTGCGGCGTCAATCGAGTGAACATCGAGCGCTGTTTCACTGCGTCCGCGCGTTTCAAAATCCGGTACATCGATATTGGTACGGTCGTAAATGCTCCATTGATTTTCCCGAAAGCGGAGGATGCCCTGTTCGGCCGCCAGCCAAATATGGCCCTGCGGTCCGATCGCCATATCCTGAACATCGAAATGTCCGTTTTGATCGCCGCCGATCCGGATGGCTTCCCAGAGATGTTGCCGGTGATCGAAGCGCACAAGATGGGAGGAAGCAGCGGCGATCCAAAGGATGCCGCCGGCGTCCACCGCCATGGCGTCGAAGCCGCGAACGTCTTTGAGTTGCTCCTTCTTTTGAAAGCCTTCGTAGGCGTCATACACTTCGATGGTCCGTTCGGGGCCGGGGCTGACATAGGCAAATTTGGAGCGGTGTGCGATCCATAAGCCCCCGTCTCCGGCGGGCGCAATACACTCGACAGGATTGCCTGCAAAGGCTGCGCGAGGCTCTTCCCGAAAGAGGGTCCATTGCCGCTGCTTTGGGGCGGCGGGCCGGAAACGGAAAATTTTATAATAATTACTGAAGCCCAGCCATAAATCGCCCGCCGAATCCGCCGCAACTTCGTTAATCCATGAATCGGGTAAACCCGAATTGGCTTCGTTGTAAAAAACTTTCTTACCGGAAGCGGGGTCGATCTGCACTAAATTTCCTTTCGTCGCCGCCCATATTTTGCCGCCGGCCCGTGTGATGGCGTTTACGCGTGAGCCGCCGGTGAAGTTAGCCCATTTTTCCGGATCAAACGGTTTGGATTGCAGGGCGTTAACGGCTTCGAGCGCGCTTGATTCCTTTTGCGGTCCGCAAGATATAAATGTGAAGAATCCAACGGCGATTAAAAGAATGCGCGCCAGAGAGGCGGTGTGAACTAAACAGGATTTGAACATTTTATGATCCATCGCTTTGTTTGTATTTACACTACTTGTGATCGGCTACGGCGTTGAATATATATGTTCCAGTAAATGTTGCGAAGCGTCCGGCGGCCGGAATTGCAGGAGACCATTGCCGTGACTCCCGCCGCTGGAAAAGGAGACGAGATTGATCCAGATACGGTCGGCGTCATCGATCCACAAGCGTTTGATCTTGCCCTCTCTCGGCAAACCACTATTTTGCCCGCGATACATTTTCCATTGCCCATCGAAAAATACCGCCAGGCCCGACACCTTGTATTCCTCCTTCTTCTTTACGCCCATCCAGATACGTCCCTGTGCATCCATGGCCAGGTTGGAGGTAACGTCCATAAACCAGTGCTGGCGGGCGTTGATACGGTTGCCTTCCGCTCTGACCGGAAATTCCCGCCACTGTTTCGTATCGGGATTAAAACGATTCACACCGCCGTCGGATGAATGGGTAATCGGGAAATACACGCGGTTCGATTGGTCCGTCGCCAGCGAGGTTACCTCTTCGATCTCAATGTCTTCATTGATCTCCCCGTGCCAGACATTGAACGTCTCACTTTGCGGCGACATCTGAACGAGCCCTTTTTCCGTACCGATCCAGAGCCGGCCTTCGCCGTCGTATTCAAGATCGTATATTTTGGCTGCGGGAAGACCAGAATTATCCGGCGTGTACTGTTTGAAACTACCATCGGATTGCATATATAACAGACCGTGATTTGCGGCCAGCCATACGCCGCCGTTTTGATCGCTCGCCGCGTCGCGAAAGGTGGTACGCTGTAGCTCGGAAGTCGCCGCTTCCGTCAAGCCTTTCAACGGAAGCTTTGAAGAGGATGGGCCGGCCGGAGAAAAGGCGTAGAGGCCGCCGTAAGCGCCAAGCAAAAGCGAGCCGTCGTCGCGCGGCAGAATAAACCTGATCCGCAGGCGGTCGCCGTCGGCTTGCACCGGCGCTCCGCCCTCGTCACCCCGCCAGAAGGTCCATTGCCCGTCGGCGTCATACCGGCCGATCGTACTCATGCCGATACCGAACCAGTGGTCGCCTTCTTTTGACGTTGCCATAGCGGAAATTTCATAAGATGGAAAACCCAGAGCGACGTGGTCGTGAAAAGACTGAATCGTTCCGTTACGGGACACCTGCGCCAGGCCGCGGTAGCGGCCGAGCCATACGGAGCGCTCATCAACGGATACGGAGTAGGTTGTTTTGATATCCCTGTGGACCGGCATTTTCGGTTTGAACGGTATAAACCGGAGATTGCCAGGCCCGGCGATTTTCCAAAGACCTTCCTCGGCGGACAGCCAGATGAATCCGTCCGGTCCCTTGCCTAAGGCGTCCAGCGTTTCGGGCCGATGCCGTAAAACGCCCGGAACCGTTACGGACCCCGACGGACGGAGGAGGTTGACGCCCTGACCGTAATTCAATACAACCCAGATATTGCCGGCTTTATCGATTGCGATATCCCGGATAGCGTCGGATTGGAGTCCGTGTTCTTTTTCATTAAAGATCGTCCAGCGTTCTTTGGCCTGTTTCCGGTTGGGATCGTACCGGACGACGCCGCGGTGTTGTGTGCCAAACCAAACCACGCCGTTCGCAGCGAATGCCATGGCGTTGATGTTGGACTCCGGTAGATAGAGGTTGTCTTCGCTGAGGACATTCCATTGGCCGTCGCTGTTCCGGCGCAGCAAACCGCCGTCTTCGGTGGCAACCCATAAAGCGTCGTTGGCGTCCGTCGCCAGCGCCGTGATGACGTTGGCGGGCAACGGCGAATTTTCAGCCCTGAAACGTTTGCATTTCTGCGGTTCGCCCGGGTAAAAGTGGACCAATCCGTATGCGTAGCCGTCCAGCGCCCCGGAATTACTTCGCGCAGCGCTGCCGAGCCAGAGCGAACCGTCTGCGCTCTGCGCCAACACGTGCACGCTGTTGCCCGGCAGAGGCGCGTTTGCTTTGGTGTAGGCGGAAAACGAATCGTCGGAGCGGTTGTACCGGAGCAGTCCCCCGCTGGTGGCCATCCAGATGGCATCGCCGTCCTGTAGTTGGTCGTAAATCCGGGAGCGATAGAGGAAATGGGTCCAGTCATCCCAAGCCCGGCAGGGGGCGTTGGCAGATGGTTGCGTTTGTTTGGTTTGCCCGGACATGCGGTCGGTCTGAGCGCTTAACAGTTCTTTTAGTTCGCCTGTGCAATTGGAAAGGTCTTTAATCGCCTGTTCGAAGGGTTGCTTGTTGTCGACGATACAGGTCATGGTTTTGTCCTCGAAGCGCGGATTGGGATTGGAGAGGAATTGCGACCGTATTTTTACGCCGCCGTCCTCTTTGCCAATGATTTCGTATTTGTAGCGGACCGAGCCCATCTCGATGACGGTATCGGCGGGCGCACCGGCCCGGAAACTTTTTCGAAACGACTCCGGTGCGTGCGAACAACCTGAAATCATGAAGGCGATGACTAGCGTGAGAACCGCTGGCGAACCGGTCTTTAGAAGGATTGACCGAAGCGATGTTGACATGTTGAAATCTCCTTATATTTGCAGATACGTGGGTGTGCGCTGAACATTGAAGGATTGTTTCCGGAGACGCTTTTAAGACAAACGGCCGTATCTTTGACGTCTGCTCGTGTATTTGCGACGCCGCGTAGCAGCATACAAAAATCCGAAGGCTTTGGTTCTTATAGGTTTTGATTGGCAACGAGTGCAACTAAAACATGCCAGGGTTCGGTATTATTTCGAACATTCCGGTAAAATCGCGCGGTAGGTAATCGGCGGAAGCCATCTTTGATTTGAAGCACAGAAAACGCCGCTGCGTGCAAACCGTCTTCAAACCGCGGCGTTCATGACTATCTATATCTGAAAGAGATATTGAAATTTCATAAAATATTGCCGGGACGTACGCTTAAACACGCCGGGTTCCTCGAAATCTTTATAATGGGAGGTCGCGCCGATATAGAACAGACTAAAGGGATTGATGCGGTAAGTGAGCAACGGTTCCAGATTGAAGGAGCGGTCGAATTGGTCGTATTGCAGAATCAAACGTAAAAAGAGTTCGCGCGTAAACTGGAAATGGCTTCGGGTGCGCACGATATAGCCTTCGAACAGATTTTCACCGTTGGAGGGATGGTCCAGTTTTGAATAGACGAAATCGGATTCGATGATCCAACGGGAGAGCGGCTTAAGCGAGATTTCGAACGCCGTTTCGTATCCTTTACCCAGCACCGGCGGATCTTCCGTACGGGCGATGCTGCGTCCGCCCCCGTAATCGAATTCAAACTGAATAAATTCGCTGAATGCGCTGCCGAATTCGAACTCGAAGCGTTCGATGCCACCGAATACAATATCGTAAAAGCGTTCTTTGCTGCGCAGATAGGCGAACTCGAAATAGGTTTGTGATTTGAAGACGATGTCCAATTCGGGTCGGATAAAGATATCTTTGCCGAGTCCTTCCGTATTCCAGAAACGGCCGAGTACAAAGTTGGGCGTGATCTGGTCCAGCAATGTGGTGTTCGGCCGGAAGAACCATCCCGACCACAGAAATACCATACGGCTGTTGTTGCGGGTGATAAAGCCGTTATCGGCGCGGAAGGCCGGGCCGGTTTCGCGGTAATCGATGTCGAGATTCCATAAACGGGCCTCGCGTTCCAGGCTGGCGTAGATGCCGCGCCCGCCGAACGTCTCCCCGTCGAAGACCGCCGAGTAATCATCGCCGAAGCGGGCGTCGTCGATGTGTGCGGTTAACGCACTGTCCGACGGCTCCTCCGTTATGCTGGCCGCCGCCTGCCACTCGAAGTAATAGTTGGGCAAAATGCGCAGACGCCCGTCGATGCCGCCCACCGTGTTGTAACCGTCTTTGCTTAAACGGCGGTCGGAAGCGATAAAACCGATGTAGGAATCTTGCAAAACATTGTGCTTCACACGCACGATATTGGAGAAGCTTTTACCGGGCGTGACGAATTCGGTGCGATCTTCCAGCGGGATCAGCAACGGTGTATTTTCGTCGTATGCGGACAGAAAACCGATGCTCGTTTTGTTGAATTTGCCGGTCAGTTTGGCGGCGAGCAGCGGTTGGTTAATCGAGCGCGTATAGACGATGTTGAAATTGGTGTCGAACAAATCGGAACGGCGCTGAAAAAAAGGCCGCTTTTCGGGATACGACAGGGCAAAGGTGGTGTTCACGTCGATGCGGGCGGCGTCCGATTCCACCTGACTGAAATCGGGATTGACGGCGGCTTCGACGCTGATGCCCGGCGTAATGGCGTAGCGGGCCGTCAGAGAAGGCGACCCCATTATATCCTTGTTGCTGAATCCGGATTCGGGATCGTCGCTATCGCTCAGGGCGCCGGCCTGGCTGCCGACAAAGGCCGGAATAAGCTCCAGCGAAGCTTCGGAGGTAATGTTTTCAATGCCTTTGAGATAACCGAACTGACAGGTAAAACAGGGATTGTCGCGGTCGATGGCCGCCCAGGTGTATTTACTCTGACTTTGGCGGGGATGGTTGCGCCAGAAGAGCGCCCGCCACTCGTTGTGACCGTTTTGCGGATAGGATAAACTGCGGAACGGCACGGCTATTTCGACCTGATAGCCCTGACCGGTAATACGGCCCTCGGAATGAAAGACGAGGTCAAAGCTCGTGTCTTCGCCATCGGGAGTCCATAAAATATCGCCCTGGACGCCGTAGGGATTGGCGAAGATTTCATACGCTCGGGCGCCGTCGCCGTACGTATCCAGAATGATGCCCACGTTGTCGTCGTCCCAAATACGGTCGCGGTCGCGCAGGGAGGTCCGGATGCGACCGGGATCATCGTAAGCCTTGAACGCCAGATAGAGGTTGTCCGCGTCATAGGCCACCAGTACCTCGGTTTTCACGGGCGGCTGCTCGCCTTCCCCGGGTTGGAACTCCGTAAAATGCGACGCCACGGCGGCATTTTGCCAGGCCGCATCATCCAGATAACCGTCAATAGATACGGGATCGCCGGTGCGCGGTACGTTAAGGCTCGGTTTGATTTGAGGCTGGAACGAAGCGGCGTCGTCGGCGGAGGCTGCGCCGGCGACGATGACCAGCGCATAAACGAACATCAGAACGGATCGCAAATGTACCATGAACATCCTTTTGCTTATCAACATGATTCGTTTACGAAGGGGCGCCTGTATACCCGAAAGGCGGCACATCCCTGTCAGACCCCAATAAATATTTTACAGACGAAAAAACAGACGGGAAGTTGCATCATTTTTGGTTGTGAAGCAAATACGCGGCGCCTAAGCGGCGACCGGTTAATGCCCTTCGTTCGGTTCGTATTCGCGCACATTCTCGAATCGCTTCATTTTGTGCGCGGCGGTTGCATTAAATTCCGAAACCGGGGGATAGGCCTGCACGGTATTTTCATCTACCGGTATGATCTCGATGGCCTGGCCGCCGCCGGGCGAAAGGGGCGCTTCAATAAAGGAGCGGTGGTTCACCGCGTAGGCTCCGATTTCAATGATTTCCGGCCGTTCGTACCAGTCCGTGGAATCCGCGTCCGTGTAGATGTGCGCAATGTAGTTGCGATCTTCCCGCAGGAAATCGGTTGCGATGCGGAGGCGGCGCGCTTTTTCATCGCTGACGGTTCCTACGTACCAGTGCTCGCCGCTGCGGCGCGCGATCGAGACGTAATCGCCGATGCGGGCGTGAAGTATCCGCCGTTCATCCCAATCCACCGCTACCCGTTCAATGAAAGTGAAGGCGGGACGGTCCTCATAGTTTTCAACCAGATCGGCCGCCATTTGCAACGGGCTGTACAAAACGACGTAGTATGCCAGTTGCTTTGCCAGCGTGGTATACACGCGGTGTTGTCCGGTGGAATCGAATGTGAGATCGAAAATGCCCGGCGTGTAGTCCATGGGTCCGGCGAGCATGCGTGTGAACGGTAAAATGGTGGTATGTTCGGGCGGATTGCCGGCGCTCCAGGCGTTGTATTCCATGCCGCGGGCGCCTTCGCGCGTCAACATGTGGGGGTAGGTGCGGCGGAGGCCGGTATCTTTGATCGGTTCGTGCACATTGAGCATGATGCGGTAACGCGCGGCTGCTTCAACCACCTTGCGGTAGTGGTTCACCATCCACTGGCCGTGATGGTGCTGCCCTTGCGGCAACATGGGGCCGGCGTAACCGGTTTTGACGGCGGGCACGCCCAGGTCGGCGTACAGTTTGAAGGCGCTTTGCAATTGCTTTTCGTAATTGGGCATGTTGCCGCCGGTTTCATGGTGCCCGATAAGGACGACGCCTTTGGATTTAGCATAGCGCACTACTTCCTCCAGATCGAAATCGGGATAACTGCGGGTGTAATCCAGAACGCCTCGGCCGCTCACCCAGGATTCCCAGCCCCGGTTCCAGCCTTCGATCAGAACCGCCGGAATGTTATGGGCGGCCGCAAAATCGATGTAACGTTTGGCGCGCGCGGTGGTGGCGCCGTGGTCGGGACCGGCGGTCAATGTTGTCCTGCCGATGTGCTGCGTCCACCAGATGCCCACATACTTCATGGGTTTGATCCAGGAGACGTCTTCGAGGGCGTTCGCTTCGTTGAGATTGAGTATCATATCGGAGGCGAGCAGCCCGGCTTCGTTTTCGGCAATCTGGATGGTGCGCCAGGGCGTTGCGTGGGGCGCGCGGCCTTTGACTTTGACGCCGTCCGGCCAGGGCACCAGATCGCATTGCATGGATAAGGAATCGCCGGCGCTTTTGACGAGGGTCATGCCGGCATAATCCGTTAAACCGGCTTCGTGGATGCTGAGCGCGACGCCGTCCGCGCCCTTTAGCGTGAAGGGGGTATTGACGGCCTGGACTTCGCTGAGGGGCGTTTGCCGGTAAAGTTTTTCGTAACTGTCATAATCGGCGGGAATCCACCAGCTTTGGAAATTCTCGGTAAAGCGGAACTGCGTTTGTTCGTCCGTAATGGCAAAGGTTGCAAGCGCCGGTTGTTGCGGGAGGCGGTAACGGAAGGCGAGGCCGTCGTTAAAGGCGCGGAAAACGAGTTGGAGCGTGCGGTGGGGCGGGGCGCTTTCGTTCAAATCGATGCGCAGCTCGTTGTAACGGTTACGGATCGAATCGGCTTCGCCCCACACCGTGGCCCGGGTCTGGTCGAAAGCGCGGCGTCGCAGCCGAACCATTTCAAAGGGTCCGTTCAGGGGCCGGACGTTTTTGAAGCGGAAGCCCAGCGCCGAGGGCCGGATGACCGTTGCGTTGTTGAATTGGACCGTGTAGAGCGCCCGGCCCTGCCGCAGCAGGAAGGCGGCCTTAATGCGTCCGTCCGGCGATTGCACGGTGTGGGTTTCGTCCGCGGCGGCAGGCCGCAGTAAAGCCGTTATCAGCAGGATGGTGAAGAGATGGATCAATCGTATGGATTTCATGAGCCGTTCCTCTGTCGGTAAACATGTCGGTTTAGAATCGGGGCGACCGCATCGCCCCGTTGGGATATATTTGTTTAAGGATAAAACAGACACGGGTCAAGGGCGGGGGCCCTGTTTCCTGATAGATGAAGTTCATATTTCGGAATGGGCGGTTACGGCCTGTTTGTCGTACGATTGGCAAGATATCGATCTGGCGAGGCGCCGGAAGCGCTGGATTATTAGTTTTTATCATAAATGGAAATGGCGTACAGGCCAACACGGCCATTTGCGTCTTGATAAAAATAACACGTTTAATGGAACAGCAATGTGCGTATAGTCGATAATAATGTGTATTAATGGGGTGTATGATTATGAAAACCAAATTAAATTTAACGATTGATGAAGAACTGGTGCCGCGCGTTAAGCAATACGCCAGGCAACGCGGTAAATCCGTGTCGGAACTCGTTGAGGAATGGTTAAGGGAAACGGCCGGTCAATCCGAAGCGTTGTTTTCAAAAAAATGGCGGGGCGCATTCAGACTCGACGATAAGGAAGAATCGCGATACAAACGATTAAAAGAGCGCTATCAATTGTGATTGTATTGCTCGATACCGATATTCTCATTGATGTTGTGCCGCGCACTCCGGCGAGGTTCTGGATCGGGCTGAAGCCCGGTGCTTTAAAGCATTTATCGCCTGGCATTCCCATGCAAAAATAAAACAGTCAATTGACTTAAAAAATATTCTTCACAGAAGTATCAGGCATCAAATAAATGATTAAAAATTGAATGTAATATTTTATTTTGACTTTTATAATAATAAGAAATTAGTTAACCAAAATAGTTTGATTTTTCGGGAAATATATTTCTTATACCTCCCACGGGATTCTCACAATCCCCTTTATATCTCGGGATCATGTGAATGTGTAAATGTTCTATTGTTTGACCGGCCGACGCACCAACGTTCACTCCAATATTGAATCCATCAGGATTGTAATTAACCTGTAAAATTTCCCTGACTTTTTTCAACATCAAGAAACTTGCGTAATTTTCATTGAAATTTATGTCAAAATAACTTGTAATATGTCTCTTCGGTATTAATAATGCATGGCCGTTATTAACCGGATATTTATCATAAATAGAATAAAAAGTTGCAGATTCAGTAATCAACGTTCTGTCAGGTTCGGGATTACAAAATATACAGGAAGGATTCTTGTGTTTTAAACTGTTATAATGTTGATATTCATAAATTTCACATCGCTCTGAATAAAAAATACTCTTATAAGGAAGTACAACATTGCACTGATATGTTTTACAATTATGATACGGATTAAACCGGAAACCATCTCTTTTTATATCCCTTCTAACAGAAATATATGCCTTACCTTCTGGTTTTAAGAGTTCTGAAATAGCCATTAATACGTTTGTTTGTTCATCCTTTAACAAGACATTTAAAACATAATTACATATGATCGTATCAAATTTAACTTTAGGATATTCCGGTAAATAGTAGGGATCATAACCTGTTATATCGATATCTTTATTTTTTAAATAATTAATATCCAAACCCAATCCACAACCAAAATCCAATGTTTTACCTTTTATAAATCCATTTGAAAATAAAAATTTGGTAGGGAATGAGGGCCACCTTCTTTTTTTGATTGTTAGGTGTGAATTAGGATTTTTATTAGAGCGGTAAATCATTTATAGACCCAATTTGAAGGGAATCCCATGTTTTCAGCAATTTGAATGAGAGGTTTTAATCTTGTTAATAGTTTTTTATTAAATGTTTCTTTTGTCATAGTATAAATATCTTGTGACTTGGCGTTAAATAATATCGTATAGTCTTCAAGAAAATTTTTTGGAATATCTTTCCAAAGAAGGAAGTGAATCGCTTTTTGCTGAATTTATTTTTTGCGGAACAGGTATAAGGTTCCATAGCTGATCGTGAGTTACAAAACTCCATGGTATAAAATGGTCGATAGAATAATCATTTTTATTTATCTTTAAATCTGAATAGATACATTTGCTAATAATTTTCTCACTAATAGCAATATCCCAAAAATTACGAGCTTTTATTAATTGTCTAAATCTGGGCGGAAAAAGTTTTTGGGCTATGTTTGGGCCGTTTGGAATTTTCTTTTGTAAGTATAATAGAAGATTCCAGTAACAATAATCCAATAATATTTTATTATGTTTTTTTAAATAATCGAACCAATTACTTTGGATTTTAATGTATAATTCATTTTTGTGATGCAATTGATATATTGGTAAATAATTAATATTGCTAAAATTGTTTGAAGCTAACTTTTTTATTTGATTGTTAATTTTCTGATCAGGAAAACCATTTAATTCCCTTTGAAACCAAGGTCTAAGAAATCGATAGGGTACATACAACAGTAATGAATTTAGGTCGTGATAAATACTATTATAGTGATAGTTTGAAATATTAGATACTTTTTTTAAGACTTCTTGATACTTTGCACTAATTTCCAAATTTAGTTCATTCTTTACCTGTAATGCTATTTTACCAAGACGGTCTTACTTTCCAAAAGATATTCTAAAGAAATTTATCGGATACCAAATATTTGATATCATCCTTGCAATTAAAATGGAGCTCGGAATTTTAATTTCCGTTTTATTTTTGATTTCTTCTAAGATAGCAATAAACCAATAAAATTTATAGGAGTTTGTTGTATCTTTAAATATGCTGGAGAGGTGTTTAATCGGTAAAATTTTGGAATTAGGTAAATTCATTTTTTCAATTTAGCCAAATATTTAATTAATATTATACTAAGTTCAAAATAACTATACTTTATCAAAGGTTAATTATTTCATTATTCAGTGATCGTATAACTGATGGTGTTAGATTTTAATTCATTATTTAAATCAATAATTAATTGGCTTAACCATATTTTGTCCGACGCCTAAATCGACGACGGCTGTATCTTCACTAAACGTGTGGCCCTGATTGACAAAATCATAACCTTTTTTAAGCCAGAAGTGGCGACAATGAAAGGTTTCGTGGCCTGAAAATTTATATTGTTCCTTCATCATTAAGAAGCCAAATTTTAGTTTGTAATTTACTTCAAACTTATAAACATCATCGATTTTATTCAAGCAAATTTAAATTTTGATTGATGCGTTTAAAAACATTTAACCGTTGTTTAAATAAAATAGTTCGTGCATCAACATAAGCAATATCTTCAAATCTCCTCTTACATTATAATGTACTCTTTTAGTTCAACCCTTGGTAACATTCGTTTTAAAATCATAAAAAAATCGATCCCGCTCCGTCTAAACCATGGCCTGCCCCGACGCCTAAATAATGCTAACCGCCGATCAATCGTCCCCCGCCATTGCAAACAAAAATCCCGGCGTCCGTATCGGTTTCGGAGCGGTTGCCTGTCCTATTTTTGAACCGCGCGGGTTCGGGCTAACGATGCATGAAATAAAGATGCGCATTTAAGAGTTATCAAGCGTGTTCACCGGGTTAAGTGTGAACGACCGGCCGGACTTGATTATCGGCGACATCCGGGCAATAGCAGGTAGCCTTTCTTTAAATAATAAGGTGCGGCGCATGCACCGCAAACATGTATCCAATGGGGGAAACGATGGCCAATATCATGACAATCGCTCCGGAGAACGTACGGGGCATACGGAAGTTATTCTTCAGCTGGGCGCGCCGGCAGTACGGCGGTGTTGTACCCGGTATCTTTCAAATACTGGCGGTGGACCTTCGCGTTGCACGACCCGCAGGCGCCTTGTACCGGTATCTTCACCTTCGTAAATCCTCGTCACTGACCCGGCTGCAGCGCGAGATGCTCTCCACGGTGGTGAACGGCAAAGTGGGCGGCGCGCCCTGACTGGGACTCCATACGGCGGCGGTTCGTCGCCTGACCGGAGATGAACATCTCAGCCAGGAATTTGCGACAACCTGGCCCGAGTACGATTTGGATGATAAAACCCGTGCTTTGCTTACCTACGCCGGCAAACTCACGGACACGCCGAGCCTGGTGAACGGAGAAGATACCGCTTCGCTAAGGGAGGCCGGCTGGAACGAACGATCCGTTTGGGAAATCACCGCACTGGTATCCTATTTCAACTTCAGCGGCCGTATGGAAGCCGCTTCCGGACTGCCGCCCGATGAGATTCCGATGGAGGCCCGGTTCGCGGAGGGGCAAAAGGATTGAGAGCCGTAACCGATATGTAAATGAAACAACCAGACAATCTTACTCCCCAAAACGGAGCAATAGGATCAAAAACAAGCGCTTGCTAAATCATAATCCCGATTTAGTGTTGTATTTTTAAGTTGTGCAAAGCAAAACATAAAAAACACTTTGTAGGGACGATCGTTCTGCTTCGCTTAGGATGAAAGATTTCTTTAAAAGGGCCTATTGAAAATCGCGAATCAAACAATAGCGTAACGCAGCGTTAAAAAAGAAAATCTGTTTGATCCCGATTAATCGGGAGCGTTATTTTCTTTTAGCTGAGTGCAGCTGTTTTTTAGTGATTTTCAATCCGCCTTGATTTTTCTTTTGCTACTTGTCTTTGTATCAAGACAAAGAAAAGTAAGTGTACACAAAATGGAAATCCTTTAGGTTATGCTATTTCGTTGAACTGCTTCGCACGTGCAAAGCCAGCCCTATTAACGTTCTTTACTATATTAATATCTTGTTTTAATCAAATGACAAAGGAGCGAAAACATCATCCTTAGAGGGTTGGACGTTTATTTGACGAAGTTGTAAAACGAGTCGGTGTGTTATTATAATGACTTTTCGCGTGATATCTATCTATAAAGATTTCCATTGAATTGGAAATGCAGATAACGTGAAAAATATTCAACAATTAAAGTTGCGGGCTGAGGTTTTCTTTCATGTACAACCCGTAATGGCCCGCCAGTTGATAATCCCGCATGAGTCCTTCTATTTTTAGCTTGAAGGTATGGTCGCCGGCCGGAAATTCAATAAAAATATTACCATCGTCTCCGATTTCGACGGGTTCGTATTCCGAACCGTTTAGCGCAAAAAACCAGTTGAGTTCAACGGGATCGACCCCGTCCCGGCTTTGGTTTTCAACATCGTTGATAAAGGTGAGAAAATGCAGCGAATAGTCCTCATCTTCAGGAGACAACTGCCAGATATTCACTCTATCGGATTGAATGCTGCCCTCGAGTATGAGTTCAATGGCGTCGTAATTATTAAAGCGATGCACATAACTGTTGGTCCAGTTAAGTCCGAATGTGGTCGGCGTCTCCACCGGCTCGGCGTTGATGGTTTGATCGGAATTTAAAGTATTATTGGTTGCCGGTTGGTGGGTGTTCGTATTTCGATGTTGTTTGCGGAGGTCGATTGTTTCCTGTCCCGTCTGGGCTGTCAATGTGCCTGCGGGATAACAAACGATTAGAAATAAGATGATTGTTGTCAGATAGCGTTGTTTCATAGCATCAAACTATCGAATGGTTACATGTTTAAATGTGCTCCAGGCTTTATTGCCATTGGGCGATTCAATGATGATACGCGCTTCGTATTTACCCGCCTTAAGTTCCGGGAATTCCACATCAACAAGGCGATGACTACCCGGCATAATCCATGATCCGGACGATCCGACCTTCTGTGGCTCCCCCACCGGTTCATAGTATCCCGGCGCGGTCTCGAGCGATAGATTGGCTCTTCCCAACAGATCAATGCGCGAATTCCCATGATTCACAACTTTAAAATGTAAATCATGGTTATTTTGCGCATTCTTTCTAATGGAAATGTTATTAATATCAATTGTATCAACGCGCGATTTTCTATCAACAAAGGAGAGAAAACAGGCGCGGTTGATTTTCAGCTCTTTGGCCAGATTCGGTCTGGGATGGTCCGGGTCGAACACGATGCCGGCAAAATATTCACCGTCCAGCTTCTCCGGCACATTAATTTTAAATTTGTAGGAGTAGTTGGTTTTGGGGGGAATGATAATTTCATTGTTTTGACGATCAAACCATGCTTCACATGATCTATTATGATCTAAATAGTGTTTACCGAGTTCGATCTGTCCGCGGGGCCCCAGCCACCAACCGGTCAAACGCGGAAAAATACGTAAGGTATCATCCAGGAAATTTTTTAACAATATGCTTCCGTAGCGTTTGGCATTGGAACTGATGGGATAATCGATAAATTGTTTTCGCAATTGAAAGCCGGGCGAAGAAGCTCTGATGAGATCTCTTAATTCATCCGAATCCGGATTAATATAAACTTTCCCTTTATAAACACTGAACGGCGTCGAATGCGATAACTGCGGGCTTCTCTTTGCCGTGATGTTGGCTTTCAGTAAATACATGCCGTCGGGCAAATAACCGGAGCCGCTGGCTGTGAAGGTGCGGTTTTTATTTGGTAATAAGATGCCGCGACCCACTTCCAGTGTTTCGGAATGGAGTAACTTGCCCGATTCCGAGAACAGCATAATGTTGCCCTTGGCCTGGGTCATCAGGTTGCCGGTATTTTTTAAACGGACTTCCACGCGCCAGGCGTCAGACGAGAAACGAGCCTGGGCTGCCTGAACGTTAGACCGGCCGGGAATTATTTTGAGTCCTTGCGGTTCCAGTTTCACGTTATTGCCGAATGAACGGACATTAACCAAAAGAACGCCCGCCCAGCTGCGTTTCAAACTTAGAAGTTCGCTGTCCTGTTTTTCCGCTTCTGAATGAAAATCCAGACGATACATGGCATAGTAGGTACCGCTAACATCTCTTGGAACCTCTATACGCACATGGATCTGTTTTTCGGATTTTGGCTTGAGTGTGAATTCTGCAGGCTCAAATGTCATCCAGTCAACGCAGGAACGGTCGTTTGTGCTGTCCAGAGCAAAGGGCTGACCGTCTTCCGACACATCCATGGAGAGAGGGGTGAGCGTGCAATTTTCCGTAAACGCGCCGGAGTTTGAAACATGCAGGGTGAATGATTCGCGCGAATGCTTGCTTAGCTGCAGCTCGTGCAGGAGCGGCTGCATCGAAACCTGGGCGTCAATGAACGAATACGAAAGCAGAAGCCAAAAAATGAATGCTGCGATGATATTGCGTTTTAACATAATGCCTTCCATCGTAAAGTAATTAAATAAGCAGCTGCCCGGGTCGCAGCTGCTGTTATGGATTCTACATATTGGGAACCGGGCAGGCCGTGCCTTCCCAGGCGTAGTGACCTTCATTCAAATGTTTATCGAGTGTAAAAGTGGCTTTAAACTGGAACCAGTGATCGCAAAGTTGGGTTATAACCCGGATTGGGTCGCCCTGGGCAACCGTATTCCAACCAGTATCGTCCTCGGGATCGTCCCATGTTAATCCGTCGCCGGTGCGGGTGTGCCAGGTAATGCCGATATCAGGCCCGCCTTCGGGTACTCCGGGTATCCCGTTTTTATAATCTAATTTGAATAAATCCCAGGTGCCTGATGGCGTGATTTGCACATAGTTGGCCTGGTTGCTTTGAATCCAGCCGCTGAAAACGATGCTGTAAGATTTCCCGCCGTCGATATGATCGTCGTAGCGATGGACGTAAACATTTTGGTTTTCCCATCGTATACGGGTGGAGTATTCAACGTAGACGTCAATGGTCAGGGCGGGCCATACCACCTGTTGATCCTGGTTGCATTTTCTGTAATCGTTGAAATCATCATCATAGATGACGTCCCATTCAAAACCGCCTTCATATTTTACCCAGTCGCTGCAATCTTCACCCCAGCCCTCAGTATTAACGGTATTACCGCCGTTTTTATAAGGCGGCGCATCTTCGTGCTGCGCCATGGCGGTGTTAAAAAAGAACAGTACGGAGAAGATAACCAATAATGCCGATAATTTCTTAAACATTGTAAAGTTCCTCCTTGTTTGTTAACTTAAAGGAGGTGGATTTAGAGCGTCCACCTTTTAGTAGGCTGTCCCGTTTGTAGGGAACGGGGCAGCCTTTTTATAATCGTAGCCCGCACGTACCCGGCTTAACGGCTAAAGCGTTAAGACGTGGGGCGTTACGAAAATCACCAATTCTTTCTCCACTTTTTCGGTTTCCGTCCGGCTGAACAAATAACCCAGCAGGGGAATTTGACTGAGAACGGGCACCCCTCGCTGCACTTGTTTATCTTCTTCGACCCGTAACCCGCCGATGGTAATGGTTTCGCCGTCCTTCACACGGACGCGTGTATCCGCATTGCGGCGGCTGATTTCCGGCAGTCCGCTGGCGCCCTCGCCCACAACATCATCCACCTGCGGCTTCACCTGTACGGTGATGAAGTTGTTTTTGTCCACATAAGGGGTAATTTCGATGTTGATTCCGGAGCGGATGGTTTCCAAACGATTATAATAGCCGAGTAAACCGCCGTCCTGATCGGATGTAATAAAGAAGTATTGTTCTTTGGTGGTGCTTAACAAAGCGGTCTGTCCGTGAATCGTACGTATACGCGGCGTGGCCCGGATTCGGGCGACGCCCGCATCGCTCAGGGCTTTAATGGAAGCGGACCAGTTGACCACCTTATCCTTAATTTTCATGGCGTCGCGCAGATAATTCAAAGCTAAAATGGCGTCGCCCATTTCCGGTGTAGCAATAGAGAAATCGGCCGCTTTGTTGTTCCAGCCGGAACTGGCAATGTTCCAGTCGGTTCCCAGTTTTTTGATCTTCGAGGTGGCAAATTCAACCACGACGGCTTCGATTTCGACTTGCGGCCGCGGCCGATCGATTTGTTCCAGATCGCTGATGATGCGGGAGGCCAGCACCGGCGGCGCCGTGACGCCTACCAGATTGGACTGCTGGGAAGCGTTAACGTATGGTTTATACGGATCGGCCAGTAAGGTAACCGCTTCCCGGGCGTCCATATTGGATAGCGATACCACATGGGTTTCGCTTAATTGCCTGAATGATTTATTTTTAACGTCGGCCGAACCGATGTAATACAATCCGTCGCGCTTCACAAAAGTATATCCGTTGGCAAATAAAATATGGTGTAAAACATCTTCCAAAGGCTCTTCCACGGCTTCGTACGTTACGGTGCCGTCGACCGATTCATCCCAAACAATCGTTACACCGGTTTGCATGGAAATATCGAACAATGCCTGTCGTAAATCGGTCTCGTAAAATGAATTGGTAACCAACGGTTGCTGTTTGGCCGCTTGCTTTTCGACATCCCTGGCGGTATCCGGTTTGGCATAGTCCAGTATACTCAATGGACCGGTATCCGATATCTTGTTCAAAAATTTGCGCAAATCCTTTTTAAAAGCGGGATGTTTGAAGTTATGATGATTGAAAACCGATTTGGCAAAGCGCAGTGTGTATTGGGCGTCTTCTTCACGACCCAGGCCCATTAAAGCCTCTGAAAGTAATATAAACAGTTTGGGTTCGCGAATGGCCATCGAGGTTTGACTGAGCACCGCTTTGAGTTCCGCCAGAGCGGGACCGTACATCTCCTGATCCAAAAGGCGTTCGATATTGCGAATATCCTGTTCATCATATTGCGGATCACTTAACGATACATCGTTTTCATTGAGCTTTTTAATTAACCGCTTCTTGTTATTGAAACAGCCGCTTGTTGCGGTCATCAATAGGGTGCATAGGAGCAATAAATAGATGGCGTTTTTAAAAAGTAATCGCATAACCGTCTATTAATTTTGAGTGAGTGGGTCGTTGTTACAAATAAAATATGTGACACTAAGGTCAAAATATGTGCCAAATTTTTTTACGTTTTTTTAAACACCGTAATGTCCTGTATTTTGATCGTTTAATGAATAATTACTTGTATTTATCTCAAAGCCTAAGCGTGAAATTTTTTCCGAGAGCTTCGGTCAAGCTGAAAAAGTTCACGATTTGCGAGTCGTTAAATCGTTATTTGCATTTTTTTAATTTTTTTGCTGAGCCCTTCCCGTGTATAACCGATTTGTTTGGCCGCTTCGCTTATGTTGCCATTGAATTGGTTAAGGATCGCTTCTATGGTTTTTTTGTTCAATGTACTTTCCTCCGGTGAGGTGCAAGCGTCGAAATAAAACTGGATGTCATTGTCATCGACATGCCCATTGGCCCGCATGACAGCGCTTTCCATACTGTTAAACAGTTCGCGAACGTTACCTGGATAGCTATATTTTATCATTTTTTTCAGGGCTGACCGTGAAAACGTAACCGTGTGGTTATATTTGGATTGCCACTTTTGAATAAAATAGTCCATTAAATGGGGTATATCCTCTTTACGTTCTCGTAAAGGGAGGATCTTATAAAATATTTTGCTGATTCTGAAAAATAAATCCTTCCTGAACTGTTTGCATTTAACCATCTCCACTAAGTCCTGATTGGTTGTGGCAATAACCATAAAGTCGCTTTTGATTTCCTGGTGGCCGCCGACACTGTAAAAGCGTTTGTTTTCAATCACGTGTAGTAATTTGGCCTGAAGGTGATAGGGGATTTCGCTGATTTCATCCAATAATATCACGCCGTTATGCGCCAGTTCGAACTTGCCGGCTTTTGTCTGAATGGCGCCGGTGTACGCACCTTTTTCGTGCCCAAATAGTTCGCTTTCAATTAGACTGTCTGGTATGGCGGAACAACTCAAATGAATAAAAGGTCCTTCTTTTCTAGTACTTTCGCTATAAATAAAATTGGTGAACGAATTTTTACCGACGCCGCTCTCACCCTCGATTAAAATAACATCCGGATTATATTTCAAGAGTTTAACAACATCCTTTTTAATATCTCTGATCTTCTGGTTATGGCCTATAAAATCGTTTGATGAAAAGGAAAGTCTTTTATGGCTACTTGGGATGAATTTTGACTCTTCTATAAAATAACCTTTAAAGAAATCGGAAATGCCTTCCTTCAGAATTACCTCATCCGCTCCATTTTTAAAGCAACATTTCATTAATTGTTTACTGAACGTATCGACGACACAAACAACTGTAATTGTAAAATTGCAATGGTTGATGCGTTCGGAAAATTGAACAAAGCGGTCCACATTAACTGGATCGATTTTACATATCACAAGTGCATAGTAAATGTTTCCGAGGGCATCAAAGGCTTCCTTGAAAGAACGTTTTGAATGCAATCGACCGTTCAGTTTGAAAGAGGTATGAAGGAGGGCACATAAATCATCGCTTTGTTCGATAAGAAGTATGGGGGGCTTGGTTTTACTCATGATTCAATAGAATCCTTCGGTTTTTTCATTTTTGTTTAAAAAGCTGCCATCGCTTTCCCCCTTTTTTAAAATCCTTTGTTGCAAAGTACATCTTTATAATGTAACGACACTATATTCAATGTTGTGTATCAAGTTGTTATCTTCATTTCGATTGTCTAAACATTTATAATTTTGTGAATAACTTTTTTAGAGGAGAGAGTAAAGTAAAAAAACCATAACCAATAGCCCTAAAACATTTAAGCGTTTGGATCGCTATTTTTTATTTTATGAATGCATATTTGGAACTTGGATGTGATAAATTTAACAAACATTATGCCAATGCTTCGATTGATGATTGAAGTCCACATAAATAGATAATTCTTATTAAATTATCTATAGTTTTTAAAAATGATGTCCATTTCGATGTTGCAAAAAAACAACACCTGGCCTCTGTAAGTGTTGCAAAAAGACAACATGATACGGTCGGACTGTGTCATGTTCGGAGTGATTATAGATTCATCTGAATCGATATCAATAAAAATTTAAGGAAATATGCCTTCCTCTGTTGCAGTTAACCTTTATCATTATGCATTCTGGCTCATGGCGTCCGCTCGTTCACTGTATGCACTTTTTAAAACAGTTCAGGATAAAATGAGCCTGCAACCACATCTTTGCGCAGGGGGAATCGATGAAACGGCTAACGCATATCCGCAGCCATAACCGTATGACGGGTGCGGCTTTCAAATCCAATATTATCATTATACTGTATTTATTGTTTGGCGCTCTCCACTCACAGGAAGCGTCGACTGATCTGCAGCCCGCCGCCGAAACCGTTGTTCTGAAAGGGCCGGACGGCCGCTACACAATCTTCAATGTGGCGGAAGATAACGATGGTGACGGCATCGATAACGGACTCGAAATCAACGGCTTTACCTATAATATAAACGACGGCATCCAGGCGTGGGACGGCGATAGCTCGAAAACCTACTATATTACCGATCCCAATCGCTGGAGCACCGACGGCGACCCTTACAGCGATTATATGGAAGTAACCGGCATCAATATGCCGTCGGCCATATCCGCTCCGGAAAACCACCCGCTCGTCGCCGCGCGGCCGGTCATTACTATTAAGATGACCGATTATGATGTCATCACGCTCGCAACTATTACCAACACCAAGGGCGGGGAAGAGAAGAGTTCGTTCACAAACGAAGTTTCGACTTCCAATACGGTCAGCGCCTCGGTGTCCGTGGGCGCGGAACTGAATCCCTTTAAACTCGTCAGCGCCGAGGTTACTGCTTCCTATTCACATACCTGGAGCAATACCCGGAGCACCACCAGCGAGTTTGGCAGTAACTGGAGCAATACCCGCACGACTCAACCCGAGCAGGCGGCCAAGTTGAAGCTGCGCATTTTTATGGAGAATATCGGTAGCGCCACCGCACTCGATGTGAAACCAACCGTCAATCTCAAGCTGGGCGACAAAGTGATTTCCACCTTCGTACCGGCGCAAATCGCAAACATTCTAACGCCGCCCGGTACGGCGGATAACCGCTTCCCCAAAAGCGACGTCATCGTCGTTGAAAAGGACGAAAACAACAACGATATCATTCTCACCCTCAATGAACTCCGCGCCGTGCAGATGGGAACGCCGCTATCGCTGGAAGTGGTTCAGGTGGATGCTAAAGTCGTCCGCTGGAACGCCAACGATCAGGACTGGAACAGCGATATCAACTGGGCGAGCTTCGAAAGCGAAATTGATCCGGTGACCGTCGAAATTCGGTCGGAGCTCGGCGACGGCCGCAACGATCGCTTTCAGGTCTTTACCGGTACGCCTTACTGGGATCCGGAATTAGCGTTCGAAGACGTCATCGCCCTCATCTATGACGTGGAAGAAAACGAAGAAGGGATGTTCATCGAAGACCGCAAATATCCCGATGATTGGTACGTCTCCTCGCCCTCTCAGGAAATTATCGATGAGTGGGAAGATGCGGGACGACCGCAAAGCCTGACCGGTCTGAAAATGCACCGCAATACAAAACTCGTTATGCTGAGCCCGGGCAATGATCCAAAACCCCAAATCAATTTGGCCAGTTATTCCGGTGATTATAAAAATGTGCTGGTCAGCGCTTTGCCGAACAATTTTCCGATTTTATCGGTTACCGCCGAAGTGCCCGTGAACGGTGAAATACAAACGTACAAGCTGTACCAAAATGAAAATTCGTTTTACAGCAATTCGGAGCCGTTACCCCGGGCGCCGGACGGTCCCGGTAAAGTGATTGTGAAAAACGCCCGCGGCGACAGCGCCACGGCCACAATAAACATCCCGGCCATTTATGTGGACGCTCAGGATGTTAAAGAATTCAGTACATTCTTACCGGACCCGGGCGGGGAATACTGGATTTATCCCGACGGCGATGAGAGCAATCCCATACTGTTGTACTGCCTGTTTTTCGATCCCGAAACCCATGAAGCGCTGGAAATCCCGCGCGAATATCTCTCGCTAGGACCCGCGGGCAATCCACAAATCTATTCCGATTTCATCGCCTACGACGGCCATTATCGTTTCTATTTTTCAAAGCTTGGGATCAATCCACACAATCTCAAGGTTGCGCTTAACGATCTCACTTTTAGCGAAAGCGAAATTATCGCCGGAGCCGACGATATTCCCTCCTATTTACTGAATGATATCAAAGCCGGCGCTGTAACCTGGTCGTATCCCGAAATCGATAGCGCGACGGCTCAGTTCGATCTGATGGGAACGGCCTATCATTTCGACGTTCGTGCCGCGTTTAGAGATCATGCCCACGCCTCATCGTTTATCGATAAACAACGGAAAAAATTGACCGTTAACCGGGTCAATCTCCTATCCGAAAGTAATGAATATCTCGACTTTGCAGGCTTGTCGGGCGACTCCCTGCAATTGATCCGGGATTATGAGGGCGTTCAGACGGGGCAGGGACTGGCCAATTCCGCAAAGGCGCTGCAATTTAATACCTCCGATCTGGACGGATACGTAAACATGCGTAACGCCCGGGCTTTGAAGGTAACCGACGCCGTTACGCTGGAAGCGTGGATTTATCCCACCGGCTCCGGCGGTGACGCCTTGTGGGGCGGCGCCGTTATCAGCAAGGAAGGCGAATATGAAATTTTACGCAAGAGCGACGGAACGATCATCTGGGCCCTGGCCAATGAAACGCCAGGCTGGAACTGGAGAAGCACGCAGTATCATGCGCCCGAAAACCAGTGGCTGCACCTGGCCATAGTGTACGACGGCGAACAGGTGAAAACGTATTTTAACGGCGCCCTTTTCCAGGATTTTCCCGCAAGCGGTCCCATAGGTAATTATTATACAGACCTTAATCAATTCCAACTGGGCGGGCGCCAGGCGAGCAGCAGTCAGCGTTTCCAGGGACTGATAGACGAAGTGCGGGTCTGGAATAAGGCACGAACCGCTCAGCAGATTCAGGCAACCTGGAATGATACCTTACGCAGTAACCATTATTCTACTGCAGACAGCGGCCTGATCGGCTACTGGCGTTTGGACGATATCGTTTACGAAGGCGATGGCGTTTACGCTGTCAAGGATTATTCGCCAAGCGGTAGCGACGGGGAAGTTTACGGTGATGTCGTGCTTTCCGGCATTCCGACCGGCCTGCCGGGTCATGCGGATGAAATCCCAACCACGTTTGAACTGGAGCAGAATTACCCCAATCCTTTTAATCCCGCTACTACCATACGATACCGTTTACCGGAAAAAAGCAATGTCGAGTTGACGGTATTTAATATTCTGGGACAACGCGTCGCCACATTGCTTTCGAAAGAACAAAGCGCCGGCCTCCATCAGGTTCGATGGAACGGCAGGAATGAACGGGGGCAACCGCAATCGAGCGGGACCTATCTGTATTTGATTAAAATCGACAACAAGGCGGTGGAAGTACGCAAAATGGTGTTATTGCGGTAAAATCAATCGGGCTGGCTGTCTACGATAATGGAACCGAAAGCCGCATTTTTGCAGAATGTTACGAAGCGGCAACATTGAGGCGAACAGTTCAAATACCAGGAACTTATGTTAACATTATGCAAATTATGAGCAAAGTTACGCAGGGGTCATAAATGATCGACAGCCGCCATACACCCATCCCCTCATTACAAAATGGCGAAGGGTGCAGGGCTGGTACATATATTATCAGGAAATTCGCAAGACAATGTGTTTTGATGTTGACGGTGTTTGTGATGGCCCTGCACGCCGGGGAAGCGGGCGACCCTGTTTTTGGCGACGACCGGATATTCGATTTGCGCTTTACGTTCGCACAGCCCGCATTTTTGGATTCCCTCTACAAAAGTCAACAGGTCAGGGAATACATTCCCGCCCGCCTCGCAGTCGGTGGCCAAATCTATAACCGTGTCGGCGTTAGGTTTAAGGGAACGTCTTCTTTTTATGGCTACCCGGGCAAGAAAAAATCGTTGCGCGTCAAATTCAATAAGTATGATAAAGATATTGCATTCGACGGCCTCAAAAAGATCAATCTCAATAACGGCTGGAGCGATCCGACCCTTTTGCGTGAAAAGCTCTACCTGGATTTTCTTGATGTGCACAACATTCCTGCGCCCCGCGCCAATTTTGCCAGGGTATATCTTAATGACGCTTATTGGGGCTTGTACGCCCTGGTGGAACACGTGGATAAAGTATTCCTGACCAACCGCTTCGTTGAAAACGACGGCAACCTCTATAAAGCCGAAAAACGCGCGGATTTAAGCTGGCGCGGCCAGGATCAGAGTAACTATTACGAATACTACCAATTGAAGACCAATGAAAAGGAAAACAACTGGCGCGAACTCGTTCATTTGATCGATCGCATTAATAATACGTCAAGGGATGGATTTGAATCGGAGCTTGAAGAGGTGCTGCACACGCGGGGATTTATCCGCATTTGGGCCGCCAACAATATTTTCATGAATCTCGATGCCTATGTGGGCTCGGCCAACAATTATTATCTGTACCACCGGGAGCGGGACGAGCGGTTTGAATGGATCATCTGGGATGTGAACCTGACGTTTGGTTCCCGGACCGGCCAGGATACTTTGAATCTGTTTTATAATCCCGACCGGCGTCCTCTGGTCACGCGCATGCTAGAGACCGAAGCATACAAAACGATGTACACCGAAACGGTTGAGGAGCTGGTAAATAGGATCGACCCGGCATATTTTTATAACCGCATCGATTCGCTGTTTGCATTCATTTCGGCCGACTATTTTGCCGATACATTGAAGATGTATACCGACGCCGAAATCGTTGAAAATCTTTCTTCCGATGTGGGCCGCATTCCGGGATTGAAATCGTTTATCTCAAATCGAAAACAGAATGTATTAGATCAACTGCAAATTTTATCGGTGAATGGGAAGGAAGCCGACGCCGGCGCTCCGAAAAAATTCCGACTCTATCAGAACACGCCGAATCCGTTTAATCCCGCAACGACCATACGTTTTTCTCTTTCCGTCAGCGGACCGGCTACGTTAGCAATTTACGACATCAGCGGCCGGCGTATACGAACCCTATATGACCACGCGCCGTTTAAAGCCGGAATTACCCATCGGGCGGTTTGGGATGGCGCCAACGATCAGGGAGCGCCCGCGGCCTCGGGCATGTATTTTTACCGTTTACAGAGCAGAAACCAATCGGCTGCCAAACGGATGCTGTTGATGCGATAAGGCGTGTGTACGGAGCTATTACGCTTCATCATTAATCAGGGAGAACGCCTGCCATCCCATTCTTAGAATAGCTGTATATGGCTAACGAAAGGCCATCGTAATGGTTTTATGTTCACGATTCATTGTGCTTTAAGCCAGGTCCAATTGCCAGGAAGGTGCGGCCACGCCTCCTTCGGATTGATGCTTGCCAAGTCATTTAGCTTGATCGGATCCACTGTAATATAAATTCTTATGGATTAACGGATGCGTTTCGTATATTGCATCAAATATTTGAATCCCAACAGATCATTCAGGATTGTTATCCGTTCGAAAGGGCTACCGGGTGAAAACGTTGAGCGTGTATCCAAATTAACCACGCTGTTCGCAATTCTTCTCAGATGATGGGTTAACCGGAGAGCGTCGTCGAAGTCTATTTGGACCATACCATCGAACCAATAGATTTACCGGCCCGGGAAAAAAAGGCGGGACATGACCACTCAACATTTGCTGTCTACAGCTTTTGTAACAAAGGTATTGATACAAAGGCTATAAAACAGGTATTTGAATCAAATAAAGATGGGATTGTGAATGGAATTTAAAGGATTCACAGGCCTGCTTTTGCTGGCCGTCTTTGGCGTTGTTCTAACGATACTGGGCTTGAATAAATTCATAATCGTTTTGCGCAGAGGCTATATCACCGATCCCGCCAACAGAAATAAAGCCATACGTGGATTGGCGTTTTATTTGTCTTTGCTGCTATATATCCTGTTCATTCTTGCAATGGTTGGTATCGCGTTCGGTGCGACGGTGCGCATTCTGGAAAATCCGCCGGCGCTTTAAAAAGCGAATCCGAAGCGTCAATAATCAAAAAACCGTCAATGCGAAACTCTTTGAATTAGTTGTTTAGACCATTTCAGATCGCCATTCCCGGAATGTACATTAGTGAAGATTATCGTGAAAAAGCCGCGCTGAATGATTGCTACATGTATTCATCCCCGAGCTAAAAATTGTTTTAATTTTAGAGCGTAATTTATTACACTAAGGCGGAAGAACACAGGAGGATTTATGGAATATCGATTTCTTGGCAATTCGGGTTTAAAATTATCGGCCCTCTCATTCGGTGCCTGGGTGACGTTCGGCGATCAGATCGACGAAGAGGTCGCTTATCAGTGTATGCACAAAGCCTACGACGCCGGCGTAAACTTTTTTGACAACGCCGAGGCCTATTCCGCGGGGCAGGCGGAGACAATGATGGGCAATATCATCAAAAAGGCCGGCTGGAAACGCTCCGATCTGGTGTTATCGACAAAAATTTTCTGGGGCGGCAAGGGCCCCAACGATCGCGGTTTGTCGCGCAAGCATACGATGGAAGGCGCCCATGCCGCACTCAAGCGTTTGCAAACGGACTACGTGGATTTGATCTTTTGCCACCGTCCCGATTATTATACGCCGGTGGAAGAAACGGTCTGGGCCATGCATTTGCTGATTCAGCAGGGCAAGGCGCTTTACTGGGGCACCAGCGAATGGCCGGCGGATTTGATACGCGAGGCTTACCATGTGGCCCGTCGCGATCATTTAATTCCACCATTAATGGAACAACCGCAGTATAACATGCTGCACCGCGAGCGCGTGGAAAAAGAATACGCCGCTCTTTACAAGGAAATCGGATTGGGTACGACGATTTGGAGTCCGTTGGCCAGCGGTCTGCTGACCGGCAAATACAACGACGGCATCCCCGAAGATTCCCGCCTTGCGCTGGAGGATTACGCCTGGCTGCGCAAGAAACTGGAGGGCGAGCAGGGCAACCAAACCATCCGAAAAGTGAAAGCGCTTGGCGAATTGGCCGCCGATCTGGCTGTAACCCTGCCGCAGATGGCGCTGGCCTGGTGCTTGAAAAATCCCGATGTGAGCACGGTAATTACCGGCGCTTCCAAACCGGAGCAGGTAGAGCAAAACATGCAGGCCCTGCAGGTGAGCGCGCGTTTAACGGAGGATGTGTTGAATCAAATCGAAGATATCCTCGGCAATAAACCGCAGCCGCCGTTTGACTGGGGGCGTTAATATCCGGGATCACAGAATCGAATCGGTAATACAAAAAGCCATCGGCGTCATTTCGACCGATGGCTTTTTTATTTAACAACAAGTGTGCTTTTTGTTAGGAATGCGGCGATTAAGGCAGGCGCTGCACCCGGACGTTATCAAAAAGGGCCTGGGCGTTATAACTACCGAAGCCGATGCGACCGGAATTGTACTGAACGACCTGCGGACCGGTATAATCAATGATCAGATTCTTATTCAAGTAACATTTAACATTGGTGCCGTTGACGACTATTTTCGTCTTATACCACTTGCCTTGCTCTAGCGAGAGCCGGGCGTCGGTGGAATTGATTTTTTGAAAGCGGTTACGCGCCATATCGCTGAAATCAAGCAGGATCGTGCGCGTATTGCTCCATCCGCCGATATGCCAGGCCAGGCTGCGTTTGGAATCCAGATGAGAACGGATGACGATATACAGACCGTCCCGTCCCGATGAAAACAGGACGTCGGCTTCGATCATAAAATTTTCAAGGCTTTCGTTGCCCGTGAGAATCATGGCGGGGCGGGCGTTACTGTTTTGCAATAGCTGTCCCCCCGCGATCGCCCATTCGCCGCTCAGTTTGATCCAGTTATCCAGGTTGCCGGATTCAAAATCGTACCACATCACTACATCGCCCCGGGGCGGTTCTTCGGGTTGCGGCGATGGCATCGGAACGGGGGCGTCGCTTTCCAGGGCGACCAGCGAAAAGCTAAAAATATTCTCCTTGTTTTCGCTTATTTCAATTTTTTTATGGAGCGTTTCATAGCCCTCTTTCATCAATATTAGTTGGTATGTGCCGCTATCCAGCGGAAAAGCTTTATCGGTGTGCCCGATTTCTTCGCCGTTCAAGATAAGGCGTGCGCCGGTCGGTTTACTGCCGATCAGGACCGGCATCGCTTTTGGTGCGGGTTTGTCTTTGATGACGCTTTTCAGGCGTGTGTAATAGACTTTGCCCAGCATAAAGCTGCCGTCGGGCGGTTGAACGGTCAGAGCATCGTAACCGGGCGCTGTGAACGTAATTTCCTGCTCTCGTGCTGAAACGTACAGGTAACAGGCTTTATCGCTGATTATTTCTTTTTTGTACACCTTTTGCTCGAGATCCAACTTGTCGGCGGCCTTCGTTTCCACACGTAATACCGCGCAATAGTTACCGTCCAAATCGGACACCGGCTCCATCTCTGCTTTGAAGTCGCTGTGTAAAACCCGGAATTCCTGCACTTCGAAACGGTTTTGGGATTGAACGGAGGTCATTGCTAAGAATACAAAAAAGAACAACGATGCGATACAACATGATTTCAAACCCATGATCTTCTTCCTCATATTAAGTCCCACAATATATAATATATAGAGAGATGGATTTGATTGCGACAAAAAACACAATCTTTTAAAAAAATTGCGGATGATGGTGCCATATCGAATCGATCAACGTCTATGGAAAAGAGAGAAAAAGGGTTAAACTGATGATTGAATGTTTAGACCGCAACAATCATCAACTCAATATTGATCGTTACCCAAAAACAATATCATCATCGTATTATTTGTACGCCTCCAGTAAGCCCGTGCGGGCGTTAAACGCCTCGATTTTGGCGTCCCATTCATCCACGCGGGCGAACTGTTTTTGCCAGTAGT
>CAZIVP010000004.1:0-274978 GCA_964542915.1 uncultured Calditrichaceae bacterium | reverse complement strand
AGATCGATCGTTTTTATGTTCCGGAAGATACGGTTTACAGTATTTCGGAAACCATCGCCATACCAAAATCAGTGATTTTTATGTTTCCGTCATTAGCGATCATAATATTTGCCGGTTTGATGTCCCGGTGGATGGCCCCCTGTCCGTGCGCGTAGGATAAACCGGATAAAATTTGGCGCGATACATGAAGGATAAACGGAAAATCGAGCGGCGCATTTTTACGGATGCGTTCCTTCAGGGTGGAACCATCCACATATTCCATCGAAATATAGAAATATCCGTTTCCATGGCCCAATCCGTAAATGGACACGATATTTTGATGATTAAATCGGGCGCAGATTTTTGCTTCGCGTTTAAAGCGCTCGATAAAGTCGGTCTCATTGTACCATTGAGTATTGAGAACCTTCAATAGTACGATACGATCCAGGTCCGATTCTACGGCGGTATAAACAGTCGTAACCGGGCCACGATGAATTTCATTGCGTATTTGATAGCCATCAATTTCCATCGACCATGCCCCAGTTTTTTAATTGATATTGTAGCCAGCGCCTCGAAACGCCTAAAATCTTAGCCGCCTTGGTGCGGTTATTTCCGGTCATGTTAATCGTCTTGAGGATTGCATATTTGTTAATCTCCTTAAGCGTTTTACCGATGGGCATCGACATCTCGTTCTTATTCAGATGGAACAGATCGGCGGATATTTCCGGTTGCCGGGTGAGGATGGCTGCTCGTTCCATCGAATTTTCCAGCTCACGTATATTGCCGGGCCAGTGATAATCCAGCAGATACTCTTGGGCATCTCTACTGAGCCCGTTGATTTGCTTTTTGTTTTTCTGCGCAAACGTTCTTAAAAAATGATCGGCCAAAGGCAATATATCTTCCCGCCGTTCTCTCAGTGGCGGTATTCGAATATTAATCACATTGAGACGGTAATACAGATCTTCTCTGAAATGGCCTTGTTCAACCCGTTTCCACAAATCTTGATTGGTCGCCGATATGATCCGTACGTCGATTTTACGAATTTTAGTCTCTCCGACGCGCTTGATTTCACCTTCCTGAAGGATACGCAAGAGTTTAGTCTGGGCGTTGAGACTGATATCGGCAATTTCATCCAGAAAGACGGTCCCACCATCCGCTTCTTCAAAGAGGCCTTTCTTGTCTTGTGTAGCGCCCGTAAAAGCCCCTTTCTTATGGCCGAACAGCTCGCTTTCAAACAGGTTTTCGGATAAACTACCGCAAAATATCGGTATTAACGGCAGCTCATTTCGCGAGGAATGCATGTGGAGTGCGCGGGCCGCCATCTCCTTTCCGGTTCCGCTTTCGCCTTCGATCAATACCGACGCCGTTGAATCAGCCACATCGCGAATCATTTCCAATATATTCAGCATTGCCTTGCTGCGTCCGATCATCTCCGGAAAAAGTTGCCTTACCGAAAGTTGTTTCTTCAATGTCTTATTTTCATTTCGCAAACGTTCCAGGAGGCGGGTGTTGTTAATGGCGGTTGCCGCCTGAGAGGCGAATGCATCCAGAAAATATAAATTGGATTCATTAAATTGATTACGTTCCAGTCGCGTGTCCATGTAAATAGCACCGATTACCTCCCCGCCGTAGTGCAGAGGGGTGCAGATTACGGATTTAATCTGTTGGATTACAACGCTCTCGGCGCCCTGAAAGCGTTTATCGGTTTGGGCGTCCGTGCTGATGACCGCTTTTTTGCTTTCAAGGACTTGATTTACGACGCTGCTTGATAATTCCTGCAAAGATGCTATTTTTTCTTTGCTCATGTTGCGGGCGGATACCGCCTCAAATCCTTGCCCGTGGATTGGATTTTTTAACAGTATAAATCCGCGCTCCGCCGCAATAGCCTCAATGGCTACCTCCATAATGGTGTCCATGAGTACGGCGGTATCGTGAATCGTGTGAATGGTTTCAGCAATTTTCAACAATGATTTATATTGATTTTTTTCCGTCATATTGCATCAAATGTATTTATTCTACTTTAAAGGTTCCTTCTTTCGAGCTGCTGCTGTTACCGAACTCATCTACGATACTGATGGTCCAGTAGTAATCGCCTTCATCCAGAGAGGACTGATATTGGTAGCTTATGTCATCGATCGCTATATTTGCCACTTCGTCTACTTTAATGGCCACGCCAAAGTTTATCTTGAAAATTTTGATGGTAAAGGTGGCCGAATAAACTACATCAAGGCGTTGCCATTCGAATTGAATAGACGGATTATTAACCATCTTTAATTCCGAGGGCGAGGTCAGGACGGGCGTTTGTTCGATTATGCGCGTTATGTAGATCGGATCGGAAATCGTACGCATTCCTAACTCATCTTCTACGATAAATTCAAACGGCTTGCCGACAAAGCGGTGAATCGAAGAGACCGGTAAGTCGCGGTCGTATAAGGTACGTTTAAATATTCCGGTTTGAAGACCCGGTTGAAGCGAATCGGCGTAATCAATGGAATGCACCCGTGCGGTTACTTTCCGTATATCGCTGAGGCCATCGGGATCGCTTACCATGGTTTTGAGCTCCATAAAGTACGTATCCTCCATCGGAAACCATCGGGAAATGTGATGAGTGGTCAATGAAATGTGATCAAATTGCGGAAGCCCATCCAGGTAGAAGTCATACTCGAAATTGCCGTCGAGATCGATGACGCTGGAATCGGTATGGTACCCATCAACGCTGCAAATCAATTCATATTGACCTTTACTCAAATCATCAAACTGATACTCGCCCTCCGCATTCGTGATGACGACTTGATCGCCGGGTTGTAAGTAAATCGTGGCGCCGGATATCGGTTTGTGAGGGGCGTAATAGGTGCGTACCTGTCCGCTTAGCCCGAATACCTTGTCACCGTTAGCCGGATCGAGCGGATTGCTGTGCGGCGCATCGTCAAGACAGCCGGTCAAAACCAGAAGCAGGAAAGTGTGTAACAGGCAGAGCCTTAGTGAATTCAATTTATATTGATTGCTCATTGCTGCTTGTCGCAGATTATACATTCGATTGGATATGCATATTTTGCACATTAAGACGATGAAACCCGGAAATTAATTCCCTTTGGCGCTAAAGCGATCGCGAGAATTCCATACATTCTGGCGTGCAAATTTTAGCATAAATTAATTGGGGTTGTGCATACAATGCGCAGCTTTAATTTGAAACATGGTGGTGAAATATCCAGTCAATTGTATTATAAACAATCAGATAAGGACTTGATGCACCCCATGGCATTCTATTTGAATTCGTTAGATACAAAGTTGTCATCGTTGCTGTTAAGAGGCAATGACATGAACCGAAATCGTGTAATTGTAATCGCACTTACCAGTTTTCTGATCGTGGCCGGATATATAAGACGAGATACGCACACATTGTCCGACTATCCGATGGATCGGATCCGAATAATTGAAGGCACGAATTTCAGGCCACTGGTCAAAAGAAATAATGTGAAAATGCACTATAATTATGAGAGGGCAGATATACGGATGCGAAAGCAAAGGGAAGTTAATATAAACTATGGAATCGTAAACTGTTTACATAAAGAGGAGCTGGTACGGGGAAGAAATTCGCACAACGTATCTACGATTATGTTCCGTGCTGTCATGATAAATCAGTATAAAGTATTTGTTGCAGATAATGCAAACGGAGGTCTAAAGCACGCCGTTGAAAAACGCATTTCAGGTAATGGGCAATTCGGGAAATGGAAATTTATGAATCCGTCTACTTTTCTATTGTTTTTTTCGCATCAATCCGGGATGAACGCCTCTCAATTGGAGCCCTCCGGTCGTTCTGTAAACAATACCTCTGCCAGGGTTAAGGGCGAGGAACAATTTTTGTATAATATCAAAATGGGCGCTTATCATATCGTGGTATTCGATTCAGGTGTGACTTTTAGATATGATTACGGTCGTATTGCTATAAACCTCAGGGTACCGTCCCGGAGTCGATTAGAATAGGGCTGTATCGTCCTTAAGATTGAACTCTTATTACGAAAACAAGCTTAATCAATTCACTGTAAACGGAGGCCGTTCTATGATTCGTTCTATCTTATGTTTAACCATAATTATGTCGTTGTTTTTATTTTCCTGCAAGGATGAAATAAGCGGTCCGGATTCGGGCGGGAAGGATGATGATACTAAAGTCATGGCCACGTTTTCCGGTATACAGGAAAATGTGTTTACGCCGACCTGTGCGGTTTCGGGGTGTCATAACGGCACGAATTTTCCGGACTTAAGAGAAGGCAAAGCGTACAACAGTCTGGTTAACCAATCGAGTCTGCAAAATCCTTCCATGTTACTGGTCAAAGCCGGCGATGCTTCGAACAGTTATTTGATGGACAAGCTGAATGGCGAAGGGACAACCTCGATGCCCAAAGGAATGAATCAGTTGGAAAGAAGCGTCAGGGATTCGATTACTGCCTGGATCAATAAAGGAGCGCCAAATAATTAAGGGAGGAGCGTCATGCGAGGCATCGTTTTATTCATCGTTTTTACGGTCGGCGCTTTGTTCGCCGGCGAGTACCATGTTGATAAAAAACAAAACAACCTTGTTAAATTCATATCCGATGCCCCTGTGGAAGATTTTGAGGGCGTAAGCGATTACATCGACGGTTATATTTATTGGGAAGGCGATACGCTCACCCGGAACAGCAAAATGTACTTCGAAGTTAAATTGTCCACCCTCGATACGGGTATCGGCCTTCGAAACCGCCACATGCGCGAGAATTATTTAGAAACCGCCAAATACCCGTTTACCTATTTTAAAGGTAACATAAAACAGGTTCGCCGTAAAAGCGAAAGCAATGTGATGGAGGTAACCGTGGCGGGTCAACTTTTTATCCACGGTGTTGAGCAGAACCGAACCATCGACGGTACGATCAGCAAGACGGGTAACGGCTTTCGCATTAGAAGCCAGTTTACCGTAAAACTTTCCGATTATAATATTGATATTCCTTCGGTGATGTTTTATAAGATTGATGAGGAAATGGAAGTCCAACTGGATTTTTATGTGAAACCTGCAGGTAAGAATGAGTGAAAAGTAAACACGCGATCGTCTTTTTCGATCATGTTTTTTCTTCTTTAAGAGCCTGTTTGAATGTTATCAATAAAGAAATTTTTTTAAAGCAATGTTTGGCATTAATCATCGGATTAGTGTATTTCATGGGTCATCTAAGTCGATGGTCCTTTGGCGTCTTTAACATCAGGTTACTCCGATAACAATACAATTGAATCCGTGCGTATAACCGGAAATCTTCTCAACGGCGTCTCGACGCCTCCGGCATAGATCGTGCCGATGCGACCAAATGCTCTGATGGTCTTTTGTAAGTAGCTTGAATCCATGCCGGAATTGATGTAAACCCGATCGTAATCATAATCCGGTTCATCCATTAGCCATGTGTAATCCGTCAGGATAAAACCGGGGGGATCGTGCTCACCGCCGATATAATCGAGGGTATCCACGAAATATTGTACAGTTCCTTCAATGGCCGCTTCATTTCTTTGTGTAGTTTGAACCGGGACGGTCGATTTTTTACATGCAAGACCGGTTAGACAGAGGAACAAACACATGCATAAAAGAGCAATCCACGGTTTTAGTTCGTAGCGAATGCTTCTGGAAACCATTGAACACTTCTCATTTTACATTAATCATTTGCCCGATTTTTGTGCCTCAAAAGCGCCTGATTCAGTCAAACATTGTACATTTGCCGTATTGTCCCAAAACAAAACCTGGTTTACCTCAAAAGTATCATTTTTTTTGAAATCTCATGCATATCCGTTTTTAACGTATATAACTAAACGCCGCTGTAGGCTGAGATCATCAGGTATGAAGCCGTTGCATATATCTCACCGTTGGGCCCCGGAGCTAAAAGGTGTGTTTTGTATCTTCCATACCTAAAACTTTGAGAACAATTCCAGGTTAAGCCCTCGTCGTAGGAGTGATGAATGTTTGAACTACTAATTATATAACAGGTGTCCATCATCGAAGCTATTTGAAACAAGGACAACGAATTAAGACGATTCCAGCTTTGGCTGAAGTTTGTTGACCGATACGTTTCTTCTGTTAATGTGGGCATTACCATACGATGGAGTTATTTGTGATTGCGAATGTATTGGAAATGAGTTGTCCAATCGTGTCCTGCCGGAATGGATGATAAGCGAACAAAAGTCGGAATGTACCCCCTGATTCAAAATAGTCGGCCGGCAGGGTATGGTGAAATGTCGTTTGCGACTGTACCGTATCCGGAATAGTGGGACAGCGCAGCGACATATACCAGAAACAAAGTTTTTCCGACCAGCCGCCGTCCAATTTTTTCTGGTAGTACATTTTCAGATAAATACCGCATCTTAATACAATCGTTATGTCATTGTTCGAGTGGTTTTCTAAATGCAAATAAAGGCTATCTGATTTGGTATAGATTGTTTTATCCGTAAAGAATCGGATGGGATCGGACCGATAATCCACATTGGTTAAATCTTTTTCACAGCTAAAGATCAAAAATAATAACGGTAAAAGCCAAAACAACATTTTCAATATCATTAGTCCTATCTAAGGATAATTTCAATTAATGAATATCTGAACGCGCCAATTCTAATTTTTTTTACAAAAAATCCTTCCATTGTTTCATTATAGATAATGCCCGATTTCATAGTTTCGCGCCCATTTGCCCAAAATGTAAAAGGCAAATAATGTCACACAAGGTAGTTT
Organism: uncultured Calditrichaceae bacterium; assembly: GCA_964542915.1. Lineage (GTDB taxonomy): Bacteria > Calditrichota > Calditrichia > Calditrichales > Calditrichaceae > CAZIVP01. The sequence continues at coordinate 268,266 of CAZIVP010000004.1, read as the reverse complement.
GAATAAATATTCATTCCATCTCAGAAACGTCGTTAAAATGAGGAAAATTGCTAAAAGAAGGATGAAAAAGAGATCAAACACCGATACTTTTGATTTTCTCAAAATAGCCTCTGATTTCTGAAATGTTTGCTACAACGGATTATTTAGTTAACCTGCCATTTCGGCGCCTGCTTGAGTTCTTTCTATCATCATAATGACAAACTCTATTCCAGCACAAAGAACTTAAGAAGCTCGGGATTCCCTTAATCGCCATGAATCGCTTTGTACTGATGATACGTTTCGAGTAATTTATACAGTTGTTTCGTGGTTTGATAACGACCTTTGGCGAAGACGCCATAATCACCGCCGCCTGCCATGGCGGATGCAAATCGTGTTGAATTGGCATAAAACAGCCAAATGGAAGTCCAGGTGCGTTCAACATCTTCATCAAAGATATTCTCATTATGAGGTAATCCTTTGGCATACCCGTGTTCCCAAATGTCCATCAAAATGTTCGTGCCTTCGGCGGTTATTTCATTGGTTTTTCGAACCGTGTTATCCAGCCGGGCGAAGTGTTGGTCAACCCATCCCGAGCTGTGACAGGAGAGACAAATCGCTTTCATTCTTTCATTACGCACCTGTTGCTCCTTTTCGCTGATTACAAATTCGGATACCGGCGCACCGTCTAATTCCACGGCGAGAGGCAAGCCATTGGAATTGTGCACATTTTCGAGATTAGCGTCAACTGGATGAGGATGGGCGTAGGGTACACCGAACAAACGCCAGGCAAGCCGATCGTTAAACCGGTGCGTTCGTTCGGCAATAATCGTATTGTCCTCAGATACAACCAGACTGACATGACAGGTTGCACAGGTGGGCGCCGTGAAATCTTTTCCGACGGTCCATGGAACGCTGTTGAACTCGAAGGAATCCGCTTTGGATTTGAAAATGTTGCCGTGTTTGCTTACTTGATAAACTTTAAATGCCGGAACATCCGGGCCTTTGTGGCATTCCGAACACGTGTACGGCTGCCTGGCCGTTTCAATGGAAAAAGCATGTCTGGGATGGCACGACGTGCACGATCCAAGGCTGCCATCGGGATTGATTCTTCCCACACCCTGATTGGGCCAACCTTCTAAAACCGGAAAGGTGTATTCACCGTAATCGGTTTCTTTTGTGGTAAATCCACGTACCTTTACTCTGGTGCCGTGACAATACAAACACGATTCGTACTCCGTTAACGTATCGATGGCGCCCAAATGGAGCTTTCCTTCTGAATAGCTGTAAGGGTTATTAATGGCTTTGATTAAATCCTGGTACAGTTCATTTTCAACAAGATTGGCATGAGCGTGAGCCATGATATTTTTGGAATACTGTTCACGTTCCTCTCCATGACAGGTAGCGCAATCATTCGGGCTGACGATAACGTTGATCATATAACCGTTGTGTTCGAAGGCGTCTTTATGTTGGTCCGTATTCATAGAATGGCATTCATAACAACCAACGGCAACGGCGCGCAAACTTGAATCAATATCCGCGGACGAGACGCGACGCTCAAGTTCCGGTCTCGTTAGAGCCTGACCGGGCGTAGTTCGGCTGTGGCGGCTATTTTTCCAGGATTCCACAAGCCCGGGATTTAAGGCCGAATGACAGAGCAAACACTCTTCGCTTTCAGCGCTGATTTTGGATTGATCGCCATGAATATTTTGTAATAAGACGAAGGTCAATAAACAGATGGTTAGAAAAACGTTTTGGCTGGTTTTCATTACCCGTTCTCCCGATATTGATTTATTGTCACCGAAGTTTAAATCTACGGTCAGCAGGCATTCGATTTTGCACTAATAAGGTTCCTTCAGGTGTAGCTATCTTATAGCCAATACCCATATCCTGTCATTGCTGTTTTGCATTCCCAACGGTTTTTTAAACCATTGTTCAACCTGCCCGCTTCAGAAAAAGGCGCCTTATTCAATGCATTAATAACGTAAACGTTAAACATGTGCGTATCGTTTATTGCTCTTTTTGTGATTAATCTAAGAAATAATACCGGTGAATCATAGTTTGAGTTACGAAAATTTACACCGTCCCGGATGCCCTACCAATCCCGCTTAGCTTTATAAGCAGGAATGATTTAAATGATTATGACGCCTAAAGGCTGTGGATTCGTGTCGACGCCTCCGGAGCAATTATTGCTTTTTGGGAAGGGAAAACTTAATTGTCCTCCCATTGTGGTTGCGAAATTTTGCCCATGAACAGAATGGTATTATGGATGCGCTCGCGGATAACCAACAAATAGGGACGGTTGATGCGCATTTGAAATCCGGATATCCCCCTCGATATGAGATTGATTTCAACAACGCTCGCAGCCGTCGCTTCGGTTCCCTTTTCATCCATCTGCCAAAAGGTTTGATGGATGACGCGGTTTTTGAACAGATTACCGACCGGATGTGTATTTATGCGACTAAAATTCGCCTGCACCCTATTGAAGACGATGCCCATAGCCATGGCGGTAAGCGCATCATTCATCGTTAATTTGTACTGCACTTTTTGTTTGGGCATCTTAAGGGTACCGTTTGTATATGCAAGCGAAGAAACAAGCGATTGCCATTTAGCGGGCGTCAAAACTGTAAACTTGTTTTTAAATCGAAATTTACTTTTACCTTCAAAAGCTTTTTGGCAGCGTTCTAACAGTTTATAAAAATCCCTTTGTAAAGTTGCCATGGCCTATGTTCACTGGTATAGGCTAAAGTTGAACGGCTCCCGAATAAACGGGAGAGGTGGGTGGTTTATGCAGACCAAGATGATTCCTCTTACCATGGAAGGTTGCCAGACCATAACAGATTTAACGCAGGTTTCGGGCTTTGCCCAATTGGCAAAAAAGCATTGAGACAAAGATCCCAACTGGAAAATCTTTTGACTGCCTTGTACGCATCGGTATCGTATACCAATTGATAAAATTCTGTTTTTGGAAGTAATTTAGAGTTTGACTAAAAATACGTGTAACTTTACTCATGAGGCCGGTCTCTTCATTTTAATTTACTCTTTCATCAAATCTTATGTTGGACAGGTATGACTATGGTTATTAATTAACAATTGAGGTTATTAAGTTATGAAAAATAATACTCTCGGTGTCATTGTTATAAACAATGCGTTATTTGTCGCCTTTTCGTTCCCGGTTATTAGCTTGAAGATTGTTCCCGCCTGTATTTCCTGTGAAGATCATAGGGGGTGAGAAGACAATGAATATTAGATTGATACAATGGGTAAAGCAAGCATTAAATATTTTATACGGTTGGTTCCCAAATAGGGGGGAGCTTATGAAGTAGCCAATGATTTTAAAAAGCCGATGGCAATGCCGTAGGGGGAGGCGACGGCGTCGCATCGGCTTTGGTAACAGCATTCCTTCGCCGTTAACACCCTTCGTCAAATCCTTTCTTCCTGGGGCGGCGGATGCGTTTCACCGGACGCTCCGGTTCTTCGACCTCTTTTTCAATTTCTTTTACCGCCGATCGTCCCATCATGACAGCGCCCGCCGATTTGCGAAACTGATATTTAAAAATTTCATCGTCCGCCGCCGCCATGCCGGGTTTTTCGGGGCTGTTGAATACATCCACCCAATAGTTCATACCGCCTTTCAGAACATAAAGGTTTTCATATCCCATCCGGCGCAGAAGAAGCCAGGCTTGCGAAGCGCGGGTATTGCCGTTGGATACCAGAATTTTGATTTTATAAGGATCAATCATCGATTGCAGATCAGCTTCTTGCAAGGCATTAAACGGAACATGTTGATTCCCGGGAATATGGTATTGTTTGTAATCTTCCGCCGGTCGCAAATCGATTACCTGGAAGCCGGGATCATCATTGATGATCCAGTGCGCTAAGCGGTCGGCATGGATATACGGTTCGGCACTTGTCCATTCCTGTAACAGTTGATCGGTGGTCAGGTTTTGGTCCGCCATTTTATCGACCGGTGCAAGGGCTATAATCACGCCCAAAACCAGCAGAAGCGAGAATCCGGCAGTTTTCTTACTCAGGTTCATCTGGCGGCCTCCTTTCGAAATGTGCGTTCCAGCCACTCCCCGCCGTAAAACATGGCGATGGCCAACAAAATAACCAGCAGGCCCAACAGGCCGGTGGACACATCGAAATAATCTGTAAGACGAACCTGGCCCATTTCACCGGCATAAAACAAACCTTCGATCAACGGAAACACCTCGCCGAAAACGAACATCCCGAACAAAGCGCCGAGAATATAGATATAAGCGTCCGTTTTACCCGTTACCGCCCCTACAACGGCGGTGCCGGGACAATATCCGCCGATGGCGAATCCGATACCAAAGATCAGGCCGCCGACGGCTTGCGCGCCTATAAACGTTGGATTGAGATACACTTTACTGATATCGATCCATCCAAACAAGGTCAAATACATCAGACCTAACATCGAAACGACGATAGCGGTAAACATCACCTTCAGGACGGTCATATCTTCGAAATAAAATTGCAACGCCAGTTTACGGCTATTGCCGAAACCTGCTCGTTCCAGCCAGAAACCGAAACTGACGCCGATAAGCAGAGCAATGATAAAGCTGGTCTGTTCGCCGAAAAAACCGAATTTATAAAAGGGCGCCATAAAATCTCTCCTTATAACTGATTTTGTTATCTTGATTTCAAAGAGTTACGAGTTGATAAACCGGCGCGGCTCAAATCCACTGTCTGCGCACAAAATAGGCTGTGGCATAAGCGCCGGCGAAAATCGAGAACATGAACACCCAACCGCCCAGCGCCAGGGTGGCGCCGCCGGTCAACGCCAGCCCGCTGGTGCAGCCGCGGGCCAGACGCGCGGCAAATCCGACGATACCGCCGCCGATAAAAGCCAGAATCAGACGGCCGCGATTGGAAATACGTTCGCCTTTGCCAATACCCTTTTTAATGCGACCGGCCAGTACGCCGGACAAAAAACCGCCGATCATAACGCCGATGATCTCAAATATCAACCAGTTGGATAAAGGGCTTTCGGCATAACGACTGAAATACGGGTTGGAAGTCGCATGGTCTGCCGCGAACAGATTCATAAACCAGACATCCAAACGCATCATGGCGCCGGAGGCGCCCAGGCCGCGGCCCACGAGCACAAAGGCCAGCAGCAACGTCAGCCCCAAACCGATGCCCGCTACATAGGGCGACCAGTATTTTTGTTCTTGTTTCATTGTTGCTCCTCGAGTTGTTAATTTTTTTTCAATTTTCGTTTTGCCGTTTCTCTGAACGTATTTTGCACAATTTTACGCTCCGTTATGCTTATTGCATAAAGCGGTACAACCACCGCGACGATTGTCCGGCATCCACAATGATAAACCGCATGACCAATCCGCCCATTAACACAAGTAAGGCGGGAACCCTGGCCGGCACATGGTAACCGCGCAGCTCCAGCCATTCGGTTAGCAACGGAAATACCAGGCCCAGTGCGAATACAAACGTCCAGAATACAGCCGTGTACGGTCCTCCAAGAAATAACTGTGCGGCCTGGATATGGACTTCCGTACTGGCGAGGAACCCCATAAAGAGATGGATAATGAGAAAGATTTCAGTGGCAATCAATGCCATATCAATTTTGCTGAACAGCGTCCGTTCTTCGCCGGAACGGGACATAAGTATGATCACCGCCGCGCCGGTTGAAAGCCCCGAAACCAGAAAGAGCGGTCCGAGAATCGAAGTATTCCAAAACGGCCGGGCGTTAAAGGCAGACAAAAGAATGCCCGTGTACATGCCGAGGATAATACTGAGAAAGATCAACGACCAGGCCAGCCATTTCCGATAGGATTCCAGTATCGATAATAAGCGTTGTATCCACGCCTTGTTGAAATACGTTTGCGGCGCAATGTCGCGCAGCCAGGAGGCCGACCAGAGTACGCTCAACGGGAAGATGACCATTAACGTCCAGGCGCCCCAGGACATGGGCGACTCCAGTCGGATGGTCGTGTACAGCCGCCAAAAGTAGAGTTTGTGCGTTAAATCCAATAGTAGCGCCAATAATCCGATGGCCAGAAGAGGCGGGGCGAGTAACGGCGCCTTTTTTACAGCAGTAACGTAATATGCGCTCTTACCGCGAAGGTAAATAAGCGATGAGAAAAGAAGAATGCCGGCCACCAGCCCGCCGAGAAACAAATAGAGAGGAATCTCCCAGCCCCAGGCGTGTAACACCGGATCGATGCCCGGATTCATGCGGCCGGATGTAATGGTTATTTCTTTCATGGTTTCAACTCCAATTAATACAGTTGTACCGTTTGCAATCCGTTTACAATAGATAAAAAATGTTGGGTTCGGTGCCCGCTTCGGGAATCAGCGTCTTGTGTTTACGGCTGCGTATGGCCTCATTGATTTCGCTGCGTTCGTCGTCGAGATCGCCGAATATCATGGCATGGGTTGGGCACACCTCGACGCATGCAGGATCTTTGTCTTCTTGAACCCGATGGATGCAGAAGGTGCATTTGTCCACATAGCCCTCGGGATGCACAAAACGGGCGTCGTATGGGCAGGAAGCAATACAGGCTTTACAGCCGATGCACTCATCATGGTCTACCAGCACAATGCCGCCTTCACCGTAATGACTGGCGCTGGTGGGGCAGCTGCGTACACAGGGCGCATCGGAACAGTGATTACACCGCTCAGAGCGAATCTCCAGATACAGATCAGGATAGCTTCCGGTGGTTTCCTGAACGATCCAGTCGCGGCAATAACCGACGGGCACGTTGTTTTCGGTTTGGCAGGCGACTACACAATCGGCGCATCCCACACAACGTTTGGTATCGATTGCCATTCCATATCGAGCCATTACACGTCCTCCCTTCTGAATGTAACAAAGTTGCCGCGCATGCCTGTACCGCCCATTACGGGATCAATGTGTACTTTGGTTATCAATTTATTGTCGTCCGCGCCTTTTTTGTAAGCGCGTGTAAGGCGTTTATCGCTATGCCCGAAACCGTGTACCATATAGACGGAATCGTGGCGAATACGCTCCGTTACCCGCGCTTTCACGCGATTGGAGCGCACGCCGTCCTGATTCTCGAGTATGATGTAGCTGCCGTCTTGGATGCCCCAGAGCTTGGCCACTTTGCGATTGATCCATACCTGATTCTCATCCATTAAATCGTACAGTAACGGATTATTGGTGGTACGGCCGAACGTGTGCATAGGGGCGCGGCCGTAAAGCAAGCGGTAATAACCTTCGGGCGGCTCTTCGTGATGTTTATAACGTGGGATGGCGTCGAAACCTGCGTCCGCCATCATGGTAGAATACAATTCGATTTTACCGCTCGGCGTATTGAACTGAAAATCTTCGCCGTTGAGAAAGTAAAGGCTGTATTTGTTTTCCATGCGTTTTACGCCGAGCTCTTTCATCTCCTCTAAACCGGAACCAATGGATTTAAGCCGTTCCTCCAGATAATCTTCCATGGTTGCATGCGGGAAATATCGTTCGAGACCGAGTTTTTTGGAAAGCTCCCGCGCCATCCAATAGGCCGGTTTGGTGTCATATTTCGGTTCGAAAGCCGGTGCACGCAATGCTACCGTGGGTACGCGTCCCTGGGAGATGCGTAAATCGTCGTAGCGCTCCAGGTATGTGGATTCCGGTAAGACCACATCCGCCCAGCCGGTAATTTCCGACGGCATAATATCCACGGCAACGAGCAGATCCAGATTTTGAATCGCTTCGTAAGTCTGCTCGGGTTGCGGCAACGTCATGGGCAGGTTCGTGCCGTAAACGATCCATCCTTTAAATGAACAATCGCGCTCCGGTGAAGGAATCGTTGCCTCGCAAATGCCCGATGAGATGGCCAGATGCGCCAGCGGATATTTGCCGGGAAAGGCTTCACGCCAGTCTTTACCGTAAGGCGGATAAGCCGGGATTTCCGGTTTCTTGACTTTGGCTTTGGTGGGCACGTAAAAACCGCCGCGCCTGCCCCACGAACCCAAAAGTGCATTCAGGATGGCGTTGGCGCGCACGCGTTGGGTATCATCGCCGTACCAGGTTACATGGCGACCGGGATGCACCAGCGTGGCCGGTGCATAACGAGCCATTTCCCGGGCCGTTTCGCGGATGATATGCGGTTTGATCGTCGTGATGGGATAAGCCCATTCCGGCGTGTTTTCTTTGACGGAGGCCTTTAACTGATCGAAACCGTAGGTGTATTGTTCCACGAAAGCTTTATCGTAAAGCGCTTCATCGATGATTACGTGAATCCAGGCCAGCAATAACGCCAGATCGGTAGCGGGACGGATGGGCAGCCAGTATTTGGATTTACTGGCGGCTACGGAAAACCGTGGATCAACTGTGATTACCGAAGCGCCGTTGGCAACCGCCTCGCTGAATTCCTGCACCTGACCGTTATGCATATTTTCGCCGAGGTGCGAACCCATAAGAACCAGGCATTTACTGTTGCGGATATCCGTTCGTTCCGGCGATCCCACCACTTCGCCATACGTTAGCATATAGGCTTCTTCACGCGGTCCCCGGCACTGTGCGTAAGAAGGCGCCGCGATATTATTGGAACCGAAAGCGCGCAACAAATTTTTGAAATAAGAACCGCCGGAACCGTGGGTGAACAACGCCACACATTCCGGGCCGTACTTGTCTTTGATGGTTTGCATTTTGTCGGCGATGTGGTCGAAGGCCTCCTGCCAGGTAGCTTTGCGGAACACTTGTTTCCCGTTTTTCTCAACACGAATCAGCGGTGTCTTCAAGCGGTTTTCATCTGTGTAGGTACCGATACCGCCGGTTCCCCTGGGGCAAAAGCGACCGTTGCTGTTGGGATCGTCGGGATTCCCGACGATTTTCCAGGGTTTTCCGTCTTTTTTATAGACCCAGCCGGCGCACTTCCAGAAACACATCTCGCAGTATGTAGGCGTTCGTTCAACGCCGCCTGCGTTTGATTGCAACAATTGTTCTTTTTCGGAGGCATCTTCGGGCGCAAAAGCATTCAGCACGTTGCCGCCGATCGCCAGACCCCCGGCACCTACGCCCGCGATTTTGATGAATTCTCTGCGCTTTAAATCAGGCATGTGATTTTGCCCTCCAGTAGGTTTTAAGCATCACTTTTAAGTTGGAACAGGTGGCCGATTCCTGATAAATCGGGCAGGCGCGGCAATCCTCGTTTTTACAGGCGTCGCCTTTGTTCTCAACCATCCAGCAGGGTACTTCCGATGTAAAATAGGCGTCGCAATGTTTGCGGTCTTCTTCATTGCAGGGTTTCATTTCCCAGCAGGGAATGGCCGAAAGCATCATTCGGATTCCCGCGATGTTCAATCCCTTCTTTTCGATGAGCTCACGAATACAGGAAATGCGCTTTAAATCCGACCGATCATACTTGCGGTGTTTACCGGAACTCTTTTGAGGTATGATCAAGCCTTCCGATTCGTAAAGGCGCAGGGTGGCCACCGAGATATCGAACATTTTGGCCACAACGCCGATCGGCAATAACACATCTTCTCTTTCCAGCCAGTCTTCCATTACAAACCTTTATTTTATACTAAATTTAATTCTATATTTTAAAATGTAGATTAACAAGGATCATGCCATATTTTTCACAAGAGAGATGTCTTGTAAATAATGGAGTTGCACCGAATCGGCCGTTACAGTTGTTTAGCCGTTTCTCAAAAATCGGAAATGGAGTATCTATTTTTTAAAAAATTAAGAATTGGGGGGAGGCGGGCCTTACAAAAAGATCAAAAATGGCAGGCAAACCGTTGTTTAAAATTCACAGGCATGCAAGTTCTCAAAGGCCCGCATGCCTGTATGAGTGTAGTGACGATTCAGAATGAAAATTCGATTCCCAGATACATTCGCCGGGGCAATTGTGGGCCATACACATAAGCGGGATCGCGATCCACGCCTTTTTGCAGATCGTTTTGATAGGCGTTGGTTATGTTTTTCACACCGAACATCAGTTCACCCTGCAAGTGTCTGATGAACGCTAATTGGTATGAACCATTCACGCCAAGCTCTACAAAAGATTGTTGCGTTTCGACGATGGTGCTGGCGGCTTCGTTGGGTACATACATGTGACCCGTATATTTGACGGATGTTAAAAATGTAAAGGATTCTTTCGGGATCCAGATTGTTCGCAGATATCCGAACAGATTCGGAGTCCGCAAGAATTGCTCGCTATAAACATTGTTAAAAATTTCCTGTTTTGCGTCATAGCGACCGCTTTTATACGTCACGCCTGATCGAAATTCAAGATTATTGGTCGGTTTATAGCCTAAATCGAGCTCGACGCCTCGGACTTGCGCGCAGGTACTGTTTACCCGTTGCCAAAGAATCAGATCGGATTGAGGATTTGACAGTTCAACTTCTGAAAAAGCATCGCTTAATACACTGTAAAAACCGGTTATCCCGAATAGAACCGGGAAATTTCCATAATAGCCCTGGAACTCCATGCCCGCACTTATGGTACGGCTTTTTTCCGGTTGCAAATCGGGTGCATTGCGTACGACGCGCTGGTCGCCGCCCAGCGATTCGACATGCAGGTCTTCATCAAACGTCTGCGGCGCTTTAAATCCCGTGGTAAACGATGCTCTGAAATGTAAATCCGAAACCGGCGTGTATTTGATATTCAGACGCGGACTGATTACCGGCTGGGCCAGCTGCGAGTGTTTATCGAGACGCGCGCCAAATACCAGATTGTAGCGATCATCACCAAACTTCAAATCGTCCTGTATGTAAATACCGATATTTGTATATAGATTGTCAATATGATAACGACTATCTTCCACCGATTCGTCGCGCAATTCATCGGCAGAATACTGGCTGCCAAATGTAATCTGATGGTTACCTGCGAGCACGGTTCCTTTTAAACCGGCCACATGGGTTTGATTGTCGGTGTTTCCGTAATATTTCAAAGCGTCGATAGAGTCAGTATAGGAATTGCCCGAGAGCCCGCCGTAATAAGATTGACGCTCCAGTAAACTAAAAGCGTAGTAAGTCTGATAGTTGAACGATTCGTTAAGGCGCTGATTCCAGCGCAATTTACCGCCCCAACGTTTATGATTTACAGATTCTGCAATATCCGCCTCATGTTCGGGCCTGTCAAAGTCATTTCCGCCTCGGCGTTCTTCAGTGATACGATGGAAGGAAGAACGGAATTCGCCGGTTGAAAACGGACGATAAAACCAATGAATACCGGTGGATGTATGCTTCAGTAAACCCAACTCACTGAATCCGTCCTTATTATGATCATAATGATCCCGCTCTCGGATGGAACCGAAAATAAAGGCGCCGGTGTGGCCGTCCTGAGAGACGCGTTCGGCCATGATGCCGCTACGGTGATCCATGGCCCCGTTCACGTTTTGTATATCATAATGGGCTTTAATCTGGTTCAGGTAAGGTTTTCGCGTCCTTAAATTGATGGCACCGGCTACAGCTCCGCCGCCGTAAAGGGCCGAACCGCCGCCTTTTACAATTTCGATTTGCTCGATCATTTCCTGCGGAAATTGTTCCAAGGCATAAACGCCGGCCAGGGTACTAACCACCGGATCGCCGTCAATTAAAACCTGTGAATAACGGCCGTCAAAACCGAGGATGCGCACCTGAGTGAAATTACAATTTTGACAGTTGTTTTCGACTCTCAAACCGGTTTGCAGGGTTAACGCTTCGCTCAGGTTACAGGAACGGTTTTGTTCGATTAACAGGCGCGGAATAACTTCGGTTTTTACCGGAGCCTCTTCATATAAATAGGGCGTTGCCGTACCGGTAACCACGATGGTTCCGGTTTCCATAATATCTTCGTCGAGCATGAATCGGATATCGTCTATGCCGTTTTCATTAAGAACCAGTGTTTTTTGTTTGGATTGATAGCCCATGTAAGAAGCGACCAACCGCATCCGCCCCAGAGGAACGTTATCGATTGTAAAATGCCCATCCTTATCGGTCGATGCACCCATGGCAGAATTTAAAATAATGACGTTAACGCCCGCTAACGGTTTGTGGGTTCCGGAGTCGATCACCTTGCCCTCGACGGTGACGGTTTTATTCAATAGTGAAGGATCGCTATCCGCAAAAACACGGGCAAAGGGTATAGTATAAAGTGTGAGAAACAGAAAAACGGGTAAGAAACAACGAATGAAATGGCTCATTTAATTCTCCTTTATGTTAAAATGATACGTCTCTACATGTGTAAATAACCGGTCTGTATACTGAAAAGGAACCGCAAAACATGGTTTCATATTGGAAAACCCCTTTATACGTTATGCTAACATTACTAATGTTAGGCATATATAACAAGCTAATGAAATAATTCTCAACTTACAAATTAAAATTTTTAGTTTTCATCTTTTCTGTTAATCGGGAAGGGTTCGGAAGTTGATGTGTAAGATCATGTGCGGATCTTAACCTTTATATATACAACTGAAAATATTAATCGTTTGAAGTAACAGTTGAGATATTTCTGCAGAATCATTAGATTTTTCCCGGTGTAAGCATTAAATCAGTTGGGTAACATTGTAATAGGGAGATTCGTAATGTCCGAAAAATTACCAAAACAGTACAAAAAGTTTAAAGAGAGTTATCCCTCCGTTTCAGCTGCTTATGAAGCCTTGGGCGATGCCTGTCACACAGAGGGACCGCTCGATCAAAAGACGCGCCGCCTCGTTAAACTTGCGATGGCCGTTTGTATCGGTTCGGAGGGCGCTGTCCATTCCAATGTGCGTAGAGGATTGGACGAGGGTTTGACGGAGGATGAGCTGAAACAGGTGGCTCTTTTGGCCATACCGACGATCGGCTTACCCAAAAGTCAAGCGGCTTTGACCTGGATAGAGGATATTTTATAAACGCTGGAAGAGGAATAAGTACTGAACGTAAAGCAAACCCATGGGCATCTAGGGTCGGGCGGGGTGCAAGGAAGGAAATCCGCTGCTGTGATTGCGGGAGGAAAGAGCCGCCGTTTCGGACGCAATAAAGTGCATGTGCGTTGGAATGGGGAAAATACCCTTCTGGAAACCGCCGTCCAACTGGCCGAACAGATTGCCGCAGACTTTTTTATTGTAGCCGGATATAACGACCATAGCAAACAGGTGCAAGCGCCTGTTTATCCGGATCTGGTTGATAATTGCGGGCCGCTTGGCGGTATTTATACCGCATTGTTCTACGCGCGTTTTAAATGGGTTGCGGTCTTACCTGTGGATATGCCTCTCATGGATACTTCTGTTTACCGTTTTCTTTATGATAAACGAAGTGTGAACAGACCGGTGATCGCTTGCTCGGAATTTGGATTGGAGCCGATGGTTTCGTGGTGGCCCAAATCGGCGAGCGATGTATTACGAAAACAAATAGAAAACGGCCGATACAGCATCCGTGATAGCATGAAACGATTAAACGCCAGTATGATCGATTTGGCTTCACAATTTTCCGGTTACAAAAAGGACTATTTTCTCAATATCAATAATGAAGAAGATTTAAAGGTTCTCAACGATCGCTACAAGCGTTCGTTCTGACCCATAGTTTTTTTGCTGACAAATCACTGCTTCTGTATAAAACGCAATTATTGGTATCAATCATCGATCGGATACTCCAGGGTACCATTACTATCTCGCATTTAGATAGCGTTTGCCTTTTGTGTGCGTGCACGCTTGTTCTCCATTTCCTTATGTTGAAGGGTTTAGAATTCATTCTTGAAAAGCAGGGAAGTAAAATTGATCTTTCCGGTTTTAGTTATTAAATTATTAATTTGTAAAAAATTTGGTTTTTAAAGAAAAATTTGAGATCCGTTAACATTTACATCGATTACGATGCAGCGTACGTTTTTTAAATCCAAAATTCACAGAGCCGCCATAACCGACGCCAATCTGCATTACGAGGGCAGTTTAAGCATAGATTCCGATATCATGAAAGCTGCTGATATTCTGCCTTTTGAAAAGGTAGATTTGGTTAATATCCACAACGGAGTGCGCCTGACCACTTATGCCATCGAAGCCGAAAGCGGGAGCAAAGAAATCGGTTTAAACGGAGGCGCGGCGCGTTTGGGGCAAATCGGCGACCGGGTGATCATCATAACATACGCCCAACTGGAACCGCAGGAAATCGACCATCACCGGGCGACCGTAGTGTTGCTTGATGAAAACAACAACATTGTAACCATAAATCATAAAACTGTTCGATGAATGTCCCTCATGCAAACGACTGACGAACACTCCTGGCCGAGGAAGGTACTCAATAGAACCTACCGTTATGCATTAAATTCCTTTCATCGTTTACGTATGACCGAACACACCTTTGTTCTTATCGGTGCGGTGATCATCGGGCTGCTTGGTGGTTACGGCGCTGTTTTAATCCAGCTTGCCATCAAATTTTTTCAGGAATTGTTCTGGCAGGGGCAATTTAATCTCGAGACCATTGCGGAAGTGCCCTGGTACTGGAAAATTATGATACCGACCATCGGCGGTATCGTGGTTGGATTAATCATTCAGTTTTTTTCCAAAGAAGCAAAAGGACATGGCGTACCGGAAGTGATGGAGGCTATCGCCTTAAGAAATGGAATCATTCGTGTGCGCGTGGTATTTGCAAAATTATTTGCTTCGGCGTTATATATCGCCTCCGGCGGCTCGGTTGGTCGAGAAGGCCCTGTTATACAAATCGGGTCGGCTGTGGGCTCAAGCATCGGCCAGTTTTTCAGAGTTAATCCCAAACGCATGCGGATATTTGTCGCGTGCGGCGCCGCCTCAGGCATTGCGGCGGCTTTCAATGCGCCGGTTGCGGGAGCACTGTTCGCAGTGGAAATCATACTGGGCGATTTTGCGGTAGCCCAGTTTAGCCCTATCGTTCTTTCTTCGGTGGCGGCCACCGTTGTTTCCCGCCATTATCACGGCGACTTCCCGGCTTTTATTGTACCCGACTATCAACTGGTTTCGCCGTTTGAGCTGGTCAATTATATCATCCTGGGGTTTCTTGCCGGTTTGGCCGCCCTCTTATTCATAAAAGTATTGTACGCATCGGAAGATTTTTTCGACCGCGTGCGCCTGCCTGATTTTATCAAAGGCGCTATGGGCGGCGTGGCTATAGGGCTTATCGGGATTAACTTCCCACACATTTTCGGCGTCGGTTATGATACCATGGATCAGGCGCTCGCAAGCGGTTTAATCTGGAAACTGGCGCTGGCGCTTATTTTCATTAAAATTGTAGCCACCTCCATCAGTTTGGGCTCGGGCGGTTCGGGCGGCATTTTTGCGCCATCGTTGTTTATCGGCGCCATGCTGGGAACCACATTCGGCAATTTTGCACATGTCTTGGCCCCGTCCTTAACGGCAACCTCCGGCGCCTATGCTCTGGTTGCGATGGGCGGCGTGGTGGGCGCTACCACGCGCGGACCTATAACCGCAATCCTTATTATTTTTGAAATGACCAGCGATTATAAAATTATTCTGCCGCTGATGATAACGACGATCATCGCAACGCTATTGGCGAGCCGACTGCACAAAGAATCGATTTACACCCTTAAACTGGTGCGCCGTGGTATTAATCTGTTCGGCGGGCGAGAGGTTAATGTTCTGCGCTCCTTGACGGTATCGGATGTGGTAAAGCAGAGCATAGAGCTGGTGCACGAAAAAACTCCCTTCGCTAAAATATTACAGAAAATTGCGAACAGCGTTCATAATCATGTCTACGTGGTCGATGATAATAATAATATTACCGGCGTCATCTCAATGGAGCAAATTCGACAGACCATTATGGATTACGATACGTTGCAATATTTACTCATTGCCAGGGACATAGCAATTCCGATGGTGGTTACGGTGCGCGAAAAGGATCATCTGGATACGGTAATGAAAATTTTCGGAAGGACAGGGCTTGAAGAACTTCCGGTGATTTCCAGCAACGGAGATGAAAGCATTGTAGGGACCATTTGGCAAACCGACGTGATTGATGCTTATAATCACCAGGTTTTTCTGCGCGACATGTCCGGCGAAATGGGGCAGAGTTTTCGTACGCTCACGCGGGAGAAGACCGTTCATGTGGTGGATCAGTATCATCTTAATGAAGAAGAGGTTCCAACCCAAATGGTTGGCCGGACGCTAGGCAGTATTGATTTACGCAATAAATTCAATATTGAAGTTCTATTGGTTAAGCGCAGTTACAAAGAGGGCGAGACATATAAAACAAATTATTTTCAACCTGCCGCCGACACGCAGCTTCAGACACGCGATATATTATTGGTATTCGGAAAACAAAAAGACATTCAACGCTTCCAGAAAATATAGGAATAATGAGAAATATTTTATTCGCTTGTTAATTTTATATAATTTGGTTTTGCCTTGTACATCCGGTTTAATGAAGAACGAATGTGGATTAGCATTGAAGGAGTTGATATGATCCAGTTTAGCGAAGAGCAGCAGATGGTTCGCCAGATGGTACGCGAGTTTGCTCGCAATGAAGTGGCCCCGCTTGCCATTGAAATCGATGAAAACGAACGGTTTCCTCTGGAAACGTTTAAGAAAATGGCGGATTTGAACCTGTTGGGCATGCCGTTTGAAGAACAATATGGCGGTGCCGATTTTGATTTTATTTCCTATGTTATAACGCTTGAAGAGTTAGCCCGTGTTTGCGCTTCCACGGCATTGTCTTACTCGGCGCATGTCTCTTTGGCGGCTTCTCCGATAAACGATTTTGGAAACGAGGAACAAAAGAAACGATTCTTGGTTCCTTTGACGTCCGGAGAAAAAATCGGATCATTCGGACTGTCTGAAGCGGGGGCGGGCAGCGACGCCGGCGGCACCAAAACCGTTGCCGTAAAAGACGGCGATGATTGGATCATAAACGGATCCAAAGCGTGGATTACGAATGCTGAAGTAGCCGATATTTTTGTGATTTCCGCTGTTACGGAGAAAGGCAAAAAAACGGCCGGTATATCCAATTTTATAGTCGAACGAAATACGCCGGGTTTTGAAATAGGTAAAAAAGAAAAAAAATGTGGTATGCGAGCTTCACCCACAAGCGTTCTTCATTTTAATGATGTGCGCATTCCGCAGAATCAGTTACTTGGCGAACTCAATAACGGATTTAAACAATTTATGGCAACCCTCAACGGCGGCAGAATCGGGATCGCTGCTCAGGCGCTTGGAATCGCCAAGGCGTCCCTGAAACGGAGTATGCAATATGCTCAGGAACGCGAACAATTCGGGAAAAAGATAGGGGAATTCCAGGCGATACAGTTTAAACTCGCGGATATGGCGACCAACGTTAACGTTGCTGAAAAAATGATTTATAACGCAGCCCAACGGAAACAGGAGGGCAAACCCTACGTTTTGGAGGCCGGTATGGCAAAATTGTTTGCCACTGAGATGGCTACCCGTGCGGCAAACGAAGCCATTCAGATTCACGGTGGAAACGGATACATCCAGGATTACGAGGTGGAACGATTCTGGCGGGATGCCAAATTGCTGGAAATCGGAGAAGGAACATCGGAAATCCAGCGTATTGTTATTTATCGCGAACTTCAAAAACAAATCGATAAGATTTGAACGGGTGATTGATATGTTGCTAAAGTGGTGGCAAAACCACGTTGCCGACAAACTTGAAATGATCAGCCGCGAACGCGGTACCGTTTACGATATTCTTATTAAAATGCTGATCTTTACAATACTACTGGTCAGTATTCCTTTGATGTTTTCTTCCAAGAAGACGTTGAAGTACACCGACATGAAAGTGGGCAGTATCGCACCTAAAAAGGTCGTTGCGCCTTATACGTTTTATGTCCTTAAAACAGAAGATGAACTATCGGACGAGCGCCAGAAAAAAATACAAAAAGTGCCTTATTACTTTGAATATGATGATTCACTCGCAAACCGACAACTCGATATTCTCGATAACCTGATTCCTTTACTGCTAAAATACAGGGATTCTTATCGCGAAGCTGATACCTCTTCGGCGTTTAAAAAGAATGTATTATTGAACATAAAACACGAAATTGAAGACCGATTCGACATCGATATCTCGACCGCAAACCTGAATGTCATTATGGATTTACTGGGAAGCCAGGAGAATGTTAACAATCTTCGTACCGTAATGGAAGATATGATGGCGTATGTTAAGGTCGGAATCATGGATCGACTGAACAGTACGCTCAAACGGCCCAATGTGGTGGTGTTGCGAAAAGGCGTTGAAGAGCATCTGCCCGATTCCAATCGTTACGATTTGAAATACGTGGAAGAAACAATAGAGAATAAACTATTAAAAACCTTCAATATCAACCAGACCATCATTATCAATTACCTGTTAAGCTATGTGCGTCAGCCCAATTTAATTTTCCAGGAAGAAATGACGAAGAAAGCGGTGGAACAGGCTGTCAGTGAAGTATCGCTTACCAAAGATATCGTTTACGAAAACGAACGTATCGTTGACGCCAATGAACGTATCGATGAGGAAATATATCAAAAGCTTTACTCTCTGGAAGTATCCAAAGAAGAACGCAGCAAGAAAGAGGGCAGCTGGCAGTATGAACTGGCATTTTTGGGTAAGATGATGTTGGTGGCATCTATTCTTCTGATCGCGGGCCTTTATTTATTCTCTTACCGCAAGAAAATTTACCGTGACAACAGCATGCTTCTAATGATCTCGCTGATTTTGCTGATTGAATTTGCCATGGCGGCAATAATGACCGGTCCGCTGGACTGGCCGGTTTATGTAATTCCCACCACCTTCGCTTCCATGCTTATTGCCATACTGGTGGATTCGGGTATCGCTTTTGTTGGTACGGTTGTATTAGCGCTGGTCCTCGGCGGGATTCAGGGCGGCGGTTATGATATTGCTCTGCTTGCCCTGGTCAGCGGCATGGTCGCAATATATTCGGTGCATGAAATCCGCACCCGCAATCAAATCTTCAAAACCATTCTATATATAGCCCTGACGTATCTCTGGTTAATGGTCGCCATTACGGCGGTACGCTATGATTCGCTGCTGGAAGGCATGCGTACGTTTTCTTATATGCTTCTGCCAAACGCCATTCTTGCGCCGTTTGTAACCTTTATGGTGATTGGCATCTTTGAAAAAATGTTTAATATTACGACCGATGTAACGCTGCTCGAATTATCCGATTTAAACCACCCGCTCCTCAAAAGGTTATCACTGGAAGCCCCTGGGACTTTCCATCACAGTATGGTGGTGGGAAACCTGGCGGAATCGGCAGCCAAAGCGATCAATGCCAATTCTTTACTGGCCCGTGTGGGCAGCTATTATCACGACATCGGTAAAATGGAAAAACCGGAGTATTTTGTTGAAAATCAATCCAATAGCTCCAATCGTCATGATGGACTAACCCCGCGTATGAGTGCTTTGATACTGGCCGCCCATGTAAAGCACGGTGTGGAAATGGCCAAAAGTTATGGTATTCCGGAGCGTATTCGGGCCTTTATTCCGGAACACCACGGCACTAATCTGATGCCCTATTTTTATAATAAAGCGCTGGAGCAATCGGACGGTAAAACGGTAAACGAATCCGATTTCCGCTATCCGGGACCCAAACCGCAGTCGAAAGAAACGGGCATTGTAATGCTTGCGGACGCGGTCGAAGCGGCTACCCGTACTATCAAAAATCCGACGCCTAATAAAATTCGTGCTTTCGTGGAAAATCTGGTGGATGGCCGATTTAAAGAAGGAGAGCTGGATGAATGCGAACTGACCCTGCGCGATTTGAAAAATATCATCGATGCATTTATGACCGTTTTAGTCGGCGTGTTCCAGCAACGAATCGAATACCCGGATGTTGAGAAGAAGAAGAAGACGGAATCAAAGCAGAAGGCGAAAGCGGAGAGTAAAACCGAAAAAAAAGCGGTAAATGGAAATTCAAATATTTCAACCGGATGACGACACAGTTGCAGATAATACGAAATTAAAGGATTTAATATCGGAAGTAAGCGATCGGCTTCCCGCTGACATCGAACGTTGTACGGTTATTTTTGTGAGCGATCCGGAGCTGGCCGAACTCCACAAAACCTATTTGAACGATCCTTCCTTTACTGATGTAATGACCTTTAATCTCGGCGACGATACGATTGAAGGTGAAATTTACATAAGTGTAGATCGGGCAAGGATGCAGGCACGTGAATACGGGGTAAGGGTTGAAGAGGAGATCGTGCGTCTGGTGATTCACGGTTTATTACATTTGAATGATTATGAGGATACAAATGAAACACAACGTCTGGAAATGAAAGCGATTGAAGAGCGTCTTTTCGAACAATATAGAAGATTTGTGTAAATCGCATGCAAAAGACATGTTTTTCTTTTATATTAGCGCTATTGTTGTATAAAAAACAAACGAAGGATGGGTTACATTGTTGATTTTATGAATATCTGATTTTGTATGAAAATTAATCGAATCATAATCATAAATGGATCAATCCATTGTTATTTTTAAATAAAATGATTGGAATCGGAGAAGTTTCGTAATACGTCATAATTTGTAAAGAGTTGGCTCGGTATATATTTTGATTAATTCCTGACAGGAAATACACCAACTTGTAAAAACCGGCCATAGGCGTCGTATTTAATAAAACCGCA
The DNA here is from genome assembly GCA_964542915.1 of uncultured Calditrichaceae bacterium. Taxonomy (GTDB): domain Bacteria; phylum Calditrichota; class Calditrichia; order Calditrichales; family Calditrichaceae; genus CAZIVP01. Next base: position 247,754 of record CAZIVP010000004.1, on the reverse strand, counting down.
TGTAGAACTAAGGGAGGACTACTAAAAATTTGGACCCATCATCGTTATTGTATGCGCTGATATTCATTGTTTTGCTTTTGATGTCGGCCCTGTTTTCAGGTTCGGAAACCGCCTTCTTATCCCTCACCAAGTCCAATATCAATCAATTTGCCCGAAGTAAACACACCGCTTACAGGCAAGTCGCTTTTTTAATGCAGGAACCTAAGAAACTTCTCATTTGCATTATCATCGGTAATACGATTGCAAATGTGGCAATTGCATCAGCGGCCGCACTGCTGACCACGCGGCTTAGCATGGAAAAAGGTCTGGATCCCACGTTGATTTTGATCATCAACGTGGTCGTGGTTACGTTGGTTATTCTGTTTTTTAGTGAGATCGTTCCCAAGGTGATGGCGGTACGCAGTGCAAAAGCGATTGTCGTAAAAGCGGCGTTACCTTTAACGTTCTTTTATTATTTGTTTTATCCGCTCATTCAAATTTTTGATGTCATAACACATCTGCTTTCGAACTCCCTCGGTGTTAGGATGGATAAAACCAAGCTCTCTGAAGCGGAATTAAGAACACTTGTGGATGTGGGCGAGGAAATGGGCGCACTGAAAAAAGATGAAAAACAAATGATCCACAGTATTTTCGAAATGAGCGATACGGTTGCCCGTGAAATTATGGTTCCGCGCACCGATATGGTTTGTATCGAGAAACTAGCTACGCTCAATCAGGTTTTAGCCATGGTGAAAGACAAACTACATAGCCGTATTCCGGTTTACGCCGAGACCATCGATAATATTGTTGGCATCCTGTACTTGAAAGATTTAATGCCATACATCAAGCGCCGTAACCAAACGGAATTTGATCTGACTAAAATTGTACGGCCGCCGTATTACGTTCCCGAACAGAAGCGTATTAATGAGTTATTACGTGAATACCAGACCGAAAAGATACACATGGCGATTGTGGTTGATGAATATGGAGGCACTTCCGGGCTGGTTACGCTGGAGGATGTGATTGAGGAAATTGTGGGCGAAATTCAGGATGAATATGACAAAGAGCTACCGCAGTTCGAAAAAATAAATGATAACACCTTCCTCGTAAACGGCAGTATGTTAATCGATGAAATAAACGAACAATTAAATTTGGATCTCCCGACCGAGGAGGGCGTTGACACCCTGGCTGGTTTTCTTTTGGGACAATTCGGGTCGGTACCGCGTTCCAAAGAAAAGGTAACCTATAACGGTTATGAATTTATAATCGAAAAGGCGACGAAAAAGCGCATCCAGCAGGTACGCATTTTTAAGAAAAAGAAAGAATAAAGATTGCAATATTAAAGGATTCTTCTATTCTTATAAAACGTATAATTGACAGGAACGCATAGCGTGTCACATTCAACGGCAGAAGAATACAATAAATCGGCATTCGCCAAGATTCCTTCGGTAGATCGGTTGCTGAAAGCGATAAAACCGGATTTCCCGCAGGTCAAAGAAAAATATCTGAAACGGCTGATCCAGACCGAGATTACGAGTATTCGTGAAAACCCCGGCGCCTATCCACTTGAACAGAACGATAAAAATACGTTTTTGTCTCATTTAAACAAACAACTGACTCGACAATTAAGCGCATTATTGGATGGTACGCTAAAGCCGGCCGTGAATGCCACGGGCGTAATCTTGCATACCGGGCTCGGCAGAGCACCAATAAATCCCGCATTAGCCGGGCGTGTGTCCGCCACAAGCCGATACAGTAATCTGGAAATCAATTTGCAGGATGGAAGACGCGGAAACCGCGATAGCCATATAGCGCCTTTATTGAAGATTCTAAGCGGGGCGGAAGACGGGTTGGCGGTGAACAATAATGCCGCAGCGGTCATGTTGATGCTGAATACCGCCGGTTATCAGCGGGAAATTATACTTTCGCGCGGCGAGATGATTGAGATCGGCGGTTCCTTCCGAATGCCGGAAGTAATGAAAATGAGCGGCTGCCGGTTGCGTGAGATCGGTACGACCAATAAAACACACCTCGACGATTATAAAAATGCCATCAATGAAGAAACGGGCGCCATTTTGATTTGCCATCCGAGCAATTATGAATTACGCGGATTCACACAAAAACCGTCGCTTCAGGATATTGTTAATCTGGCTCATAAAAACAATCTTCCGCTTCTGTACGATTTGGGCAGCGGATCGTTGTTGCCCGCACGCACATTCGGCGCCGATTCCGAACCCGAAGTCGAAGCCATTGTGGAGCAGGGCGTCGACCTGATATCATTTTCTGGAGACAAGTTGCTGGGCGGCCCCCAGGCCGGATTACTGGTGGGCGATCGGGAATGGGTACAGAGGTGTCGCCGCAACCAGTTGTTGCGCGCTATTCGTCTGGATAAGTTTATTATTAAACTGTTGCAGGAAGCGCTGTTGGCATATCTAAGAACGAATTCCGAATTGCCCGCATTGGACGGCATCGAGGCCCTTACGACGCCGGCCGAACAATTAAAAAAACGTTGCAACGCTTTTATCGACGATTTACCTACAGCCCTGCAATCGATAATGGCGATAAAGCCCGCGCAGGGCAAAGTTGGCAGCGGCGCCTACCCCACCATGCCGTTACCGGGCTTTGCCGTTAAGGTGGTATCGCATAAGATTGCCGCCGCACGACTCGCCGGACGACTCCGTACGTGGAAACATCCTGTTTTTACCTATGTGGAAGAAGATGCGGTTTGGATCGACCTCCGTACGGTCAGCGCCGATGAGGAAACGATCATAAAAGAGGCGCTGATCGACTTGTTAAATGATTGACGGTTAAAAGCGACATACGGTATAGCTGCATGAGCGGTACATTGCCTAGGTTCAAACGTTATACAAATACAAATATAGCGCACATTTATATCCATTCAAAAATTGCAGGGGAAAAAACATACACGAGATAGGGAAATCGGGATCCGATGGATATATCGGTTATTATACCCGTTTATAACAGACCCGTTTTGATCAAAAGGGCGATACAGTCGGTATTAAATCAAGCTACACCGCCCCGTGAAACCATTGTGATCGACGACGGATCCGATGATGAAACGCCGCAGGTATTGCAATCATACGCTGATAAAATCCATATAATCCGGCAGGTAAATCGAGGCGTTTCGGCTGCCAGAAATTTGGGCATTAGACAGGCAAGCGCTGAATGGATTGCCCTTTTAGACAGCGACGACGAATGGACGCCCCGGCATCTGTCGCTGGCCAGGACATATTACAATAATAATCCCGGTTACCGTATTTTCCAGTCAGAGGAGATTTGGATACGTAACGGGCGACGCGTCAATCCCCGAAGAAAACATCACAAACGTTCGGGACGAATTTTCATACCTTCGCTCGCATTATGTCTTGTTTCGCCATCGGCGGTGTTCATTAAGAAAACCCTGCTCGATGAAGTGGGTCTTTTCGACGAATCGTTCCCGGTTTGCGAGGATTACGATTTATGGCTGCGGATTGCCAAAACAAATGATATCGGTTTGGATGAGCATCCGACAGTCATTAAATACGGCGGTCATGCCGATCAGTTATCGCGTCGTTATTATGGAATGGACTATTACCGGATACAGGCAATGGAAAAACACATACATTCCACGGAACTCGACCGTAACGAACAGAAGGCTCTATATGGCGAATTATTGATTAAACTGGAAATATTGATCAAAGGCCTTTCCAGACGTAACAAACCCACGGCTTTATTAAGGCAGAAGTTCCGGTATTACCGACAGGCGTTAAACCGCATGAACGCTTAGGCGCTCTCGACGCCTTTCGTGTAGCGGCGGACAAATACCAGCACAGCTAAAAGATATCCGATGATAAATATCCACCACGGATAGTAGTGTGGAATGCCGCCGTTCACCACGGTCCGGGTTTGCCAGAAAAAAGAGACCAGAATGATGGCTGCGGATAATACAATGAGCAGCCATTCCCAACGGTTGAAAATGTACAGAAGAAAACGATCGCTCCGCATTAAAACGATTACCGATGTAACGATCAGTCCGATACTCACCAGGACAGGCGCAAGCCAGGGGCTAATCCAAGGCGCAGGGATTAAAAAGAGAATGTCCCACTCCAACCAGTTTGCCGGCCAGTTTAAAAAGACTTTGAGCCAACCGTAGTAGAAAATATCCCACATGCCGAATGTGAATAAGAAAAGGGCAAAACGTTCCTTAAACTGGTTTGTGGCCATACGGGCGACAAACCACAACATAACCAATGTGGCTGCTTCCCGGCCGATTTCGATGATAGCCACATCGTTTGGTATAATTTGCATGGGAAACTGAAAACCGTCAGGATAAAAATGCATGCGCAAATAGTATACAATGGTCGATTCGACATAAGCGAAGGCGACGGCAAATATTGTATATACGGTTAAACGTGCATACAGATTATTCTGATTAGTCATGCCAGAACCCCGTTTGTTTTACTGTCTAAAATCGAAATTCAAATCCTTCCAAGCCGGAAGACAGACGAATATTAAACCTTAATCCCCAACGGGTTACATCCGATGTTGGTTCGCTAATATAAAACGGAACGACCAATTCCACAAAACCAACCTTTTTGAAGAGGCCGACTTCCGTGAATACGTGTGCACCGAAATGGCTATAATCAGGCGCTAGCGTCCCTGCTGAAATATAGAGTGCGGGTGCGAACTGATATTTAAGCAACACCCGCGCCGATGCACCGATTTTACCGGAATAAAAGCGCTGGCGTGCATCACCGTATCCGGCCATATTCAGCCCGCCTTCGAGTAAATAAAGGTTTAACGGCGCCATCGTACCACGGCGCGCGGGTGTAAAACGCTGATGGTCGGCATCCACATCGCCGGCGGCATAAATTGCTTTTTGTTTTGGGTAGCCGTTGCCTGTAAGCCCCCCTAAATAGAAGCGCGTGCCAAAATACGAATCCTTTTGAAAATAGTAGCGATAGTTTGATGTCAGCGAGAGACGGGCGAAGGCATGCCTGAGGTCTCCGACCGGAAGGGCTTTTTCGTATCGGAGTGTTGTAGCGAAACGGTGCAACATTCGTTTGCGTCGATACTCCAGCTCCAGATCTGCAGTACAGTAACGGTGTTGCTCGAACATATCGGGATTATTATAACGTTCATCATGAAGATTGACATAATGGATGCCCAGCTTTAATTGCACATCGGAACGATTGTCTGTAACCGATTGCCAGAAATTTTTAACCGTGAGGTTGTAATGTCGGAGTCCGTTCATATCCCGGATATGTATGGAACCGTCGCTATATTTACTCCAGACAGGGCGATAACGATGCCCGACGGTTAACTTGTATCCCGTCTTTTGCGAAGCGGTCGCGTAATAAAAAGCACCGCTTGCAAAATATTGATTAAATACGGGATTGCCGCTCCAAAATCCAGCCCCGAGGCGGTTTTTATCCAAAAAATACTCATACCAGTAATAGGGATAAATATTGATCGGATAGGTGTCAAATCGCGGTATCTCGCCGATAAAATTGAATTTGATTTCCGGCAATCCCGTCCTGTTATTCAAATAATTGCTTTCGAATATGGTCCGCTGCCGGTTTACTTCGATGAAATCGACGGCATGTGGGTGTTCGAATGTGATCGGTCGTTCGGAGGATGCATGCCATCGTTTGCGTAAGGTGTCTCCTTGCATGGTGGTCAGTGTAACCGGCGCAGGCATCTCTTGCATCGTGCCGTTATTCGTTATATAGACCTCGGTCTGATAGTTACCGTTGTTTTTTTTGTTCGATTGCCAGCGGTTTATCTCAAAATCGCTATACCGCGTACTGTAAAACCATTCCTGCATAAAGCCCTGCAATGAAACACCCGAAATCTCTTCCATACATTGTACAAAGTCTTTAAGTTTGGGATGTTTACCCTTCCAACGATCGAAGTACAGCCGGATTCCATGCTGAAACGTTTCCTCTCCAATATACCATTCGAGCGCTAGTAGAAGGGAAATAGATTTATGGTAGTTGACAGCGCCGTAATTGGCGGGTGTGAATGCATCCGCCCGCAGATGGAGTGGTTGATCCAGCCGCCGATTGGCCAGCGAACCGTATGAAAAATGTATTAAGTGCCACTCGCCAATATCTTTGAGCAACGGCAGACCGCCGAATAAGTTACGGAAATTTGTCAAATTGTTGCGCCCGTAATGGTGGTTCATATATTTATATTCATAAAAACTGTTGAGTCCTTCATCAAGAAATACACAAGTCCGCTCGTTGGATCCAAGCATACCGTAAAACCAGTTATGCCCGATTTCATGCATAACCACCATTTCAAGAGCGCGAAAAACAGACGAGTTACCGGTTGAAACAATGGTCACCATGGGGTATTCCATCCCGCTACCGGCGGAGAGTGCGCCATCCACCACCGCAACCTTAGGATAATCATAGGGCCCCACATGTTTACCGTAAAAATCCAGTGTGCGATTGATATAGGTCGGCACATTCCGCCATGCTTCGAGGTGGTATGGTGTAACCAGTACGCGTGTAATCGCCGAATCGTTTGCGATATATGCAGCGTTTCGGTAGGTATCCTCCATAAGGAAAAATAAATCGCCGGCAAACCAGGCAAAATCGTGTACGTTTTCGGCTTTAAACGTTAGTGTTTTCGTATCACTGTATTTTGTCTGTTTATTGCGTTTAAGAATCCAATGCCAAAGATAGGCATTGAGACTGTCCGCGGATTGATAGGCCAGGGCTGAATCGGTTTGTGCCTTGATTTCTTCACGGAAACGTTTCTCACTTTGCGTCAGCTTAAGCTTTCCGGTGGCTTCGACCAGATAGTTACGTGGCACGGTAAGATTGACCTCAAAATCGCCGTACTCTCCGTAAAATTCGCCCATATCGAGATAAGATTCACTATGCCAGCCGTCGGCGTCATAAACCGCCGCTTTGGGATACCACTGGGTTGCGGCAAAATAATCCCGGCCAAAATAACCCATGCGGGAGAACAAACATGGGAATTTGCCTTCGAAAGCGATTATTAAGGTGATACTCTGATTTGGAGTCAGGGGGCGCGGCAGAACTATTTTAATAAGATCAATTGCATCGCGTTTGTATCGCCAATTCAAATTCTGTTCATTGCTTTTTACGGAAAGAATATTCAAATAACCCCGGTCTTCCTCCACGGCAAAGTGGAAATGACGTTTCAAATGCCGGGCACGTTGGCGGGCAAATGCAGTATTCCGGGTTTTATAGGCATTTGGATAAACATGGAACCATAGCGTGTCCAGACTTTGTTTGGAATGATTGGTGTAGGCAATATTAGCAGTACCGCGGTATTTTTTTGATTCCGGTAGGAGCGTCACATCCATGTAATAATCGACTTGCTGCTGGAAATACGGTTCGCCGTATATAACTCCAACAAACAGAATCAAAAAGATGAGCGTCGTAAAAAAACAAGATGGAATCCGCATAGCGCGTATCCACATTCGTTTACTATAGAAGCGACCATTAAACTTTAAGCGCAACGTATATCACTCGATTCCGGAGGGCGGCGTCTTATTGGGTTTGTTCCCGGATCAGGGATTTAAAAGTATCAATGGCGTTTTGTAATTTGCTGGAATCCCGGGCGCCTGCGGTTGCCAGGTGTGGGCGTCCGCCCCCGCCTCCGCCGGCGGCTTTCGCTGTTCTGCTAATCAGATCTCCGGCTTTCAGGTGCTTATTCTGAATTAAATCGTCAGTTACCATGCAAACCAAATTCAGCTTTCCGTCGTTTTCAGCCAAAAGTAAGGCCGCGGTCGCCTTGGCCTTTTCCCGAATACGATCGCCCAGTTGTTTCAATTGTTCGACTTCCGTGTTCTCCACGTGGTGGATGAGCACCTGAACGTCATTAATGGTTTCCGTCCGCGCCAGTATTTCATCCAAATCGGAAGATAACTCGGATTGTTTTTTCTTTTGCAGGGCTTTCTCTAAACTCCGTTTGTCTTCAAGTAATTGTTGCACTTTGGATACGACGTCATCTTCATTGCTGTTTAAAAGGCTGCTTAATTTCTGCACGGTTTTGCGCGTATTCTGGACGTATTTCAGGGCTGCGGGGCCGGTAATGGCTTCGATGCGCCGTACGCCGGATGCGATGCCGCTTTCATAGGTAATATAAAATGCGCCAATTTCGCCCGTAGCATTCACATGAGTACCGCCGCATAATTCAAGACTAAAATCCGCTATCTGGATCGTGCGCACCACGTCGCCGTATTTTTCTCCGAACAGCGCCACTGCACCCTTCTTTTTTGCCTCTTCAAATTTCTGTTCGGCCACTTCCAGCGGGATATTTTGTAAAATTTTTTGATTGACGATGGATTCGATTTTATTGAGTTGTTCTTCGCTTATTTTTTCAAAATGGGTAAAATCGAATCTGAGACGATCCGGCTCCACCAGGGAACCGGCCTGATTGATATGATCGCCCAATACGCTTCGCAGGCCGGCATGGAGCAGGTGCGTCGCGGTGTGGTTTTTTGCTGTGTTCTGACGTCGGAAAGAGATAACCTGCGCCACGACCTTGTCTGAAAAAGGTTTAAAGTCGGCTACGGGCGCACAGATATGGATGATGCGATCGCCTTCTTTTTGTGTATCGGTAACCGTCAGTTCGAAACCGTCGCCAGATATCAAACCACGATCGCCGATTTGTCCTCCGGATTCGGCATAGAACGGCGTTTCACTTAATACCACCCGGATTCTCTGTTCATCAACGGCGTAACGCATAATGTGTGTTTCAATGGCGACGTCTTCGTAGCCCACAAATTTGGAATCGGGTCCTTCATTCAGAACGGTCCAATCCTGATCCAAAGATGTTTTGACGTCAAAGCGCGAGGCAGCACGTGCTCTTTGGCGCTGCATCTCCATTTCTTGTTCAAAGCCTTCCATATCAATTTTAAAGCCCTTTTCATCGGCCATGATACGGGTTAAATCAACCGGAAAACCGTATGTATCGTAAAGTTTGAATACCTCCTCGCCGGGGATTGTGATTTTTTTATTCGATTTTAAACGTTCCGTTATTTTATCAAATATTTCGATTCCGCGATCCAGCGTTCGGTTAAAGTGCTCCTCTTCCGAGCGTATCACCGCCTCAACATGGTCGCGGCGTTCAATAATTTCCGGGAAAGCTTCACCCATCACTTTAATAACCGTTGGTACGAGTTTATATATGAAAGGTTCATGCATTTCGAGCTTTCTTCCGTAACGCGCCGCGCGCCGCAGTATACGGCGCATAACGTATCCGCGGCCTTCGCTCGATGGTAAACCGCCATCGGCTATGGAAAACGTGAGCATACGAATGTGATCGGCGATCACATGATAGGCTGACTGAACGGAAGAGGTTTGATAATCGCTTGCGGTCAGCTTTGCGATATCGGCGATGATGGGAGTGAATAAATCGGTATCGTAGTTTGAATGTTTATCCTGAAGTATGGCTACCAAGCGCTCAAAACCCGCGCCGGTATCCACGTGTTTTTCGGGCAAAGGATGCAAAACGCCGTCCTCATCGCGGTAGTATTGAATGAAAACAAGATTCCAGATTTCAATAAACCGCGGACAATTGGCATTTACATAACATTCACCGTCGTGATTGCCATTGCAATATTCAGGCCCCAGATCGATATGGATTTCGGAACAAGGCCCACAGGGGCCGGTCGCACCCATTTCCCAAAAATTGTCCTCTTCGCCAAACCGTAAAATCTGGTCGGGATTTACTTCGGTCACGTTAGCCCATAAATCAGCTGCTTCATCGTCGGTCGTATAGACAGTGGCATAAAGCGCTTCTTTGGGTAATCCCCATACCTCGGTCAAAAGCTCCCAGGCCCACAAGATGGCTTCCCTTTTGTAATAATCGCCGAAAGACCAGTTACCCAGCATCTCAAAAAAGGTATGATGGTAGGTATCATGACCCACTTCTTCCAAATCGTTATGTTTGCCGCTAACGCGTATGCATTTCTGGGTATTAACCGCCCGGTTGTAGGGACGCGTACCCTTTCCCAGAAAAACATCTTTAAACTGATTCATGCCGGCGTTGGTAAAGAGCAGGGTTGGATCATCTTGCGGTACGACAGGCGAACTTGGCACAAACGTATGCTTTTTATCTTTAAAAAAATCGATAAATTGTTGACGAATTTCTTTGGAAGTCATACCCCTGACCCCTTTTATCGTATTCCTTAATTGGATAAATTTAAAGCGTTTATGATAAACAGTAATTATATATAAGTCAATGGCAATTTGTTTCGTCACATTTTTTTAAAATAAAAATTACTACGTTTGAATAAAGTTAAATTGTAAATCGTTATGTTTGTTGCATCCGGATTTACATGCATAAGCGAAAAAGAATGCAGCACAGGCAGTGTAACGGATTTAAAAAGGGAGTATGTTTATGCTGAGGAAAATTTTAAGCGTATTGGCCGGATTAGTGATCGCGGTACTTATAATTATGGGTGTGGAGTGGATTGGCATACAGTTATTTCCGCTCCCTTCTGAGTTGAACATGAATGATATGGAATCCCTGAGAACTCATCCGGAAATGATCCCGTTAGCGAACAAACTTTTTGTTTTACTGGCCTGGGCAGCCGGCACCTTCGCGGGCAGTTGGCTGGCGACGGTCGTAAGCAAGCGCGAAAACTTTGCCCAGGGTTTGATTGTGGGCATCATATTGCTCGTCCTCGCTATCATCAATATGAGCCTGTTTCCGCATCCGATCTGGTTTTGGATTATCGGAATTTTGTTATTCTTTCCAACCGCATATTACGGTGCCCGTACAGCAATTTAGAGAAGGGGAGGAGAAACGGTGCGTTTTATTGGTGCAATAGCTGAAGGAAAAATAAAAGAAGCCCAAAAAGAGGGTCAATTTGATAACTTGTCCTGTGCCGGCAAACCCGTTGATTTAAGCGATTACTTTGCCATGCCAAAGCAGATGCGAATCGGGTATTCCATACTCAAAAACGCCAATGTCATTCTGCCGGAGGTTGAACTCAGCCGAGAAAGATATCGATTAAAACAAAAGATTAAATTTTCTGCCCGTCCCGCCGAACATCAAAAGATTAAAAGAAAACGCGCCTTTAAAACGGCGCAATTGGGCATGCTTATCGAAAAGCAGGGAGGTGGACTCAAATGAAGGTTGTTTATGCATTCTTCGGTAATTCATAACGCGCTGATTCGGCTATTTGCAAAATGATCCATTTTAAATTGTCGCCCGGATTGTTCCTTATTAAATTGCTGGTTTAATTAAAATGAAAACGGAGAGATAAATTGACTACGACGCCGCCCTTGACGAATGAAGACCGGAAACGCTATCTGCAATTACGCAAAGCTTTCAACGGAAAAGTAATTGGGATTACCGGCCATGTCGGCAAAACCTCCACCCTGCACATGCTTCAAACCGTGCTGTCCCGAAAAGGGAAGGTGTTAAGGCCTAAAAACAATATCGGCAATTGGAAAACCGTCATAGACACCCTGAATCGTCTTTCCAACGATTATCGCTTTGCTTTGTTTGAATTCGACTACAGACAAAATCAAAATTTTGCCGAGTTGTTGCGTATGATTAAACCCGACATGGGCATCGTTACCAATATTGGGGATTCGCATTTAAACTATCTCGGCGGAATGGTTAAAATCGCCTTAAAAAAATCAGAAGTCGTGAAATATTTGAACCGGGATGGGGTCGCCATCCTTAATCAGGACGATGAGATGACGTCTGCTTTAAGTCAGTACATCACCGTTAATAAAATCATTAAGTATGGAATTACACCGGCGGCTGAATACTATGCCCGCGATATCCGTCAAAAAGGACCTCAGGGCACACAGTTGACCCTGAACGATCAATATGAAATACGTTTACCTCTTTACAGCATTCAGGATGTCTATAATTTTTTAGCCGCCGCTGCAACGGCCGTTCAGTTGGGTTTTAAAACAGAAGAGATCATCAATATCTTCGATCAACATTTAAAGTTGCCGCCGGGGCATGGACGTCTGCACCATTTTGGCGATACTTACATGCTGGATGAGAGCTATTATGCCACGCCGCAGTCTATGAGCAAGGCGGCGCGTTCATTAATTGCTTTTAAGCCGTTTTGTAAGCAGCTTATATTTATTGTAGGCGACATGAGCGGCGCCGGCATCAATGTGGAAGATCAGCATCTCAATATGGGATATTTTCTCTCGGCCCTGCCCATCGATCTGATAATCAGTGTAGGCGAATATGCACGTTACATTGCAAAAGGTGCCGAATTAATTACGAATGGTAAAAAACGCGTGTATTATGCACGAAACACCGACGAAATTCTTAAATATCTGGAAAAACACGGCATCGAAAATGCGGCTATTTCTGTGAAAGGAATAAGCGCTACGGCTACCCATCGCATTGCCCGTTTTTTAAAAAACTAAATGTTATAATAAGAGTATGGATAGATTCACAACACCTGTATGTTGACTTAAAAGCAATAAAAATGTAAACTTGAATATATTCATTATTGATAACTTAGAGGCGAGACGGGAGTTAAAATATGAAACGATACAAACAACTGAAGGTGCTGGTGTGGCTCATTCCGATTGCATTATTCACTCTTGGTACACTTTCTGCGCAGGAACGGTTAAAGGAAAATTTATTCAGGGATTACGAGAGTTTAATTGATTCTATTCGTAAGGATAACGGTGAACTCCTGTCGCCGGAAAACTTCGATAAAGCGATCGAGCATTTTCGTAAGGCCAATGAGCTTTACGAAGAAAAGGAAGGCAAAATCGTTAAAATTCGCAAAGAGTTGAATAAATCCAGGGAGTATGCACTCAAAGCCCAGGAGATTATTCGATTGGCAAATCTGACGTTTCAAAAAACACTGGAAGCCCGGGAAGCCGCTTTAAACGCTCAGGCTCCGCTGCATGTACACGAACTATGGGAAAAAGCCGAATCGAAATTCTATGATGCGGCCCGGAATCTGGAAGAAGACGATATGGAAGATGCTCGCGAGGATGGCAAAGAAGCCCTTAAACGGTATAAAAACGTTGAGTTGAAAGCCATTAAAGTCGGAATTCTTGGCGAAGCCCGCGAACAAATTGCAAAAGCCGAAGAGGTTGAAGCGGATGAATATTGTTATCGTACGTTGATGTCCGCTAAAAACCTATTAAATGAGGCGGAAAAACAGCTTAACCAGGATCGTTATGCTAAAGATGAAGCTCTCGCCAAAGCCAACGATGCTGCATATCAGGCCCGTCATGCCCAATATTTGGCCAAAACCATCAAAGCCCTTAAGCGAGAAGATGACAATTGGGAAAAACTTTTTCTGAAGTTTGAAGATTATTTAAAACAAATAAGCTCTCTATTTAATTATGAACCGCGATTTGACGAAGGACTTGAACCAACGGTGCTCACACTGGTTGCTTATGTGGATGAGCTAAAAGAGGAAAAGAAACGTTTGATCGAAGATAATGCCCGCCTTGAAGAGGAATTAAACTCCATACGCGAAATCGAAGCGAATATCTCCGCCGAACTCGAGGCAAAACAACGCCAGGAAGAGAAAATCGAAACGATAAAAGAATTATTCAGCAAAGATGAGGCGCACGTTGTTTTTACCGGCAATGAACTGGTCATCCATTTGTACGGACTGAATTTTCAAACGGGCAAAGCGATTATTCAGCCCGAGTATTTTTCATTGCTTACAAAAGTTGAACGGGCGTTACGCGAGTTTTCCGATTATTACTATATCATCGAAGGCCATACCGACGCCACTGGCAACGCCCGCATCAACAAAATGTTGTCCGAAAAACGTGCACTGGCCGTAAAAGAATATTTACTGGCCAACATGGAAATCGAAAACGAACAGATCGGGCATTACGGTATGGGCGATCAGGAACCCATCGATACCAATAAAACCTCGGAAGGACGCGCCCATAACCGCCGTATCGATGTTATAATTTCTCTTGATTGATATCGATTCGTTCCACGTTTTGTTAAGCGTTTCTCAACTGACTTCGTATTCTCAAAAGTAAGAAACGGTTAAATGCTAATTTTAAATCTGAGAAGCGCTGGTTGGCGGTCCACAATTGTTACCCTCTTCATTTACATTGATTTTATTATATTTCAATGGGTTAACACAAAGCTTATTGCTTTATAAATTCAAAAAAATTAATATCCTGTAATTCAATATTGAGTACTTTGCGATTAAAGCGCAATGTCCTGCCGTCGCCATATATCTGAGTAATGCGCAGTGGCATTACGTTTGCAAATAGAAAAAACATGGAACGAGCATGTGCGACGAGTAAAAAGAATATTTTGGTTATCGATCCCGACGAGGATTTTTGCCGAAATGTTCGGCTCTATTTGGAAGACAATTACAATGTAAGAACCCGTCAGGGGATGGAGTATATCGATTATTCCATTATCCTTTACAAAATCGATCTACTATTGATCGAAGCGGATTTTGCAACCAAAGACTCCATCAAAATCATTAGCAAACTCAAACAAACACACCCTAAACTTAAAATTTTAGTCATGTATGTGTATTTTCCGCCGGATCGTAGCATAGAAAAAGCTCTGGCGCGCGACGCAGACGATATGATTGCCAAACCGTTTGACGTGGATCTTTTAAAAGCAAAAGTCGATACATTGTTACGTCCTGCGGTGCAAACCCCTTCCTGAACATGCCCGTTTTCCGGAAATTTCACATGTATTTAAATTGATTTGGTTTTTGTTCCCCATTCATTGGCATTGTATTAATTCACCTGATTAAATACCTCCACAAAAGCTGTAATCCGAACACAGCCCGATAAATCGTCATAATCCGTTTAAGTGCAAGAGAATGGAATTGAAATCCAAAAACATTACCGTTATATTGTGCATCATTTGGATTAATAACATGGAAGAAGACGAAGTTGTATTTGGATGAATTTGCATTGGAAGATACCCTTAGAATCAACGAAAGGGATTTTTCGGTTAAAACCACCACGGATTTGGAAAATAACCAGGCACTATCCAGCGTTTTCGAAAGCGATACGCTCGTTTTTAATCAATCGACATCGATTTTCGTTCGAAAAAAATCCACCGCCCGGGTTGACCCGGAGTATTTACACAAACGCGCATCGGAAATTCATAATGATGTAAAAGAACAGTTTGAGGTTTTATTTTTTATCTACGACCGCATTCAAACGAATAAATCACCGCAGGCCCATTTCAGATTGGGCAATGTTTTTCTTTCAAAAAATTTACTCGACGAAGCGGTTCAATCCTATCAAAATGCCATCCGGTTACAAAACGATTATGTGAAAGCGTATCGCGGTCTTGGCGCCTGTTATCTAAAAATGGACAGGCCGCAGGATGCAGTTGATATCTTACACGCCGCCCTCGGGATGAATCCAGAATATCCCGATTTACTCGATGAATTAGGCGTAGCTCATACATTCGGGCAACAATTTGAGAAAGCCCGTAACCAATTCCAGAAGGCGTTGTCGATAAAAGATGATTTTGTTGAGGCCGAATTGAATCTGGGAATACTGCTTTTTTTATCAGCTATCGATAGTCACGATGAAAAAGCCATCGTTCCGGCGCGTCTCAAGCGCTCCCTTAAAAAATTACAGGAATTAGAGCAATACAAAGACTCATACTGGCAAGCGCCCATCGAACAGACGAAGCAAATATTCGAAGCGGGTACAATTACGGAGATCCGAACGGCCCTCCATCGCTTACAATTACAGCTTATCGGCAAAGGCGATTTCAACCCGATAACCGATTATTTTTACCTCAAATTTATGTTTGGAGGCAGGGAGCTCAGCGATAAGGAAATCGATTTTTATGTCCGGAAGATACAGGAAGAAGTAGGGAAGCACGAGGCTTACGCCGATTACTGGAATGAACGGGGCGTTTTGCATTTGATCCAGTGTCGAAACTACTTTCTGAAAGCCATTTCCGAATTTCAGAAATCCCTCAATATCAACCCCAAATATGAAGAGCCCAAACAATCCCTGGAATTATTAAAACGCGGACAAAAAGGTTTTCTGATTCTGTTACGCGCCATTCTCAAATAAAAAAGGCTGTAGGGGGATATGTACAGCCTTTTAAGTATAATAGTATTCGTTTAATCCAGTTCATGAATAACCAATCCGCTCCGTAATTTCGGTTCAAACCAGGTTGATTTCGGCGGCATGGTTTCGTTGGCGTCGGCAATGGCCATCAAATCTTCGATGGAAGTGGGAAAAAGACCAAACGCTACCTTCATTTCGCCCGAGTCAACCCGTTTTTTTAACTCTTCCAGCCCGCGGATACCACCCACAAAATCAATACGGTCGTCCTTTCGTGGATCGCCGATTCCGAGAATCGGTTGCAGTAAGTTATTCATTAATATGGAAACATCCAGACGTCCCACAGGGTCGGCTTCATCGAACGTACCCGCTTTGGCGGCCAGCTTAAACCATTGATTATCCAGATACATGACAAAGGTATGTTTTGCGTCGGGCTTCGAAACGGAGCCATGAATCTCTTCGATTTGAAAGCGCTCTTTAACGGTATTGATGAACGTTTCTTCAGAGAGGCCGTTGAGATCGCGGACAACCCGATTATAATCCATTATATGCATCTGCTTATCCGGAAAAATGACCGTTAAAAAGAAATTATACGATTCGTCGCCCGTGTGGTTGGGATTGTTTTTCTTGCGCATTTCATAGACCCGCGCTGCAGCGGCAGACCGGTGATGGCCATCGGCTACGTAAAGATAATCAATCTTTGCAAACAGCGCTTGCAATTGCCCGATATTATCATTGTCCTCAACGACCCATAACGTATGTCGGATGCCGTCGTCGGCCGTAAAGTCATATTCAGCGTCGCCTGCGGCAATTCGATCAATCAGACGATCGATTTCGGGTACGGCCTTATACGTTAAAAACACCGGTCCCGTTTGAGCATTGAGGTGATTGACGTGATTCACACGGTCTTCCTCTTTTGCGGCCCGCGTTAATTCGTGTTTTTTTATGATATTTTTTTGATACTCTTCAACCGATGCGCCCGCTACAAGACCGTATTGGCTGTGGTTTCCCATGATTTGGCGGTAAATATAAAAACAGGGTTTCTCATCTGTAATGAAAATGCCATCGGACTTAAAACGACGTAGATTATCGGCTCCCTTGCGATAAACGTCTTTGCTGTAAGGATCGGTATCGGGAGGTAAATCGATTTCGGGTTTATTGATGTGCAAAAAAGAGTAGGGATTATCTTTAGCCATTACACGGGCTTCTTCGGAATTCAACACATCATAGGGCGGTGATGCGACTTTCTCTGCGAGGTCACGCTTCGGTCTTAATCCTTTAAAAGGCTTGATCGTTGCCATTCTTTTCTCCTTTTCATTGTTTGCTTGCTCACATATACAAAAGCCGGTAAAAGGTAAAATAATCGTTTACAACCGTCAACTAATTTTATGCGGGCATCGGTGTGCATGCATCGTTTTAGTTTTGCAATTGAATGGAGTGACTCTTAAATTTGTCTATTTATAACAGTAATATTTAAATTAATAAAAAATATATAATTATAAAAGCAAAAAGACGATTGGGGGCGGGCAACCTTTGTCATTTGTTCACTTACATAACCATACCAATTATTCGCTTCTTGACGGTGCGGCAAAAGTAAACGAGATGGTGGCGCGCGCCAAAGAATTAAATATGGATGCCCTGGCCATAACCGACCATGGCAATTTATTCGGCGTACTGGAATTTTACAGCGCCGCCCGAAATGCCGGCATAAAACCGATTATCGGCATGGAAGCTTATATGGCGCCGCGTAGCCGATCCCTTCGAAAACCTATCGAAGGCGAATCGAATTCCTATCATCTTGTTTTATTGGCAAAGAATCAACAGGGATTCAAAAATCTGATCAAGTTAAGTTCTTATGCCTTTCTTGAAGGAATGTATTATAAACCACGCATAGATAAAGAATTACTGCGCAAGTATTCCGAAGGACTCATAGCGACCTCGGCCTGTATGAAAGGGGAAATCGCCTACAAACTGCGCCGCGGTATGAAAGAAAAAGCCGTTCAAGCCGCCGAAGAATATCTTGAAATTTTCGGCGACGATTTTTATTTCGAGATACAGGATCATCACATTCCGGAAGAAGCCGCTGTATACCCTCAAATTTATGATTTGGCCGAGGATATGGGCGTTCCCGTAATCGCCACCAATGATAATCACTATTTACGTAAGGGCGATCACGAGGCGCACGATATTCTTTTGTGTTTACAGACCGGAAAAGACCGGGACGATCCCAACCGTCTGCGCTATGGCACTGAAGACCTGTATCTGAAATCCGCCGATGAGATGTATGCCTTGTTTAAGGATAAACCGAAGGTTTTGGAACGGACCAGTGAAATTGCTGAAAAAACCGATCTCAATATCGATTTTTCCCAGCGCCATTTGCCCAAATTCCCCATACCGAAAGAGGAGGGCGACATTTCGGCGGACGAGTATTTGCGCAGACTCACTTTCCGCGGGGCAAAGCGCCGCTATCCCAATATGGATAAATCCACGGCAGAACGCATTGAATACGAACTTTCGGTAATTCAGAAAATGGGCTTCGCAGGCTATTTCCTGATTGTCCAGGATTTTATCAATGCTGCGAGGCAAAGCGACATTCCGGTGGGATTGGGCCGCGGTTCCGCGGCGGGCAGTATTGTCGCTTATAATCTGGGCATAACCAACGTGGATCCGCTGCGTTATGGCTTGTTATTCGAACGATTCCTGAATCCCGCCCGCGTAACCATGCCGGATATCGATGTGGATTTCTGTTATGAACGCCGGGATGAAGTAATCGAATACGTTAAGGAAAAATACGGCAAAAATAATGTAGCGCAAATCATTACGTTTGGTACTATGGCTTCCCGCGGCGTCATCCGTGATGTGGCGCGTGTTCTTAAACTGCCGGTGAGCACCGCCGATTCTATCGCCAAAAAAGTGCCCATGAAGGGCGGCGTTAAGCCCGTTAACCTCAAATCCGCGCTGCAGAATGTGGATGAATTAAAACAACTGGCGGAAAGCGATGATGTAAAAATGCGGGAGTTATTCAAATATTCGCAGACGCTGGAAGGGATCGCCCGTCATACGTCGGTCCATGCCGCCGGTATTATCATTACGCCGGATAACATCATCAATTACGTTCCGCTGTACAAGAATTCCGATAAAGAGATCACAACGCAATGGACAATGGATTGGAGTGAAGCCATCGGATTGCTTAAGATGGATTTTCTGGGTCTGCGCAATCTTACGGTAATCAAAAAAACCGAAAATCTCATACGTGAGCGAAGGGATCCGAATTTTTCCGTGGAAAACCTTTCCTTCGATGACGAGGCGACGTACCATCTGTTTGGCGAAGGACTTACCGTGGGCGTGTTCCAATTTGAAAGTTCGGGTATGCAGGAGTACCTGCGCAAGCTTAAACCATCCCGCATCGAAGATCTTATTGCCATGAATGCCCTTTACAGGCCCGGCCCCATGAATATGATCGATGATTTTATCGACCGCAAATACGGCCGCAAAAAAATCGATTATCCGCATCCCGCGCTGGAGCCCATCCTTAAAGAAACGTATGGAATTATCGTCTATCAGGAACAGGTAATGCGGATTGCTTCGGAACTGGCCGGTTTCCGGCTCGCCGATGCTGATTTGATGCGTAAAGCCATGAGCAAGAAAAAGAAAGAAGAGATGGTGGCCCACAATGAGGCATTTATCGAGGGTTGTATTAAAAACGGAATTAAGCGGCAGACCGCATTTAAAATCGCGGAGTTAATCGATAAATTTGCCGAGTACGGTTTCAATAAATCCCATTCCGCTGCCTATGCCATTATCGCTTACCAAACGGCCTACCTGAAGGCGCACTTTCCGGCGGAATTCATGGCTGCGAATCTCACGAGCGAAGTCAAAGATAGCGATCGTGTTATGATCCTGATGGATGAGTGCAAAAAACTTGGCATTAAAATCAAGGCCCCGGATGTGAATTACAGCCACGCCCATTTTCTGCCAATCGCTGATGATGAAATTGCTTTCGGTATGGCCGCCATTAAAAATGTCGGTACAGGAGCGATCCATTCTATAGTAGAAGCCCGTGAAAACGAGGGACGCTTCGGAACGATTTATGAAATGTTACAGAACGTGGATTTGAGGTTAGTCAATAAAAAAGTGCTGGAAAGCCTCATTCAGGCGGGCGCCCTGGATTCGCTGGAAGGAAGCCGTGCCCAAAAGTTTAATGCCATCGAGCAGGCGCTGGAGTTTGCCCAAAACATACAGGGTAGCAAGAACAAAAATATCAATCAACGTAACTTATTTGACCTTCAGGTTGAAGAGACCCCGGATCAGGAATTACTCTCATACCCACCGTTGCCGCAAGTACCGGATTGGCCTGTAACGGATAAATTAAAAAAGGAAAAAGAGTTGCTCGGGTTTTACTTTTCGGGCCATCCGCTCGATTCATACCGCTCCATTATTGAATTGTACACAACGGATTTAACGCCTTATATTTTGAAAGTTAAAGACGGTGAGACAGAAGGCCTGAATATTCCGAAGAAGATAGCGATCGGCGGAAAAATTAACGAGATGCGCGTGATTCATGATAAAAAAAATCAGAAGATGGCTTTTGTTAAAATAGAGGACTTTGACCGCACCTACGAAGCGGTGATTTTTGGCTCCGTATTTCCACAGTTTGAACCTTATTTACAAACCGACGCCATGGTCTATATAAAGGGCAAACTCAACTCGGCGCTGGATGAAAGTATCATTAAGGTGATCGGAGAACAGATCATGCCATTGGATGAAGCTCCGGAAGCCTTGACGGAATCAATTTTGTTATCGATAAAACGACAAACGTTTTCAAGTGAAGATTTACATCATTTAAAGCTCACGCTTAAATCGAGCCCGGGTAAAAGCAAGGTATATGTGCAATTGAATATGAACGGGGAAGGCGCTTTTCATTTTCGATCCACCGGAATCGAGCTCGCATTAACGCGCCGCACATTACAGGAGCTATCGAATATGCTCGGTCTTGAAAACATTAAAGTGAAGGTGAAAGCCTGAATATGAGGGTCTTGTTACAGCGCGTCAGTGAAGCGTCGGTTAAAATCGATGCTGAAATTGTAGGACATATCGGTCGCGGATTATTATTATTCATCGGCGTCGCCGGAGAAGACAATGAAGATGACATCAAATATATGGCCAACAAGTGTGTAAACCTCCGCGTCTTTGAAGATGATCAGGGTAAGATGAATCGCTCATTACTGGATATCGGCGGTGAAATTCTTGCCATTTCACAATTCACCTTGATGGCCGATACGCGCAAGGGAAGGCGGCCGAGTTTTATAAACGCCGCCTCTCCCGACAAGGGTGAACCTTTTTATGAACGGTTTGTAGAAGCGTTACAAGAATACGGAGTTCGCGTGGAAACGGGCCAATTCGGCGCAATGATGGATATCCGGTTAACCAATTATGGTCCTGTAACCATTCTGGTCGAAAGTAAAAATGCAGGCTAACGAATAGAATCTTATTCCGGGAATCGTGCTCAATGAATGTTTCTGAAATGTTTCGTCGCAGGTTTGTACAAACACGTTGGTTTAAAATCATTATTATCTTCGTAATTTTTATTTTGTTTGTTCTTTTAATGGATAAAATCGTCATGCCGACTTATGTCAGGCTGGGCGATTCGATGCCGTTGCCCGATGTTGTAGAATTACCGCTGGAAGACGCTAAAAATGTATTAGAGAACAAAGGCTTTGATGTGATTATTGCGGATTCGGTTTACGATTCTCATTATGCCAAAGGTCTTGTGGTTGAACAAATGCCATTTGCCTATTCCGAGGTTAAGAAGGGGCGTAATGTGTATCTGACGGTGAGCATCGGCGAAAAACCGATTGTCATGCCCAATTTATTTTCAAAATCACCGAGGGAAGCGGAGCTGATTTTAAAAAACAACGGACTCGAACTGGGCTCAAAGTATTATGAATATTCCGATCTTGCGCTGGAGGGGGTGGTCATCAATCAATCTTTCCCGCCGGGCCAAACCGTTAAACAGGGCAAAGAGATTGATATAACCATCAGCCTTGGTCAGATGTCTCAGAAACAGGAATTTCCGAACCTGGTGGGGCAAAGTCTGGGCGTCGCCAAGAAAAAGCTCGAAGCGCTGGGTATCAGCAATGTAGAAATCGAATATCGAGAGAAAGAAAACATGCTGCCCGAAACGGTATTAAAACAAAATATACCGGCCGGAGCGCCGCTGGAAATCGAAAAACCGGTTCGGCTTACCGTCAGTAAGGTAGGTCAAATAGAGGGAGAGGATTGAAATTAATGGGTTACCTGGCGCCTTCCATATTATCCGCCGATGTGTTGGACTTACAATCGCAGGTAAAGGCTGTTGAAGAGAACGGCGCAGACTTCATCCATGTGGATGTCATGGACGGACGTTTTGTGCCCAATTTGACTTTCGGGCCGTTCATGGTACAAGCCCTGAAGCGAGTCACCTCTTTGCCATTGGACGTGCACCTTATGGTGCAAAATCCGGATCATTTCATAAGGGAATTTGCCGAAGCCGGCGCTGCGATTATTACGGTGCATCAGGAAGCATGCCCGCATTTGGATCGCACCGTTCAAGCAATTCATGAAAACGGATGTAAAGCCGGCGTATCAATCAATCCGGCTACACCGGTGCACACGCTGGAGCCGATTTTAAATAAACTTGATCTGATCCTGATCATGAGCGTCAATCCGGGTTTTGGCGGACAGAAATTCATCTCATATTCTCTGAATAAAATCCGGAGTTTGCGATTTATGCTTGCGGAGCAGAATCCAAACTGTCTTTTGGAAGTGGATGGCGGGTTGAATTTAAAAACAGCGCCTTCTGTAGTGGAAGCGGGCGCGGATGTTTTGGTGGCGGGCAACGCTATCTTTTCAGCGCCTTCCATTGGCGAGGCCACACGTTCTTTAAAACGGATTGCTCAAAACGCGGTAAAGGAAGCGTAGTGACCCTGCGATACGAACTACAACGCAAGTCCATTCATCTTTCCACAACAATTTTACCACTGGCTTATTTATGGTTGCTTGACGAGGAACAAATCCGATTTATCTGTGTTTTCATAGCAATCGGTTTTTGGCTCGCGGAACTTTTACGGATGCATTTTTCCCTTGCAGAACGCTATTTTTTAAAAGTATTTTCCAAACTGTTAAGGGAAGGGGAGCAACGGAGAAAAATAACCGGAGCGACTTATTTGTTTACGGGTTTGGCTTTGGTCGTTATACTCTACCCGAAGACGGCGGCTATTCCGGCTGCGCTTTTTTTAACACTGGCCGATCCTGCTGCTGCGATTGCCGGCCGCCGGCTGGGCTCCGATCAATGGATGGGGAAAACCATCGAAGGTGCGTTGGCTTTTTATTTAACCGCTTCCGCCATTGTACTGGTCTTAACGGATTATTCCTGGGCAGGCCTGTTCGTTGCTCTGGCGGCGGCAATTATTGAATTTTTACCGTTGGGCTTGGATGATAATATACTCGTACCGGTGATAAGCGGATATCTGTTTATGGTGGTATAAATCCTAATTTGCCGCTATAACCGGTACGAGTTAACCATTTAAGCGAAGGTATCAATAGATATGAACACACGCATCGTTTCGCTTCTGTTAATCATTTTTGTGTGGGGTACCCACCTCCACAGCGCTTCTTTTAAGAAATACGCAGGCGAATTCATGAATCTCGGCGTCGGAAGCAGTGCACTCGGGATGGCAGGGGCGTATACAGCTTTAACATCGGATGTAACTTCCGGTTACTGGAATCCGGCGGGTTTGGTTAAAGCCCGCGGTTTTCAAATGTCGTTTATGCACAGCAAACAATTTATAAGCAGCATTCAACATAACTATCTGGCCGTATCCCATCCGATGGAGGACCGGTCGGCGCTGGCTCTTTCGGTAACCTATCTGACAGTAAACGGCATCAAAGACAGCCGACAGGCAAAGGTTATAGCTGATGGTCAGCAGGAGGGCGATTATTCACTCGATTATTCCAAAATTCGTACGTTCAATACCGGCGATTATGTGGTTTACCTCAGCTATGCCAAAGCCTATAATGAACGTTTACATTATGGCGCCAGCGCCAAAGTGATTTACCGTGATTATAACATCGAATCCGCGATGGGAATCGGATTTGATGTGGGGTTTCAGTACAATATCTGGCGAAACTTACACAGCGGCTTAATGCTGCGCGACATTACCAGTACTTTGATGAGTTGGAGCAGTGGAGAAACCGAACTGATTGCGCCGTCCGTGCGCTTGGGATTGGCATATATCTTTCAGGTACCTGCCGTTCCTCTCCGGATTAAACCCGCAATGGATTTTAATATCCTGAATGAAAATCGCGCTTATGCCAGCCAGTATCATCTGGGTTCCCTTAGCTTAGACAGTTTTTGGGGCATGGAAATTTCTTACAAAAATACATTAGCTTTACGGTTCGGGATGGATGATTTGAATCGTTTTAACACCGGTATCGGTTTGCAAATACCGAAGATGAGGTTCGATTATTCATTCACGGCTTATGAAAGTGAGCTTGGCGACATCCATCGCATCTCATTTCATTTGCAGTTGCCTGAACTTTACGGCAATTAACGCTACTTCTTTTTCAGGGATTTTGCTCTTTCGGCCCACTTACTTTCGGGATAGTAAGCAATTATCGTATCGCATAATGCCCGTGAGCGGCTGCGATTATCAAGATTTTCCATATAATAACGCGCGGCGTCATATATAAATTGAGGAGCGCGGGGATGTGATTTATTATGGGCGACAAAAACCTTTAACACTTCGGCGGCCCGCTCATAATTATTAAACTGTTCGATATAAATGTCCGCTATCGTTCGTATGGCCTCGGCCGCAAAGGTATCGTGCGGAGCATGCTCAAAAAATTGCATATAAGCGGTTATTGCTTCTTCGTGGCGATTCAATTGCCGGGCAATACCAGCAATGTGTCGGAGCGCCCTGCCATAGTATCGGTGATTCGGAAAGGCTTCCACGAACAGACGGTAGTTATTGAGGGCTTCTTCAAGTTTATTCAGAGGCTCGCGATAGATTTCAGCCAGATAGAACTGGGCGGAACCGGCAAGCTTGGGATTCTCCGCAGAATTAATAACGATGATAAATGCTTCAACCGCTTCTTGTATGCGTCCGATTTCTTTATAGTTCAACATCGCTTTACGGAACGTGGCTTGCATAAACATATCGGATTCCGGATAAAGCGAAATCAATTTTGTATAATAACCCGCAGCGCTAAAAGGCTGATGCAACCTTTCATGCAACCGGCCCTGCCAGAAACAGAGGATGTCGTCTTTATCATGGACGCCCGGAAACATGCGCTGATAGAGATCGATCTCAGCGAGAATGCGATTTGAAAAACCGGATTCATTGATCGATAGCAAAAAGGTTAGATACTGAAAGCAGGCCTCGGGACGGTCGCCAAAGTTGAGATCACGCTCAATCAATTGCATAATGGCTTCTTGTTGTAATTGACTGAGGGTTTGATTTTCATTTAAAATGCCTTTGATACGTTCATCCACCTGTCCTTTCAGTTTGGAGCGTGGACTGATATATTCGATTTTCAAGTAATCGAATAGAGCTGAGATAGGGCGTCCCTGGCGCCGTTCCAGTTCAGCCAACATCCACAAAATTTGATCCAATTGCCTGTAATTGGGGAAACGTTGCTGAAAAATGGAAAGCTCACGCGTTAGAAATGTATTCAGGGAGTCCCGCGTGTTTTCAAAATAGGTTTGTTGCAAAAAGTTGAAATAATCGTCCGGTTGCGGCTGTTGCTTGGCTGCTGCCGGTCGCAGTAATAAAGGGATAACGATGATCAAGAAAAGTATAGATCGCACCATACACCTACTTTGCTTGTTTTTAGTGAATTCGCAAGGGTTCCACGAATATAACGTTTTCTCTTTGAACTTTTACCGTACCCACAGGGGCTTTACGTATGCGTTGTACGTAACGCGCTTCCGTATAGATAACCGGCACCGTTGAAGAATGTTTGGCTTTACTGTAGGCGGCCGCGATTTCGGCAGCCTGTTTTATCACACTGCGCGGCGGTTGCCGGTCGCGTTTGGGTAGTCTGATAATTACATGGGAGCCGGTCACACTCTGTGCGTGCAACCACACATCCCACTTATTTGCAAATTTAAATGTCAGCAATTCATTGTTCGAGGCGTTTTTGCCGACGTATACATGCCACTCGTTATCCAGGATGAAGTGATGGAAAATATACTGCATCGAAGCCCTGGCGTTTTTGCCGTCTTCCGTTTCGTTATCCTGTATCAGATGCATTTCCACCAATTGATCATGGAATTTCTTCAAACTTTTAAGGTCCGTGAGGTTTTTAAACGTTTGCATCAGTCGATCCAGATCCGATAATTCCTGTTCGGTCGTCCTTCTTTTGATTTCCAGCGAGTGCTTCTTACGCTCGATATTCTTAAACTTATTGAAGTATTGGTTTGCGTTTTCAACAATGCTTTTATTGGGATTTAATTTAATCGTTACTTTTTCATCCGATTCACTGAAGATATTATCCAGCGTCACGTTCGATTGATTTTCAGGAATTTGCTGTTTAAACGTTAATAGTAAATTCCCTTTCATTTCGGCATCCGCCTTACGTTGATGAAGATCGGTCGATTGTTCAATTTTAGACAGGCTTCGCCGCACATACGCACGTCTATTTTTAAGGGCGTTTTCGCAACGGGAACGCAGTTGTTCATATTGTTTCTGATTTTCAGTTCGCTGTACAAACGTTTTCCAGGTTTGGTTTACGGAATGGTAAAAACGCCGGTTCCACTCCGCGTTTTCATGTTCGATATGATAAAAGGGTAAAAGCGTAAGCATGCGTACGTGATCGCCGTGCCAGTATAAATAGATGCCTTCATCATCTATGGCGTTTCCAACTTCGGTTACGGTTTTAAAAAGCGCAGTGCGGGCATCGTCTCCGCAATTTTTTAATTTATCGCCGCTTTTTAAGCCGCTGCGCAATAGAATTTCCCTGATGATTTTTTTATTGATACCGCCGAAGTGTTTCATCAACACACCCTCAATGGATTTGTTCGGATCCCGTAAAATCGTGTGTTCCCAATCTTCGCGGCTGAAACGGGTGAGGTCTAATTTCCCTTCGGCGGAAGGCGGGAAGGATTGTTCTGACTCTTTAAACCGGTCCAGTACATCCTGATTTAGATTTTTAATAAACACATTGGGCTGCTTACCATAGAAGACTGCTTCGATGATATAATCTTTTAGTTTAATGTGCACGCATTTATCAAATCCTCGGATATAAATATCCTGGATCTCCAGATCAAAGAGGTATTCAAACATGTGAAATTTCGGCGCTCTGGTATTGTGGCTTTTATCGAGGAGCAGATAGGGAAGATGCGGAGCCATACACACTTTCAAAAACCGGTCATCGCCAATCGCCAACGCCAGTTCGTTTTTGCGGTAGGTAAAAATGGAGCGGATGGGTTGATGAATCACTTCCGGCTTTATTTCCGCGACCTGTTCCCTGAATAGATAGTAATTACGATGCATCCCAATCCGTACCTGCCATGATTTATGACGTTCTGTTTGTTCGTGTTAATACCTGTAAGTTTATAATTATCAGATATTAAAATCAAGATTAAATATAATCCGTTACGACGAGGTGCATGTAACAATAAAAAAAAAGAAGGAAAGGTCAAACAAAAATGTTAATCCGTGTTCAGGTTAAAACGGGTAATTTCCCTCTTCCCTGGTTAAGTCGGCCTTCAGTTCTTTACCAATCCATGGTGCGATGGCGAAACAAATTGATTTATGCAGAGGCGTTTCAGCGCAACGCCTCTGCAATTGAATCGTCATTATCTTTTCGGATTGCTGGGGCGCATATCAATTTCACTGATCATGGTGCGATCGGGCATCGCAAATGCCATATAGGCGGTCTCGGCCACGTCTTCCGGCAACATGCGGTTTTTTGGCGGCGTTCCGGTTGGGTGCGGGCCGCCGCTACCGAATTCCGTGTAGACCGAGCCCGGGAAAATAGTCACAACACGAATATTGTGTTCACGGACTTCCGGCATCAAACACTGAGCAAATCCTCTTAGCGCCCACTTGCTGGCGGCATAACCCGTGCCGCTCTTAAAACCGTTTTTACCCGCCAACGAAGCTATATTGATGACCGTTCCCGAATTTTGTTCGATCATATGCGGAATGACGTTTTGGGTCAGCGCAAATACGGCGCGCATATTGATATCCATCATCTGCTGAAATTCGTCAATCGTTAATTCCAGGAATGGTTTTAAATGCCCGATCCCCGCGTTATTAACCAGCACATTGATGTGGTTAAATGTTTTCATTACCTGTTCGACGATGCCCGAAATTTGATCCACATCCTGTAAATCGGCCGGTAGCAGCAAGGGATCTTTGCCGCCGTCATTACGGATCATAGACGCGGTTTCATCGAGCGCCTTTCGGTCTCGCGCTGTCAGGGCGAGCGATGCGCCTTCTTTGGCGTATTTAAGTGCGATAGCGCGTCCGATACCGCGACTGGCGCCGGTTACCAGTACAACCGTTTGATATTCCATCGTTACCTCCTTATGATTGGGTTCTTGCTAAATCCACCTGTCGCAACGTGTATACGTTTGTTTCTATGAGTATAAACGCTTTTCGGTTCCTCTGTTTACGAATCCCTTCTGCAGATTTCGTATAAAACCTTTGATTTAAATTACCGGGCCATCGGTCGTGGTAACGCAGAACGGGAGCAAATTCCACGGTGCATAACGGTAAACCAATCAAATAATATTTCCGTACTTTCGATGCTTTGCCAAGTAAAGGAGAGAACCGCAGACACGACGATTCTCTCCATTCATCATCGTATCATTCGTTATCATCGATATGGCGGCTGATTGTCACCGGTACGCCCGAACGTAAGGTTTGTAAATTGACGCAGCTGTATTCCGCTGCTGCAAACAATTTTTGCAATTGCTGAGGATCGGTGCCTTCGACGGCTTTCATTCGGACATCAAGCGTCATGTTCTGAAAAGGTACCGGTACATCGTGTTCGACAAGCAACGTTCCACGGGTATCAGCGGTTGCTGAGGCGGTAACTTGCAGCGATTCCAGTTCTATCCCAAGGCGATTGGAAATCATACGTAAGGTTGAATCGAAGCAGGAGGCTAGCGCTGCCGCCAACAGATTGCCGGGATTGGGCAGGTCGTGGTCGCCGCCGATGGCGCGGTGAATGCCCGTCGACAAGCCGACGCCGTAGTGAAAATGTTCAGGTTTAACGGACTCTGGCATGTCAGCTAAATCGGCGCCGCCCGAGGATTGACCCAGATCGATGCGTCCGTGAAAGGCATCTTCAACCGAATTACCTGTCGTTTTCGCCCAGTCGGTTACCATTGCTTCTTCCGGCTTTTCTTTATAGCGTCGTCGCAAAGGATCCTGCCGCTGCGCCACATTTATGTTTTCCTTGCGATAATGGTTGCCATCATTATTCATAACAGTTTGTTTGGCTTGCTTACCCATAGGATAACCTCCTTTATGTTGGATTCATTTGTTTGGATGACGATTTTTGTTTAGGCGATAGGATTTTAAGTGCGATTGGAATACTCCGGCGTATCGCCGCCGGCATTAAAGATCGGAATAAGTTTTGATACCTGGCTGCGGTAAGTTTTATAGCGATCACCAAAGTGTCGGATTAAATCTTTCTCTTCGAAATAAACACCGATTAAAATGTAAACGGTCATAGAAATTACAAAAAACAAGCGTCCGACGCTCATCTGCGGTGTTATCCAAAATACAATTAAAAAACCGAACATCATGGGATGTCGGGTATAGCGGTAAAATCCCGGCGTTTGGAATGAGGGGCTTTTTTGCCGTTCATTGTTAAAATAACGTTTCACCTGACTCAAACCAAAGAAATGGGTGCTGTCTATTAATCGGGTGGAGGTATAAACGATAATCCAGCCCACAGCGTTGAGTGTCCAAAGAATTGTTTGCATGTAGATATTAGAAACGGTCCATACCTTTTGCGGTAGGGGTTGCCACTGCCAAACCAATAAAACAAGAGCCGCGAAGGTAAACAGCAGATAAGTGCTGCGTTCGATGGGCGGCGGAATAATGCGTTTCCACCACCTCTTAAAGGCGGGGCGCGCCATCAAACTGTGCTGGAGGCCGAAAAGAGTGATTAGGCTAAAATTAACAGCCAGAGACGGTAAAAGCGCGCCGGCTTTACCGGAATTGATGGTTTTGGGAACCAGGAAATCGGAGACAAACCCGATCAGGTACACAAAAAGAATCAAGACCATCATATAATTAAAAATACCATACATTAAAAATAGTCGGTTCTTCATGATTAATCCCCCTGTTATAATTCAATGAATAAGTGTTGAAATATATGAACGATACGAGCATATTATTGAGCATATATGGCTTTGTTGTTTGCCTGTTTAACGGGTAATCCCAGAAAATTGATAGCATGATAGATGGTCTTTCGATCGTGAAGAATGCGTCGGTGACCCAACCCTTTCGTAGTTGTTAATCTGCTGTTGGTCCACGAACGATGCATTACCTGCGCCTGATCCACCGCAATTTCTTTATCTTCTATATCATGGATAATGAGACCCGGCGTTTTGATATTGGCGAAAAGTTTTTCTGCGGAAAAATGGTGAATTGGCGTGCGGGTGATCGTTTCGATCCGGCGGGTAAGACTTGCCATCGACCGCTTCGATACATTCAGTTGGGCGGCGAAAAGCTCGAAGATATAATGGATCGAGGCCGGCGTATTAATGGTGATCAGTTTATTTGTGCGCACACCGTTTTGCACGGCCACTGCGGCAGCCATGCCGCCCACAGAATGCCCAATGATGGCCCGAAGCTCACCGCTTCGTTTTTCGATATCCTCAATGATCGCTGCAAATTCCATCAGATTGGTACGTTTACCCGACGATTGCCCGTGTGCAAAAGCATCAAAAGCAATGACACGATAACCGGCGCGCAGGAGCGGTTTCACAAAAGCCCTGAATTGCACTCCGTTGCCGCCCCAACCGTGAACCAATAAAACGACGGGCCCCGCTCCAACGCTATACAAAGTATAGTCGCCTGCCGGATTATGATAATAGGGCAGATTCTGTAAACGGATACGTCGAGTCGCAATTTCATTTAGTTGTTTCGGCCAGTTGTTCGACGCACTCCGTTTGAGCGGGTTGAAGAAAATGAAGGCCGCCAGCTTAGCGGACAATGGCGGCAGAAAACGCTCCGTAATACTGAATAAGAGCGCTATTAGTCGCTGTATCATGAGTTCCCCCCTTCGTTTCAATTCATCAATTTCGTTCAAACCGATTATCTATCTTCTTCATAATTTCAAAAAGCGTTGCAGTAGTATTAATTCATAAAAAGACCGAATGGTCTCTAAATGGACAAAAAAATTATTGGGATAATGTCTGATCAATGTATTGGTGCAAGTAATCGATTATGGTTTCCATGTAACGATTATCTTCATAAGCGCGGGTTAATGCAACGCCTCCTTCAATCGTAGTAAAAATAAGCATCGCTGTTTTTTCCGGGTCCGTATCCGCTTTGAATTCACCTTTTCGAATGGCGTTTGTTACCAGAAGCTTTAACCTGCGAATCAATTCATCGATTGCGGTGTGCACATGTTTTTTGAGCGCCGGGTTGGTATTATCGGAATCCACGATGGAATTCAATATAGGACAGCCGCCTTTGATCACCGGATTTAGGGGATAATCGCGGTAAAATTCTATGATGGCTTTAAGCATCGCTCTGGGGCTTTTATGGGGTGCGGTAACCGCCTCGAGCTTAAGCATTAATCGTTTAACCGAATACCGGAAGGCTTCGATCAAAATCTCTTCTTTACTGTTAAAATGGTTGTAGATGCCGCCCTTTTTTAAACCGGTTATTTCCATCAGTTCCGATAGCGGAGCACCCGCAAATCCGCGACTGTTAAACAGTTCGGCGGCTTGAATAATGATATGCTCCCTCGTGATTTCGCCTTTACTCATACCTTTAGTCGACGTTTATTATTTGATTAAGACCGAACGGTCTTAAAATAGTAATCTCAAACACCATTGTCAAATTGCAAATTTATTAAACATATTTGTTCCGTAGATTAAATTATCCGATGGCTATATCGGACCATTTTCGATGTATCTGACATAATATAACAACCAGGCGATAAAAAAAAGCATTGCGTGTTTGCATTGCCAAAAATACCCATGTAGTTTTATTAATATCCGGTTCAGGAAATTAAAGCCGCGCCTTTTTTAAACTAACAACCAACGACCGTCCCATATTATAGCGCGCACGTCGTAACCTGAAGGTATTGCACTTGAACAGGATTTCGTAGTGCTAGCGATATTATCCAATAAAAACCGCTTCCGTATGTTGAACTAAAATGAAAGGGGGTTTTGAAATTAAAGGATTCCATTAACATATGTCATGTTTAATACATCAAAGGAGATATGCCGTGCTGTTCATAAAATCAATATTTCTGTTATCCATTTCGATTATTGTGTTTTCCTGTAACCAATCAATGCCCGTCGCTTCCGAATCGGAACAAGCAACCCAGATAAATCAAAGTGAATTGCATGCCTTTGACGGGCTGGCAAAACCGCTGGCCGCGGACCGGCCGGTACGGGTAATGACCCGCAATGTTTATATCGGAGCCGATGTGGATGCTGTACTCTCTGCAGAAAATCCTGAAGAGATACCGGTTTTAGCGGCGCAAGCGTTTCAACAACTTCTGGCCACGAATTTTCCGGAGCGGGCTGTATCGCTGGTGCGGGAAATTGCCCTTACCAAACCCGATCTGGTGGGCTTGCAGGAGGTTTCGCTAATCCGTTTACAGTCGCCGGGAGACGCCATTATCGGTGGTGAAACGCCGGCGGAAAAGGTTTTCATGAACTATCTTGATATTTTGATGCAGGTGATGGAAGCCTTTGATCTCAATTATAAGATGGCGGCTCAAGTTCAGAATGCGGATATCGAATTGCCAATGCTTACAGGAACCGATCCCATGACGTTCGATGACATCCGGGTGACCGATTTTGATGTGATCCTGGTGAAGGAATCGATTGACGTTTCGGATGTTACGGCCAAAAATTATAAGCATAACCTGGTTATTCCCGACCTCGATGTGGAAATACTTCGCGGATATACGGCGGTTAACGCTAAAGTGGCTAAACGATCTTACCGTTTTGTGAACACGCATTTGGAAGCATTTGCCGAACCTATTCGTATGGCGCAGGCTCAGGAACTGTTGGCGTCCCTACAGGGCGAGAAGCTTCCGGTGATCATGGTGGGCGATTTTAACAGCCCGGCGCCGGAAGGAGCCGTCTATACCTACATTCGTTCCAATGACTTTACGGATATTTGGCCCGAGAATATGCTCAACGATAATCCCGAAGGTTTTACGTATGGGCATGATGCTGATTTGCGAAATGAAGACGCCGATTTTTACGAACGTATCGATCATATTTATGTCCGTTATGAAGATTCCAGGCTTCCGCTGTGGGTGCACGCCATTGTCGTGGGCGATGAATCATTTAATCGAACGGCTTCCGGTTTATGGCCGTCGGATCACGGAGGCGTGGCGGCTCGCCTGCGTATTCCTTCTCCTGCGAATGTACCCGCTTTGTCCCGGGGCTGGAAGCAATTGGATCGATAACATCTCACATCGTCTCAACCGTTACCGGGCTGGTTGAGACGATGTTTTTTTCTTCGTTATCTTATATGCGATCGGACAGTTGGTCGCCTTGAATGGCGACCTATCGGCAATATTTTAATAAACGATCCACGCGCTCAAACCGGTATCCCCGCTCACGTAGCCGAAGTATGAGCGGTTCAAGCAAGTGATATAATTTATCCCTGCGATCGGGATGCGTACCAACATGCATTAAAAGTAAAAAACTGTTCAAACCATCCTTATGGCTTTGTTCGTATTCAAGGATTTCCCGACTCGAAATATAACGTTCGCCCATGTTCGGTGTGGTGTAATCCGCATTTGAACACGTCCCGCCCGTAAAGTTGATCAATGTGAGTCCGAGTGCTTTGGTCCGGGCGGCAATAGTGTCGTTATACCACTCATAAGGCGGAAGATAATAGGAGGCTTGTTCCGGTGAGATACCAAATGTTTTCATAGCCTGGTAATTTGCCTTTAGATCGTTGTTAAATTGAGACTGGCTTAGTAAAAGACTGTCGCGTTTTTGCCACGAACAGTAAAGAAGATGCCGGTCGGAATGGGCGCCAAGATAATGTCCGCCTGTAATCAGTTTTCGAATTAAAGGACTGTAATCCGGATTACGATAGAAGTTACCTGTAAAAAAGAAGCTGGCGTGCACGCGGGTATCTTTCAATACCCGCAGGATATGATTACCGCCGTCGGCGTATCGGTCGCCCGAAAAAATGAGCGCCACGGTTTTGCGCGTGGCGTCGCCGCGTACAATCGCCCCGGCTCTATATAAAAAATTCTCTCTCTCTTGATCATCCGCTAAAATCTTAGAAGCACCTGAAGCGAACTGCAATATTGGAAGCCCAATCCAGAAAATCAACAAAAAGCGATGATTCAACCCGGCTATCTCCACACTCGTTTACTAAAGTCATGAACCAAACACTTCAGGCAGTTATCAAAATCAAAATATAATGAAAATTGATTTACCACTACAACACTGAATTGGAAGCCCTATCCATATGATTTTTAAACGATTAGAAACAAATCTGTTTTTTTTGGAATAATTGAAAAATTCGTGATGTTTTTAATTTTGTATAAAAATCCATCCAAGCTTTAATGATATGACACTATATCGACCAGTTTATTCGTGCATACACTTTAAAACTCCCTTGTAATCATAACGGAGGATATGTGATGCCATTTTTATATAGATTTCACCGGCTTTTTTCGATCCTTTTATTTGTTCTATCCACCGCTATTCTTGTTTCTTTATTCGCATCGGGCTTAGCCAGCTCCAAAAATGCTCCCCCGCCGGGCGAATTCACGGCAGAGCAGTGCGCTACCTGTCATGAAGGCGTCGTCAATGATTTTCGGAACAATCCCCACATAGCCATTGAACGTTTAAATATCGGAGGTTCATCTTCCGAAGCGTTCGTATGCGCCAGTTGTCATGGAGATCCTTCCACACATCTGAACGAAGGAGGCGGAAAGGGCAATATATTCACTTTCACAACGGCAAAAACAAGTCAGGCCAGTATTGAGCGCTGCCAGACATGCCACAGCAACGCCCATCCGCAATTTAACGCCAGCCCCCATGCCCAATCGGGAATGGATTGTATGAGTTGCCACACTATCCATGGCAATCAAACGAGTGAGGCCCTCCTGAGCGATAGCGAAACAGCTATATGCAGCGACTGCCACGGCGACATTCAGGCTAAATTTTCCATGAACGAGAGCCATCGTCTGCATGAAGGTATACTGCAATGTTCCAGTTGTCATGATCCGCACCAACCTCAGAGTACGCAGCGTCTGGCCGGTTTCAGTGACGAAACCTGTTTTAAATGCCATAGCGATAAACAGGGGCCTTTCATGTTCGAGCACGGCGCCAGCCAAATCGAAGGCTGTGTATCCTGCCACGATCCCCACGGATCGCCAAACCGACATATGATTAAGTTTCAGAGCGAAGCCAATCTTTGTTACAGCTGCCATGGAGCTGTTCCGGGATTTCACACACGATTCACCACAGAGACGCTTTGTACCAATTGCCACACAACCGTCCATGGCTCGAACCTTTCGCCCAGTTTCCTGAAATAACCGAAGAGGGGGGAATACATCATGATAAATATCAATACAAAGCTTCTCATAAGCGTTTCTTTAATATTTATCCTTAAAATAGCCGTCGCCCAGGAAAACTTTTCAGGTAATTTTCTCAGCGGTTACCGTTATGTGGATATTAGCGGCGTCGAACATAAATACCTTCAACACTTCAATTTAGAGCGCGGCCCGCGTCTGTTTGAGCTTAATTTCTATTTTGAACCGACCGGTAAATTGGCAACACTTTCGGATCAGATGGACTTATCCCTCCATAATTTCGGAGGAGATCCTTTTGAGACCTTGTCTTTCCGAACGGCAAAATTCGGGTCTTATAGTTTCAAGTACCAGCGACGAAAGGCGGCTTATTACTATCACGATACGATTCTGCCGTCCGGCTTAGCCGAAGGCGGTCTGGCGGCGGCCGGCGATTTCCGTACCTTTAATTTTGATCGCGTTATTGATAACGCTGATTTGGAATTATGGCTGAACAGCGATGTACGTCTAAATTTAGGTTTCGAGCGCTTTGTCAAGGAAGGCGAGAGCACACTTCCTCAGGATATTGCCCGCGATGAATTCGAGTTGGATCAGCCCGTATCGGAGAGAAATAACACCTACCGAATCGCTCTGCAGTATGCCTTTGATAACACCACCATCGTGTTAGAGGAGAACATCAAAGATTACGAAAACGATACACACCGATTTCTGCCAGGCTTCTCAGGGGGTGAAGATAGCGATGATTTCACGCAGCTAAGTAATTATGTCCTGAATAACCCCTATGAATTTGACAGTTATAGCACAACGGTGCGCATGGTGAGCCGTCCGGTTGAGAAACTGACTCTACGCGCTGCGGCTAATTACAATATATTGGATATGCAGTTTGATTATTCGGAATCGGCCAGCGGTATTAATTATGATTCTACCGCACTTGGAACCAATATTTCAGGCGACGGCAACGCCAATCGTGACATTCAAATGTACGACCTGGATGCTTCCTACGTATTGACGGAGCGATTAACGTTAACCGGTGCGTTCCGATATCGCCGGTTCGACCAGGAAGGCGAGAGCTTTGTCGCTGATATGCACGAGATGACCGAATGGGATTACAGCAATACCGGCTTCGATGGCGGCATACGTTACCATTTCCCGGCCGATCTAACGGTTTCAGCCGGTGCTCAATATGAAACCCGGCAGGTGACAAATTCCCATAAATCGGAAGAAGAAAGCGCGAGCGAGGAGCTCCCGGAAACCAACCGAATAGGGCTGTTTGGCCACGCGCGTTGGAAACCGCTAAACGCTTTGAGCATCGACGTTGATTATAAATTCGGTACGTTTGATAATCCCTTCACTTTAACATCGCCTTCCGATTTTACCCGTCTCCGGTCATCGGTGCGGTATCGCGTGAACGATCCTTTTTATCTCACGGCGCTTTATATGCTTAATCGCATCGAAAATACGGAAAGCGGCTGGACCTCCGATCAAAACCGGTACGCATTACGGCTTAATTATCAACAAGAGCGCTTGCAGGGCTACGTCGGTTATAATTTACAGGATATTCGGCAGGAGATCGATCAAAATGTTGTTACCGTGGGCTTTGGCGGCGGAGATGAATTTTTATTTCCCATACGTTTCGAAGGAGTAACCCATTTGTTTGACGGACAATTGAAGTTGCGGTTAAACAGGCGTCTGAAGGTGGGCAGTCATGTGCTTTATCACGACAATCAGGAAACCTGGCCGCTTTCGCGTGTGCAGTTGCAACTGTTTTCGGAAATACGGTTACCCGAAAATTATCTTGTACGTATCAATTACAGGTATATCGATTACGAAGAAAACCGCAATCACTTCAATGATTACAGCGCCAATATTGCAGAAGCGTCGATCGGTTACAGGTGGTAAAAAAGAAGGGCGCCGGGTGTTCCTCTGAAATAAGACTGTTCCTCATTAGGTCGGTTCGATGCTGAGATGGCCTAATAGTGTGAGGGAGCTGCTTTCCATAGCGGGAAGAAGCGTTTTTAGGACTTATGCTCTTGTTCGTGAGGGTCGATCGTTCGAATAGCGTAAATGAAATTCTTTTCCCACCACAACTGCTTTTCAAATACTTTTATAAGCGTGAAACCGTACTGCCGGGCCAATTGCATAATTCCGGTTATATCGCATTCATCCGAAAGGACCATGTAGACGCAGGAATTCTCATGTGTATAAGAAGATAATTGCCGGAACAGCCCATAAAAAAATTCAAGATGTGCGCCGCAATACCAGGCAAATTCCCGTTCGTCTTTGGGATCATCTTTATAATAAGGCGGATTGATGATAATATAATCAAACCGTTGCGCCGGCAGGTTTTGAAAGAGGTCGGATTCAATTACGTTAACCGCTACATGATTTTGAGCCGCATTCAAACGAATGCTTTGCACTGCGGCTTGACTGATGTCCAGGGCTGTGACGCGGGCGCCTTTTTGCGCAGCATAAACCGATATCAAACCGCTTCCGGCGCCCGGTTCCAGAAAGGATTTGTTTTGAAGCGAAAAGTTTTTCAAAAAATCGAGAAGCAATCGGGTGCTGAAAAACCAACCCGGATGAAAAACACCGGGCTTGATGGTCGCTTTAATGTTCTGATAAGTATAGGTGCGTTCGACAGACAGGATTCTAAAAACGATTGGTTTTAAGAGAGGCTGAAGAGCGCGCTTAAGGACCGGCCTCAGGTTCATGTTACATGCCTTCGATTTCGGGCTGGCGGTATTTTAACCAGCGGGATTGCAGATAACGCAGTTCGTATGGAAATTTGAACATATTAAACGCATAACGCAAGGACGCCGCTTTTTTTATGACGTTTCTCTGAAAATCACTCAACTTCGTATCGGTCACGGTCGGGAAGCGAGCGTTAAGAACGGTTTCGAATCCAAGGATTTTATCCACCATCTCCGGTTTTAACCAGGGCGTGAGCGGATTTTTACGCAAATCGAAATGCTCCCATTGCGGGCTGATCCATTCCTCCAGCGTTTCAGGGAAACGAAATCCGCTTTTTACGGCGTCATGATATAATTGCGAATCTTTTGTCGGCACCGGACTGTAAATATAAATGATGATTTCCGCTCCGGGATTGATCTCTTTAATCTCTTTTATAAAGCGGATATCCTCCTCAATTTGTCGCCAGACCTGTTCTTCCGTTTCGGCGGGCGTTCCGAGCACAAACGAGTATTCCGGAATAATATCGAATTTCCTCATACGCTCGGCAAATCGTTTAATTTGTTTACCGCTCTGTTTGCCGCCTTTATTCATTTGCTTGAGCACCGCATCATTGCCCGTTTCGGCCCCAAAGAAGATCATACGGCAACCGGCCTCGCGCATTGACTCGATCACACGATCCGGGTATTTATCGATAGTATCAATGCGTCCCTCGCCCCACCAATTCATTTGTTCATCTTTCATTAATTCGGAAAATGCTTCTATTCGTTTCACCGATACAAAAAAATTGTTATCGTGAAATTCGATAGAGTCGGCGCCGAAACGCTCTTTGAGGTATTTGATATCTTTATAGAGATTTTCAGCGGATTTTCCATTCCAGCCGGCTTTATAAATCGGAACCACCGCGCAAAAGGAACACGTAAACGGACAACCGTAACTGGAGTGATATGCTGCCGTTTTATTTCCTAATACCGTTTTGCCCATATAGTCATTCAGATTATAGAATTGGTGCAATGTTTCATATGGCAGCGGCGGCAGATGGTCGGGATTGGGTATCGCCGGTTTATGAGTGCGCATTATATTGGAATGACGCATATAGATCAGGCGTTCGATACTCGCGAGATCGTCGCCGAACTGAAGCGCTTCAAGCAGGGCAGGGAAGGCGTATTCGCCGGGCCCGTTGATAATATAATCCACATATCCGCTTTTAAGCACTGTTTCCGGATGGTTTGATGGAAAATATCCGCCCCATATAATTGTAATATCGGGATAATGGGTGCGAATATATTTTGTAAAAGGAATGGCTTGTTTCAGTTGTGGGCCGGGCATGACCGTACAACCGAAGTAACCGTATTCGCGCGATTCAAGATAACGGCAGAGTACATTTAGGGGATCGGATTCGCGATTTCCGTCCACAATGGTATAATCAAATCGACCTTCAATGGAAGAGGCTACTGATAAAATGGAATTTGGAATACGGTATTTCCAACGTGCACTGCGTGGATTGAATAGTAGAACTCGATTTTGTGTCCCCATGTGACCGCCGTTTGAAAGGATGACTGTCTTCTTAGGTTGCAACAAATTTAAGGCCGTGCATAATCCTTTCTCAGGCGGTCATACCAAATAGGGGAACAGGAATTCAGTTGTGTATCGGTTTAATATGTTTTTCCGGCTGTTGAGGCGTTACCGGTTGTATGTTTAAACATGTTTTATTCTTCCAGTTCAATAAATTCACCCGCCACCCGGCTAAAAATATAAAGCGCCACAATTCCGAGAAGCATGTTGGCTGCCAATGCGTACCAGACCACTTCCGGATGGCCCAAACTTCGTACATAACCGTAAAGTGAGGTATAGGTCACACCGCTCAGGGTAGCGCCAACCGCAACGGCTAAAAAGTTGGAACCCATATAAAGACCGGCCTTTTCTTTGGGGGCAATCCAGGTAATATATTCCTGAATCCTGGGAGACGATATCATTTCGCCGAGGGCAAACAGGGCGATACCCAAAAACACCAGAGCCGGCGCCGAAAGTTTGGCAAACCCCATTACCATAAATCCCGCGGCCGATACAAATAGGCCGAATGCAAAGGTAGGTAAAGCCTTGAACCGCTCAGCAACCCTTGAAACAAAAATCTGCAGAATCATGATGATATAACCCGTGTGTGAGATCGTCTCGCCGAGTAATTTCCGGCCGCCGTCTTCGGTGGCCTGCGAGAGAAAATTAGCTACGCCTGTTCCCAGCACACTTCGTACATTCATGTACAATATAGCCGTATCAAGATTGCGATCCACATAGATAGCTGCCAGGTTGAAAAAAGACCAGAAGGGCAGCCAGAAAGCAAAACCAAGCAAAATTAAGAAGATCAGGAATTTAATATCCGACAATGCTACGTATAGATCTTTGAATTTGCGGCCAAGGGTTATGCCTTCGGTTTCTCGCGGCGGTTCTTTGTAGAAGAAAATGGTGATGAGCAACATTAAGCCAATGGCGAGGGCAGCCGGACACGGTCGTTTTAGTCTTCATATCCTTCACTCCGGAAAGTATTGTTTGGAATAAAAACTTAAATTCGCGTGTTAAGCGTTTTAAATTAATTCTGTGCTGTCCAAAATAAATCTAAAAATACGGAGCTTGTATTGTGATTATTAGACTTAATTTAAACGCGTTTGTACTGCATTCTTAGTAGACGCTGCCATTCCTATCTTAACAATGTAGAGATATGCTGGATGGGGCGTATTGAAGCAATTTAATACGATCTTCCTTTTATTTTGGACATGTCTGAAATCGGTTGTATTTTTATTCAGTTTTTTTATAATCAATCATTGAGATTAAAAACACGCATGAGCCGTCATTTCAATCATCCAGTTTAATGTTGATTTTTGAGTTAAGCATAAATTGTAAATCATGTACCCCTTCATAAGGAGGAGATGCAGATGAAAACGATCAGGGATATTCTTAAACACAAGGGTAATAAAATATGGACGGTTACGCCTGATACGACTGTGTTTGAGGCCTTAAAATTGATGGCGGAAAAAAATATCGGCGCCGTCCTGGTTATGGAAGGCGACGACATAGCCGGGATTATGTCGGAAAGGGATTATGCCCGCAAGGTTATATTGGAGGGCAAATCATCCAAAGATACACCCGTAAGTGCAATTATGACCGAACGGGTTTTTACGGTCGATGTTAAACATACGGCGGAAGAATGCCTCGCTATGATGACGGATAAACATATACGACATCTGCCTGTATTCACGGATAACCGCCTGGTGGCTATCATATCGATTGGAGACGTAGTTAATGCGGTTCTTAAAGACCGGGAAATAGCCATTGATGAGCTGGAAAAATATATTACGGGACGTCGCTAAGGGCTATTATAAAAGGAAAGTTGCTGCTGATAAGGAAGGGATTGATTTTTCTAATCCTGAAACCATGTTTTGAATTAAGCCAATAATTTCGTGTGGATAAATGCCGATCCCTACCAAGAGTAGCATTAACACGGCTAATAACAACCCGCCGCCGAGTGATATGGTGCGGCTTAAAAAGGCACGGCCGGTTGCTTCCGCCGGGGCTGAAGAAAACATTGTAACCACGACGCGTAGATAGTAAAACAATCCGATTACACTTGTGATAATTAAAACGACCACTAATAACCAACTTGCAGCGCCAACACCGACGCTTAAAATATAATACTTACCAATAAAGCCTGCTGTTAACGGAATGCCGGCGAGCGATAGCATCATGCCGGTCAGTACAATCGATAAAAACGGTCTCTGCCAAAACAGGCCGCCATAATTATCTAAGTCTTCCGGCTCACCATTTTCATTTGATAGCAATGATATAACCGCAAAGGCCCCAAGAATAGTAATAAAATACGCGGTTAAATAAAACGTTGCCGCTTTACTGCCATTTTCACCGCCGGCCAGAAAAGCAACCAATAAATAGCCCAGATGCGCAATGGAAGAGTAGGCCAGAATACGTTTTAAGTTACGTTGCATCAAGGCCAATATGTTTCCCGACAACATCGATAAAATCGCTATTATGCTAAATATGATAAAGATGGATTTAAAACGGTAAATATCGATCGCAAACGAGAAGCGCAATAGAAAAGCGAATACACCGCCTTTTGAGACCGTTGCAATAAACGCCGTTACCGGTGCGGGTGCACCCTGATACACATCAGGCGTCCACATGTGAAACGGGACAACAGCCAATTTGAACCCGATACCCACAATAAGCATGGCCAGACCGGTCATAGTGAGTGGATCGAGCGGCGACAGAAACAAAAATTTGCCGATCCGATCAAATTGCATACTGCCCAAACCAGCATAAATCAACGCCATTCCGAAGATCAGGAAAGCGGAGGATGCGGCAGCCAGTATCAGATATTTCAAGCCCGCTTCTAACCTCGGCAGAGATGAACGCATATACGCAATAAGGGTATAGAGAGAAACGCTCAGTAGTTCGAGGCCAAGGAAAAATGATACAAAATGCTGGCTTATCACCATAACGGTTGAACCCAGCGTAGCCAGGAACATTAATAAATAATACTCTTCGATGTTAAGGTCCTGAAATTTCATATATTCATGGGAGAGTACAATAACCACAAAACTGCCTGCAAACAGTAATCCCATGTAAAACAAAGCATACTGATCGATAATAAACAAAGGCGATATTTTGTGCGGTGTCAAATTCGAAATGTAAAACAATGATACAAATGCGGCGACTAAACTCAGCAGAGTTAAGGCCGTCATGACGGTTTGGTTACGCTTTACGGCGATGATGAGCATACCCAGCAGAGTTGCTCCCGAAATAATCAATAATGGCAATAAACTTTGTAAATCAATTGTCGTAATCATTGTATTCCCTGATTGCTCACATTTGTTGCATTGTTTTGATGATTCGAATGCCCATGCGATGAGCGGTTGGAATTCGACAGCGGCGCTTCTTTTTTACTCTTTTGGATCGATTCGAGTGAATCATTCGCCGTATTAATAACCGGTTGAGGAAAAAGTCCCAGCCAAATCAGTATCAAAATCATTGCCGCCATTACCGCCATTTCTCTTAGGTTTAAATCGGCCAGTTTCCATTCCTTTCGTTTTTCTCCATGAAACACCCGCTGTACAATTCGTAAAGAATAAATCGTGGCCGCGATTAGTCCCAGCGTGGCCAGGACCGTCATAAAGATGTTGGCCTTGAAAGAACCAACCAGAATTAAGAATTCCGCCACAAAATTTCCGAGACCTGGCAAACCCAGCGAAGCCATGGCGAAGAACATACCCACACCGCCCATGCGCGGAACGTTCTCCCACAATCCACCCATTTGACCAATATCCCGGGTATGGATTCGCTCATACATCGCGCCGACTAAAACAAAGAGTGCGCCGGTACTGATTCCATGGCAAATCATCTGCAATACGGCTCCCTGTAAAGCGAGATCGTTAAATGCAAATGCCGCCAGCATGACAAAGCCCATGTGGCTAACGCTCGTGTAAGCCACCAAACGTTTCAGATCGGTTTGGGCAAATGCCAGTTTAGCGCCATAAAGGATGCCGATAACCCCTAATAGCATAGCCAGCGGTGCGAATGTATCGGCTGCATCGGGAAACAGAGGTAAAACAAATCGCAGAATTCCGTATGCCCCGGTTTTC
Organism: uncultured Calditrichaceae bacterium; assembly: GCA_964542915.1. Lineage (GTDB taxonomy): Bacteria > Calditrichota > Calditrichia > Calditrichales > Calditrichaceae > CAZIVP01. Next base: position 203,668 of record CAZIVP010000004.1, on the reverse strand, counting down.
AGCAACAGACCGGCCAAAATCACGCTGCCTGCGGTAGGAGCTTCCGTATGGGCATCGGGTAGCCAGTTATGGAAAGGCACGATGGGCAGTTTTACAACAAATGCAATCAAAAAGCCAAACATGAGCCATAACGATTTAATCGGCGACAGTTCCGTACCCAGCAGACGGGTATAATCAAAGGTGTAATCGCCGGTAGTCTGGCCGTGGATAAAGTACAGACCTAAAATGGCCAGTAACATCAGTAACCCGCTGGCCTGGGTAAAAATAAAAAACTTATAGGCGGCATAGATGCGGTTTTCGTGTCCCCATATGCCAATTAAAAAGTACATGGGGATCAACATAACTTCCCAAAAAAAGTAAAAGAGAAATAAATCCAATGCGGTAAATACGCCGACAATGCCGGCCAGTATCCATAACATATTGAAATGAAAAAAACCGACGCGTTCCTGAATTTCACTCCAAGAGATTAAAACCGAAATCAATCCGATAAAGCTTGTCAATAGAATCATTAACAGACTCAGCCCATCCATGGCTAAGTAGAACTGAATGCCCCATTGCGGGATCCAGTTTAATTTTATTTCCGTAATCCAGCTCATTTCTCCGGTAAGACTAATCGCACCGGGCTGATTCATCCATATAAATACCACCAGAACAAAATCTATACCAGTCGCAAGCAGGGCAATCCAACGGGCGTACAAATGATTCCAGCGTCCGGCGATCCACGCCAGAACACCACCGACCATCAATATTGCTATTAACGCTATCAAAATCATAAATATACCACCACCGTTAAGGTAATTACCGCACCGAGTAAAATGCCCATGGCATACCAGCGCAGTTTACCGGTTTGCGTTAAGCTGAGTTGTTCGTGGAATATCTGCGTTGTCGATGCAATTCCATTATAAATGAAATCGATAAAATCACTGCGGTTGATTTGAGCAAACCAGACCAGAGGAATTACAAAAAGGCGGTCGTAAAGCCAATCGAAGCCCCAACCGGAAAACCAGAAACGATGCAGCCCCGCCCCGATACCCGATTTAGCGATTTGATCCGCCAGTGCGCGGCGTTTTATGTAAACATAATAGGCAATCAATATCCCGATTAACGTTACCGCGGCGGCGATCAATTGCAAAACCAATTCGGTCGATACGCCTGCATTGTGGATCGTGCTTTCAGGTAAAACGGACTGCATGAGACCCGAGAACAGCGTTAAATGTCCAAGTGTATGGGGCAATTCAACAAAACCGGCTATAAGGGCAAATACCGCCAGCACTATGAGCGGTATTTGCAATAACCGCGACGGTTTATGGCTAACTTTCGTTTGAGCGGTTCCAAAAAATGTTACAAATACCATTCGAAATGTGTATATCGCTGTAATAAAGGCGCCTAGCAAACCTGCAGCCCAAAGCCATTTGCTGCCCATGGGGCTGGCAAATGCAAACCAAAGGATTAAATCTTTGCTGTAAAAGCCGGCGGTAATCAAAGGTAATGCGGCCAGCGAAGCCGAGCCTATTAAAAAGGTCCAAAATGTGACGGGCAGTTTGCGTCGCAACCCGCCCATTTTGAACATGTCATGCTCATGATGGAGTACCAGTATGATAACGCCAGCTGCAAGAAATAGCAGCGCTTTAAAGAAGGCATGGGTCATAAAGTGGAATACGGCCGCCGACCAGGCGCCCACTCCCAATGCCAGAAACATATAACCAATCTGGCTAATGGTAGAGTAAGCCAGTACACGTTTTATATCGCGTTGGGTGAGTGCGGTAAATCCCGCTATCAAAAGGGTGAATGCACCCAGCACGGCAACTGCGGTTTGAACCGCCGGTGCAAGGGTAAAAAAGACATTTGTGCGGGCAATTAAGTACACGCCGGCTGTTACCATGGTAGCAGCATGGATTAATGCGCTAACAGGGGTTGGACCGGCCATGGCGTCGGGCAGCCACGTTTGTAGCGGTAGTTGGGCCGATTTTCCCACGGCGCCGCCCAATAGCAGGGCTGCAACCAATGTGGCGCTTGTGGAATGAATCGTCCATTGCGCCGATGCCTGATCTAAAAGCGTTTGAATGTGTAATGTACTGAAATGAGTGAATAACAGAAAGAGACCGATGGCCATTGCCGTATCGCCGACGCGCGTTACGATAAAGGCTTTACGTGCGGCATAACCGTTGGCGGAATCCTTGTACCAGAAACCGATCAGGAGGTAACTGCAAAGTCCTACGCCTTCCCAGCCGAGATAGAGTAACAACAGGTTGTCTGCGAGAACCAGAGTTAACATGGAGCCCACAAATAAATTCATGTATGCAAAAAAACGACTGTAGCCTTCTTCTTCCCACATGAACCGGCTGGAATAGAGGTGAATAAAAAAGCCTACAAAGGTGATAACGAATATAAAAACCAGCGAAAGGGCATCCAGATGCAGGGCGATGGAGGGCGTGAATGACTTCACGGCAACCCATTTCCACAATACCTGTGTATACGTTGCACTCTCCGGAGGCGCCTGAATAAACGTAAATCCTATGAAAAGCGTAAGAATTGCTGAAATACCAACAGACCCAACTCCGATCCCGGCCGCTGAATTGCGTGATAAACGCCCTCCGAACAAAGCCAGCAATACAAAGCCTATAAACGGTAACGCCGGAACCAGCCACAGCAAATCGAACATATCAGCCTCTCATGTTACTAACGGCATCGCTATCGACCGTTTTGAATTTTTCGTATATTTGTAAAATCAAAGATAAGCCAACAGCAACCTCGGCTGCGGCCATGGTTAAAATAAATATGAACATAACTTGGCCGTCTGGCTGACCCCATCGGGCGCTGCCCACCACAAACGCAATGCCCGCGGCATTGAGCATTATTTCGATCGACATCAACATAAAAATAATATTTCTTCTGACCAGCAGTCCGATTAATCCCAGGACAAACAACGTAGCGGCCAAATACAATCCGTATTCCAGGGGAAGCGTCATCATAGCCGATCATCCTCCATCATAAAACGATGTCTGGCTGTCTTTTTGCGGCGTCCCAGATGGTAAGCGCCAACAATGCCGGCGATCAACAACATGGCGGCCAGTTCAACCGCTAACAAATAAGGGCCGAAGAGACTCATACCAACTGCTTTTGGCGAAATAATCGCAGCTTCGGTTTCAGTGCCGCCGCTGAATGAAAATATGTAAAGCAATTCCACAAACAGAATAAGCGCCAGGAAAGCCGGTCCATACCACATTTTAGGATTCAACCATTGTCGTTCCTGGGAAACTGCAGCTTTGCCCAAATTCAGAAGCATAATAACAAATACGAACAAAACCATAATTGCGCCGGCATAAATAATAACTTCCAAAGCCGCAATAAACGGCGCGCCGAGAATAAAGAATATAACAGCCGCAGCCAGAAGAGAAACAATCAGATAAAGCAATGCATGAACGGCGTTTAAGCGTGTTATAACCATGATCGTCGCAATAACCGCAACGAATGCCGCAATGAAAAACAGAATATTCATATCAATTCTAAGTTAAAACTTGAACACATTTATACCAATACATTATTATTGTCCATCATTTTGCTATGGCATCAAATCCTTTACGTCGATGGGCGGATCCTCATTATTCGCTTCGCCCTTGTCTTTGCCGCCGATCTGTAACCCTGAAAAATTATAGAAATTATAACCTTTGTATTTGCCCTCGCCATTGATTAAAAGATCTTCTTTTTCATAAACCAAATTTTGTCGTTCGTATTCAGCCATTTCGAAATCCGGTATTAATTGGATGGCGTAGGTCGGACACGCCTCTTCACATAAACCGCAAAAAATACAACGTGAGAAATTGATGCGAAAAAAATCCGGATAGCGCCGACCGTTTTCATCTTCAGTCGCCTGAAGGGCAATGCAATCAACGGGACAGGCAACCGCACAGAGATAACATCCCACACAACGTTCACCTCCGTCGGGATCGCGTGTAAGCACAATTCTTCCGCGCCATCGCGCCGGCAGTTCTATCTTTTGTTCAGGATACTGAACCGTAAAGGGCTTACGGAATATATGTAAAAAAACCAGATATATACTTCTTAGAATGCTAAGCATTACGCACCCTCATTCCTGCGCTTTTTTTGATTTCTGCTTTTCTAAAGTCATTGTAACCTCTGCCTGTCATGTTCTATTTAAAACGGTTTTCTTTTTTATTGGCAGTAACCCACTTTACAGTCGAATTTACGCCAAAACAATTGCGCCCGTAACCAACAAGTTAAGAAGCGAAATCGGCAATAACACTTTCCAGCCATATGACATTAATTGATCGTAACGTGGCCTGGGTAATGCCGCGCGTAATAAGACGAATAACAGGATAAAAATCACCGTTTTCAAACAGAACCATACCACCGGCGGCAGGAAATCGGGTCCCAGCCAGCCGCCGAAGAACAGGGTCACGGTAAGCGCGGAAATTAAAGTTACACCCAGATATTCACCCACAAAAAACATTCCGAATTTCATGCCGGAATATTCGGAATGATAGCCTGCAATCAATTCACTCTCGGCTTCCGGGATGTCGAACGGAAGTCGGTGGCTTTCCGCCAGACCGGCTATAAAAAAGATGATAAAACCCGGTAATTGCGGGATTACAAACCACAAATCCTGCTGTGCAAGCACAATATCGCGTAAGCTGAAGGAACCGGCGAGCATAACCACGCCCATAAGGGAAAGTCCCAAAAAGACTTCATATGAAATCATCTGAGCTGAACCGCGTAGTGCTCCCAGCAATGCATATTTATTATTGGATGCCCAACCACCGAGCACCAGACTATAAGCGCCCAGTGACGACATCGCCAGGAAGAACAGAATTCCGATATTTAAATCCACCACGAACGCATCAGGTGTAAAGGGTATTATCGCAAAACCCATCAGAACCGTTGCAACAACGATGGAAGGCGCGATTGTGAAAACCACTTTGTCCGCGAAGGGCGGTATCCAGTCTTCTTTAAAAAATATTTTGATCATATCGGCAATGACCTGAAAAATGCCAAACGGTCCGACCCGATTCGGGCCATAGCGATCCTGCCAGGCTCCCAACATACGTCTCTCTATCCATATCAGTGCGGCGGCGGTGGTCAGAACGCCCATTAAAACAGAAAAGATGATCAGCATTGTTTGAACGGTGGCATTCATACTCGCGTCTCCGAAATCGTTGCCCATTGCGGTAGATAACTCAGAGGTAAATCAATTAAACCCGCAGGTACAAGTGCAATACCCGGCGGCAATGTTTCATCGAATGTAACGGTTAATTGCAGTTGTCGTTCGCCGATTTTGAGCTGCGCAAAACCGCCCTTTTCAATATTGAATTTGTCGCTGTCGGCCCCGCTCAACATAATGTAAGGCCTGGGCGCCCGTTCGGCGACACCTTTCGTGTGCATGCTTTTCGGTTCACTTCCGAAGATATGATAATTTGGCAAGACCAGCCATTGTGATTTTTTAATTTTAAAGCCATCAGGAATATCGGTAAAATAAGATGCTTTACGGTCCGGCTGTGGTTCGATCAGGCGCCGGCCAGGATCGCCTCCGTGTAGCGGACCGCCTACCTCAATTTGAAAGCGATTGATCGCTTGGGTCGAATTCCATCCCGGAGACCAGAATAGTGAAATCAACGATGACGGTGTTGGGCCGCGGTAACCCTCCATCGAAAAACCAAAAGGGCTGTCGGGATCATCCGGTAGTCGCGGTTCATGAACGTTTTCATGAGCTTTCATAGCCGTTCTTCCGCTGTAGCGATGGGATTGACGCGGCATTTGTTGACCGGCAATCCGGAACCCCTCAGGCGGACTAATGGATTCGACGCCCTGAAAGTCAGGAATTTGTTCCGCCAAGTTATTTACAAAATCATCGAAGGTTTGCCAATCGGTCATGGTTTTGATTTCGGAAGCCGTCGCAATTTTCTTTAACCAGCGCCATGCCGGTTGGATAATCGTTTGGGTCTGAGCAACCTGGTAGTACCGCTGTGCTCTTCCTTCCTGGTTTATCACCGTACCGGGAGCTTCGGTAAAAGCCGCAACCGGAATGGTAACTTCGGCGGCCTCACTGGTTCTGCTTTCCAGGTAGTCCAGCACAATCACATGCTTCATTTTATGTTGCACGGTTTCCAGAAGAGATGACGTCGCCCATTCTTGAAGATCGTTTTCTAAAATAATGACGGTATCCGTATCGCCGGAATCAAGCGTTTTAAGCGCTTTATCCACGGAGGATCCTCCCATCATGGCCAGTCCGAGACTGTTGGCTTCAGGAAGGGTCAATAGCAATTCGGAATTTTTATTTTGTTTATGCAGCGCTCGTGCCACATTGGCCGCCGCTTTTATTACAGCTTCATTTCGCATACCGGTTCCGGATACGACTAATGGACGTTTCGCCTTTTGCAGCGAATCGGCAATTTCGCCGGCCATTGTTTGCAGGGCATTATCCATATTGTCAGGTAGGGGCGCTTCCGCATCGAGTTTTGCCGCCACGGCGAAACCCAGCCGTGCGATGTCGTCCGGGGCCAGGTTTATTGAGCGGCGGGCGATGTCGTTCAGTTTGGTATGGGCCGGCGCGGCGATATAGAGTGGATTGGTTTGACCCTGGCCGGCTTCACGCACTGCGGCATCATGCCATTCCGGAATATTTAGTTTAGCGGCAGTGTCTTTTTGCACTTGCCGGACGCATTGACGGAGCGATAAAGCCAACATCGGAACCGTATTGGTTACATCTTCCCCAAGTATAAATACGGCGTCAGCCTTTTCCGTCTCTTTAAGGGAAGGGGTACGAACGGGCGTATTTTTGAGAATGTTTAAAACCAGTCCGGTTAGACGGTCGTCTTGTTCCGATACGCCACGGTAAAAATTTTCTTCTCCCACAAGCTGCCGTAAGGCAAAGTTAGACTCCAGAGAAGCACGCGGTGATCCTATTCCGATCGCCTTGCCGCCTTTGCTTAAAATGCCTGCAACATTCTTGATCACTTCATCCTCGTTATTCGATGAGCGCACCTGTCCTTCGCTATCTTTGTGTATTTTTGCGCTCCGAATCCTTTTTGCGCTGTTCAAAAATGCGTAACCGAAACGACCGCGGTCGCAAATAAAATAGCCGTTTACTTCTCCATTATAACGGGCATAAACACGGCGAATGGTGCCGTAGCGTTCGCCGGCTATAGTATTGCAGCCCAGGCTGCACAGCTGGCAAATAGATGGCGCGGTTGTCAAATCCCATTTTCGAGTATAATGTTCTTTTAACGTCTTGTCCGTGAAAACACCGGTGGGGCAGACTTCGATCAGATTTCCGCTGAATTCGTTTTCCAACACGCCGTCTTCGTGTCTTCCGAAATAAACATGGTTATGGGCGGCAAAGGCATCGAGATCTTCGCCGTCGGCATAATCGCGATAAAAGCGTACACAACGATAGCATTGAATACAGCGGTTCATTTCATGATTGATAAACGGTCCAAGATATTGATTGCGATAAGTGCGTTTGTTATAGCGGAACCGGCGGTAGTTGTGCCCGCTCATCACGGTCATATCCTGGAGATGACATTCACCGCCTTCATCGCAGATAGGGCAGTCGTGAGGATGGTTGGTCATTAACCATTCGATCACGTTTGATCGCATGGCCCGGGCTTCTTCATCTTCTATGGAAATGCGCGCGCCATCGGTCACCGGTTCCATGCAGGCCATGGCAATGCGCCCTTTTGTATCATTTTCATCTTTAAACATCTTGATGGCACACTGCCGGCATGCACCGACCGATCCCATGGCCGGATGCCAGCAAAAATAGGGAAGATTGAATCCCAGCGAAATTATGGCATGCAGCAAATTCTGATTTTCATTAACTTCGTAAGCTTTTCCATCTATGTAAATTTTGGCCATCTATATCCTCCGGGGACACCGTTTTTCTTTGATGTGCTGTTCAAAGTCCTCGTGGAAATATTTAAGTGCGCTTTGCAATGGTTCCATGGCGCCGGGCGCCAGAGCACAGAATGTTCTACCGGGTCCCAGGTATTCGGTGTGCATGGTTAACAGTTCCAGATCGTCCTCCCGACCCTCGCCATCTTCCAGTGATTGTAAAATACGTTCAATCCAGGGCAGTCCGTCCCGACACGGGGTACACCAGCCGCAGGATTCACGCGCGAAAAAGCGTTCCAGGTTTAATACGAAGCCCACGGGACAGGTTTGGTCGTCCAAAACGATGAGCGTTCCCGTACCAAGGCGTGATCCTGCTTCCATAACGTGGGCGTAATCCAAGGGAATATCCATATGATCTGTTACGAGAAAATCGGTTGAAGCGCCGCCGGGTAACGCTCCCCGAAACTTCAGTCCTTCCTTCATACCACCCGCATGTTCTTCGATGATTTCCCGCATGGGGGTGCCCATCGGCAACTCCCAGACGCCGGGTTTTTTTACACGACCGCTTACACCATACAGTTTGGTTCCCCCGTCCTCTGTGGAGCTTAGATTACGATACCAGTCTGCACCGCCGGTGATGATAGACGGTACGGAACAGAGGGTTTCCACATTGTTTACGATGGTGGGTTTGCCGAATAGTCCGCTGGCTTGCGGAAAAGGCGGTTTGGCTCTGGGTGTTGCCCGTTTGCCTTCCAGTGCGTTCAACAGACCTGTTTCCTCGCCGCACATATAGCGCCCGACGCTGGTATGCAAATACATGTCGAGATTATATCCGCTGCCGAGAATGTTTTTCCCAAGATAGCCGGCTTTGTAAGCTTCGGCTATAGCTTCTTCGATAAGGCGCGCCGCTTTTCGGTAAGCCCATCGTAAAAACACATAGGCCACATCGGCCTCAATGGCATAAGCGCTAATGATCATGCCTTCAATCATTAAATGCGGATCGCCTTCCATTAACAGCCGATCCTTGAACGTGCCCGGCTCCATCTCATCGGCGTTGGCAACAAGATATTTCGGATGCGGGGCATCATCTCCCAGAGGTACGAAACCCCATTTAACGCCCGTGGGAAATCCGGCGCCGCCACGTCCTTTCAGGTTTGATTTTTTAACCTCAACCTGAATTTCAGAAGGCGTTAATTCCTTAATGGCGCGTCTCAATGCCTGGTAACCGCCGGCCTGCTCATATTCCTTGAGCATAGGCGGTGGCCCTTCCGGACGAATATTTTTAGTGAGCACTTTTTCCATACAGGTTCACACACTATCTATAAATAGGTATTTAAAATTTCATCGACTTTTTCGACGGTTAGATGGTCGTACATTTTATCGTCCACCATCAAAACGGGAGCACGATCGCATGCCCCTAAGCATGCCATGGGCAGAAGCGTGAATTTGTTATCTTTTGTGGTTTCACCGAATCCGATGCCCAAGCGTTTTTTAAAATGTTCCAGGATTTGTTCGTAGCCTGTGATCCAGCAGCTGATGCTATCGCAAAGGAGAATGACATGCTCGCCCACGGGCTTACGATAAACCAGGTTGTAAAATGTAGCTACGCTGTCCACTTTTTCCGCCGACATTTCGAGAAAGGCGGCGATATCTTTTACACTTTCATCGGAGACCCAGCCCCGATGATTTTGGACTACTTTGAGCGCTTCGATGCACGCAGCCTGTTTATGGGGATAGTGCTGAATCTCTTTTGATATTTCCTGTTTTTCCTGGTCCGTTAACATGGCTTCCTGAAATAAATTATGTTTTCTGACAATCCTCTTTGTTTTTCATGCAGCGCGCATGTTCGTTCAACGATCGATATCGGCCAATACAAAATCGATGCTGCCTAAGATGGCAAGCAAATCGGCTACGGTATGACCGCGGCTGATATAGGGCACCATCTGAATATGCGGGAAAGACGGTGTACGTATACGTGTGCGGTAAGAGATCGTACTGCCGTCGCTGATCAGATAGTATCCGTTATTGCCTTTCGTGGCTTCAATGCCCACAAATGCTTCGCCTGCAGGGATAACCGGTCCCCAACTTACATTAAGAAAATGGTTGATCAACGTCTCAATATCTTTCATGGTGCCGTCCTTGCGGGGCGGTGTGGTCAACGGATGATCAGATTTGTAATGTCCGGCCGGCATATTGTTAAGGCATTGTTCAATGATGCGCATGCTTTGGCGCATTTCCTCCATCCGCACCACCGCACGATCAAAAGAATCTCCGTTTTGCGCGATCGGTATGTCAAACTCGAATTGATCGTATCCCGAATAAGGGCGCTTTTTCCTAAAATCCCAATTAAAGCCTGTAGCGCGTAAACCGGGACCGGTAATGCCCCATTCGATGGCTTCTTCGGTGGTGTAACTGCCAATTCCTACCGTCCGTCCCTTAAAAATACGGTTTTTGATAACCATCTTCTCGTATTCTTTGAGATGTTTGGGAAATACCTGCAGGAATTCCTTTATGATCTTTTGCCACCCGTTCGGCAAGTCCTGTGCGACGCCTCCGATTCGGAACCAATTGGGATGCATCCGGTCGCCGCAGATGGCCGCGACAATATCATAGATATATTCGCGGTCGTTGAATGCGTAAAAGACCGGTGAAAGCTGACCCACATCCTGAGCAAACGTACCGAACCAAACCAAATGACTTTCAATACGGAAAAGTTCGCAAAGCATGACGCGTATCGCCTGGGCTCTTGCGGGCGCCTGAATGCCGGCCAACTGCTCAACCGCCATAACATAGGGAAGATTGTTCATTACACCACCGAGATAATCGACCCGGTCCGTATACGGAATATAGGTATGCCAGGATTGGCGCTCGCCCATTTTTTCTGCGCCGCGATGGTGATAGCCAATATCCGGCACAGCGTCGACAATTTCTTCACCATCAAGCTGGACAACGATGCGTAATACCCCGTGCGTACCGGGGTGTTGTGGACCCAGGTTAAGAAACATAAAATCGGTATCTTCGCTTTTTCGCTCCAGGCCCCAATCTTCGGGTCGGAATTGCAGAGCTTCCTGTTCCTTAATTTGTTTTTCATCGGGTAATTGAAAGGGTTCCATGTCTGTTGCCCTGGCCGGATGTTCTTTTCGAAGCGGATAGCCCTGCCAGGTCGGCGGCATTAAGATGCGTTTTAAATGGGGATGTCCTTCAAAGGTAATTCCGAACATATCAAATACTTCGCGCTCATACCAATCGGCGTTGGGCCACAACGGAATGATTGTCGGAAGCGAACCAAAATCTTCCGTGAGTGCGACTTTGATGCGGACATCGGCGTTGCGTTCGAAGGAGAGTAGTTGATAAACGACCGTGAAACGGCTATCGGGTTGGCCCTCACGGTGCTGGCGGTTACGTTCGTCAATTGCCGTAAGATCATACAGCATTTCGAACGGTTTACTGAATTCTTTCTTAAGAAAATCGAGTACCGGTAGCAAATGTTCTTTTGCGATCCAGAAGGTCGGTATGGAGTCTCTGGTTTCCTGCCTCGTAATAGAAATATGCTTAAATTTATTAGATAGTGCTTCTGATATTTCCGCAGTAAGTTGCATAACCGCTACTACCATTTAAATAGATGTTCGGTTGACCTTAACTATCACATTTCTATGTTTTCTATAAACTCGTATCAGATTTCATCGGGCGAACGCAGATCAGTCTGCTTGGACCTTGATTCCTTTTTTCGCTCTTTAACGGATTCTTTTTCGCTTTTGATCACGCCCTGCGGACCGATCGTCCAGCTTAACGGTCTTTTTTCTTTTCCGACAGCTTCTCGCAATAAAACCAAACCTTCCATAAATGCATCGGGTCGGGGCGGACAACCGGGTACGTAAACATCGACCGGCATAAATTTGTCGACACCCTGCACAACGCTGTAAATATCGTACATACCACCGGAATTCGAACAAGAGCCCATAGAGATTACCCAGCGCGGCTCCATCATCTGCTGATACAATCGTTTGATGATCGGCGCCATCTTTATAAAAACCGTGCCCGCAATGATCATGACGTCGGCTTCGCGGGGCGTACCGCGCACGACTTCGGCTCCAAAACGCGAAATATCGTACCGACTGGTAAGACTGGTAGCCATTTCCACATAGCAACAGGAAAGCCCGAAATTAAAGGGCCACATGGAATTCTTCCTGCCCCATGCGATTAGATCCTGAAGCCTGCTGAAGATAAAACTGTTTCCGGCAACTTCTTCAAAGGAGCTGTTGCCTTCGACAAAACCTGTCGGCTCCTTTGGCTTGCTCAACCACCACTTCATATAGTTAATCGCTTTTTATTTAATGTTTTGTATTTCTTGACCACTTTTTTACCGCTAAGAGCGTAATCCAGCGCGCCAATGCGCCATTCATAGATTAGCACGATCAGCAAAATGGCAATGAATATGGCAATTCCGATGTAACCGGGCCAGCCTAATTCCCGGAATGCAATGGCCCATGTAATGATAAAGATCGCTTCCAGATCGAATATTAGAAAAAACATGGCAATGGTATAAAAATGAGCGGACGCTCGCAAACGTGCGGAGCCTGTTGTTAAGATACCCGATTCAAAGGGTTCGCCCGTCTCACGTTCTTTATGACGTTGGCCGAGCAGGGAGGAGATTATGGTCATGCCAGCAACGGTAAGGAAAACGAGAAGTGCGTAAACTAATAATGGCCACAGAGCGCCAGAAGTAGCAGCGTTACTTTCCAAATTCATACCCCCATTAACGCTGGATCATATGATCGATTAGCTGTCGTTTACCATAACTTGATAACCAATTATAAAAAAAATCACGTACAAATCAAGCTTATTTTGTAATAATTTTCTCAAGCGAAACGAAATATCCGCGATGATCTCAATTAAAATTTAGCTGCAAGCCTCAAGTGTATTGTCTTGGATACGATAATATATAAGTATAATTAAAGTTCTTTTTGCTTAACAATGAGGCGCAGATATTATGAGTCTGAAACAAAAATTCAACTACTGGACAATATGCTACCTGGAAGTACCTTTTGTGTATTTAAAAGCGGTTGTAGTTAAGGCAATGCGCGTGCATTTAATACGCTAATCGAAAAATTTTTGACAATTATAAATTCGATTATTTATATTGTTCGTCTATACAATAGCGGGGAGGTAGCGAAGCGGCCAAACGCATCAGACTGTAAATCTGCCGGCTCAATGCCTTCGGAGGTTCGAATCCTTCCCTCCCCACACAAGTGACGATTTGCCTCTGGGTGAAACAACTCAGAGGCAATTTATTTTTAAAGGCATGAAATAATAAACCGTCCGGCTAATTTTGCAACTTGTCCAAATGATTCAGGAGGTACCTTCCTGCAACCATTTGTTCTTTCAATTCCAAAGGTTTTTTTATTGATTTTATTTGTGTTATCTTTTATATTTAAAATTCTTTTAGTCGGGGCGGTAGCTCAGCTGGTTAGAGCGCTACGTTGACATCGTAGAGGCCGTGAGTTCAAATCTCTCCCGTCCCACATAACCACGGGTGCATCGCCCGTGGTTTGTTTTATGGTTAGGTTTGATGCAAAAACGAGGTGATTGTTTTGCCTAAAATAGATTTAACCTTTCCCGATTCATCCGTTCAGTCGTTTGAAGCGGGTGTTACACCCTATGAAGTAGCCAAACAAATTAGCAACAATCTTGCGAAAAAAGCCGTTGTTGCCAAATTTAATGATAAACTTATATCTATGCACGAAGCAATAAAAGAATCCGGTACGATCCAAATATTAACCTTTAATGACAGAGAAGGCCGTGATATCTTTTGGCACTCGTCCGCCCATCTGATGGCGCAAGCCATAAAGCGCCTTTATCCCCGAGCTCAACTGGGCATTGGGCCGCCGGTTGATGACGGTTTTTATTATGACATCGATCTTGATGAGCCCATTAAGCCTGAAGATTTTGACCGCATAGAAGAAGAAATGCAAAAAATTGTAGAGGAAGACTGGCCCACAGAGCGTAAAGTCATGAGCGCCAAAGAAGCGATCGAATTCTTTCACAAAAAAAATGAACAGCTTAAAGTTGAGCTTATTGAGGATTTGAATTCCAAGGAAGAGACCATCTCTGCCTACAGTCAGGGTGAATTTACCGATCTTTGTCGCGGGCCGCACGTCCCGTCCACCGGATTTCTCGGTAAAAATTTTAAATTATTATCGGTGGCAGGCGCTTATTGGCATGGCGACGAAAAGAATAAAATGCTGCAACGGGTTTATGGCACGAACTATCCTGATAAAAAACAACTTAAACAACACTTAAAACGCATCGAAGAAGCGAAAAAGCGTGATCATCGCAAATTGGGCAAAGAGCTGGATTTATTCAGTATTCAAGAGAACGTGGGGAGCGGTCTTATCCTCTGGCATCCGAAAGGAGCGCTCATAAAGCATCTGATCGAAAACTACTGGAAGGAAGAACATATTAAAAATGGTTATCAATTGGTATCCACGCCGCATGTTGCAAAGCTCAATCTCTGGGAAACAAGCGGGCATACCAGTTTTTACAGTGAGAATATGTTTCGTCCCATGTCTGTGGAGGATGTAGACTATCAATTAAAACCTATGAATTGCCCCTTCCATATGCAGATTTACAATTCACAGCTGCGCAGCTATCGTGATTTACCGATCCGGTTTGCGGAGTTGGGAACCGTCTATCGCTATGAACGCTCCGGCGTATTACATGGTTTGATGCGGGTTCGTGGATTTACGCAGGATGATGCTCACATTTACTGCCATCCCGATCAGTTGACCGGAGAGATCGTAAAAGTGCTGGATTTGATGGAGCAGGTATTAACGCGGTTCGGGTTCAGCGACTATGATGTTTATTTATCTACAAGACCCGAAAAATTTGTGGGCAGTGAAGAGAGCTGGGATCATGCAACCGCCGCTTTAAAAGAAGCCCTTGAGCAAAAGCGTATGGATTTTGAAATTGATGAAGGCGAGGGCGTATTTTACGGCCCTAAAATTGATGTTAAAATAAAGGATGTTCTGGGACGTTCCTGGCAATGCTCAACGGTTCAGGTCGATTTCAATTTACCTGAGAAATTTGATTTAACGTTTATGGATGCCGATGGTAACCGACATCGTCCGATCACAATCCATCGTGCACTATTCGGTTCCCTGGAACGCTTTTTCGGAATTCTTATCGAGCATTATGCCGGCAATTTCCCCCTCTGGTTGGCGCCGGTTCAGGCCGTATTGATACCCATCGCAGATCGCCACCAAGAATACGCCTGCAAAGTTCAAAGCCGGTTGCAAAAACGGGGATACCGCATTGAGCTCGATAGCCGAAATGAAAAGATGGGTTATAAAATTCGAGAAGCCGAAGTCCAGAAAATCCCGTATATGGTAATTATGGGCGACAGCGAAGTCGAAGCCAACACAATTTCGGTTCGGCATAAGGGAGAGGGCGATCTCGGTAAAATGACGACGGACGATTTCATTCGACGCTTATCGAATGAATTGTAATAATAAACGAAAATGTAAGTCCCATTAAAAAGGAGCTTAAATATCGTAAAAGGCGCGAAAGATAAGACAAGGGTGAACGAATATATCCAGGCCGAGGAAGTACGCCTGATTAGTGAAGAAGGCAAACAAATCGGCGTCGTTCCCGTAAACGAGGCCTTGGAAAAGGCGCAGGAGCATGGGTTGGATTTAGTGGAGATCGCTCCGAAAGCCAAACCGCCCGTTTGCAAGATTATGGATTACGGCAAATATATTTACGAGCAAAACAAAAAAGAAAAACAGAATAAAAAGAAACAGCATACGGTTACTTTAAAAGAGATCCGTATGCGTCCCAAAACCGAAGACCATGACCTGGAATTTAAAGTAAGACACGCCCGCTCATTCCTTGAAAACAAAAACAAAGTTAAATTTACGGTACAGTTTCGAGGAAGGGAGCTTGCCTACAAGGAATTTGGCGAACAATTGCTGGATCGGGTTCTTGAAATGTTAGAAGATATAGCGAAAATTGAACAGCCCAAGAAATTTGAGGGCCGAATGATGACGATGGTATTGACGCATAAATAGAAAGGGGTTGATTGCTATGCCTAAGATGAAATCGAAACGAGGCGCTTCAAAGCGTTTTCGTGTAACCGCAAGTGGAAAGGTTAAACGTCATAATGCCTATCATAGCCATATATTGACAAAAAAATCGCCCAAGCGGAAACGTAATTTGAGACAGGAAAACCAGGTACATAAAACCGATATTTCTCGCGTAAAGCGAATGATTCTTGAGTAAATAAAGTTGAGGAGACTACTATGCCACGTGCTACCAATAACGTTGCCGCCCGCAGAAGAAGAAAAAAAATATTAAAGGCGGCCAAGGGCTATCGATTAGGAAAGAGTCGTCTATATAAAACCGCAAAAGATCAGGTTGAAAAAAGTTGGCAGTATGCTTACCGCGACCGGCGCGCAAAAAAACGTGAATTCCGCAAATTATGGATTACACGCATCAATGCCGCCTGTCGTGCGTGCGGTGTATCTTACTCGGTGTTTATGAATGCCCTTAAAAAATCCCAAATTGAATTAAATCGCAAGACCCTTGCTGACATGGCGGTCAATAATCCGCAAGGATTCGAAGAGCTGGTTAAGCAGGTAACATCGTAATTCAAAGCGGACCCGGATTAAAACAGGGAGGCCTGCTTACAATCATTTCACCTCTATAATATGCTTCTTTCAAATAACGTTTTTTTAAATGGAGTTCGGAAAGATTAGAAAAAAACGAAGTTATTGATCAGCAGTGTTTGGGATGGCACAAGCAGGGTGTTAAAGGATGATATTTGAACGCATTGATGAAATTAAAAAGGCATTCGATAAAGATAAAGCCAGCGTACGATCCGAAGAAGATCTTGAACAACTACGTATAAAATTTCTTGGCCGTAAGGGCGCCGTGTCTCAGGCTTTCTCACTGATGGGTGAGGTTCCCAAAGAAGAAAAACCCAAAGCAGGGCAGGCTCTGAACGAGCTTAAAAAAGAGCTTGAAACGGCATACGACCGGTTGGAAGAACGTGTTAAAAGCAGGAAAGATAGCGATAAGAAACTCGATTTAACGTTGCCCGGCCGCAAGCAGTTTATTGGTCGAAAACATCCCATTACCCAGGCGGCTGACGAAATCAAAGCGATTTTCAGAAGCTTCGGATTTACGGTAGAAGACGGACCTGAAATTGAAACGGATTTCTATAATTTCGAGGCATTAAATATTCCGAAATCCCACCCTGCACGAGATATGCAGGACACGCTTTACATTACCGAAGATATCGTGCTTCGTACCCACACTTCTCCGGTTCAAATCCGGGTGATGCAACAACAAAAACCACCTATACGGATGATTGCGCCCGGCCGCGTCTTCCGGAGAGACACGCCCGACGCCAGCCATTCGCCATTTTTTCATCAGGTGGAAGGATTGGCGGTGGATACCGATATTACCTTCGCCGACCTTAAAGGCGTGATAGATGCCTTTGCAAAGCGCCTTTTTGGAGAGGATATGAAGGTGCGCTTTAGGCCAAGCTTTTTCCCGTTTACGGAACCCAGTGCCGAATACGACTTCAATTGCGTGTTTTGCCGTGGCGAGGGTTGTCGCGTCTGCAAACATACGGGCTGGATCGAAATTTCCGGGGCCGGCATGGTGCATCCCAATGTATTTCGCGCTGTTGGATATGATCCGGACATTTATAGTGGTTATGCCTTCGGTATGGGAATAGACCGTATCGCAATGCTGAAATACGATATTGATTATATTCGCACCCTGTTCGAAAATGATATAAGATTTCTAACCCAATTCTGATAAGGCATGTCATGAAGGTTTCGTTCAATTGGTTAAAGGATTATGTGGATATCGGACAATCGCCTCAGGAGTTGGCGAATAGCCTCACGGAAAGCGGACTTGAAGTTGAAGAGCTCACGCCGCGGATTCAGCCTTTTCAGGGTGTGGTTGTGGGCCGTGTTATCAGTGTAAAACAACATCCAAATGCGAATAAGCTTTCCGTTTGTGAGGTAATCAGCAGCGAGAAGGAAGAACCGGTACAGGTGATTTGCGGCGCTCCGAATGTAGCTGAGGGCCAGTATGTACCCTTTGCCCAAAATGGAGCGAACTTACCAAATGGATTCAAAATTAAAAAAGTCAAGATTCGCGGCGTTGAATCAAACGGTATGATTTGCTCTCGTGAAGAGTTAGGATTGGATCAAACCTCGCATGGAATTTGGGCGTTTAAAGATGCACCGCCGCTGGGGGTGGATGTATATGAGATGCTGGCCGAAAATCAGGACTATATACTTGATATAGCAGTAACGCCAAACCGTCCCGACTGTCTGAGTATTATCGGCGTGGCCCGGGAAATTGCGGCTATCAATAAACAAACCTTACGCAAACCCGATGTAAATGTTAAAGAAGACAGCACCGAATCCATCGATCATTACGCAGCCGTGCATATCCACGACACGGATGGCTGCCACCGATACGCCGCACGCGTTATACGCAATGTTAAAATAGGCGAAAGCCCGCAATGGATGCGGGAAAAATTAGAAGCGGTAGGCCTGCGCCCCATTAATAATATTGTCGATATTACCAATTTTGTATTGATGGAAACAGGCCACCCGTTACATGCCTTCGACTTAAGAGAAATCAAAGGCAACGAGATCCATGTGCGTGCCAGCAAGAAGGGGCAAACATTTATAACGTTGGATGATAAGGAACGCACCTTGCCCGACGAGACGGTGATGATTTACGACGGCGAACGACCGATTGCCATCGGCGGTATTATGGG
This sequence comes from uncultured Calditrichaceae bacterium, assembly GCA_964542915.1. GTDB lineage: Bacteria > Calditrichota > Calditrichia > Calditrichales > Calditrichaceae > CAZIVP01. The sequence continues at coordinate 185,019 of CAZIVP010000004.1, read as the reverse complement.
TGGACAAAATTCAGAAGTGGATTTTGAAACCAAAGATATTCTGTTGGAAAGCGCTTATTTTAAACCGCAACGAATCGCTGCTTCGAGCAAGCGCTTGGGGCTTTGTTCAGAAGCATCGCAGCGGTTCGAACGTGGCGCCGATATCGAGGGCGTTATCAGCGCCCTAAACAGGGCAACGGAACTCCTTGAAACCTATGCAGAAGGCCAAACCGTCCGCGGTATTGCCGACAATTATCCCAGCGTTCATGACCCGGTCAAAGTCGCTTTCGATCCCGATCACGTTAATCGCCTATTAGGAACGGACCTCGATCATCAAACGATTATTGATACTTTAAAGCGTCTGGAGCTAATCTATAGAGAGGGCTATGTTCACGTGCCTTCCTTTCGGGTCGATATCCGTCAAAGCGTTGACCTGATAGAAGAGGTAGCGCGATTGGTGCACTATTCAAATTTGCCTACCAAAAAAACGACCGAAATCATCTACGAAGATACACAGCCGCGTCCCGAATATGTGCTGGATATCTTCCGCGAGAAACTGGTGGAATTAGGTTTAAATGAAGCCTATACCAACAGCATGATAAAAGCCAGTGAAGCCGAGCCATTTGTGCAGGGCAGGGAAGTAACCATACTTAATCCAATAAGTGATGATATGACCACTATGAGACCTTCGTTATTACCGGGTTTGCTGAAATCATTATCATACAATCTTAACCGTCAGATGCGTAATGTTCGTTTATTCGAACTCGGACGCATATTTGTCAATTATCGTGAAAATCAGCTGCCTGATCAGCCATATGCGCTTAGCGCTGTTTTAACAGGACAACGGCGCTATCCCGCCTGGGACGGGTCAGAGCAACCTATTGATTTTTATGACCTTAAAGGAATTTTAGAACAACTTTTTGAGAAAATATTCCTTGACAAAATTCAATTTATTTTATATGATGATTTCAAAGTATTTAGTAAACATGAAACCATTGCTGTGAAAGTCAATGGCGAGTTTGTCGGTCTTTGTGGTCTGCTCAACACGGACATTTGTTCGCGGTTTGATATCGAAAAACCGGTATATGCTTTGGAATTGAATGCGGATCTTTTGATGAAGGCGACGCATTTTAAGCGCCATTACAAACCGGTTTCAAGGTATCCCGTATCGGAAAGGGATATGGCGCTTGTGATGGACAATGAGACGCCCGCCGCAGACGTGCTTCAATTTGTGAAAAAATCAGGTGGCGAATTACTGCAGGATGTGTTTATATTTGATGTATACAGTGGAGAGCATATACCGGAAGGTAAAAAAAGTTTGGCTATTCGGATGCGGTTCCAGGCTTTTGATCGAACGTTAAACGATGAAGAAGTTGATCGCATCTTTGACCGCATCATCGAAGAATCCAAAAACAAATTCAGTGCCACACTTCGGGATTAAGTCGATGACTGTGGAATATTTCGATCAACTTAAAGTTTTAGTAGAAGATATTTCCATCAAATATCAGCAACTGAAATATAAAAATGTACGCTTAGAGAAAGAAAACGAGCAGTTAAAGAGTGAAAATCAACGATTAAAAGCGAATCCCGATAGCGATTCGGAAGTCTACAAAAAACTAAAGTCAGAAAATGATAAACTAAAAAAACAAAAAGAGGAAGCAACAACGCACCTTCTTGAACTGATCAAACGGTTAGAGGCGCAGGTATCCAAATAAAGATGGTGTTGATTCTTAATTAAAAAGGGAAAAGGTATGGCTCCTGGCCAGGTTAAAGTAAATATATTCGGAACCGATTACTCATTGGTTGCGGATAATGATGAAAATTACGTTTATGAAATTGCCCGCTATGTGGATGATAAGATGCGCGATATCGACCGTTCACAGAATATCAAAACGACGGCGAAAATTGCTATCCTGGCAGCATTGAACGTGGCAGATGAACTTTTTCAGGAGCGAGCATATAGAAAAAAATTATTAGACCAATTAAATGAAGAATCAAAAAAAATGAGCCATTCTCTAAAAGATGTTTTAGAGAGTTAGTGCTCGTTTAAACAGCCTTTTAAGCCCTGTATTTCAAGAACCGGTCTAAGTATAGGACCAACACCTACTAACCAGGGAACCCGGCTCTGAGCGTTGATTGTAGGCCCCGCCTTTCGGCCAGGGGAAACATGACCCGTTCAGGAGGTGCCCATCATGACGAGAATAGGATCCTGAATTAGACCACTGAAATGCAGGGCTTTTTTATATCCCGCCGGATTAGCCGGGTTAATAAGGAGGTAATACGATTCGATGGAAATTATTATAGTGATTTTGGCTATAATTGTTGCATTTGCGGGCGGCTGGTTTGTCAACAGCATATTTGGAGCCCGCGGCTACAATGCATACAAACAAAAAGCCGATCAAATCCTGAAAGATGCCGAAGATGAAGCTGAGAATCTGAAGAGAGATAAGCTCATCGAAGCCGAAGAAGAAATATACGAAGAAAAACAAAGATTAGAAGATGAATTTCAATCAAGAAAACAGGCCATTAAACAGGCCGAATCGGATTTAGTTAACAAGGATAATGATCTCGACCGAAAGGCGGATTTGATCGCCAAAAAAGAACGGGAAATTTTTATTCAGGAACGGGATCTCAAGAACAAAGAAAATCAATTACAGCTTCGTCAACAGAAACTGGACCGTATGTTGGATGAAGAAAATAAGCGGTTAGAAACCATAGCGGGCCTTTCCCGCGATCAGGCAAAAAAAATTCTCATGGATAATCTGATTGACGATGCCAAACGGGAAGCCGCTCAACATATCTACAAAATCGTGGATGACGCGCAAAACGAAGCACAGGCAAAAGCCAAAAACATTGTCATCTCCGCCATGCAGCAAACCGCCACCGACCACGCAGTAGAATCCACCGTTTCAGTTGTAACCCTGCCTAATGACGACATGAAAGGACGCATCATAGGAAGAGAAGGCCGTAACATTCGGGCGTTCGAAATTGTTACCGGCATTGATGTTATCGTGGATGATACGCCTGAAGCGGTTATTCTTAGCGGTTACGATCCGTTCCGGAGGGAAGTAGCACGCATCACCATGGAGAAACTGGTCAGCGATGGCCGCATACATCCCGGGCGGATTGAAGAGACTTACGAAAAGACCATCACAGAGATGGACGAATACTTCAATGAACTGGGTGAACAGGCGCTCCTTGAAACGGGGGTTCACGGCATTCACCCCGATCTGGTCACAATGCTCGGGAAACTGCGCTTTCGTACCAGTTACGGCCAGAATGTTTTGCAACATAGTAAAGAAGTTGCTTTTATTGCGGGCATTATGGCAGCCGAACTCGGTTTGGATGAATCACAGGCCAACCGGGCCGGTATTTTACACGATATAGGAAGAGCGGTTGAACGACGCAATCAGGGTAACCATGCACAGATCGGGTATGAAATAGCTAAAAAATACGGGGAAAATGCTATAGTCCTGAACGCCGTTCTCGGACATCATGAGGAAGTAGAGCCTATTTCTCCCATTACCATTTTAGTTCAGATAGCTAATGAGATCAGTAACGCCCGACCGGGCGCCCGCAGAGAAGTTATCGAAAATTTCGTTCAACGCATGCACGCTATGGAAGATATTGCACAATCGTTTGAGGGCGTCAAATCGGCCTATGCCATACAGGCCGGAAAAGAAGTACGAATCATCATCGATCACGAGAAAATCGATGATGCCGCAAGTTACCAATTGACCAATAATATTGCACGCCGCATCCAGTCTGAAATTGAATATCCGGGGCAGATAAAAGTTGTCGCCATTCGTGAGTTCCGTTCCATAGACTATGCTTGATGCGCAATCGAATTAGGAAAGCAACACTTATGAAAACAAATGATGCAACTCTGTTAAAAGGAAAAGAAGTCGCCGCTGCCGTAAGCGAGGATGTTAGCGAGAAAATCGCATTTTTGAAAGCAAAATCCATTACGCCGAAACTCACTGTAATTCTGGTAGGCGATGATCCCGCTTCGAAGGTTTATGTAGGGAAAAAAGGGAAAAAATGTCAGCAACTGGGCATCGATTCTGAAACACTCGAACTGGACAGCTCCATAGAAGAATCGTATCTGTTGGATTTAATCGACCGCCTCAACAGTGATGACAATACCCACGGTATTCTTGTACAAATGCCGCTTCCGAATCAGATAAGCGAAGACAAAGTGATCAACCGTATCGATCCGCGGAAAGATGTGGATTGCTTTCATCCGCGTAATGTGGGATTGATGGTGAGCGGTGAGCCTTATGTTTTACCGTGTACCCCGGCAGGTATCATGGAAATATTAAACCATTATGAGATCACGACCGAAAGTAAACATGCCGTTATTGTAGGCAGAAGCAACATCGTCGGAAAACCGATGGCAAACCTGCTTGTACAAAAGAAGGCTGGCGCCAATGCAACTGTAACCGTAACGCACAGTCGTACAAGAGACATTGCCGGGCATACCCGAATGGCGGATATATTGATCGCTGCGATTGGCAGACCGGCATTTATCACCGGCGATATGATCAAAGAAGACGCTGTCGTGATCGACGTGGGTATCAATCGGGTGGAAGCCGACAACGACAAAGGTTACCGACTTGTGGGTGATGTAAATTTTGAAGACGTTATCGATAAAGTGAAAGCAATCACGCCGGTACCGGGCGGCGTTGGGCCGATGACCATAGCGATGCTGATGCGCAATACCATTAGGGTTACAGCCGAACAAACCGGGGTGAAATTTTAGGAAACAAGAAACGTCCCGTCACCGTTTAAGATCGTATCATGGAAAAGGATGGTGGTCATGGACCTTGTATTGATATTATTGGTTTTCCTGATACTTTTACTTGTTATTCAGTTAATAGCCCTGTTAAAGGTGCGCTACATCATCAGACGATTAAAAAAAATGCTTAATGACATCAGTCGTATTTACAACATCCCTGTTTCGGTTTCCAAAAATAAACACATTTGCCGTTTTTGCCGTTACCGGCAAACCTTTATAAATGCCCACGGGCGCGATACACGCGATAATTTTTATTATCACTGTCGATATCATCAAAAATCCATCGAGCTCAACGACAGTTGCCGTAAATTTAAGCCGGATCCTGATGAAGTTACCGGTCGCTGATCGAACACGAAATCCTGGTTTATTGGATGCTGAATAAAGACGCCGTCAAATATTTACGTCCCGAGATTATATCCCGACTCAATAACCTGGAATTAATCGCACGATTAATGGTCGAAGGTTATTTAACCGGTTTGCACAAAAGCCCGTTCCATGGGTTTAGCGTTGAGTTTTCGCAACACCGACCTTACCTGCCCGGAGATCCGCTTCGGTTTATCGACTGGAAAGTTTACAGCCGGACCGATCGCTATTACATCAAACAATATGAAGAAGAGACCAATCTTCGTAGCTACATTTTGCTGGATATTTCCAAATCCATGACCTATCAAAGCGATAAAAAAGGGATTAGCAAAATTCAGTATGCCAAATATCTGGCGGCAGCTCTGGCTTTTATTACACTTCAACAGCGCGACGCCACGGGTCTTGTGTTGTTTGACGATAAAATTCGCAAATCGATGCCGCCACGATCCGTTTTCAGTTATCTCAATCCAATTCTTTCCACCATAGATCAAACGGAATACGGCGCTGACACACGTATTAGTTCGGTTTTACATGAGGTAGCCGAAAAAGTCCGGCGCCGCGGCTTGATTGTTTTGATTTCAGATCTGATGGATGATCCTGCGGAAGTCCTTGCGGGAATCAAACATTTCCGGCACGATGAACACGAAGTTCTGGTATTTCAGATTCTGGATGAACAGGAACTCCATTTTCAATTCAGCGGGGACGTGGTGTTTGAAGACATGGAGACGAACGAAGAAATCAAAACACAACCCGGTTTTATCCGAAAAAGTTATCAGGAACAAATGGATGCCTTTTTGCATTACTACAAAACCAATTTTAGCAACAATCGCATCGATTATCAGCGATTGCTCACCCACACGACGTTCGATGCGGCGTTAACCCAGTATTTACTCAAAAGGAAGCGTTTATATTAAAATGAAAGATAATATTCGTTTGACCTCCCTGGTCAGTTGCGCTGGTTGAGCCAGTAAAATCGATCCGGAGGTTCTGGATAAAATTACGGCAAATCTGATACCCGATAGCGATCCCAATCTGTTGGTTGGCAACAACCATGCGGACGACGGAAGCATCTATCGGTTGAACGAAACGACGGCGGTCATCAACACGGTGGATTTTTTTACACCCATTGTGGACGATCCGCAAATTTACGGTGAAATTGCCGCTGCAAACGCCATCAGTGACGTGTATGCCATGGGCGGCGTACCATTTATTGCTCTGAATATTGTCGGCTATCACCAGGGTCAGATTTCGCCGGAAATTATGAATACCATTTTACAGGGCGGATTCCTAAAAGCTAAAGAAGCCGGTTGCCTGATCGGAGGCGGGCACACGATACAGGATAAAGAATTGAAATACGGATTGGCAGTTAGCGGTACCGTTCATCCGGAACGGATATGGCGGAACAATACGCCGCAACCGGGCGACGTTTTAGTGCTCACCAAACCGATTGGTACAGGCGCCGTCTCAACCGCACTGAAGCACGGCGAAGCCGATGCCCAATCGTTGGACGAGATCACCGCCAGTATGCGTCTTTTGAACAAAATCCCGGCCGACGTATTAAGGGAAGAACATTTTAATGTACATGCCTGTACCGATATAACCGGTTATGGACTGGCCGGACACTGTGCGGAAATGCTCCCGGGAGAGGATATCGTTATTGAAATCGACCTTAATTCCGTGCCGATATTCGACTGTTTGAGTCGCTATATTAATAATCCCGCTTATTTACCCGGGGGATTTTACAACAACCGGCAATATGCCGCCTCAAACATTTTAAACCTTTCGGCCGAAACGCTAAAACAAGACCGTTTTAATATGCTTTTCGATCCGCAAACCAACGGCGGGTTACTTGTGAGTTTGCCCGAAAAAGAGAGTGAACGATTTGTCCAAACCGTACATGAGCGCTATCCCTATGCATTACACGTTATCGGACGTGTACTTGCAAACGAAGGTTCGGGAATCCGAATCGTGGCGTAATATTGCTATTTAAACAAACTTGAAACAGGTAAATAGGTAATCTTCAGGATTCGTAATGGGGGCATATTACTTCAATGAATTTTTCACGTTGCAGTTGTAAGAGAAATTTGCCCAGTCTTTCATAAATCGGTTCGGCATTTTCGCCGAACTGTGCCGCCATATGTTCACCTATCTTCTTGACCGTATGCTTGCCGTCGCAATGTCTCCATACCAATGTACCGATGTCATCCAAATTGATCCTGAAAAACTTGTTCTCCATAAAAGGGTGAAATACCCTTGCGGCCAGGGCGTTGCGAAATTTGGGACGGAGGATAACGATGCGATTGTTCTCTTCGTTGACCTCCCAATCGGCCAGGCGTTGCGGATAACAATTCATCAATTGTTCGAGTGTTTCCGGTTTCATTTTAAATCACCATAAGAAAAAATCCCCGGTCCAAAAATTGACCGGGGATACGATTAATGCAGCTGTTTCAGGAATTCTTCTTTGAGCTTTTGATGGGAATACGTACCAGAAAATAGGCCAGTGCAAAAAAGACAAGTACGCCTACAAATATGCTTGGCGTCTCCACACCCAGCGTACTAACGGCAAAGTGTTTCAGAGAACTGATCTCTGTGCCGTTAAAGATATGTTCAACGCCCGAGAGCCGCTCTCCCAGCACTACAAACGCCAGGATAACAGCCATCAAAGCTTCTCCTGCAATCAAACCGGATGAGATAAGAACACCTTTGTTCTCTGCCTTGAGCTTTTGTTCTTCGCTTGCTTTTTGCCGGTTCTGAACCGCATCGAGAATCCAGCGAATGATTCCGCCTACAAATATGGCGCTGGTGGAATAAAAAGGAAGATACATACCAACCGCAATTAACATAGGTGATGGCGATTTGATGAGGATTAATCCGATGGCAAAGAACATTCCGGCGATAACAAGAGGCCAGGCCATCTCGCCGCCGACGATGCCTTTGGACATCAATGCCATAAGCCCGGCCTGCGGCGCGGGTAATTCGGCGCTGCCAATATGATAAACCTGATCCATTGCCCACATGGGCCACACCAGCACAAGCGCGGCAATAATCACGCCGATAATTTCGCCGACCTGCATCCGCCACGGCGTGCCGCCTAAAATATGACCGACTTTTAAATCCTGCGTCATATCGCCTGCGATGCCGGCGGATGTACACACCACGCCTGCAACACCCAATACCGCCAATACGCCTTGATCGCCGGTAACGCCGATGATAACCAGTAAGACGGCTGATATGAGCAAGGAACTAAGCGTAAGCCCGCTGATCGGATTGTTCGAAGATCCGACCAAACCAACCAGATAACCGGCGACGGCTGCAAACAAAAAACCGAGGATGATCATTATGACGGTTAACAATAGAGCGCCGCCGACGGAATGAGCAAAATATTCATACAGAAAGAAGAGGGGAATGGCCATCAGAAGAATGGTTAAACCGACTTTTTTGAAATCCAGGTCAATTTCCAGCCGGCTTACTTCACGCGATTCATCTTTTTTGGCGCTCAGGTCACGAATGGCTTTCGTGATGCCGGCAAATAATGAATCTTTTAAATTATATAGTGTATAAAAGGCAGCAATAATCATGGTGCCAACGGCAAATGGCCGGATTTGTTTAAACCAGACTTCCTCCGCAATTTCCATCCAGGAATGCGTTGCCGCAAGTTCTGTCAGAGCCGGATTGATAAAAATACCCAGAGGTACAAGCACCAGCCATCCTATGGCGGCGCCTGCAAATAAAACCGCCGCCACACGCAGGCCAACAATAAACCCCACGCCGACAAGGGCCGGCGATGCCGCAGGCGATTCGAATATGAATCCACCGCCATACGCGACCTTGTTGCCCATCATTTCGATTTTCGATTTGGCAAGTTCAAAATAACCTTTCGTGTGATCTGCGATCAGATGGATGCCGTTACTGTTTTTAAACAGTTCCCATAAGCCGGCAAGTCCCATACTCACGAATACGGCGCTGGCGCCGGTTTGTCCGCCCTGTCCGGCTTTTACAATTTCGGCTGCGGCCACACTCTCTGGAAACGGAAGGTCCGTCTCTTCCACCATACTGCGCCGCAGAATGGTAACAAATAGGACGCCAAGTACGCCGCCCATCAACATAATGATCGTACTCTCCCAATAATGCAGTTCTTCCCATACGCCGCTAATAACAAATGCGGGTATCGTGAAGATAGCGCCCGCGACAAGGGCTTCACCAACGGATGCGGTTGTACGTGCAATATTTTCCTCGAGAATGTTACCGCGGAGCGCACGAAGTGCCGCCATTGCTACAACAGCTGCAGGGAAGGTCGCTGCGACCGTCAGACCGGCTTTCATACCCAAATAGGCATTTGCCGCCCCCAATACGACGGCCATAGCAACACCCAAAATGAGCGCCTTAAAAGTCAACTCTTTCAATTGGGAATCAGCAGGAACAAACGGCTTGAATTCCTTCTTGTCCATACAAACTCCTTTATTTAATAGTTGTTGGCGAGCGTGTTATCGGATTTTTTGTAAAAAATAAGTTGTAAAACTACTTGTCAAAGGAATCAATGTCAAGAAAGAAAGCAGAGTCCGCATAGGGTTTCTGAAATCTTTTTCAATTCTTCTGAACCGATTATTGATCATTAACATTCAAAGGTTTGCGCATTGAAATGGCGAATCCTAATAGAAAACGAATGTTCAAATTCAGACATAAATTCCAAAATCCATTTGCATTTCAAGTACTATTGTAAATAATTTCAATGGCAACTTAAGATTGGCTGGAGGCTATGGAAAGAACGAAACCGGTATATTATACCATTGGCCAGGTGGCCGAAATTCTGGAATTGCCGCAATCGGTGCTACGCTACTGGGAGACCGTTTTTGAACCATTGCAACCGTTAAAATCGAGCGGCGGCAATCGCCAGTACAGCGACAAAGACGTGGAACTCCTAGAAGCGATTAAATCATTGTTATATGAGGAGGGATTTACTATACGCGGAGCCCGCCAACAACTTCAAAAAAAGAAAGCATTGCTAAAATCTGTGTCCGAAGAAAAAACGAAATACGGAGGTCGCATGACTACCAATGAAAGCAAAAAGAGCAGTAATACAAAGAAACATGCGGAACAACCACATCATGAAAATGTAAAAGCGCAATTGAGCGATGTGATAGCCGAATTAAAATCTATCGTAAAAATATTACAATCGGACTGATGTTTGATATTTGATTTCAGGATGCAAGTTTTATAAATTGAATCATTGATCGGAGCGTGGCGCAGTCCGGTAGCGCACTTGAATGGGGTTCAAGGGGTCGCTGGTTCAAATCCAGTCGCTCCGACGGAAAATGGGGATTTTACCAATCCCCATTTTTTTTATGGATTTGGATGGCTTATCAAGAGTGTTTCATGATTAAATACGACATTCTTATTGCGGCTTATAATGCACAGAATACCCTTCCGAAGCTACTGAGGCGAATCGCTGGTCTATCCGTACCGCCCAATGTTATTTATATTATCGATGATGGTTCGCACGACCTGACCACAGAAGAAGCAAAAGCAGGCGGTGCGCGTGTGACGACCTTTGAGAAAAACAGGGGTAAGGGATACGCTCTTCGGCGTGGTTTTACGAATTTTCGCCAAACCAACCATAGCGATTATCTGTTGTGTATGGACGCCGATTTACAACACCCCGTTTCCGCCGTGGATCAGTTTTTAATAAAAGCCCGATCGTCGGACAGTAAAATCATTATCGGCAATCGTGACAAAAAGCCGGGAAGCATGCCGCTTCCGCGCATAATCTCGAACCGGTTATCTTCCTTTTTGATAAGCCGACTCACAAAACAAACCATTCCCGATAGCCAGTGCGGATTTCGTCTGATTCATCGTTCCGTTTTGGAAATCATACAATTAAATGAAAACGGTTTCCAGATGGAGAGTGAGTTCATACTGCGTTCGGCAAGAGCCGGATTTAAAATTGACTTCGTGAACATTCCTACCGTTTATAACGGGCATCATTCGTATATCCGGCACTGGAACGACACTTTTCGCTTTATCCGTTTAATCATTCGAGAATTAGTGAAATGACATTGAATATGCGCTATGAGAAACACATTCATGCCATGATCGAACGTCTGAAATCCCGGGGAATAAATGACGAACGTGTATTACAGGCCATGCGCCGCGTACCGCGTCATGAGTTTGTTGCGGCAGGGATGGAGTTTCAGGCATATGAAGAAAAGGCGTTGCCCATTGGGTATGGTCAAACCATATCTCATCCTTATACGGTGGCAGTCATGACCCAATCCTTAAACGTACAAAGGGGAGAACGAATTCTGGAAATCGGTACCGGTTCCGGTTACCAGGCAGCCGTGCTGTGTGCTTTAGGGGCGCAAGTCTTTTCGGTTGAACAACACAAAGCGTTGGTTCGCGCCGCCGAAGATCGCTTGCGAAGGCTAAACTATCACTGTGTGCTTCGGAGTGGCGACGGCAGTCTTGGCTGGCAAAATTTTGCGCCTTTCGACGTCATTATTGTTACCGCAGGCGCGCCCGTCGTCCCGGAAAATCTATTTAACCAATTAAATAATAACGGAAAACTTCTGATTCCCGTGGGCGACCGGGAAAATCAGGAACTGATTCTGTACCTGAAAGACATGAACGAAATAACGAAACAGGTGATTGAACGGTTAAAATTCGTACCATTAAAAGGAGCACAGGGATGGTAACAGCAGGCCTGCGCTATTGGATTCGGTTGATTATCGTGGGCGGGGTGATGGGCGTTGCAAATATCATTCCCGGCGTCAGCGGCGGAACAATGGCGGTTGTATTCGGAATTTACGAAGATTTAATGGAGGCGTTGGGCAACTTTATAACTGATCGTGAAAGGCGCTGGGTGTATATCCGATTTTTGTTGATACTTTTTACAGGCGCCATCGTCGCCATACTTTCGCTTGCAAAAGCCCTAACCTGGTCGTTTGACCATTACCCGCTTATAACCCTCTATTTTTTTATGGGGCTCATTCTGGGTAGTATCCCGGTGGTGGTGCGCACACACGAAGACATGCGTTTTCAATGGTCGCGCGGATTGGCGCTTATGGTCGGGATCGCTCTGGTTGTGGCGCTGGCCATCCTGCAAGGCGGTGGAAATGAAACCGCAAAAGCCAGTATCGATTACCGTAATTTCGCTTTTGTCAATTATCTCTATTTCACTCTGTCCGGTGCTCTGGCCGCCTCGGCCATGATTATTCCCGGCATAAGCGGTTCGTTCATACTTCTCATGCTGGGCGCTTATCGTACCGTATTGGATGCGCTCTCGCAGTTGAGCGACGCGCTGGTCGGAAAGGGTATTACCACCGAACTGCAAGTACCCTTGCTGATACTCGCTGCGCTGAGCGTGGGCGTTGTAATAGGCATCCTCGGTTTTGCGCGCCTCATGAGCTGGGCGCTCAAGCATTATCCGGCGATTACCATGTATCTGATTCTGGGCTTACTGATCGGATCGTTCTATCAGATTTATCCGGGATTTGAAATAAGTTGGAATGGAGCAGGCGCCTGTTTGACATTTATCGCGGGTATGTTGATTTCATTAAAATTTGGAGAGAAAAAATAACCGAAACGCATTGATGAGCCATAAAGATGGTCGGGGCGAGAGGATTTGAACCTCCGACCTCACCGTCCCGAACGGTGCGCGCTGACCAGCCTGCGCTACGCCCCGAAAATTTCAAAATCTTAATATACTGTAAAAATCAATTTTTGTCAAAGTATTCCTCATCATAAAATAACAGTAAAGTTCGTTTCCTCTAAACATTTCCACATAGAACCTTTTTAATCGGCAGATATTCAATGGTGAAAATGACAGGTTGAAATCAAAACGAAACAATTACAGAATTGTTGAATACGCACCTGAAAAATGACATTTTTAACATAAATGCGCTGTTCTCTGTATCAACGTCAAAATACCGGCATCTAAATTAAAAGAAGCACACACAGTAAGTATTCCACTCGAGAGGTGGAATCATGAACCGTTCATCATATTTCGCTGCTATTACCATCCTCGCAATACACTATCGTAAACAAGAACATATTTCAGAACGCTTAGATACCATTTCCTGGAATCCTTATTACAATAAAAATATAGATTTAAGTTTTTTTTATAGAAAAGCCCGTGAAGGGAGGTTTAAAATGAAGCAAAAAAAATACCAGGTATTTTGTCAGTTTAAAGCACTTGGAGAAAAAACCGTTTATGCCTCTAACCTTGAAGAAGCGATTGAAATGGTGGCTGAAGATGAATCAACCAATTTTGACGCTATCGTCCGTCTGCATGGTCCCTGTAAAGTGGTGAAATCTCTTACGTTGAAGGCCAATGAATCCCAAATCGAAGAACAGGAACATATCAACTATAAGAACTGGGGCTCTGAATGATATTTAGAATCCATGTTCGATTAACCCATTAATGGAATTTTATTTGGTTGATCCGTATGTCGCATTTTTTATTTAAAAGGAGGGTAATAATGTTAGATATGATCGTCAACTGTAATGCGATGGAATGGGAAGAAGCAGGCGATGCCTACCCCGAAGGTACAAAGATGAAAATCCTGCGCAACGATAAAGAGGGAAGAACCGTTCTACTTAAGATTCCGCAGGGCTTTCGTCTCGAGGGCCATACGCATATTAAAAACGAACAGCATTTCATACTGAAGGGGCAATACGAAATTGATGACCAGGTGTATAGCCAGGGTACCTACCAGCTTATTCATGCTGGCATGACCCACGGTCCATTCACGTCGCAAACCGGAGCGGAAATTTTGGTTGTCTGGCATTAAAGTTCGGACGACACGATTATGTCCAAAATTGAACCTTTCGAACAATATTCGGAACGCTATGAGCAATGGTTTAGAGAACACAGGTATGTTTTTCAGGCCGAAATCGAAGCTGTTCACAAACATTTACCCGATAAGGGCTTCGGGCTGGAAATCGGCGTGGGAAGCGATCTGTTCGCTGAACCACTGGGTATACATTACGGTTTGGAGCCTTCCGCTAAAATGCGAGCTCTGGCTGTAAAAAGAGGCGTAACCGTGGTGGAAGGCGCAGCCGAACGCTTACCATTTTTGAATAATTTTTATGATTTTGTTTTGCTCATAACAACGATCTGTTTTGTGGACGATGCTAAAAAATCAATCAGTGAAGGCGTTCGTATCGTCAAACCGGGCGGTAAGTTAATCATTGGACTGATCGACAGGGAGCGTCCGCTCGGAATTATATACCAGCAGGAAAAACAACAAAATGTTTTTTATTGCCATGCCACATTTTATTCCGTTGATGAAGTTGGTGGGTACATGAAACAAAGCGGTTTAAAGGGATTCCGGTATACGCAAACACTATTCAAAACCCTTGCGAAAGTTAATGAGGTGGATCAGGTGCTTGAGGGATATGGAAGCGGTTCTTTTGTTGTCGTCAGTGCATATAAAAGCAATGATGCCCCTGATTAATTAAAATCCGTTTTCCATAGTAAAACATATTCATAGTATTTAAACTCCGCATTTTATAGAATCCCGGCCTTTTATAAAGCTTTCATTTTAAATTGATCTTGAAAGTCCCCGCTAATTTTTATATTTTCAAAGCTTAATTTTAATAAAATTAAATATTTGATTTTTAACCGAGTTACCACCACAGGAAAACAGGAGTTGCTATGCCCTATCCGTTTCGGGAAATCGAAAAAAAATGGCAAACATTCTGGGAAGAAAATAAAACGTTTAAAACCCCGGATTTACCCGACAATCAAAAACCAAAATTTTATGTACTCGACATGTTCCCGTATCCCAGCGGCGCCGGCCTGCACGTCGGGCATCCGGAAGGTTACACCGCAACCGATATCATGGCGCGCTATAAACGCATGAAAGACTTTAACGTGCTGCATCCCATGGGTTGGGATGCGTTCGGTCTGCCCGCCGAACAGTACGCCATCGATACCGGAACCCATCCGCGTGATACGACCGAACAAAATATCGTACGCTTCCGGGAGCAATTAAAATCCTTCGGATTTTCTTATGACTGGGACCGTCAGGTCAATACCACCGATCCAAACTATTTTAAGTGGACGCAATGGATATTTCTTCAACTTTATAAAAAAGGTTTGGCTTATATGGCTGAAGTTCCGGTGAACTGGTGTCCGGCGCTGGGAACCGTGCTGGCCAACGAAGAAGTGATCGACGGTAAGAGTGAACGCGGCGGTCATCCTGTTTATCGGCGACCGATGCGACAATGGATGTTGAAGATTACCGCTTACGCCGACCGGCTTCTCGAAGATCTGGAAGAGTTGGATTGGCCGGAAAGCACCAAAGAGATGCAGCGCAACTGGATTGGTCGTTCCGAAGGCGCCGAGGTTGAATTCCCCATTGCGGGCCGGGAAGAGGAGAAAATTCTGGTATTTACAACGCGACCGGACACACTCTTCGGCGCTACCTACATGGTGCTGGCGCCCGAACACCCCATGGTGGATCTGGTTACAACGCCGGATAAACGGGATGAGATACGCCATTATAAGAAACAGGCGGCGCAAAAAAGCGATCTGGAGCGCACCGAAATTCAGAAACGTAAATCCGGCGTTTTTACCGGCGGTTACGCCGTCAATCCCACCAATGGTGAGCATATTCCGGTCTGGGTGGCAGATTATGTCTTGATCAGCTACGGAACCGGCGCCATTATGGCTGTGCCCGCGCACGATCAACGCGATTATGAATTTGCCAAAATGTATCAATTGCCGATTCGTGAGGTCATTTCAGGAGGCGATATTTCTAAAGAAGCATATACAGGTGACGGTACCTTGATCAATTCATCCAGTGAGCGTTGCAGCATCGATGGATTGAATGTGGAAGAAGCAAAGAAAGAGATTACCCGATGGCTGGAAGAGCAGGGCGCCGGACGCTATAAAGTGAACTATAAATTGCACGACTGGTTGTTCAGCCGCCAGCGTTATTGGGGCGAACCATTTCCTGTTTTGCACGGCGAAGACAGCCGCATCGTGCCGCTCAATGAGGAAGACCTTCCCCTGGAGTTGCCTGAGATGCCCGATTATAAGCCGCAACCGGCGCATAAAGACGACGCTACTGAGCCGCAGCCGCCGCTTTCCAATGCGCCGGATGACTGGAAATATGTCGAAATCGACGGCGTGATTTACCGGCGGGAATTCAATACGATGCCGCAATGGGCCGGCTCCTGCTGGTACTATCTGCGTTTTATTGATCCCCACAACCGGGAGCGTCTGATTGATCCCGATAAAGAAAAATACTGGATGCCGGTGGATTTATATGTGGGCGGCGCCGAGCATTCGGTTTTACACCTGTTATACGCCCGTTTCTGGCATAAGGTATTGTATGATATCGGCGTAGTTTCGACGAAGGAGCCCTTCCAAAAATTAGTGCATCAGGGTATGATTTTGGGTGAAGTGGAACTGAACCTGTACCTGGATGAAAACGGAGAACCCGTTTCGGTGACTAAGGTCCAAAACGACGGCGCCCATGTGGATACCGGCGAAAAACTGAATGTCCGAAAACTCGGTGAAGAGGATGTGGAAAAAGTAGGCGAAAATTTTGTGTTGAAAAATAAACCGGAGATTCAGGTGGATGCCCGTGCTTTCAAAATGAGTAAGAGTCGCGGCAATGTTATCAATCCTGACAACATTATTCGTGATTACGGCGCCGATTCATTACGTCTGTATGAAATGTTTATGGGTCCCCTGAAGGATATGAAAGCATGGAGTATGAAAGGCCTCGAAGGCGTACACCGTTTTTTGAACCGCGTTTGGCGATTGATTGTGGACGAGCAAAGCGGCGATGTGAGCAGGGAAGTGGTGGATCGCACGCCCACTGCCGAAGAGATGCGCACGCTGCATCGAACAATCAAGAAAGTCAGTGAGGATGTGGAAGAGTTGCAGTTTAACACGGCCATCTCGGCGCTGATGATCTTTGTGAACGAAGCCAATAAATGGCCGGAGCGGCCGCGTACGGTCTTACAATCATTTTTGATATTGCTCAATCCGTTTGCCCCCCATATTACGGAAGAGTTATGGCATCGTATGGGAGGGGATGGTTCACTGGCTTTCAGCCGCTGGCCGCAATACGACGAAGCCTACATCAAAGAAGATTACAAAGAAATTGCCGTACAGATAAACGGTAAACTGCGGGCCACCATTCAGGTCGCCAGTGATACCGCTGCGGAGAAAGAGGCTTTGCAAAAAGAAGCGCTGGACGACCCCAATGTACAGAAGCGGATCAAGGAAAAAACCGTGCAACGCATTATTGTTATACCCAATAAATTGGTCAATATCGTTGTAAAGTAAAGGAGGCTGCGGCCCGTCAAACGACAGGCGGAGATGCCATGGATTTCAGTTGGTTAATGGTGTTGCCGAAACGCCAGGAATGGGTGTATTCGCTGGGATTTGTTTTCTTCATCGTAGCCAGTTTTGCCATCGGCCAGGTTGCCCATCGCTTTAACATCATTAATCGTGAATTTACCCGCAAATTTGTTCATATAACGATCGGAACAGCTGCAGCCTTCGCTCCGCTTTATTTTGAATCCGCTCTGTATCTGATCGTCATCGCTCTTTTTTTTGCGGCCCTTGATTTATACGCTATTCGGCGCGGATATCTGAAGGGCGTCCACGGTCAGCGTCTCTCTTACGGCACTTTCTATTTTCCCCTCGTTTATACCATTTTGATTTTGAGTTGTTGGAACATTGATAAACGCCTTATCACTGTCGGTATTATGCTGTTTGCTGTTCCGGATGCGATAGCCGCCGTGGTAGGACAATCCCTGCGCAAGGTGCATTCTTACGTACTGGTTAGGGACCAGAAAACCGTCGAAGGCTCCTTGGGATTTTTCGTGTCCGCAATTATTGTTCTCTGGATCGTCTTCATGCTCGTCGATCTTAGAAGCGACCTACCCGTTTACCAGATCATTTTGACCGTCAGTTTGCTTTCCAGCGTCATTGAAATGTTTTCGTCGCGCGGTTCCGATAATTTGTTTGTACCCCTCGGCGGCGCTTTGTTGCTGCATATTTTGTTATCAATGGAAACAGGACAGTTTGTTCAGTTTCAGATAGGGATGGCCCTGGCATTTTTTGTGGCGATCGCCAGCTATTATGCTCGCTTCTTAACACTCAGCGGTTCCGTAATGACCTTTCTGCTAGGCGCTGTTTTATTTGGTATTGGCGGATTACCCTGGACCATTCCCATACTGACTTTTTTTATTTTCTCATCGATTTTAAGTAAAACCAAAAAAGATTTAAAGCTTCAATTTAAAAATACCTTTGAGAAAAGCAGCGTTCGTGATTATTGGCAGGTGCTAGCCAACGGCGGAACGGCAGGCGTTCTGGCAATTTTAAATTTTTATAATCCGATGCCGGAGTTATATGTGGTTTATGTCATAATAACGGCTTCGGTAACCGCCGACACCTGGGCAACGGAGCTCGGGGTGTTGTCAAAGAAAAAGCCGCGTTTGATTACCAGTTTTAAACCGGTCGATCACGGCGTTTCCGGCGCTATAACTACCATTGGAAGCATGGGCGCCATGGCCGGTAGTTTTAGCATCGTTGCCGTTGCTTATGCCTTCTTAAATCAACTTGATGGTTGGTGGTATCTATTGATACTGTTATTGGGCTGGTCCGGGGCTATGATTGACAGTCTATTGGGAGCGACTCTTCAGGGCCAGTATCGTTGCTGTGTATGCGGCAAGTACACGGAACGGAAAAAACATTGCGACAACGATACACAGTTGATCGGCGGTTTGCGCGCCCTAAATAATGATGTTGTCAATATGGCTTCTGCGGGAGCGGCTGCGGCAATATATTTGATTGTCGTTTTATTTATTTAATATATAAAACAATGAAAACACTACACGAGAGCCATCCCTGAATCGTTCATATATTCTTTAATAAAACAATTCAGATCAAACCAATAAAGTCTTTTTAAAAATTTAAAATGATAGCGCAATCAAAACTTTAAAAACATACGCATCTCGACGCATAGCGCTATCTATATGTTATATAATATATATTATGTAAACTACGTAGTTATGCTAATTATTTGTATTTTTGTAGGTTAGCTTTGGGTGTTGTATGGACTACAAATTCTGTCATTCTGTCTTATATGTTTTTACGCTTCCCTGCTTGAGGTGCGGTTTGAATGATGTGAAGTGATATCGGCGAAGCGTAACTATAAAAAATTACATTTCGGAATAATTAAAATAGACTTTTTCTCTAAGCTCCATACATTTGCTCTCAAACGCTTGCTTGTTTAAATTTCGAAAAAATACAGTTTAAACCAATAAGGTAATATGGAGGTTTCGTACAATGGATAACGATTTAATCGCTGTGGAGTATTTAAAAATGTATTTCAACAGCCATCCCGAAGAAGTGCCCAAAGACTCCGACGAGGCGTTTGAACTTTTCCAGAAAATGCACAAACGTTTTAAGGGCAAAATCTTAACCGCGTTCAAGCAAAAAAGCGAAAAATACGTGGATAAATTCTTCGACGATAAAAAGAAGGGCTATTTGTAGAGAATCACGTCATTCAATCAACAACGCCCCCGGAAAGCAACATTGTGTAAGGCTGTACCGGAGGCGTTTTTTTATCTTCCCTGCCCCGCTCTTCTTACATTGAATAAATAAACAACCGACATTCCATCCGTATTCGAATCAGAGCCAACCCAATGCAATGGCGACAAACGTAGGGCCGTTCGAAACGGCATGGATGACGACGCCCGTCCAGCTGTTGCGGCGTCTCTGCACCACATACGGCAATACGAACAGAATGGGCAGCATGGTCAAAAGAAGCTTCCAGCCAAAAGCAAGATGAAATACCGTCCAAAGGAATCCCTGTAATATCCAGGCGAATTTACCGAAGACGATTTCCTGCCTGGGCAGCAACACCCCGCGCCACAAAATTTCTTCGCCCATTATATTCAACACCCAGAACGGAAACCATACCAATAATATCCAATATCGTCCGGCCGTCAACGGTTCGACATGCATAAACGGCGGCTGCGCTTCCATGCGACCCGTCAACAATTCCAGTATATGCATGACGGCCATGCTCAACACAGCGATGATAACGACACCGCCAAGACTCCATAACCAGTCCCCGGCATCCATTTTTTTAAAGCGTAGGCGGCCGCTCCAGGTATGCCTGTCGAACTTTAGACCTTCCTGTTTAATCATAAAGGCGGCCAGCAATAACATGGGCAGGAAAAGCCCCAAACCCGCCACGATAAACCAGAACAGGACTGGCTCTATGCCGGTACGGGTGCTCAGGAATGGGATCAGAAAATGTGTTTCCACATAAAGAAGAACGGCAAATACCGCGAATATGAGAAGCGAATTAATAAAACCCAAACTACGTATATTCTGCTGCAAGATCGATACCTCCGGACAAGTCCAACTTAAAGCGGTTGTGAAATGATCAGGTTTCTAAATCATCATAAAATTAGCACGGTTAAACGAATCATATTTTCAGTTGAGCTCAACGGAATTCAAATTGTAATGATCGTGGCGCCGACAAGGATCAGGAGCGTTCCTACGAGCGATTTTAGCACGCCGCCCTCTTTAAAATAAAAAAATCCGAATAAACTGCTCACCAGTACGCCCGCGCGTTTGAAAGCGATTACGTAGGTGACCATGGTCATTTTAATGGCGGTGAGCTGGCACAATGCCAGCGCTGCGCTGATCAATCCCAATACAATCAGAAGGACGTAGTGTTGTTTAATCGTTCGGCTGTTCGCTTTGTCCATTTCGTTGGATGCATTCTCGCCTGCCCTTTCATGCGATGCCTTGTTTTTTTTGATCATGAAGCGGTACATAAAAAGGAAGCCGACGCCCAGCGCCAGATGAATAATCAAGGCGTATATTTCCGGTGCGCTGGAAAGAACCGCAATTTTTTCGACGCTGGCGGTAATACTCCACAGAAAGGCGACCAGGATAACATAACCGATGCCCTTTTCCGAGGTATTGATCAATCTTCGCCATACCTTGATTCCACCCGCTTGGCTTTCATCCGGGACAGGCAGTTGCAGTATGAAGCCGCCGATTACGATGGACAGGATTCCGATCAGGCCAATCATTGTAATGGTTTCGCCCAATATGATATAACTGCTGATAGTAAGAAAAAGAGGGGTTAGCCCAACAAACGGCATGACGAGCGAAATGGGCGAGATGCGGATGGCGCGGGTTAACAGATAGTAAGCGATTAAATTAATCACAAAACTGGTGGCGGTGGAGAGGATAAAGGGGTTTAAATCAATTTCCCATTGGGCGGATAATCCGATCGGCAAGAGTAACAAACCGGCGATAACGAAAAGCCACGTCAGTATCTGTAAATGATGGTAACGCTTGGAGACGATTTTAATGACGACGGATTGCAATCCAAAGAACACACCGGTTGCAATCGCAAGAAGGAACCATGAAATGTTAAACATTGTCTATTTCTTATTAACGTTGGTCGAAGCAGGGCGTTAGAATACATATATAAAAAATCGCAATCATAGCCTTGAAAATAACACGGAACGCGAGCATTACTTATTTTTCTTGGGCTTTGAAGAAGAACTTTGGCCTTGAAAAGGGACCCCTTTTATCTTCTCGTACAGTTCTTCTCTATAGATTTCGATTTGGCGGGGCGCTTCAATACCAAGCTTTACCTGATTTCCGTCAATGTCTACGACAATAATCTTGATGTTGTCGCCGATCGTAATCGATTCGCCCAACCTCCGTGTTAAAACCAGCATACCATCGCCCTCCCCTGTTTAATTCTCATTTTTTATCCATCGTGGTTTGCGTTTTTCGATAAAGGCGCTAATGCCTTCAACAAAGTCTTCGCTCTTCCTGAATTCCGCATTCACATGTGCAAGGTGACGCAATTCATCTTCGATGCCATTATATGTGAAGGAGGCCAGCAATTGCCGTTTAGTGGCAGAGAGGGCCATCTCAGAATTTTTTTCAAGGGTCTTTAACCATTCCTGTAAGTACGCATCAACCTGTTCATCGTCATGCACAGCATTGATAAAACCAATTTCGAGGGCTTCACGAGCGCTCAGGATTTTGCCGGTTAACAGCAACTCCCGGGCTTTGCGCTCTCCAACCTGTCGTATTAAAAACGGCGAGACCATTGCGGCGATAAACCCTATTTTCACTTCAGGGTAGCCAAAGCGCGCCTCGGGGCTGGCTATGATAAAATCACAGACGCTGGCAAGGCCGCAACCGCCGCCGAGCGCAGCCCCTTCAACAACTGCAATGACAGGTTTTGGATGTTGATAGATGTTTAAAAATAATTGAGCTAAGGCGTTGGAATCTTCCTTATTGGCGTCAAAATCATAGTTGCGTAATTCCTGCAAATATGCCAGATCAGCGCCGCTGCAAAAGGATTTCCCGCTGGCGCGCAGGATAATTGTTTTGATGTGTGCGTCCTTTTCCGCCAATTCGAACGCTTTCTTGAGTTCCGAAACAAGCGTATTATTGAGCGCATTATGCCGCTGTGGACGATTCAGCCGGATCGATAACGCTGATTTTTCCAGAGCGGTTTGGAGCGTCTCAAATGACGGATAATTCATGTTTGCAAAACTCCGGGATTGAATGGTTCATATTCCGGTTTAAGGCTAACGGCCTGTAATGAAACAATCAAACGATCGCGCGTCTCTTCCGGTAAGATGATCTCATCCACCCAAAGACGGGCCGCTGCGTAACGCGGATCGGTTTGATTGGTGTACGTTGCTTTAATTTCATCGAACATTTGTTCTTTGTCTTCATCGGATAACTTTTTGCCCTGGCGCTCCAGTTGTTTAACCCGGATATCGGTCAGGGTTTTTGCCGCCTGGGCGCCGCCCATAACGGCATACCTTGATGACGGCCAGGAATAGATAAAGTTCGGGGCGTAGGCTTTACCGCACATGGCATAATTGCCTGCGCCGTAGGAGCCCCCGATAATCAGGGCAATTTTAGGTACGACGGAATTGGAAACGGCATTCACCATTTTAGCGCCGGCCTTGATGATTCCGCTGTATTCCGCGTCGCGGCCAACCATAAAACCGTTCACGTCATGTATAAATAACAGAGGAATACGGTTCTGGTTGCAATCCATGATGAAACGAGCCGCTTTCTCTGCGCTTTCCGTATATATCACGCCGCCAAACTGCGGCGGTTGATTTTCCTTTATGACATGTTTTTTCTGGTTGGCGACAATACCAACGGGATATCCGCCGATATGGGCATATCCACACACCAATGTTTGTCCGTATCCTTGCCGGTATTCCACAAACTCCGCATCATCAACGATGCGTGCAATGATTTCGTGAATTTCATATTCCCAGGTTAAATCGAAGGGCATGATTTTATACAGTTGTTTGGCATCGTAACGCGGTTTGCGTTGTTCGATTTGACGTAACGGACTGGCCTTAGGCGCGCCCATTTGTCTTACCAGTTTGCGAATATGATCGATGGCCGAAGGGTCGTCTTTTTCTTTAAAATCCACCGTGCCGCTTATCTCGGCGTGTACGGCGGCGCCGCCGAGTTCTTCGGCCGAAATAACCTGACCGATGGCCGCTTTCACCAACGCGGGACCGCCCAGAAAGAGACCGCTGCCCTCCGTCATCAGAATTTTGTCCGTCATGACGGGCAAATACGCGCCGCCGGCTACACACATCCCCATGATGGCCGTCAACTGCGGAATACCTTTAGCGCTCATCCGGGCGTTAAGATAAAACACACGCCCAAAGTCATCCTGATCAGGGAATACATCTTCCTGTAAAGGTAAAAAAATACCGGCGGAGTCCACCAGATAAATGGTCGGAATATGATTTTCGTATGCGATGGTTTGAGCACGAATGACTTTTTTGGCGGTCATCGGAAAGAAAGAACCCGCTTTCACCGTGGCGTCATTGGCTATGATCATGCAGATACGTTTTTCAACATAGCCGAGTCCGCAAATGGTTCCGGCGGCGGGAGCGCCGCCCCATTCCTGGTACATATTGTATGCCGCGAACTGGCCCAGTTCGTAAAACGTTGAATCCTTGTCGATAAGACGATTGATACGTTCCCTTGAGGTGAGACGATTTTTTTTATGCTGGCGATCGATATTGTTCTTGCCGCCGCCCTGCGCGATCACTTTGCGTTCGTCCTGTAAATTTTCGACAACTTCGCTCCATTTTTTTTGATTGGTCGACGCTTTTTGAGAATTAAGATCAACCTGGCTTTGGATGCGATCTACTTCCGTCTTATGCCGAGACAAAGCGATATTCCTCCGTAAATAACGCAATGGGTTTTAAGAAATTATGGATAGATATCTGTGAAATGCATAATAATTTTCAATTTATATACTGTTTCATATTAACCATAATTTTTTATTGAGTCAAGAAATTACTAAAACCGATAACGGCCGTTGTCTTCGAATTGCAATACTTTATTATTACGTGCGTGCTCCATCTGTAACGACTTGCTGCGTTTTACAATTCTTTTTCAAATATAATTATTTCATAAAAAATAAAAAAATGTCAATCGCTGCCGGGGGGACATGTGATTTTTTAAACGGCATTTTGGAAGGATTGTATAATGCGGTCTGACAGTTTTTGGATAAAGGCGGGTTTACGAATGGAAAACGGCTGGATATGGTGATCCGGAAACAAATTTCTGTAATAGCTAACCTGTTTATGCATTAGATTCCCGGATAATTTATCAGCTTTGGTTAAAACGATAATAAACGGGATGCGTTCAAACGTCAACCATTCGATCATTTGGCGGTCGTTATCCTGCAGTTTATGTCTTATGTCGATCAGCAAGCAGATCAATTTTAATTTCGGATTATCGATAATGTAGCCCTCAATCAGGGCGCGCCAGTGTTCTTTTTCAGCTTTGGATACCCTGGCGAATCCGTAACCCGGGAGATCTACAAAATAATGCTGACCGTTTACACTGAAAACGTTGATAGTACGGGTTTTGCCGGGCCGGTTAGAAATTTTCGCCAGTTTTTTTTTACCCGTAATAGCGTTTAGAAGCGACGATTTACCCACATTAGAGCGACCGGCAAATGCGATTTCGCTGCCTTTGTGATCGATCATTTGATGCGGCTGTGCTATGCTTTTAACAAATTGTGTATCGGTAATGTCAATTTTCATACATAAAATAAGGGAATCCAAATACCATTGGATTCCCTATTCAAAATTTTTAAAAGGTGTTTGTGTTTTGATTTAAATGTGCGGCTCCACTTTCTGCAGGATATCGTTCTTCGGTACAGCGCCGATAATTTGATCGACCGGCTCGCCGCCCTTAAATACCAGTAATGTCGGAATTGAACGAATGCTATATTTCATGGCCGTCTGAGGATTGGAATCCACATCCAACTTTCCCACTTTTAATTTACCTTCGTATTTTCCCGCAATTTCTTCCACAATCGGAGCAATCAATTTACAGGGAGCGCACCATTCGGCCCAAAAATCAATCAGAACCGGAACATCCGATTTTATCACTTCATCTTCAAAATTAGAATCATTCAACACAACCAAATTAGACATCAAAACCTCCATTATTATTAGCTAATCGTTTACTTTAATTCATTTAAAGTGAATATTCAATTCTTGGTCGGCAGTTGAACGATTTTCAACTGTACCGGGACCGTACCGTCTTGTATCATATTTAGATAACGGGCTGCGCCATAAGATACATCGATAATGCGATCTTTTTTAAAGGGGCCGCGATCATTAATGCGCACCCGTACGGATTTATTGTTTTTAAGATTGGTTACTTTTACGATGGTGTTGAATGGTAACTTTCTGTGCGCGGCCGTTTTGGCATACATATTAAACGATTCTCCACTTGCCGTTTGTCGGCCGTGAAATTTCTTACCATAATAGGAGCAACGGCCTTCAAAAGTCAGGCCTTGATAAAGACGGTTGCTGCGTTTCGATTTGTGCACCTCTGCGGAACGCCTGGATGAGTCCTGTTCAAAATAAGCCCGACGCGTGGCATAATCTGAAGCACAAGCCGTACTTAATAGAAAGACCACTGAAATAAAAGGCAGTAATTTTATAGATCGTTGCATTGTCATACCCCAATAATCATCGCCCTGCGTGTTTTAAAATAAAGAAAGAAGCCGGATATTAATCTTTAAATCCGGTATATTGCACCGTTTTGCGCCGTTCATTAAAAATCAATCCTGCGTTCGCGCTTTGTATTTAAAGAATCACTTGGCAGATCGGGCCTTCTATGGTTAAGACTATCCGAGATACTCGCCGGTTTTTCACCCGGTTCTATTACGGTAGAATCGGCCGGCGTTTCGGGTTCAGGTGCCGGTTCCTTTGTTTTATTGAATGCAATGGTAGCGAATTCGCTCCGTGGATACTCCTTCTTTAGAATTTCATAAGCCTGAATGGCCTTATCGATTTGCTCCAGATGCTTTTCATAGATGTACGCCCGTACATAACGCGCCTTCTTTGCCCAAATGCTACCGGAATCCTCCTCTGCGATTTGCAGAAAAAGGTCCAGCGCCCTTTTGTATTCTTTTTGTTCGCTTAGCTTCTCCGCATTTAAAAACATGTTCCTGTAACGGTCAACCTCTTTTCCCCTTTCGGTTTTCTTTTCACGACGATTATCGTTTTTCTCTTTCAATAGCTTTTCGGCATATGGCGTTTGAGGATATCGAGATACGATAATATTCTTGATTGAATCGGCCGTCAAAGAATCCTCTTTTACGCGGTTATAGATATAATAAAGGGCGTAATAGGCCTTTGGCGTTAACAGACTGTCTTCATATTGTTTCACAAAACGAGTGTAGGTTACAGCCGCACTGTCGTATTGCTGGTATTTCAGAAGAAAAAATTCACCAAGAGCAAATTGGTTTTTAAGCAGGCTTTCTTCAACTTCCTCAGGCGAACGGGCAACTGCGATTTTCCGCTTTTGCTGTTTTGTTTCGCTCTTTTCCTTTTCTTCATTCTCTGCCAATGAATCGCCCTCGACCGCGTTACCGCGCCTTCGCTGCCATTCAAACCGGGACTCTGTTTCATCCCGTTCATTTTGAACCGTCTGTTGCTCTGATTGCGCATCTTCTTCAACCGATTCGGCCTTTTGTTCTACTTCAACACTATCAAAAAGGGTAGAATCGCCTTGGGCAAGTCTGCGCTTATCCCTGATATCTTTATTCAGCCGATCGCGTAGCTTCAGATATTCGCTTACCAAATTCAGCCGTTTTTCAGCATCTTCCGCTACTTCGGATTTCGAACTCTGTTTTTTGACTTTGCTGTAGTACACTTTGGCGGAATCAAATTGGCCGTAATCGAACTCAAAAATTTGGCCCATATAAAATGAGGAAAGTGCAGCGCCCTCGCTTCGGGGGTATTCCCGGATCACGTCCCGGTAAGTCTCGGCGGCAAAATCCGTATCTTCCTGTTTTTCATAAATATTGCCGAGTTTGGTTTTGATCAGTGAATATTGGGGTTTAAATCTCTGCTGGCTCAACATGCTTTTCAGTTCGACGGTCGCTTCTTCATAGCGTTCCAGTTCCATCATGGCATTTACCTTCTCCACAATGGCTTCAAATTCCCGTAAGGGCGGGACGTTGAGTTTCTCCAATTTTTTAAAATGATTGATGGCGTTTTCATACTCTTGCAATGCAAGGAACGATCGGCCGATCATAAAATGCGCTTCGCCTTTCAATTCATCATTGGAGGCTATTCTGGCGCATTTTTCGAGATTCTCTATGGATGCATCATATTCCTCGCGTCTAAATCGTAATTCGCCGAGGATGAAGAATGCCTCAGCGGCAATCGCATCATTAATTTTCGAATCGAAAATGTTTTTAAGAATTTCCAGGGCCTGATCATCCTTTTCCAGAGCGATGCGGGCCCGGGCTAAATAGAGTTTGGCTTCGGGAATGTATTCGCTTTTAAGGTATTTGAGAAGAAACTGCTCCAAAACGCGTTCGGCTTTGCCATATTCACCAAGGTGGTAATGCGACTTACCAATCAAAAGAAGGGCGTCGTCTGCATATTTATTACTGTCGCTGTAAACATTAATCAGTTTCCAGGACTTTTCAATGGCTTTTGTATAGTAGTTCTGAACATTGGAGGGCAACTGCTGGTCCGATTTGATTTTCTTTTGCTCCTCCCGTGCCAGCTTGTAATTCTTTTTTGCGTTAAAAAATGTGTTAAAATACGCGCAGCCGGCCGTTAAAAGTATTACGCCGATAATGATTGTTTTTTTATTTAAGTGCATTTTCATGGATGATCATGATGTTACGTTTATTTGTATTTTTCAAGAACCATTACCAATTGCGGTAAAATCGAACCCGATTTACCCTGGATCACCTCGTTGGCGGCCATACTGAGCGCCGTTTTCTCGGGATTAATCTCGACTACATAAGCGCCGTTGGCTTTGGCAATATAGGGTAAAGATGCCGCCGGTTCAACCAGCGCCGAAGTACCAATCGAAAAAAAGATGTCGCACGTTGCCGCCGCTTCCTGGGCCGATTGAAGCGCTTGCATTGGCAACGGTTCACCGAACAAAACCACATCGGGCCGCAGCAATCCGGAACAACCGGGACACTGGGGTTTTATTTTACCGATGGTCGCATCCATGGGCTCGTTAGTATATTTTCCGCATTGTTGACAACGGGTTCGTGTTATATTGCCGTGCAGCTCGTACAAATTTCTGCTGCCGGCCATTCTGTGCAAATTATCCACATTTTGCGTTATCAAAGTGAACTCACTAAAGAAATTCTCCATATCAACCAGGGCGTAATGTCCGAGATTCGGTTTGGCATCGATCAGGGCTTTTCTGCGCCAGTTGTAAAATTCCCAAAATTCTTCCGGCTGATTTTCCAGAGCTTGTGGACTTGCTAACTTCTGTGGATCGAATTTGTTCCAGACGCCCTCCCTGCCCCGGAAGGTCGACACGCCGCTTTCGGCGGATATGCCGGCGCCGGTTAATACGGCTACTTGCGAGCTTTTACTCATGCGGGTGATCATTTTATCCGAAAACATAAAAAGCCTGTTTAACCTCCCTGTTTTAAGCCAAGGGTTGGACCGGTTTTAAGCGTGCTGTGAAATGCCTCAAAAACGTCGCTTCGTATTCGATTTCGAACCCCGGTATATTTTTCCGATCATTGAATATTTCCGTAATGGCTTCCGAAACATATTGCATGTGCATATTGGTATAAACCCGTCTGGGTATGGCAAGCCGTACCAGCTCCAGTTCAGGATAGACCATTTCCCCGCTCTCTTTATCTTTATGTGCGAACATGAGACTGCCAATCTCCACCGCGCGAATACCGGCTCGCCGGTACAATTCCACCACCAGCGCTTGTCCCGGAAACTGACTTTGGGGGATATGCGACATGAATTGCCTGGCGTCCACATACACGGCGTGCCCGCCAACCGGTTTCACAATCGGAATGCCGTTTTTTATGAGCATTTCTCCCAAATACCGGGTCTGCGTTATACGAAAGCGGAGATAATCTTCGTCAAGAACCTCTTTCAGTCCGCGCGAAATCGCTTCGAGATCACGGCCTGCCAAACCGCCGTAAGTCGGAAAACCTTCGATCAATATCAACATGTTGGTAATTTTTTCGGCCAGCGTACCGTCGTTGAGCGAAAGAAAACCGCCGATATTAACCAGGCCGTCTTTTTTGGCGCTCATGGTACAGCCGTCGCCATAGCTAAACATTTCCGCCGCAATCTCAGCAATGGATTTCTTTTGATAACCGGCTTCCCGCT
Source organism: uncultured Calditrichaceae bacterium (assembly GCA_964542915.1). Taxonomy (GTDB): domain Bacteria; phylum Calditrichota; class Calditrichia; order Calditrichales; family Calditrichaceae; genus CAZIVP01. The sequence goes on along the minus strand of CAZIVP010000004.1, from coordinate 155,174 downwards.
CCTGAATAAAATAACAGTTTTCAGCGAAACGACAGGCATCGAAATAAAGAGGTATACCGTAATCATGGGCCAGTTCACCAACCTCCCGGATATTTTGCATGGAAACGGGCTGGCCACCGCCGCTGTTGTTGGTAATGGTTATTATGATGAGCGGGACATTGGACACACCGTGTTTTTCTATGACGTTCTTTAGTTTCTTCAAATCCATATTGCCTTTGAAGGGATGATCGCTATCCGGAACAAGGCCTTCATCGATCACGCAGTTCAGTGCTTTGGCATTATGGTATTCAATATTGGCGCGGGTTGTATCGAAGTGGATATTGTTTGGTACGACATCGCCCTCTTTCAACACGGTCGAAAACAAAAGATTTTCCGCTACTCTGCCCTGATGCGTCGGTATGACGTGTTCAAAACCAAATATATTGCGTACGGTTTCTTCAAAATGGTAGTAGTTTTTACTTCCGGCGTATGATTCGTCGCCCATCATCAATCCCGCCCATTGATGGTCGCTCATGGCGGATGTTCCGGAATCGGTCAGCAAATCGATGAAAATCGACTCAGCCGGTAAGAGAAATATATTATAGCCGGCTTCCCGAATTAGTTTTTCGCGTTCTTCACGGGTCGTGCGTTTCAAAGGTTCCACTACTTTAATTCGGAAGGGTTCTGCTGGAAATTTCATAGCGTGCTCCGTTTATATTCAAATCGTATTATTAATCAGCAATTCGTTGCGCCTGCCCCTTGATCCTCCCATTCGAATGTTACGGGTTTAAGCCGGTATGACATTCGCTGCAGTTCATCATCTGCCATGCACCGCCCACATCGACAGGATGTTCAAACGGGAGCGATTGCCCTATCTGTGCATGAGCCATGTCCTTGTCCGTGCCCTGCGCCACGATGTTGTGGCAAAGATTGCAATCTTTGGAGACCACAGCGCCCTTCCGGCTTTCGAACGAATCATTGTGGCAACGGAAACATCCGTCGAAAACCATGTGGCCGATATTATTGGGATAAGCGTCCCAGCGCACCCGCATTTCCGGAAAAATATTTTTCGAAAATTCATCCTGTAAACCGCTAATGGCTCTCTTGATTAAATCCGGATGCTTTTCGCTGAATTCCGTGTAATTGGATTGATAATAATCCCGAATGTGATTTTCAATGTACATCATGGCGCTGTCCATGGTGCTGAATTCTATGGCGCATATCTCCATTGCAAGGGATTTTATTTCAGGTAATTGTTGGGGGACTTTTCCGGCGGTAATTGCCTCGTCCACAAATTGTTCCGGCGGCTGGTAGTTGTGTGAAGGCCGGTTGTGGCAATCCATACAATCCATGGTTTGTAATTGACTGCTTTCCAGCGTATCGGGATTCAATTTTGCATCGGTCGTGGTATAATCGGTTGTCGTTCCGGTAGCATGATTGATCTTCCGTATAAAGACAATGTCCTGTTTGGATTCATCGGTTGCCAGATATTGGATATCGATATCGGGATTGATATGCCAATGAATGCCTTCCTTTAAACCGTGGGCGGCATGTTTCCCGCCGATTTTCATGTTGAGTGCAATGGTCCACTTGGTGTTTTCTTCGTCGGGTAGATAGTGATAATCTTCGTGCAGTTGACGGGCATAGAATTTTTGCGGCCAGTGGCATCGTTCGCAGGTTTCCCGTGCGGGACGCAGATTCTTAATCGGTGTTGGAATAGGCCTCGGATAAACACCGGCCATCACGGCATAGACCTGGTATAATCCCGACAGCTTGGAGCGAACATACCAACTGGCGCCTTCGCCCACATGACAATCGACGCAGGCGACGCGTGCGTGCGGCGAGTTATTGTAGGCGGTATATTGGGGCTTCATTACGGAATGGCATACGGTACCGCAAAATTCGACCGATTCCGTATAATGAAAGGCTTCGTAACTGCCAATAGCCGAAATAAAAAGGAAGAGACTGGTACCCACCGCAAAGACCAAAAAAGCATTGCGATGTCGTAAATCGTTGAGATCGATACGCGGCCAGGCCGGTTTTTTTTTGTGTACTGATCTTCGTTCACGTCTGATTTTTAGAAGCATGCCCAGCGGAATTAAAATCAATCCCATAATCATGATTGCGGGAAGCAATATATAAATGACAAGCCCGATATAGGAGCTTTGTTGCCTGAAAATGGCAGTGATGGCAAACAGAAATATAATCATCGAAAAACTGATTAAAGCGATAGTTGCGCCGATAATCGACAGCCAATTTTGGGTTGAAGGAGGTAACTTAAGTTTCATAATTAAGTATCCCTTCGTTAATTTAAAAATATGCCTCTTTTATCTGGTTTTCCGAATGACCGCACATCCCGCTCTAAATTATTCATTCGTTTATTACCATTTCATTTGCCGGGTCGAAGAAGTGTATGCGTTCGCTTTCCAGTTGAAGATGGACGCGTTCGCCTACATTCAATCCCTCTGAACTATTGCGTCGGATGGTAAAGGTGTAAGTCCCGTTTCGCAGATAAGCAAAGGACTCGTTGCCCATGGGTTCAATCACTTCCACTTCGGCTTCCATAACCGGGCGATCATTCTTGTTATCTTCCGCCAGCTGCATATGTTCGGGACGAATGCCTAGAATAACATCATTTCTTTCATACCCCTTCAAACGTTTTTCTATTGCCGGATTCAGTTTTATGGAAAAATCGTCTGTTCTGAAAAACAAATCGCCGTTCTTATGCAGTTGGCCGTCAAAGAAATTCATGGAGGGGCTACCGATAAAGCCTGCAACAAACTTGTTGGCCGGTTGTTCGTAAAGGCGAATCGGAGAATCCACTTGCTGAATGACGCCGTCTTTGAGCACCACAATTTTGTCGCCCATTGTCATGGCTTCCACCTGATCGTGTGTCACATAGATCATCGTCGTTTCCAGCCGTTGGTGGAGTTTACTCAGTTCGATCCGCATTTGAACGCGCAATTTGGCGTCCAGATTACTGAGCGGTTCGTCAAACAGAAAAACCTGGGGTTTACGAACAATGGCGCGTCCAACGGCGACCCTCTGCCTCTGACCACCGGACAACTCTTTCGGTTTGCGATTCAGTAATGGTTCGATGCCCAACAATTTGGCGGCTTCATTCACTCGCTGTTCGATCTCATTTTTCGGAAACTTTCTCAGTTTTAATCCGAAAGCCATATTATCGAAAACGCTCATGTGCGGATAAAGCGCATAATTCTGAAAAACCATGGCAATGTTGCGATCCTTGGGCGGCACATCATTCACTAATTTGTCGCCGATCCATATTTTACCCTCGGTAATTTCTTCAAGACCCGCAATCATACGTAACAGCGTCGATTTGCCGCATCCCGACGGCCCTACAAGCACAATGAATTCTTTGTCCGGTATATCCAGATCGGCATTTTGTATGGCCAGCACATCTTTGCCATAGATTTTCCTTACTTTCTCCAGTTTCACCTGAGCCATGTTATTACCTCACCAATAAAATTGTAATTCAAGTAGTAACGGAAATATGGCAATGATTAACAAACAACACAATCCCAAAAACGATACCGAATGCAGACTTGTGGCATAATTTAATCGAATTTGCGGGCTAATAAAATGTTTCTCCCAATTCAATTGAAATAAACTTAATCCTTGCATGATCAGTGTTCCGAACAGGATCAATGTAAACCATTGCCCGAGAAATCCGTTTTCCATAGCGAATAATTGCAGACCGTCGCTATGAAGTGATTCCAGGGGAAAGAAATAAAAGAGGTGTAATCGCATGAAATAAACGATCGCCGCTAAGAATAATATAAAAGTCGTAGTCAAAGCATATGCATACCATCGTTTCAGAACCTGTAAGTATCTGAAGAATAAGATCGTGTGTAACGCAAAGAGTACAATAAGCGCCGTAATTTCCCTGAAGCGAAAGACGTTGACCGTAATTTTAGGATCGCGTATCAAATCCAGCGCAACCGCAGGTTCTAAAATGTGTTGTGATGATGTAAAGAGGTACAAAGCCATCGTAATCAAGACATCCAGTACGATATAAACATGTAACACCTTTCGAACTTTCTGCCAATAGCTCCACTGATATTCGCATTCGATATGGCGATAGGTGAGCAAAACAAACAAAAACGCAAAATAAACAACCATAAACAACATCTGGCTACATTGTAATAGTACCGGCACGGAGTCGACGGGCACACGCAATGTTAATTGTTTGGGATATATGAATACGAAGGTTAAACGGGTAGCAAGGACAATCACAAACAGAATATAGGTCAAACGTTTTTGTAAACCTGATATGACGACCGGCAGAGCGCGTTTTGTTCCGTTGTTGTTTGTTTCTGCGGCGTTGTGTTTTCGTTTTCGTTCCGGTATAAATAAGATTAAGACGGCCGCAATGAGAGATATGAATAAAGTGTAATCATACAACAAGGATCGGCTCCCCTATTTATTCAGCACCCGATCGATTGATCTTCTCAACAAATCATAAGCTTCGTCGATGTGTTGGATCTCCACAATGAGAGGCGGTACGAAACGTAGCGTTGTTGCGCCCGCGAGATTAAATATGATTCCGTTATCGAAAGCCGATTGCATCAGTTCTTTCGCACTATGCCTTACTTCCAGGCCGATCATCAGTCCACAGCCACGGATATCCACAATAAAGTCGCTATACTCATCTTTTAATTGGTGCAACAATGATTGAAAATATTGCCCTTTTTCGAACACGCTTTTTAGAAAATCGGGTTGTGAAACATACTTGATGGTTGCCAGGCCTGTTGCGCAGGCCAGCGGATTACCACCGTAAGTGGTACCGTGTTCACCCAGGTCAAAAACATCGGTAAGGGGGGCCTTTACCATAAAAGCGCCGAGCGGGAGGCCTCCGCCCAGTCCTTTGGCGCTGGCAATGGCATCCGGCGCAACATTATCATGTTCGTAATAATAAAATTTCCCGGTGCGCCCAACACCGGTCTGAATTTCATCCGCAATAGCCAGATAGCCGAAGCGTTCCCGCCCCTCGTAAATTGCGTTGATCATGGCTTTCGAAACGGGCCTTAAACCGCCCTCACCCGTGATGCCTTCATAAAACACGGCAGCCGTACGTTCGTTAATGGTGCTTCGAAAAGAATCCATGTCGTTAAAGGGAACGCGCTTGATATGCGGCATTAAGGGATGAAAATTTTGCTGGTATTTGTCCTGCATGGTAATGGAGAGTGCGCCCAAACTGCGCCCGTGAAAACTGCCTTCAAATGCGATAATCTCATCTTTATTATGACGCCCGCCCCATTTTTTAACCAGTTTCAGCAAACCCTCGACCGCTTCAGTACCGCTGTTGGTAAGGAAAATCTTGGAGAAAGGTGTGAGTGTCAGCAGGTGTTCGACAAGCGCAACCTGAATGTCTTGAAGGAAAAAGTTACTGAGGTGTAAATTGCGATCCATTTGCCGCCGGATGGCATCATTAACGGCGGGATGTTGGTAGCCGAGTGCGTTAACGGCAATACCCGCCAGGAAATCAAGGTAAGCATTCCCGTTTTTATCATAGAGATATACGCCCTTACCGTGGTGGACATCAAGAGGAAAGCGTTTGAAAACAGGCAAGAAAAACCGGTGATCGGCTTCCCGCATATCCATCATGATTTCTCTTCAAGCTGAATTAAACTTGCGATAGCATCATCACTACGCGGTGAATCGGGATAATCTTCCCTGATTTTTTCAAGCCACCTGCGCGCCTCCGCATATTGGCCGATGTTAATATAATTCTGTGCAGCGAGATACAAATAATTGGGCGCCTCTACAAAATCGGGAGCTTTTTTTTGAGCCAGAATGTAATTTTCTGCGGCTTCGGCATATTTTTCTTCATGCTCCAGACAGGCCGCATAACCGGCGTATCCGGATGCAATTAATATCTTGCTTTCATCGTAATCATCGATAAAATTGTTGAATAATCGTTTGGCTTCTGCAAAATTATTTTGTTGATAATAAATATTGGCAAGTAAAAATTCACCCTGGGCAGACGCATTGGTTCCGCCGTAATTCTGAATTAAACGATTCAGAAAGGACTGTGCTTTGGGTAAATTACCGTTTTGATATTCCAGCTGGGCCTTGCCGAGTATGGTTAAAGCCTTTTCCACTTGCTGATTGTGGTAATAACGGTAACCCATAATGGCAACCACAATGGCGAGAATAACCAAAACAACGGTCGTTACCTGGCGGTAGTTATCTTCAATATACCCCTTCGCCTGAAGGGCGCTGCTTACAAATTTATCCTGTTTCAATTCCTTTTTTGATAATTTCCTTTTAGGTTTAAGCATCGCTCATTCCTTATTGTTTACGTTTCTATGTATATCAGACAATTTTATATAAATTAGAAATTTAACGCGGCTTTAAGAAATAATCAAATCGAATTTACGCTCCATCCGGCTGTGTAAAAACGGTTTGTGGAATGCATGGGCGCTTTTTATTGTTCTATCCAAACTCATTAACGGTATGCGTCGTGGATTATATTAACATCCGTATGGTACATGACAAAATGGTTTGCTGTCGTATATAAAAAAAATGTATGAAAGGCGGAATCGCCCAATCGTAAACCGAGTGAAGAAAGGACGTATATGAACGTATTGCGATGGTTAGTTAGCGGACAACCCATCAATACGACGCAATTAAATACGGGATTAACGCTGTTGCGTGTATTTACAGGCATTACCCTGGCTTTTCAACATGGTTTTATGAAATTTCCGCCGCCGGGCAAATTTGTTCAGATCGTAGAGTTGATGGGATTTCCGTTCGCTCCATTATTTGCCTGGCTGGCTGTACTTTCGGAGGCAATCGGCGGACTGTTGCTGGCGATCGGTTTGTTCACGCGGCCCGCATCCGTTTTTATAATGATCACGATGCTGGTGGCTGCTTTTATTCGAAACGCCGGCAACCCTTTCTCTTCCATGGAATTGGCACTACTTTATGCTTTTATTGCCGTTCTGTTTTTATTTACCGGAAGCGGACGTGTTGGCGTCGACTATTTTATACGTTCCAAATTGCGACCGAATCAAGATGTATAAATCGTCCGGATTTGTATTTGTAGTTGAGACGGGGATCAACAGCGGCAGGTTAGAATCAAGGGCTAAAGGTCAAACGCCGATGAGTTTGCCTTGAAAGGGCTTCTATTCTAATTGAATAAAAAAAGGGTTGTGAATCGCGCTTACTTAACGCGTTGACCGCAACCCTTAACTGAAAATGACGGCGTGCCCCGTGCAGGACTCGAACCTGCGGCACCAAGATTAGGAATCTTGCGCTCTATCCACCTGAGCTAACGGGGCATTAGGCTACCCACCTCAGTTTACTTTATTAATAGGTTATCAATGACCGCATGTCATAAGCGCTTAATGCTTTGGCACCGTCCAAAAAGCCGAGTTCGATCAAAAACCGGATGCCGGCGAGTTCAGCGCCGCTTTTTTCAATTAACTTAGCAGAAGCCAACGCCGTACCGCCGGTGGCAAGCAAATCATCCAGCAACACGACCCGATCCCCTTCTCCGAAAGCGTCTTTGTGCATTTCAACGCTGTCGGTCCCGTATTCCAGGGTATAATGTTCGCTGTAAACCGCATGCGGCAACTTGCCCGGTTTTCGAATGGGAACGAAACCACAACTCAGACGATCCGCCGCAGCAGCGCCGAAAATAAAGCCGCGCGCTTCGATGCCGGCGATGTAATCCACGGACAGGTCTTGTATGGCTTCCGTAAGATGGTGGACGGCCGCATGATAAAGATCGCGGTCCTGCAACACCGGCGTAATGTCTTTAAATATGATGCCTTTGCGTGGAAAATCCGGAATGTCCCGAACGGCTGCTTTGATCTCTTCAATGGTTTTCATTTGAATTGTCTTCTTTCAATGGCTTATTTCAAACATGCTGTATCAATTTTCAAAAGGCAACTCCGTCTGTTCCGTATCGCTAACATGTGCGAAAGACGGTCCCTCTTTGATCGCTTGAATGTAAGCATCCACCGCTTCTTTTTTGCCTTCCGCCACGGTTTCCACATCGCCGTTGGGTAAGTTGCGTACATAGCCCTTAACCCCCAGCGAGCGCGCTTTTTGGTTGGCAAACCAGCGAAATCCGACGCCCTGCACGCGTCCTTTTACGACTAAGCGAACCGCTCGATTCATACCGCTATTTGTTTTAATATGACACTTACCGCTTCTTCACCCGTTTTCGCCGTAGGCATGTTGTCGCTTAGGGACCATGTACCAATGCCCACGATTGGTTTATTTAATTGCAATGCAAAGGCAATTTCCGAAAGCGTTCCGTAATGGCCGCCAATAGCGATTAAAGCCTTGGCAGTCCGCACAACAAGTAGATTACGCATAATGCCCATTCCGGTCGGTATAACCACATCGATGTAAGGGTTGGCCTGCTCCGGGTCGTCTTCCGGAATAATGCCCAGCGTCTTGCCGCCTGCTTCCTTACAACCCCGGGCGGCGGCTTCCATTACGCCGCTCTTGCCGCCGCAGACAAGCCCGAAACCGTTGTGAGCGATGGCCTTGCCCGTTTCATACGCAATGGCTTTGGTTTTCTCGTCGCACTGCCGTCCGCCGATGACCCCGATAAAGGATTCCAAGTGTGCACCCGCTCTCTTATTTTACGGGTTGAGTCTTTGTAACGTACGCGGAAACGGAATCGTTTCACGGATGTGGTGGATGCCGCTGATCCAGGCCACGGTGCGTTCGATGCCCAGCCCAAAACCGGCGTGGGGCACCGAACCATAGCGTCGCAGATCGAGATACCAGTCGAAAGCCTCTTTTGGCAACTGATGTTCGTTGATGCGTTTCAACAGGGTATTGTAGTCGTCCTCACGTTGCGATCCTCCGATGATTTCTCCGTAGCCTTCCGGTGCAAGCATATCCATGGCCAGAGCATATTGCGGCTCATCGGGATCGCGTTTCATATAGAAGGCTTTCACCTCCGCCGGATAATGGTGCACGATGACCGGTTTGTCGAATTGATCCGAAATCACGGTTTCATCGGCGCCGCCGAAGTCATCGCCTTCGCTAAAATCGATCTGATTTTTTTTCAGTATTTCCACCGCTTCTTTGTAATGGATCTTCGGAAACGGCGGTTTGATGAAATCCAGTTTGCTTATATCGCGTTCCAGGCGCTCCAATTCCGGTCGACGATTTTTCAGAACACTCTGCACAATATGGCTGACAAATGCTTCGGCCAGCTCCATATCATCCTGAAGATCGAAATAAGCCACTTCGGGCTCGATCATCCAGAATTCGGTAAGATGGCGCCGCGTTTTTGATTTTTCGGCCCGGAAAGTGGGTCCGAAACAGTAAACCTTTCCGAAGGCCAAAGCGCCGGCCTCGGCGTAAAGCTGTCCGCTTTGTGTTAAATAGGCTTTGCCGCCAAAGTAATCCGTTTCGAACAACGTTGTGGTTCCTTCGGCTGCATTGGGAGTGAAAATGGGCGAATCGACCCGAATGAAACCGTCGTTATCAAAAAATTCCGTAGCGGCTTTAATGATTTCGTGGCGAATCCTTAAAATCGCGTGTTGCTTGGAAGAACGCAGCCACAGATGGCGGTGATCCATTAAAAAATCGACGCCATGCTCTTTTTTGGTAATGGGATATTCTTCGGCTATTTGAATGATTTCGAAATTGTTTACCTGTAACTCATAACCCAGCGGCGAGCGCTCATCGGCTGAAACCGTGCCGGTTACCGTTAGCGAACTCTCCTGGGTCAAACGGTCGGTTTTTTCGAACGTTTCGGTGTCCACATCTTTTTTAAATACCACGCATTGGATTGTATCCGTGCCGTCGCGCACGAGCAAGAACCGTAGCTTTCCGCTGGAACGCATGTTGTACAACCAGCCCTGAATGGTAACTTCCTGTCCCTCATATGCGGCTATCTCTTCAATCTTCACAGTATGCGCCATAACCATTCCTTTTGTTTTTAATTCCTTTAGGCGATGTAAATATAAAGAAGCGCCGGTTTGTTATCAAGAACAAGGGCTGGCCGGAAACTATGTATTTGTAATTTTGCTATTTGGAGCCTAACCTGGATTAGCAAAAATGCAATAATCTTATTGGTGATTGTATCTGCACCCGAATCATTTCAGTCATTGAACATTTTAATTTGGAATTGACTTGTTTTTGGAAATTTGTTATTTGATTTTTTCCGCCGGCCTGTCCCGAACTAATTCGGGATAAAAAACATAAATTACATTGCCGGTATCCTTGCTGATTAGTAATAATCCGTATTCTGTTTTAACACAGATTGACGGGCAAACCGTTTAAGACCGAGCACCGGCCGTCAAAGCCCGGCATTATAATTGAAGCGGTTTTAGAGAAGCAATGGTTTTTTTAATTGCGCTTTCCCTGGATGAACGTTTCCGCCAGCTTTACATCTTCTTCCGAACCGATATACAAAGGCACGCGTTGATGCAGCTTTTTGGGTTTCAACTCAAGAATTCGGTTCCTGCCATCCGACGCACGCCCACCGGCCTGCTCCACAATAAACGCCATGGGGTTGGCTTCGTAGGTTAAACGCAGCTTGCCTTCGGGCGCCAGACTGCTGGCGGGATACATGAAGATACCGCCATACAACAGATTGCGATGCACGTCGCTCACCATCGAACCGATGTAGCGTGATTTTAACGGACGATTGTCGGAATCATCAATCTCTTTAACATATCGGATGTAATTTTTCAATCCTTCATCCCAGTAATCGTAATTACTCTCATTCACGCTGTAAATTTTGCCTTTCTTGGGTATTTTAATATTGGGATGGGATAACAGAAATTCGCCGTAGCTGTGGTCCAGCGTGAAGCCGTGGACGCCATTACCGGTGGTATAAACCAGCATTGTGCTGGATCCGTAAACCACATAGCCGGCGCAAACCTGGCGGTATCCTTCCTGCAAACAGTCTTCGAGGGTACCCGGACGCCCTTCCGGTGATATGCGGTGATAGATGGTAAAAATCGTTCCCACACTCACATTAGCATCGATATTAGATGATCCGTCGAGCGGATCGAACAAACAAATATATTTACCGAGCGGAAATTTTTCGGGGATCGGGATGATGTCCTTAGATTCTTCGGACACCATGGCCGCAAGATGACCGCCGTGATCGAGGGCGTTCACCATGGTTTCGTTGGCGAAAACATCCAGTTTTTTTACGACTTCACCCTGAACATTGAGGGAGCCGGTTTCGCCAAGGATACCGACCAGGCCGGCCTTGTTAGTATGATAAGAAATCAGTTTGGCGGCAAACGCGATATCGTTCATCAAATCCGTAAATTCACCTGTGGCGTGAGGGTATTTACGCTGTTCTTCAATTATATGTCGCGTCAGTGTAATAATTTTAGCACTCATTATGCCTCCGAGACATCGTCTTTTGGAATTATTTAGCTAACAGAACGGGTTTTTTGGCATGCCGCATAACGTGGACGGTCGTGCTGCCGATGATGGCCTCTTTCAATCGGGAATGGCCGTAACTGCCGATTAACGTAAGGGTGGGATTTGGCGCATCCTGACTCGCTGAAACCAGCATTTCATCCGCATCGCCGCTTTCATGGCGCAATTTGTATTGTATGTTGTAGGGTTTTAAATAATCATCGGCTTCTGTGAGGGCCGCGTTTCGTTCATCTTCGGCGTCAAATACGGCCATAACTTCCATTTCAACCTCGAGTGTACCGGCGAGATTCGCGCCGAGATGCAGGGCGCGGTTGGAAGCAGGGCTGCGATCGTAACCGCAGTGTATGCTTTCCACCGCTTCAAAGTTACGATCAACGAGCATAACGGGTTTGGTGATCTGGCGTGTAACCGCTTCGACAGTAGCGCCGAGCAGTTTACTGCTCCAGCGTTCATATTCGCCATGGCTGCCCATGATAACCAGGTCGCTTTTCATCGCGTGCTGACAAATCTCATCCACCGGAATCCCGGATACTTTGATAATTTCAAATTTAATATTCGATGATTTCAATATTTCCGATGCTTTTTCAACAACCTTCTGTGCTTTTTCATCCTGCATACGCTGGGACTCTTCCTGAAATTCGGCCGACGGCATGATGGGTACAAAGCTATCGGTTCCCGTCGCCATGCTCCAGTCGAACAGTCGGATATCGATAACGGTGAGGATGCGAATAATGGCCCCGAATTTTTCGGCAAAAAACTGTCCGTGCCGTAAAATATATTCCGAATATTTGGAGCCATCGAGGGGTAAAAGAATGGATTTTATCATAGCGTTATTTTGCTCCCCTGTTTGATGCTTCGCTTATTTCATCGCCCCAGTCCTCCATTTTCGAGGCACGGGTCATCAAATCCACCATGGCTTGATGGGGCGATTTTGCTTTAAACAGCGTCATATAAATTTGCTCGGTAATCGGCATTTCGACGTTGTGCAATTGCGCCAATTCATACGCCGAAAGCGTCGTTTTAACGCCTTCGGCCACCATGAGCATATTATCCAGAACTTCGGATAACGATTTGCCTTTTCCGATTTCTTCACCCACAAAGCGGTTGCGTGAGTGGCGGCTCATGCAGGTGACGATCAGGTCGCCCATACCGCTTAACCCGGCAAACGTATCTTTATGGGCGCCCATGGCGACGCCTAAACGACTGATCTCCACAAGACCTCGGGTCATCAATGCCGCTTTGGTGTTGTCGCCGAAGTTGGCGCCGTCGCAGATGCCTGCAGCCAGTGCGATGATATTTTTTAAAGCACCGCCCAGTTCCACTCCAATGATATCGCTGCTGGCATAAATTCGCAAAAAAGCGTTCATAAACGTTGATTGCACCGTTTGAGCCGCATCCGTGCTGGCAGAGGCTGAAACGATTGCCGTTGGAATTTGACGGGCCACTTCCTCGGCATGGCTCGGACCCGAAAGCGCCACGATGCGTTCAGCAGGGATATCCCCCTCTTCCTGAATAACCCGGGAAACGCGCCGGTAGGTATTGTTTTCGATGCCTTTCGCCACGGTCACGAAAAGCGGCTGTGCCCTGCCTAATGCCGAACAAACGCGCGGTATGACTTCTCGCACCACTTGAGAGGGTACGGCAATTACAATGATTTCGGCGCTATCCAAAGCCTCTGGCAAATCTCTGGTAAATTCGATTTCTTTAGGGATCGAAACACCGGGCAGATAGCGACTGTTTTCATGTTTATTTCGTATATCCGAAATCGTTTCATCTTCAATGGTCCAGCATTGCACATCATGACCGTTATTGTGCAGTACCAGAGCCAGGGCCGTTCCCCAACTGCCTGTGCCGACAATAGATACCTTCATCTATATTAAGCCCCCGTGTCTTTAGAAGCATTACCAAACGACAATTTATTTTCCGTTCCTGTAATCAAGCGTTTTATATTTCCGCGGTGTGCAATCCATATCAACACAACGACGGCAATCACCAGATACAGGAGCGGGTCCGGAATAGCAAACGACCAGATGAATTTTTGAAGGAGGAGGACAATCAGAAAAATAAGTGCGGCAAGAATGGATCCCAGTGAAACGTACCGACTCCAGGCAACAACAATGATGAAGCTTATCAAAGCGATGATTAAGGGGAGAGGCGCTAGGGCTAAAAAGACGCCTGCAGACGTGCCAACACCCTTGCCGCCTTTAAATCCGGCAAATAGCGTCCATACATGACCGATAATCGCACCGACAGCCGCGATGATCTCGTAATAAATCAGTGCATCAACGGAAGGGGCAAACAAACCTGCAATCCAGAAAACCGGTACAAAGCCTTTAAACATATCGAATATTAAAACCCCCAGCCCAGCCTTCCAACCCAAAACACGAAAGACATTCGTAGCGCCGGCGTTACCGCTTCCATGCTCCCTTATATCAATTTTTTGAAGTAGGCGACCGGTTATAATGGCCGTGGGAAATGAACCAATGATATATGCGATTAAAAAAAGTAAAACCAAAGAGAGCATATATACCTCGTATATTCAAAATCATAACTCGGTTGTGTCGTCGATTTGTTCTTGCACCTGTATGCGTTGTTGTCTGTATATACGGCGTACTTCATTAAAAAAACCGATACTTTCGTTCCGCTGATAATCGGGATATGTCCAGGGTTGCGCCCTGAAAGTCTTATTTTTGTACATAAGATGTAAATCGCCGAAAATACCCGAATCCAAATATAAGCGATGGCTGTAATTCTTCGTGGTTGCAAGCACTAATTTACTGTCGCAAATATAACCGGGATCAATATTAACGGTCCGGGAATTGTTGCGGCTAAACGCGTTCTCCAATCGGTTACTCTTCAGTTTACAGGCCGGTAAATCGGCCGGATCGATCAGTTCGGAAAACGAGACAAACCGTTTTAGTAAATTGGTGCCCATCTCGTCTTGGTAATAATCGGTAAACCGATCAAATGCAAATTCGGGTGATTGATGATCGATTTTACCGAACAACGACTCTAATTTTTCCAATAGATTTTGCGAAGATATCGACGGTTCGCATGTAACGCCCGCAAACAATTTCACCGGGGCGTGTTTTCCAATTTTTCCCATGGCGTTATTGCAGTGCTTTAACGATCACCTCTTCTTTAATTTAAGCTTCTGCGTACATCCGGTCAATCGCGTCGGCGTACACCTTTGCCACCACGTGTCGTTTGGTTTTAAGAGACGGCGTTAATTGTTCATTTTCTATTGAAAACGGTTCGGATGCGAATATAAAATTCTTTATAGTCTCATAACTGGCCAAATTTTTAGTTTGGGCATCGATTTCGGAACGGATTAATTTCCGCACCTCGGAAGAATTGACGAACTGATTGTAATCCGACATATCAAAATTGTTATCGTTGGCCCATTTTGAGAGCGCTTCCTGCGCGGGAACAATGACGGCGGTGCAATATTTTCGTTTATCCCCGATGACCATGGCCTGTTCAATATACTTGCTGTTGATTAAGTTGTTTTCAATCGGTTGAGGTGCGATGTTTTTTCCGCCTGAAGTAACAATAATGTTCTTTTTACGGTCGGTGATGCGCAGGAAATCATTCTCAATAATTCCAATATCACCGGTATGCAACCAACCTTCTTTATCGATAACTTCATTGGTATCGGCTTCTTTGTTGTAGTAGCCCACCATTACATGTTCGCCTCTTGTCAAAATTTCGCCGTCTTCAGCGATTTTAACTTCTATGCCGGGAAGCGGCGGTCCAACGGTGCCAAAGCGAAAACTTTCGAGACGATTAACCGCAATGACCGGCGACGTTTCCGTGAGACCGTACCCTTCCAGGATCAATAAACCCGCCGCGCCGAAAAATTCTGCAATTTCCGGCGAAAGCGGCGCGCCTCCGCTGACGAAAAAACGAATACGCCCGCCTACCCGCTGGCTTAATTTTTTGAATACCAATTTATAGGCCAGATTGCGTTTCATTTTCAGGGAGACCGGCATAGATGTCTTGTCCATCACATGTTTGATGTATTGCCGACCTATTTTAATTGACCAGAAAAACAGTTTACGTTTGATCGGCGATCCGGCTTCAACGCTTTCCAACACGCGGCCATAAATTTTTTCGTACAGGCGCGGCACTGATATCATGACGCTTGGTCTGATTTCCAGCAAATTTTCAGCAACGGTATCGATACTCTCGGCATAAGCCACCATACAGCCATGATAACAACTTAGATAATGGCCGGCCATGCGTTCGAATATATGACTCAGTGGGAGAAAAGACAGGAAAGTATCTTCAGGCATTACCGGTAAAACCGAGGTGGCATCCTCGATGTTATACAGGAAGTTCTTGTGTGTTAAAATAGCGCCTTTGGGTTCGCCGGTTGTACCGGACGTATAAATAATCGTCGCCCAGTCATCGGCCTTTACACTTTGCACCTGTTGCCGGACGTATTCAGGTTGCTCTTCCAAAAATCGCCTTCCGTCTTCGAGCAATGCCTGAAATGATTTCCAGCTATCGTTTATATCTTCGCCCTCTGAATCCAGTATATAAAAATGTTTTGTATGTGTTAGTTGCTTTATGACGCCTTCGACCTTTTCGCTTTGTACGGAGTCCGAAACCAATAGCACTTTTGCCTGTGAATCATTGAGAATATATTGAACCTGCTCACCGAGAAGCGAGGGATAGATCGGCACGAGAACGGCTCCAAGAGCCATTGCTGCATAGTCAGAGAAGGCCCATTCAATGCGGTTTGGGGACATAAGAGCAACCCTGTCGCCTTTTTTGACGTCAAGAGCAGCCAAGCCCGCCGCCAGGCTTTCGACCTGTTGGACGGCCACTTCAAATGTAACCGAATGCCATTTCGCGCCTTTTTTGTATTGATAGGCGGTATAATCCGGACGTTCTTCTTTCTTTTTGAAAAACATCTCGGCAAGTGATTGATAGCGCATTCTCTCCCCTCCCAATAAAATTAGGCACTATTCCAATTGTTAGAATATAGTTAGCAGTTAAAATACTGTCAAATGGATTTTCGCGCCAGCCGTTTCCGCCGGTGAAAAAACGCTTTCCTCGTCTCGATCAGTGTGGATTGCGGTTGCAGGTTGATCAATGTTTCCAAATGCTGAAGTGCTCGTTCCGTGCAATTAATGGCGGATTGAATGTCCTTTTCTATATGTTCATGATATTTGGCCAGTTCTTCCAGGGCAAAAAAGGTAAATCGGGGAACGTTGATTAATTGCTGCCATATCGATGCCGCCCGATTCCATTTTTTCTGTTTTTTAAGTAACAGACTTTTCCAGACATTGATTTGATGAACACTTTGAACGGAGGGCGAGGCATTTTGCAGAAATCGTTCCAGATACAACTGCTGATCCTGTTCAAAGGCCAATCGCGCCAGCCGCAATAGAGCGCGATCATCCGTAACCGGCGACGGGTCGTTTTCGATATTATTCAAAACGTGCAATAAATCAGCAAGCGAGGTAATATCAATATAATTGTGATCGATCGTACGTTTGATATCATGGATAACGCCGGTGCGGATAAAGTTGAAATAAGCGGCCGGAATATAATAACCGTCAATATCGTCGCTGCGGGAACGACCGAGTATATTCGTTTCAACGGTATTTAAATCACAGGAGGCAAGGCTGTCTTTCCAGATACGTCGGGTTAAATGCAAAAGATCAATATGCCGTTGTTTATCAAAATCGATGCTGATTCTGTTAATGATAAAACGATTTCGGAGTAGCGGTAAATCATACGATTTTCCGTTAAACGATACCAACAGCGGAAACTGTTTTAAAAAGTCATACAGCTCCTTGTAGACGGCGTATTCCCTGCCGAAATCGGGAATAAAATACTGTCGAACCACAAAACGTTGTTCGTGTATATAGCCGAAGCCCAATAAGAATGCAAAAGTACCGGCGCCGCCCATGAGTCCGGTCGTTTCTAAATCGAAAAAGAGACAATCTTTTAACGAAAAGGTATGTTCGATATCATTCTTACTTAAAAATGATAAGGAAATCTTGTCAGCAAAGCTCCGTTCGTAAAAACGCTCGATTTTAAGATAGGGCGCATTGGGTTCATGGATAACGCCTTTAAAGTGTTCGGCGAGAACATGCAACGAAGACCATCCCCTGCCCGTTTCCGGATTGAGTGAAGTTTTGGCGTCCTGATCCCTGTGCGACTTTAAATATGCCAGCTTATCTTTTATATCCATTTGATTATGTTAGATAACAGTCGTTTGACATCGGCAAATCACATAAACCGTTCAAGGCCGTCTCTTATTAAATTATTTGTTTTGTGGTATTATCCTATTGCCTCAAATGCAAATTAAATCTTAAGTTTAATACAAACTAATTATTTTATCCAGAAAAATAAAATTCACCAATCGGGAGCATTTACAGAGTGCAACGCATGATGCGCAGGATTTTTTTTATCATTGGAATTCTTGTAGTTTTAATCGTCATCGGTATTGGCGGCTTTTGGATATATATCCTGAATCAGGATCCGCTTAATGTCATCGATCGCGCAATAGCGAACGTTAAAATATTCGATAGCGACTCCAGCCGGATGGTTCTGAATTCGGAAAAACGAATCTTTGTAAATGTATCGATGGCAACGGCACACGCCGGTTCGATACGGATCGCCCTTAGTATGCCTGCGGACAAAATCGATACCGACCAACGTTTTCCCGTCATTCTGGTGCTTGGGGGACTGGAAGTCGGTCGTCGCAGCTTGCAGTATATTGAGCATCACGGCGATAATGTACTGGTTGCTTATGAATATCCGTATCGACCACGCTACTGGTATGACGGCGCAGCATTGAAGGAAATAGGACGTATCCGTACTTCAGTGTTAACCGTGCCCGCCCAGGTGGTGCATTTGGTGCGCTGGCTTAAAGAGCAAAGCTGGTGCGATGCGGAGCGCATTTCAGTGCTCGGTTACAGCTTTGGCGCTTTGTTCATACCATCCGTGGTGCGGATGGTAAATCACCACAATGTAAACGCGGGACCTTACATTATGGCTTACGGCGGGGTGAATCTCGAACGCATATTAAGGCACAATCTGAAAAACATACACGCATCCTTACGCCCCCTTTTGGCGAAATTCGCCGGTACGGCAATTCGTGCGGTCGAACCTGCCTTGCACCTACCGCACCTCAACGGTCGTTTTTTATTGATCAATGGACGCAGGGATCATCAAATTCCGCAATCATCCTGGAAGAAATTGCACCGCCTTACGCCAAATCCAAAGGAAATCATTCTTTTGGATGCGGGCCATATGCATCCGAAAAAAACCGAACTTACATCACGTATTATTAAACTGAGCCGTGAATGGTTAGTAAAACAGAACGCTATTAATCCTTAGATTGAATTCAAAAATTTTAATATTTAATTGCCCGCAATTTTATTTTTTTTTAAAGCGATTGAATAATTCTTTATTTAAATTTTAAGGTATTGAACGGTACAGTCATAAAAGAGAAAAAATTAGGGGAGTAAAAAATGAGCGAACCCAATTGCGGCGAATGTGCATTTCGCGCCAAATACGATCGAAATCCGAGGTCTCTTTTAGGGCGACTCTGGCGTTGGCATGCCGGATGGTGTCCTGGCTGGAAAGCTTACATGGCTTCCCTGCCCGAGAAAGAACGCACGGCTCTGGCGGATAAATATAATATGGCTAAATATAAGTAAGTTGTCGTTTTGCGACCCCGCGTTCACTATTCAAACGCAATATTGGCCTGATTCAGGATTTGTAAGGCGCTCTCTTTACCAAATAAGCCGCCTTCCTGGATGGGGCCCGTACAGGAGGGACAACCGGTTTTGCAGGGGCATCGGGATATGTGCCGAAAGGCGGCGGATAATACCCGTCGTTCGATTTCGAATAGTTTTTTACTCAAACCGATGCCGCCCTGATATTTATCGTAAACATAGATAGTGGGCTTTTGGCTGAACGGCGCCCGTACCATCGGTACGACGGATATATCGCTTACGTCGCACATGATGTAAAGGGGAATCAGGTTTTGCAATGCATGGGCGATGCCCCGCAATCCTTCTCCGATCACAGATTCTTTAAAATAGGGGGCGCTGTAAACATCACCGGCAAACTCCCACCACATGGCATGGGTCTGAATTTCCATCTCCGGTATATACACACGCCCCAATCCGATATTTTCATGGCTCTTAAACTTGATCTTTTTAAAGCCGGTGGTAACGCGGGAAACGGCCACTTCTCCGTAAAAATTAAGGACGATAACACCCTCGTTTTGTCCTTCCTGCAAAATATCCAATACCTTTAAATCGGTTTTGGTGATGGCGTCGGTATAATGATTGACTTTTACTTTATGCACATAAGCTTTTTTTTCATCCCAGTCCAGTTCATCGACATGATATTGTTCGCTTTCGTGGAGATATATCGCATCCGTGTGCACCATTTCCGGTGCAGAGAAACGGTCGATTTCGCCAATCACTCTCTGCTGACCTCGGCTGGTATCGATGATAACCACATTTTCCGGTGAAGCATTGCGCAAACTGATTTCGTCTGCGGGGTAAATATCGCGCATCCAGAAATATTTGCCGTCGGTCTTCCGCAAAACATTTTCATCCACCAGAAAATCGAGCAAATGAGTGGTAATATCGGTAGTAAACGACTCATCTTCGTGGAACGGCAATTCGAAGCAGGCGCATTTTAGATGGCTCATGAGGATGGTCAGATTGTCGCTATCGATTTGTGCTGTTTCCGGATTGCTCGTAAAAAAGTAATCGGAGTGTTCGATGATATATTGATCAAGCGGCGCGCTCGACGCCACCATAATCGTTAAAGATGTGCTCTGTCTGCGTCCCGCCCTACCCGACTGTTGCCAGGCGCTGGCTACCGAACCCGGATAACCCGCCATTATAGAAACATCCAATTTCCCGATATCAATGCCAAGCTCTAAAGCGTTGGTGCTCACGACAACCTGGATATCGCCTTCTTTCAATCCTTTTTCGATACTCCGCCGTTCGTTGGGCAGGTAACCGCCGCGATAGCCGCGAATCGTGTTGGGAGCAACCTTCATTTGTTTGGCCAGGTCGCGCAGGTAGGTAACCAGCAGTTCCACACGTTGACGGCTTCGTGCGAAAATGATGATTTGAGCGCCGGTCGGCATTAGTTTCCGCACGATCTGGCGTACTTCCGACAACACCGATCGTCGTAATCCCAGCTCGGGGTGTACGACCGGCGGATTATAAAACAAGAAATGTTTTTTTCCTCGCGGCGCGCCGTTGTTATCGATGAGGGAAACCGTTTCACCCAACAGACGTTCGGCCAGTTCTTTTGGATTGGCGATCGTTGCACTGGAACAAATGAATTGCGGATTGCTTCCGTAAAAGCTGCAAATGCGTTTTAATCGTCTGATGACATTCGCCAGGTGGCTCCCAAAGACGCCGCGATAGGCATGGATCTCGTCCAGAACCACATATTTAAGATTCTCGAACAGTTTAATCCAAAGGGTGTGATGCGGTAAAATACCCTGGTGAAGCATATCGGGATTGGTAACTACGATGTGCCCTGCACTGCGTATGGTGCGGCGGATGTGAGCCGGCGTATCGCCGTCAAAAGTGAATGTTTTTATATCTTTTTGTAGCCTTGTTACCAGGTCCTGGGTTTCATTGACCTGATCCTGCGACAATGCTTTCGTCGGGAACAGATAAAGCGCACGTGTGGATGGTTTATTCAAAATGGATTCAAAAACGGGAAGATTATAACTGAGGGTTTTGCCGGATGCCGTCGGTGTAACGATCACCACATGTTTTCCCTGCATTATTTGTTCGTAGGCATCCTTCTGGTGAGAATACAAACGGTCAATGGTTTTGTTTCTCAATACGGCTTTCAAATCTTCAGGTAGACGCTCCGGGAAGGGACTGTATTGAGCTTCTTGTGCATCAAATACAAGCCAACGGGTTAAGCGTTTTTGAAAATCGGCGTCGCTTTCCAAATATTCAATTAATTGTTCCAGATTCAAACCATAAACTCCAAAGTCGTGCTGTGTGTGTGTTAAATACGGTTATGAATTTAGCCGGATTGGATAAAAAGGTCAATAATTTGTTTGGTTATACGCTCGTCAATGATATTTATATTCTGGCATTTGACGCCGGAACGTATTGCCGGCTGGGGCAGGAGAGAAAAGGTTTATCGCTTAATTAACGGCCCGACATAATAGATTACGTCGGTTCGGATTATCCGACTAAGTTATGCAAAAGTACATCGCCTTGCGTTGTTATTCGTTTTGCATTTCCTGTAAAGATTGATCGATACGTGCAATGATATCGAATCGGTCGAACGCCTCGTTTTGGGTGGTTAAATCCATAAGATACAAATCATAGTTGCCGTTCCTATTGGAATAAAAGAGCACGTTGGTGCCATCCGGAGAAAAAACGGGATTCAAATCATTCGCCGTATGGGAAGTTAAGCGTTGTTGGGATGATCCGTCGGCGTTCATAAGGTATAATTCATAGTTGCCGTCGCGATCGGAGAAGAAGACGATTTTGTCCCGGTTGTTATTTATGTACGGCGCAACATCGTTCCAATCGGGATTAAAGGTAATGCGCTGCAATTGTTCACCTTTAAAATCCATCTTATAAATATCGTGGCTGCCATTGCGATCGGAATCGAAATAGATGGTTCCGTCTTGTTCGGTGCTTTCGGGTTCAATACAGGGATGACCGTCGTTATGGTCGGCAGAAGTCAGTTCAAGCTGAAATCTTCCGTCGCGTTCCATAATGAAAATACTTCCGTTCAGTTTATAATATTCCACTTCGCGTAAGTCATTGCGCTCGGAGACGAATGCAATGAAGCGCCCGTTGTCCGAAAAACTCGGATACCAATCATTGGAGCCGTTCGTTGTAAGATTACGTTCGCTCCCGTTGTCCAACTCGTGATAGTAAATTTCACGGCGTTTTTGATTATAAGGTACATCGCGGTGGTCGTCCACGGTTGATGTGTAAAGCACCGACTTCGTTTGCGGATCGTAATCCGGATTTTCTTCATGATGGGGAGAATGGGTAATGGCGCGACTGGTTTGCTCTTCCATGTCGTATTCGAAGATATCCCAGTTGCCGTTTTGATCGGATTGATAAATGATTTTACTGCCGTCGTCCGAAAACCTGGCATAGGCTTCGTTAGCTTCGGTGCTAACCAGGGCTGTTACCTGGAACGCGTCCACGAATTCAGGAGCAATGCGGTCCAGATAATTGTTGCCTTCGCTGCTTTGCAATACATCCTTATAAGCGCCGTATGCTTTTACATAATCGCCCAGACTTTTGGCAATATCGGCGTAAAGATATTTCGATTCAACATTGGTCGGATCGATGGAAAAGGAACGATCCAACACCTCCAGGGCTTCCAGGCTTCTCCCGTTTTCATGTAAAAGAGTTGCCAGTTGGCGGGGATAGAGCATGCTCTTTGGATTATCATCGATTTTTTCTTTCAGCTCTTCGACTTTGGCCTGCACTTGCGCATCGGCGAATTCCAATTCCAGTCCTTCGGTGGTTTTCGATTTTGACGCACAGGAAAAAAACAACAGGCCTGTGGCAACAATCATCAGAGTAATGGCATAGCAACGCTTCATGAATTACTCCTGCATTTTCTATACGTTATTGTAACTGTTTAATACGTTTTTTGGCTTCATCTTTCAATACAACGTCGATACCCGGTCGTTTCACGATTTCCTCATACATCCGGATGGCGTCGCCAATGCGGCCCAGTTTTTCGTAGCTTTTACCGGAATAGTAAAGGGCGCTGGCTTCCCACTGTAACTTGGTCTTTTTCGAAAGCAATGGTATTTTCACAAATTCCGCAATGGCTTCTTCGTAGCGTCCGGCCTGATACAATGCGTCGCCTATATAAAACTGAACTTCCGGCTCGCGTTCGCTGTCTGTTTCAAGTTTTAATTTTCTTAAATAATCAACGGCGTTTTGATACTGGTTTAACTCGATGTAGGCCCGCGCAATCGTAATCTTTTTATCCAGAAGGTCTTCGGCATAGGGAAATTTTTCCACATATTTCCGAGCCATACCCTGTGCTGCATCCCAAAATCCGGTTAATGAGTAGGTGTTGACTAAATTGGACAAAATCGTCTTCTCCTGTTCACTGTCACGGCAATAGGTTAAGGCGTTTTTAAACATCGTAATCGCCGAATCGTATTTTTCAGATCGATGGTATAAGTTTCCGAGCGTGTTTAATGCAGCCGCCAGTTGATCGCTCTCCGGGTAATTTGTATAAAAATTACTGAGAATTTCAAAAGCCTGTTCCGTCTTGTTCTGCGTTATAAACACAAGAGCTCTGTAATAATCCGCATCATCCACATATTCGGATGACTTGTAGTTTTTCTTAACCTCGTTAAAATAATTTTGGGCGCGATTGAAATTTTTATTGAGTCGTGCATATTTACCGAGTTCAAGTATAAACTGTGCCTGGTAATCCTTGGAGTCGGAAAAGCGCTTTTTGTACGTTCGGATATGATCTCTCGCCCCTTTTATGTTACCCTGTCTTATCAATGCTATTATATAGCGTCCGTAAAGCTTGCTTTCGTCTCTATGATCGCTCAATCGGTTCATCAATTGATTGTAGGTTTCGGCGGATTGTGTGTAATCTTCAACTTCAAAATAAATCTCAGCCATACGCAAACGCGACTGAACAAATAGCGCCGAATCGCTTTGTGTAATGGATTTAAAATTTTCCAGTGCAATCCGTTTTTGATTGTTATCGTAGTAAATGTCTGCGATGTTAAAGCGCGCGCGGTCCACAAATCGATCATTTTCGCCGCTGTAGTTAAGATACAATTTAAGATAACGCAACGCCTTATTGTATGTTTTTCGATCCGTGTAAATTTCGCCCAGAAAATATAAGTTATTTAAACGTTCGGTCGGAATGAATTCATTAGTCATAACCGGGTCTGATAGAAACGGTAAATGCAAACCGCTGTAAAATATTGCTTCCGCCTTTTCTTCCTGTCCGCTTTTCAGATAAATGTAACCAAGTTGTTGCCCGACCTCTTCGGCAATATCGCAATAATAGTATTCATTTGTCAGTTTTTCGTAGAGTTTGGCGGCATCATTATACAAAGTTTGATGCTCGTAATGGCGCGCTACCTCGAAGAGTGCTTCCGCCGCCGGATTACTTAAAGGGTAATTTGAAACGATGCGTTTAAATAATTCCACCGATCGGGACGGCTGTGTGTCTTTGATCAGCTTGGCATATTTATAAAGATAATCGGCATAATTGTCGGAGTTCTCATAATTTTGCAACAGTTTTTCAAAATAGACAATGGATGAGTCATTAAATTCCGGTTTAAAGGAAAGGGCTATGGCTAAATGCGCAAACCACTCCTCTTTTAAAGGGCTGTTGGGAAATTTGTTTATGAGCGCTTCGATCAGTTGTTTCTCTTTTGAAATGGAAACCGTATCAATCCCGATGGTTGTTTTGACCATCAACCACGATGCTTCATCGGGATTGCTACAGGAGGATCGGTTGGCTACCGCCATTTTGAATTGTTCCCTCGCCAGTTTTAGCAATTCCGGCGTTTTGTTTTTCGAGAAAGGCTCGCGGCGGGCCAGTTTTAAATAGGTTTTACCGAGGTACAGATGTATATCCCCTTTCCTGCTGGGGGTATCGTTAAGGGCGGATTCGAACTGTTGCCTGGCCTTTTGGTAATCTTTCAATTCTCTGAAATAAATAAGCCCCAACTTATATTTTAGTCCGCCTTTATCTTCCTGCTCAAACATGTTGCCGAGTAACGCTGCCATCTGATTAACCGCCTGGCCCTGTTCAATAATCTTATAATCGTTCAGATATCCGAGTCTCGTGCGGGCTTTTTCGTAATATGCGGAAGCGGTTAAATGGTTTAACAAGTAGCTATAATAGTAACGTGCTTTTTCGAATTCCTGTAATGCCTGATGGGCTTTTGCCAGATGCCAGATAATCGCATCTTCTTCTTTGTTTTTGTGATAGGCATGTTGCAGAGGTTCAAGTACGCGAATAATGGTACGCCACTCGCGTTCCTGCTCCAACAATGTGGCTAATTTTATACTGTAATTCAATTTTAACTGCGGATCATTAACCATACTTAGCATTTGTTGCAGAAAGGCGATGGCTTTATCGTTTTCGTTCTCTTTTTCCAGCCATTGCAGATAGTTTTGGCTAATCTGTTTTCCCATGGCGGATTGTAATCGGGAAGGCTCTTCAATGATGGGTTGTAACGTTTCCAGTGATTTAAAAGTGAGGCCTTGTTTATCCAGCGTTAGTGCTATTTTTAGCTTGATTGCCGAGGCAAGAGAATCGTTCCGCGCCGTCTCAACCTTTTGATAACGCTCCCGCGCCAATACATACTGTTCGCTAAGATAGTAAACATCGCCCAAACGAATGTGTAAACGATTGCGGTCCAAGGAGTCCAAATCCGTTTTTAGGGCGCGTTCATAGAATTTCCGTGCGTTATCGTAATCTTTTTGTTGCAGATGAAGCTCACCCAATTGCTGGCAGGCCTGTCCGTATACCGAACTATTCTTGTATTGTTTACTCAACTGCGTTAACGCGTCTATAGCCTGCTCGGCATATCCTTGTTTAATATAAATACGTGCGTTAACAAACAGTGCTTGCGCTTTTGTTTCAGAGCTGATTTCTCCGCTGAGCGCCTTTTTGATGTTTTGACGTGCTTTTTGTAACTCCCCGAGCTCAATTAATGATTGAGCCGATTTAACCATCGCCGGAAAGTAAAAATTGGACGAACTGTAGCGTTCCAGGATTACGCTGAATGTGCGATAGGCTTTGTCGGTTTGCTTTAATTTTAAATAAAGACCGCCCGCCCGGTATAAACCTTCCGGCGCAAGCGGATGTTGAGAGTAAAGCAAACGAATGGTTTCAAACGATTTGGCTGCATCTTCGTATTGACCAAGATTTGCGAGGCTTTCGCCGGTTTTAAACCAGCTTTCCGCGGCTTTGTCGCTTTTTGGATATTCGATCGCGAGTGATTGGAATTCGGCCCGTGCTTTTTCGAACTGATTCAATTTAAAATAAGCCATGCCGGCATAATATCTTGCATCATCCGCTCTGCTGCTCTGGGGAAACTTATTATAGAACTGCGCAAACTGTTGTGCAGCGAGATCATAAAATTCCTGATTGTAGAGTTTCAGCGGATACGAAAAAGCATTGCTTTCGGAATCGTTTTGTGCAAATAACGGTTGTTGTAGCAGTAATATGTTTATTATAAAAAAGATAACCCATTTCATAAACGGTACCGTAAACCCTCTGTTGTATCGCTTGATTGTGCGGTTCAGCATTTCGCTAAGTTTCGAGTGGTGAAAGATTTGCATACTTTTTGATCAATTTCTTCGTTATATCTTCATCCGAAAAATGAACGGTAATTTTCATATTATCGCCGGAACCCTCGAGTTCCATAATCTTTCCTTTACCAAATGTCTCGTGATAGACGGGCTGGCCAACCTTGTAAAGTTCATCATCCCGATTTTGCGAAGAAGGCTCATCAAAATATTGTTCGAGCTTTTTACGACGGGCTGTATTGCGGCTCTTGCGTTGTTTTTGAGGCGTCTCCTTCCGGCCGTTCATCGCGATAAGTTCTCCGGGTATTTCATCCACGAAGAGCGAAGGAGTGGTTTGTTTATAGTTATTATACCGACGCCTTCTGCGGGCATAACTGATGTATAAATTTTCCTCGGCTCGGGTCATACCCACATAGAGCAGTCGCCGTTCCTCTTCCAATTCGCTCAGATCGGCGTCGTTTCGTTGCAAGGGAATCAGGCCCATCTCGAGACCGGTTATGCAAACGACGGGAAATTCCAGGCCTTTGGCGGCATGTAACGTCATTAATGTAACGGTGTTTTCCTGCTGATTCCATTGATCCACATCGGTCATAAGGCTCACCTCTTCGAGAAATGAGGCAAGGGTGGCGTCCAGATTATCGGACTCCCGCTGTGTACTGAAATCTTCGATACTGTTGATCAATTCCTGGATGTTTGCAACTCTGCTCTCACTTTCGTATTGATCATACTCGGTTTTATAATGATGTATGATGCCGGTCTCGGAGGCCAGCGTCGCCGCCAATTCTCCTCCGTTCAGTTCGTTTTTGAGTCCGATAAATTTATTAATAAGCTGGTGGAATTCATCGACGCGACTGCTCATGGCCGGTGAAATGGAATCAATTTCATGGACGCGCCCCATGGCATCGAAAAGATTAATGCCCTCTTCTTCGGCAAATTTTTCTATCTTATTGACCGTCGTTTCTCCGATGCCCCGGAGGGGGAAATTAACGATTCGCTTTAACGAAATGCTGTCGGCAGGATTAATGACGACCCTCAGATACGCCAGCAAGTCCTTAATCTCCTTACGGTCGTAAAATTTGGTTCCGCCGACCACGTGGTAACTTATGGCGTTTCTTCGCAGCGCATCCTCGATGGTACGACTCTGGGCATTTGTCCGATACAGAATGGCAATATCACTGAAACGCCGCTTCTTTGTGTACATTTCATCGTGAATGATTTCGACAATCCGGCTGGCTTCATCATTTTCATTTTCCGCTTCGTACAGGGCAATTTTAGCACCGCCCTCCAGGCGCGTCCATAATTCCTTACCGATGCGTTCCTGGTTGTGCCTCACAACGGCGTTGGCGGCTTTTAATATGTTGTCATACGACCGGTAATTTTCTTCCAGTTTAAATACTCTGGCTTCACTGAAATCCTTGTTAAAATTCAGAATATTATTGATATTGGCCCCTCGCCATCCATAAATGGATTGATCTTCATCTCCCACGACACAGATATTTTTATGATCCTCTACCAGCGTTTTGACGAAAAGATATTGGGCTTGGTTAATGTCCTGGTATTCATCAATCAAAGTATAGTGGAATTTTTCCGAATACTTTTTTCGGATATCCGGAAATTGTTTAAACAGTTCAATTGGTTTGATCAACAAATCGTCAAAATCAAAGGCGTTGCTCTCCTTCAACTGATGTTGATAATATTTGTGAATATCGGGCAGATACTTTCCGAGTTCGTCCACTTCAGCCGATTCCAGGTAGTTTTGCGGATACAGATATTTATTTTTCATGCGCGAAAGACGGCTTTGGATCATTTTGGCCGAATAGAGCTGGCGGGGAACATTTAAAACGCTCATGACCTTTTTAAGGGCTCGCACCTGGTCGTCCACATCGTAGATTGAAAAGTTCCTCTCAAATCCCAGATATTGCGCCTCCATGCGTAAAATTCTTGCGGAAATGCTGTGAAAGGTTCCAATCCAGAGGGGCTGCAAACGGGCTTCGATTAATTGCTCCACACGGTTTTTCATTTCTTTGGCGGCTTTATTGGTAAATGTGACCGCCAAGATATTGGATGGTTTTACTTTTTTTTCATCGATGAGATAAGCAATACGATGCGTTAAAGTTCGGGTTTTTCCGCTGCCTGCGCCGGCCAGTATCAATACCGGGCCCTCGGTGGTTTTTACAGCGGCTTGTTGCACTTCGTTTAATTGGGATAAATCAAAGGCCATTCACTATTATTCCTTGCGTTTTTTCCTAACTTCTCGGCGAATTTTGTTGAACTCGGCTTTAGCCCTGGAATGCTCCCGGGCCGTCCTGGAGAACACATGGCCGCCATCGCCCCGCGCCACAAAAAAGTAATAATCCGTATCTTCCGGAAACAAGGCGGCTAAAATAGAAGCCTTACCCGGATTATTAATGGGACCGGGCGGAAGCCCGCTGTAGCGATAGGTATTGTACGGCGAATCGATTGCGAGATCTTTATATAACAATCTTCGCGGCGGTCCGGGCAAAATAAATTGAATCGTCGGATCGGCCTGGAGCCTCATTCCCCTTTTCAAACGGTTGTGGTACACCGAGGAAATGGTGGTCCGTTCCGAATCGATCATGGCCTCTCCCTCGATTATGGATGCCAGCGTAATCACTTCATGCCGATCTAATTGTACCGATTTCATTGCCTTACGCACACTATCCGCTTTGAATATCTGTAAGGTTTCACCCACCAGGTGCCGGATAATATCTTTTTCATCGATGCCCCAGGCAAACGCATACGTTTCAGGTAATAAATACCCCGTAAGCGTTGGGCGCCTTTCGTCCAACAGTTCCTCAATAAAGGCGGGATCATGGCAGAGTGAATCGAACCGGGCTGTATCGATCGGTAATGTGTGCGCCAGTGAACGGGCAATTTCATTATTACTGGAGCCTTCAATCAGGGTAATATAGAGCGGCGTCTCTTTTGTCGACGTTAAATAAGAGAGCAATTGAGGATACGTCAAATGCCCCGGTAACCGATAACGTCCTGCTCGTAGTTTGTTCTCCTTTCCTGTGAAGACGCTCCAATATGTGAACATATCTTTATTTTCTATGATCTTGTATTTGTGCAACGTATCGGCAATTTGGCTTAATGTCGCCCCTTTGGGAATGGTAACGGGTATTTTGACTTCGTCCTTTATCTTATTTGGAATTATAAAGTAATCCAAAATATCAATGGTTAGAAACGGAACCAAAATTAATATGATTAAAATGCCTTTTTGTTTCTCTGTCATTGTTATTATAATGCTTCATGCAACCGCGTTTCTTCAATGATTACATTAAATACATTCTGAATGGATTGTTCATTTATCGGGCCGGGATTTTTACGTTTTAAACGGCTTATTATTGTCTCTTCCCGCTCAGGAACATACACGGGTAAATTATTTTCTTTTTTTATTCGACCAATCCGTTGTGCGATCTCAATACGCTTGTTTAACAGGTTCAATATCTCTTCATCGATCTCATCAATTGCATTTCTAAGTTTATCAATTGATTCGCCTTTCAAATGGCCTGCATCCATATAGTACGTTTCACCCCATCCTTAAAAAATTAAAATTGATACGAACACACCAGAATGCTTTAGAGAAATTTTAAAATATACCAGAAGACCTAAAAAATCAATTTTTTTACACCTAATTGTGCGGACTTCAGAATGCTTGGGTGAATTCGATTAATTGATTCAATTTTTCGCGGGCGGAACCGCTGCAGACCGACTCTTTTGCCAATTCAATACCTTCTTTAAGAGAAGACACACGACCGCTCACTTTGATAGCGGCGCCGGCGTTTAACAATACCGTATCGAGAGGCGGACCGTCTATACCTTGTAAAACTTCGTGCAAAATTTTAACACTTTGCTCGCAGGAATATGACTGTATGGACGATAAACCGGCGGTTTTAAAGCCGAAATCTTCGGGCACAATTTCGTAATGTTCAATTGCATCGTTGATCAGCTCTGCGATATAGGTTGTTCCCGTAATCGAAATTTCATCCAGCCCTTCCTGGCCATGCACAATCATAACGTGTTCCGAGCCAAGTTCACGCATAACCTGCGCCAGTTTTTGCATAAGGTCCTTATCGTATACGCCGATTAGCTGTCGGCGAATACGGGCCGGGTTGGTGATCGGCCCTAATAGATTAAATATAGTACGAGCGCCAATTTCCTGACGCGGTCCCTGTGCGTAGCGCCAGTAATTATGTATATTTGAAGCAATGATAAAGGTAATACCGATCCGATCAATGCACTCGCGCATTTTGGTTTTATCAAACGATGTGATATTGACGCCAAGTCGTTTCAACAGGTCAGCGCTGCCGCATTTTCCCGAGACGGAATAATGTCCGTGTTTGGCCACTTTGACGCCGGCGCCTGCGGTAACAAACGCTGCAACGGTTGAAATGTTGAATGTAGAAAGGTGAGCGCCGCCGGTACCACAAGTATCCACGATGTTGGCGTCATCGAATGAGAGAAGCGCTTTTTCCGTATGCATAGCCTCGGCGGAACCCTGGATTTCGTCAACCGTCTCTCCTTTCATTTGCATGGCAATCAGGTAGGCCGATATCTGGGCGTCTGTTGCACGTTGTTCCATTATTTCTTTCATGATGAGGCGGCTTTGATCGCGCGAAAGGTCTTTACCCTCCAACAAACGAGCAATAGCCTTTTTAATAATTTGACTACTCGTTTGTTCTTGCATCCATATGTTCCTTATTAAATTTTAAAATCAAGGCCTCGACGGCTTCCTGCGGTCGAACGTCAAGGGAAACCGGAACGACGCTTCTTTTAAATAAAAATGTCGTTTCACCGCCGCGGATTTTACGAACAACATGCACAATATTGACATGTTGGCCATCGGCGCCGCCATAAAGCCGAGCCGTACCGCCCTCCGATTGCCATGCCAATCGCTGTTTATGGGCAACTAAAACACAATCGAATTCCGGATAAAGTTTGAGCCTTTTGTTTAGCGCTTCTTCCGGACCATGATAAACTAATAGGTTTAAATCATGTTCGTTTGCACGGCGGTACTCATTTTTAAACGGTGCCTCCTTAAAGTTTAACGCCTTCGGTTTTTCGATAAAATTGAACGATTCGGGGGCCAGATAGGCTAACACTTGAATGGAAACCCGGTTGTCAAGCTTCTTACGGTAAACACTCAATTTTTGCAAGCCGTCATAATGGATATTGGACGCGAGGTTTGGAGGCGCATCTTTGGTTATAAATGTGTTTAGAAAATCGATACCCTCTACGAATTCCTGGTCTCCTAAAATCATAAGATCGGGCTGTAATCGTTTGTAAATATGGAGCACCGTGCGATTGAGCTCCGGGAAGCGATAGGTATTAAGACGGTCGCCACCGTCAATGAAAAGAGAAGGCGTATCCTTTTGCCGCCACGATTGTATTATGCTGGCAATACGATCCAGCCCCCCGAGCGGATTTTCGCCGCACCAGCAATTTTCAATATTGCCATTTATGTTAGCTGTAAAGAGGATGTTCAGAACGGTATCGTTTTTGGCCGGTTTCAATGCGTAGGTCGGTGGGGCGCTGATCAAAATAGAAACGGTAGTAAATAAAAAAAAAGAATATTTAACCCGTTTCGCTAAATTTTCTTTGATCATATCGCGGTGGTTTCAGTGTAAGTTAAAGGATTATGTATAAGCCGGCCTCATGAACCGGCTTCCGATTATTTCAGATCCTCGATTGCCTGGTCAATATTATCGTAGAGTTTAAAAACATCAACCAGTTTGGTGATTTTAAGTAAATTGCGGATACGATCTGAAATGTGTACGAGGGCCAGTTCACCGTTGTTGTTCTTGAGCGTGGTCATAGCACCGATCAGTATACCGAGTCCGGAGCTGTTCATCCATTCCACATTGTCCAAATCCACCAGTATAACGTGTTTTCCCTGATCGATGAGTGAATTGACCTGCTCATTGATCTGGCTTGCTTCCGGTCCGCCCATGATTTTCCCGGAGAGCGCCAGAATGGTTACACCATCCTTTTCGCTTGTTTGAACACTCATTCTCTATGCCTTTTTGGTAGTGGTAGTGGCTTGTGCTTGTTTTTTTCGCCAATCAACCACAATAGGATTGGCAACAAAAATGGTGGAATAGGTACCGACGATCACGCCGATTATAAGCGCCAGTGAGAAACTGCGCAGAACTTCGCCTCCAAAGAAATAGAGAATTAAAACAACGATGAGCGTTGTGCCCGACGTCATAACCGTTCGGCTGAGCGTTTCATTAATACTGCGATTGACCGTTTCTACCATGTCGAAGCTTTTCTTCTTAATGGCCTTCACATTTTCGCGCACGCGGTCAAATACAACGATCGTATCGTTCAGCGAATACCCGATGATCGTTAAAAGAGCCGCAACAATCGGCGCCGAAATTTCCACATCCAAAACTGAGAAAATACCAAGTGTGATGATAATATCATGAAAAAGCGCCGCAATCGCCCCGACCGAAAAGCGGAATTCAAACCGCCACATGATGTAAATCAAAATCAAGATCATGGCCCACATAATTGCTTTTATGGCTGCAACAATCAACTCCTGCCCGATTTGCGGACCGACCTTTTCGACACGCTGTACAACAAAAGGATTATCCGGCAGGGTTTCTTCAATGACGCCTTCCATATTGGTAGCCAGCTCTTCGGTCGTGTAGTCGATGCCGGCCCGAATGGCTATTTCATTTTCCTCGCCAAAATGCTTGATCTCGGCGTCGCCATAACCCGCTTTACTCAGTGCTTCTCGTATTTGAACAATTTTAACCGGTTTATCAAATTTTAAATGCAGCAGCGTCCCGCCTGTGAAATCAATATTATATTTAGGTCCGCCGTGCAAAATCAGAGATACAACAGAAACAATGATAAGCGTGCTGCTCAAGACGTATCCGAGTTTTCGTTTGCTGATAAAATCAATATTCGTTTTTCCAAAGAATCGCATATCTATGAACTCTCCTCCAACTGGCGATTTCGTTAAATGCTGAGTTTCTTAACCGAGCGCTTTTCCAGTGTGTAATCGAAAATAACGCGTGTAACAACAATGGCTGTAAACATACTGGCGACGATGCCAATCATCAATGTCAGGGCAAAGCCCTGAATGGGGCCGGACCCGAAACTGTACAGCACAAGTGCAGCGATGAAAGTTGTTACATTGGCGTCCAGAATCGTAATAAATGCCTTACCGTAGCCGATGTCGATGGCCGTTCGCACGGTTTTACCGCGCTCCAATTCTTCACGGATACGCTCAAAAATGAGGACATTGGCGTCCACCGCTATACCGATCGTCAAAATGATTCCGGCGATACCGGGTAGCGTTAAGGTTGCATGAAAATAGGCCATCACCGCCATGATAAATACAATATTCAGTGCGAGGGCGAGATCGGCGACCAAACCCGAAAGCCGGTAATAGATGGCCATAAAAATCATAACCAGAACGAGACCGACCATAGCGGAAAAACTGCCGGCATTGATGGAGTCCTGACCCAGAGAAGGGCCGACAGTACGCTCTTCAATAATTTGAACCGGCGCCGGCAGAGCACCAGCTTTCAATACAATGGCCAGGTCGCGGGCTTCATTCATGGTTTCCAGGCCGGTAATCCGGGCGCGCCCGCCGGTGATTTTCGTTCTTAATTCAGGCGCGAGGTAAACTTTTTTATCCAAAACAATGGCCAGCCGTTTACCGATATTGGCGCCGCTCATTCGTGCAAAAGTACGTGCGCCCTCATCGTTTAAATCCAATCCGACCTCAAATTTGCCGATGGATGACGGATCGTTTTGGCTGCCCGTCTGCGCATAAGCGTCTGAGATGGTAGCACCCGTCAGTTCGACATTTTTATTGACCAAATAGACCTGATAATAACGATCTTCGTAAACAGGCTTGGCAGACCAGAGAAATTCGGCGTTTGCACCCGCCTCTTCCCTGATGATTTCCTGAATGGGCTCCATTTGTAACAGACGGCGGAATTTTTCTTCTTTTTCAACTGGCACTAACAAGGTTTGTTTATCTCTCGGATCAAGAAAGAACATATTTTCTTCAAACATTGCAGAGACGCTATCAGCAGCGGCGACCGTTGTTGTATCTGTTGTATCGGCGACGCCGCTTTCGGGTTCTTCTTCAATTCCGAACATTTCTTCCAATGCGGTTGCCGTTGTGTCCTCTTCTTGTTCCTCAACGGTTTGCGTTGTATCGGTTGTATCGCTTTCGCCTATTTTGCCTGAAATAAAATTGTTGATTTTTTCGGCCACGTTTTGACTGGCCACGTTATCTTTCAGTAATGTGAACTCCAATAAAGCGGTGCGTCCGATCAGATCACGCACGCGTGTCGGGTTGGTGACGCCGGCCAATTCAACAATGATGCGGCGTCCGCCCTGCTTCTGTATGATCGGCTCGGATACGCCAAATTCGTCCACCCGATTTCGTAAGATTTCCAGCGAGCGATCCACCGCTTCTTCGGTTTGTTGCCTGAGGAAATCCAGTACATCATCTTCGGTACGCCGATCCGGGCTGGAATAAAAACGAACGATATTGAGATTGTTTTCTTTTAGCTTGCGATTAAAAACATTTATAAAATCTTCATCGGATTGCATCACTTCCTGCTCGGTTTCATCCAGGAGGGTATTGAATTGTTCAGTTTTGTTTCGGGCCAGTTTATCCAGAAGTTCTTTAACATCCACTTCGAGAACCACATGCATACCGCCCTGTAAGTCCAAGCCCAGGTTGATCGTCTGGGATTTCAAATCGAAATATTCTTTCTGGTTTTCCAGTTCCAACTGTTGCTTTTCCTGCTCACTCATACTATTAAATTTATAGGTGGGATAAAGCTGATAAACGGCGGCCAGTATCAGAAGAACAATGATTACAAATTTGGTGGTTATATTCGCCCTCATTAACGCTTTCAACCTCCTGCTTATGATTTTGACAAGCTTTTGATTTTTAAAATTTAAAAGCTCTTAATTTAGGATCACCATCAGATAATGTCAATTAAAATTCCAGTAGCTTGCCTTATTATCGCCTTACATAAAGCAACCTTTTTATTTGGAAGCATTTTCGTTTTTTCATGGCGATGGTTCCAAACAATTGAAAGTGATGCATTGAGCTTAAATCGATTAAGAAATATCCGATCGCTAATGACTATCTCTCATCATTTAGTTTCTCCAAAAAAGCGCTTTCATCCAGTAACGTTACGTTTAACAATTTGGCTTTGTCACGTTTCGATCCGGGTTTTTGCCCCACCACAACAAAATCAGTCTTACCGGTAACCGACGATGTCACTTTACCGCCGCGCTCTTCAATGGCTTTTTGGGCTTCGTTGCGCGTCATGGATGATAAGGTGCCGGTTAATACAAATGTCCGGCCCTCAAAACGGGATGATAGCCGTTGCGCTTCCCCGCTTTCGCCTTGTTCTGTGGTTGTTAGACCATAGGATTTCAACCTTTCGATTGTTTTTTGGTTTTCTTTTTTATTGAAAAATTGGACAATGCTACGAGCCATTTTTTCACCGATGCCTTCGATTTCGGCAAGTGTTTGCTCATCGGCATTTTGCAACGCTTTAAGTGACTTAAATTTCCGGCTTAAAAGTTTGGCGGCGTTGCTTCCAATAAAGGGAATACCTAATGCAAACAACAACCGGTGCAGCGGTTGCTTTTTACTGTCGGCGATTGCGTTCAGTAAATTATTGACGCTCTTCTCCCCCATACGTTCCAGATTGATGAGATCGTCAAATTGAAGCTGATAGAGATCGGTTATATCTGTAACCAGGCCCTTTTTCACCAGTAATTCCACAATTGCCGTTCCAAGCCCTTCAATATCCATAGCGTTCCGGCTTGCGAAATGCTCTATCCGCCTGAGGACTTGTTCGGGGCAGCGCATATTGGTACAACGCAGGGCGGCCTCTCCCTCGATGCGCTGCAATTGCGAATTACAGGCGGGACAAGAGCTCGGGATGTCTAACGGCGGAGCATCTTTTGCACGCTTTTCTTTGATTACTTTAACAACCTTGGGTATAATATCCCCGCCTTTTTCGATAAACACATAATCGTTTTCACGAATATCCTTGCGTTCTATTTCATCGGGATTATGCAGCGTAGCCCGGGAAACGGTTGTCCCCGCCAGGAATACGGGCTCCAATTCGGCTACCGGCGTAACGATGCCGGTCCGTCCAACCTGCCAAACGATTTTATTTATGCGCGTCTGCACCTGACTTGCTTTGAATTTGTATGCGATAGCCCAGCGCGGATTTTTGGCTGTCGCTCCCAATTGTCTTTGTTGCTCAATAGCGTTGACCTTAACGACAACGCCGTCAATTTCGTAGGAAAGCGACTGGCGTCGCTCTTCCCATTCATGTACAAACCGGATAACTTCGTTAATATTGCGGCAGAGCCGAAAATGAGGATTTACCGGAAAGCCCATTTCTTTTAACATTTTTAGATGAGCATAGTGGTTCTCTTTAAGCGCCCGACGGTCTTCCGTATAAAACTGGTATGTAAAAATGTTAAGTCCGCGTCGTTCAACCAGACGGGCGTTCTGAAGTTTCAAAGTGCCGGCCGCTGCATTGCGCGGATTGGCAAAAAGATTCTCTCCCTTTTCCTCTTTTGCTTTATTGATCGCTTTAAATTTATCCCCTGGCAGATACACTTCGCCCCGGATTTCAAAAACATCGGGAGCTTTTTCCCTGTCCAAAACAACCAATGGAATCGAGCGAATCGTTTTGATATTGCTGGTAATGTCATCGCCCTCTAAACCATCGCCCCTCGTAACGCCGCGAATTAGCCGCCCATTTTCGTAAACGAGACTAATAGCGACGCCGTCTATTTTCAACTCGGCAACATATTCCACTTTACTGGCTGCGGGCAGCGCATTACGAACACGTTGATCGAAACTTTTGAACTCCTCTTCATTGTAGGTATTGGCCAAAGAAAGCATGGGATACAAATGTGCAACGGTAGGGAACTCTTTGGTCGGTTGGCCTGAAACACGTTGTGTCGGCGAATCGGGAGTGATGAGTTCAGGATGTTTCTGTTCCAGTGTTTGCAATTCGTGCATTAAACGATCATACTCATAATCGCTGACTGTTGGTTGATCCAGTACGTAATATTCGTAGTCACAGCGCCGGATTTTTTGTCTGAGTTCGTTTATTTTTTGTTCAACAGACACGTGTGCCTCCCGGAAGTTTAATGCAAAGTTTGAATATTAAAATTTATTGTGTTACTCAGGATGAAACAAGTTTAAAGGTATATTCCAAACGTTTTGTATAGCACCGCATCGTGGTTTCTTGCTCAATGTTCCACTGACACGTTTTAGCGGTTGGGCTCCGAATTTGTTTAATATTACGTTTTAATTTTTTGATGATACAGTTGGATACAGGCGCCATATATTGCTTTTATTTTCGACCTTGCTTATGTTGTTCAATCGGAATATAATAATGCCTTTGTGTTATGATCCAACGTGTTTATTTAGTTGTTTTGGTGTTGTTATTAGCCTGCACCAATCCTTTCAGTACGCGCGATCCCGAAACGCCCCAAAGGGAGAACAGCGGAAGCGTGTACGATCAGGCGGTCGATCCTGAGATCGTACTCGTTAACTTTTCAAGGGCATTGGAACAAAAAAACGTGGACCAATATATGCAATGCTTTCCGCCGCGCGGCGGTGAATCGCCCCATCCGTTTACATTTCGGCCCGAACCCTATTTTGTCAATGAGTTTGTTGATCACTGGACCTTAAGCGAAGAACTCAATTTTTTCAATCAATTGGTAAGCGCTGAACGATCTACATATCCGCGTATCCGTTTTAATTTTCTGGATTCCCTTTCGCTGCGACCGATTACGCCAACCGCGGTAAATGATTCCGTTGAAACGAACAGTTTGCAATACCAACTCGAAGTAACCGTCTCTCCCGATTCCAGCGCCGTTTATAAAGGCACGGCCGTCTTTAAACTTTACCGGGAAGAACAAGCTCCGGAATTATGGCATATTTACTACTGGCAGGATAATGCCATAAATCAGGCTTACACGTCCACCTGGACGTATCTTAAATTATTTATTAACAAATCCCGTTGAACGGGTGGTATGCGTGTGAAGTATTCTTTTGTGTTTACAAGCACATTATTGGTGTTGTTCAGTTGTGTCAATCCCTTTGCGCCATCCAAATCGCAAGAGCGTCCATCCGGTTCGCTCATTTTAACGGAGCAAAAAACGCCGGAGCAGGTGCTTACAAATTTTGCCTATGCGTATAATTTTAAAGATTCTTTGGTGTACAGCGATCTTCTTGATAGTAGTTTTCTTTTTATTTCAAAAAACTTTGCGACCGACCCGGTAACGGATTTGACGTGGGGGCGGGATGTGGATATCAAAACCACCGTCGGACTGTTTCGCCATTTCGAAACGCTGGATCTGGAATGGGGCGGTACGGTGTTTGAAAATTATTTAAATGAAGAAAAAACGAGGAAAGAGATAAAAAAAACCTTTACCCTTACATTGAACGGAGGAAATCGCATCCCTACCATCCAGGGTGAAGCTCTGTTTTTCTTCAGAAAACGCACCCTTGGTACGCCGCCGGACACCACGCACATCTGGAAAATCAGCCGCTGGGAGGATCTGTCTAAATTTTAACAGGGTGGATCACTTTTGCCAGCGGTAAGCCCTCTCTGTCCATAGCGAAGCCCTATTAAACGGTCCCTCACACCGTCCCTCGCCCCTTCTTTTCTTATCCGACGCCAAGCATGAAAAAAGGATTCAACGGCGAGTAAATTGTTGTTTTTCATGTGTGCGGCATTATTTCTCAAATTTGATAAATAATCTTGTTTAAAAAATTGATCCTTATTACATTATCCGATGCTAAGAATGGAAGCCCGAATCAACGATCTGAATACGTAAACCGCAAGGAGACGCCTATGCACCGTTTGGCACTGGATATTGACCCTGTAACATACGTCCGAAACATTATGGATGATACCGATCCTGATCCTGTGCAAGCCGTTGTTCTTGCGGAAATGGGCGGGGCGGAAAGCATTGTTGCCTGCCTCCGAAGCGATCTCCGTACCTGCAATGAACATGACATTCGATTACTGAAACAAGTGGTCAAAACGCATTTTAACGTCCGTTGCAATATAAGCGATGAAACGATACGAAAATTGATGGCGGTTAGAGTGGATATGTTGACCTTCACAGGAGCCGGCGATGTATCCTCCATTGAACCCCAACCGCTCAATCTTGACACGCATGGCTCTCAGGTACAGGCCTCTATTGCCGAATTACGCTCCAACAATATTTTAAGCTCCGTATTAATTGAACCCGAACTAGACCAAATTAAAATGGCAGGACGCCTGGAATTTGATTACGTGGAGCTCGATGTCCATCGCCTTTCCGAGGCGGTCGATATGAACACAGAACTGGACATGCTGGAAGAGATCAACAGCCTGGCTACAGCGGCCAATAAACTGGGTATGGGTGTGAATGTATCCGGTTATATTGATTACGGCAATATAAGGGATCTGGCCCAGATTGAGGCGATCGAAGATATGGTCGCCGGAAGAGCCGTTTTTAATAAGGCATTAACGATCGGCTTTGAACAAGCCGTAAGAGACATGATTACGTTGATCTAACCTTTAATTTTAATCCCATTGGCGCCCCGGATAATCATGCTTAAACAAAAATTTACCCTTGCTTTCTCCTCAATTTTATTTCTTTTTTCAATGCAGTTGAATGCAGACGGTTTATTCCGGTTTTATGAGTTTGGTTCCGTTCCGGAATTCCGGAATACGGAGGAGGCCCAAATACGACTGAACGATTGGGAAATCCAAATAACCAAATCAAAATGGCAGGATATTGCCGTCCCTTTTACCGTAAGAAAATTACGGTCAATCAATGTGCGATGCGCATTTAATCTTGAAGAAAAATCATCGCCCGATCCCCTTTTGCTTGTCGGTTCGGGTATTAAAGGTACCGCTAAGATCTTCTTAAATGGCCAGCTTATCAAATACCAACCCAATAATTACGGTCCGTTCCGGATTCGTCTGGACAGTAATCGTTTGCAATTCGGCCGCATGAATACAATACGGCTTGAAATAAGCCGGCCGCGATCGCTTTCCCATGGCTTCCCATCATATGTGGCGGTTCTCAAGCAACCACAATTGCTCGGAATCGCGCGCCCTCTTTACATAAGAAGCGAAGGCGCCAACCGTATTGAAAATGTGCGTTATCGCGTGAATACGATAAACGGCAATCGAGCCGAAATATCTTATGCCATACAATTGAATTTAGCCGATGCATTATTAACCGGAGACAGCAAGGCAAGGCTTTATCACCGGATTGAGCGTTTGGAAGGAAGCCCAGTACTAAGCCGAGAACACGACATACAGCGTACATTCAGCGAAATCAGAGGTACGGTAGAGGTTGATACAAGTCTGTTATGGGCGCCTGATTCTCCGATTTTAATGAATGCGAATCTAAGTTTGCGCATCGACGGGGAAAGGGTTCATAGCGAACAATTAACATTCGGGCTGAGAGCGATTGATATGCACCGCGACCAACTGCGGCTCAATGGACGATCGATTGACGTTAAAGGTATAAATTATTATGAAATTCTCGATTATTTGCGAAACGATCGGTATTATCAAACGCTCCGGCAGGATTTTATCAAGATCAAATCCATGAAATTTAACGCCGTTCGTCTGCCTCATTATTTTCCTGATGCGAGCATGGTGCATTTGGCGGATTCGCTGGGTTTAATGCTGTTTCCGGAATTATCCATATGGCGTTACCCCGCCTCACTTTACACCAACGATGATCTTCTGGAAAATGCCAAACAAGCCATCCGCTCCCTTAATAACCGTTTTACAAATCAGCCCGCTCTGGTTGCCCTTGGGCTCGGCCAGGAGATTCCCATTCATAAGTCTGTGGCACAGAAATTTATGCTGATATTGAAGAGCTTTACACATTCAAATTCGGATTGGCTAACTTACCTCTCGCCCATTCCCCGCAAGCGTCTTGCGCCGGAGAAAGCCGCCGATTTTTATGTGCTTGATATATACCGACCGTTACAGGATCTGTTCGGAGACGCGGAGTATAATTTCAATTCATATCTACTGGCAGGCAAAGCCGGTATCGTTAAAAGCCGCGATGTCTTTCGCTGGGACAAGGACGTTTCCAGCGGCAAACACGCCATTTATTTGAAACGGGAGACGTTTAGCGCA
The DNA here is from genome assembly GCA_964542915.1 of uncultured Calditrichaceae bacterium. GTDB lineage: Bacteria > Calditrichota > Calditrichia > Calditrichales > Calditrichaceae > CAZIVP01. The sequence goes on along the minus strand of CAZIVP010000004.1, from coordinate 113,287 downwards.
ACATCTAAATTGAACTTTCAGGGCGGCTTTATCGAAAGCTTCCAGGATTGGCCGCTGGCTAAAGCCACTCACTTGAATATTCTGGATGATACTCCGAATATGATGCCAACGGGCTTATTAACGCTGGATCGTACGCAAAAACACTGGGTATCGAATCTGAATGATTTGTGGCGGATTTCACAACTCGACATGTTGCCGGAAACGCAAAAACGTCAGCCGACCAATTTTTTTTCGATCGTCATATTCTTTTCCGTGATTATTTTTTTTACGATTTACAGACGGCAAGCCAGGCTGAGAGACAATTTTACCCGCGCCCTCAAGCGCCCCTACGGATTTTTTGTGGACATGCGGGAACGCCGAATCATTCCAATCGGTAATTCCATTCTGATGGGCGCTTTTTCAGCTATCACGCTCGCTGTTTTTCTCGGCTCCTATCTTTACTACTATCATAATTCCTACGGTTACCAGGAAATCCTGGGCGCTATTCTCATCCCGGTCAATTTGTACGATACATTTTTATACATCAATCAATATCCCTGGGCAATTACACTGGCTCTCTTACTCCTGTTATTTTTCATACCCATTTTTATCAGTCTTATTCTCAAAATAATCAGTATATTGGGTAGCGAGCGAATACGTTTTCGCCAGGCCATGGCAATTGGATTTTGGTCGGGCATTCCATTCATATTTATGCTGCCGGTGGCGTTGGTACATCATCATGCGCTTCACTATCCCCGTTTTTCCGGTTATCTGATTTGGATTTTACTCGTCTTCCTCGTATGGAGCCATGTACGCCTAATCAACGGGATCCGGGTGCTTTTTACTACCCGCGTCGGACGCGTGGCAATTATATTACTATTGTCTTATCTTATTCCGGTTCTTATTTTGTGGATTGCCTTTAAAACGACCCCCTACTGGAGTGAATATCTGGGCTTGATGTTTAATGCCCATAGTCTGTTTTGAGATCGGAGCACAATGTATTTATCAAAATTACAATTGCTTGGGTTTAAATCATTTGCCCAAAAAACAAAACTTGAGTTCAATGACGGTATCTCGTGCATTATCGGACCGAACGGTTCCGGTAAATCGAATATCGTCGATGCCGTGCGATGGGTTTTAGGTGAACAAAAAGTAACCAGTCTGCGCAGCGATAAGATGGAAAATGTGATTTTTAACGGCACCAATAAACGCAAACCCATGGGCATCGCTGAAGTTTCAATGACCATACAGAACGACCGGAAAATATTAAAAACCGAATATGATGAAGTGGTTATCGCACGCCGGTTGTACCGTTCCGGTGAAAGCCAATATTTGTTGAATAAAACCCCTGTTCGTCTTAAAGACATTATGGACATATTTGTGGATTCGGGCCTGGGCTCCAATTCCTATTCGGTGATTGAACTAAAGATGGTTGAGAGTATCTTAAGCGATAACAAAAATGAACGGCGTGAGCTGTTTGAAGAGGCTGCGGGTGTTGTTAAATACAAAACCCGACGCCGTTCGGCGCTTCGTAAACTTGAGCACACACGGACCGACCTGACGCGCATTAACGATATCATCAGCGAAGTCCAACATACGGTTAATTCTCTTTCCCGCCAGGTGGGCAAAGCGCGAAGATATCTGCGCCATAAAGAAGATCTCAAAAAAGCAGAAATCGATTTAGCCCGTTATCGTTATAACCGCATGATGGATGAAATACGACCTTTAAAAAAGCAACTTGAAGAAATCAGTAAAATAAAAGAAGAAAGCTACCACCAGATCACCATTGATGAAGCGTTGTTGGAAGATTATAAAAACGAATTGCTCGAAACCGAACGTAAAGTGCAGGATATAAACCGGCGTTTAAACGAAAAGGATCAGAAGATCAACAACATCAAACGCGAGGAGGCGGTTGCACAAACGAAAGCCCAGGAAGTGAGTAAAACACGCGAACGCTATCAGCAGGAGATTGAATCCTTTAAGCGCAAGATCGAACTATTGGACGAACAGATTGAACAATATCAGCAGGAACTGGAGGAAATGACCGCCGACAAGGATAGCGTGGATGAAGAATATCGTCATATCGAGAGCGAACGCCGTGAAGAAATGGAGCGATTGAAGAAAGTTAAGGGTGAGATCGATGCGTTGAACAATCGTTTTAAACAGCAACACAATGCTTTATTAACCAAAAAAGAAGCTCTGAAACAGAAGGAATATCAACTTCAGTTTCAGGAAGAGCAACAAACCCAATTAACGCAGCGTCTGCAAGAAATTGATGAACGTTTAAAACAACTCGAACACGAACGATCTGAACTGCTTGACTCGATGTCTGAAAAGGAGACGGCTTTAAAACAGCATGAACAGAAGCGCAACCATCGGGATGAAGCCATTCAGAGTCTGGAAAATCAAAAAAATAACGCCGATCGCGAAGTCAATCGTTTGCAGGGCCAACTACAACGGGTCGAATCCCAAAAATCGTTTTTGCAACAGATCATTCAAAATTATGAGGGCTACGCCAAAAGTACACAGTACGTTATGCAGCACAAAAAACAGTGGCCCGAACTGCACGCCCCCCTATCGGAACTCATGTCGGTGGAAGATGGTTTGGCGCCATTATTGGAAACATTGCTGGGGGAAGCTCTGGATTTTCTCGTGGTCGATAGTGTAACCGGCGCCCGAAATTTGATCCGGGATGTAACCGAAAATCAACAGGGCCGCGTTACGGTCATTCCGCTCCAAAGCGTTAATCAATTACAGCCCCGGCCGATTAAAGAACCGTCGGACAAGGCAGCCGCACGAATTGCGGATCAGGTTCAGTGCGACGAAGCCTATCGAAATCTCATTGAGATTTTAATCGGCGATGTTTTACTGGTGGAAGATTTAGACGCTGCACTGCGACTCAATGAACAAAACAGCCGTTTACGTTTCATTACCCGAAAAGGCGAAACGTTGAATTTTAACGGAGCGATTTCCGGTGGGACCGGCGAGCAGAAGTCTGCTTCGGTCATCGGTCGCAAAGACCAATTGGCTGCATATCAAAAAGAAGCGGATCAACTTCAGAAACAGCTCGAAAAAGCACAAGCAGGTCTCGAACAATTCGATAACGCGATCACAAAAGAACGCCGGCAACGTGAAGAAGATCAGGAAGCGTTCGAATCGATTTACAAAGTGTTAACGGAACTTGAAAAAAAACAACACCAGATCGATTTTGAAAGCGAACAGCTACAAACAGAATATAAAGACAATGAAAAGCGCCTAGCACAATCAAAACAGGCTGTCAAAGATTTAAGAGATGTATGTACCACACAGCAAACATCGATTGAAAAAGAACAGCAGGCATTAGATGAACTCGAGAAAAAAACGATTTCCCGTAGCGATGAATACGAAAAACAAAGCGACGCCTTAAGCGGCTTGCTGGAGGACGTCCAGAATGCGCGGTTAAAGGTAACCAATCTGCAAAATCAGATCGATAACCGACGGAATGATATCGAACGCGCCCGCAAAAACAGACAGGAACTGAATAACGATATTGAGCATCGTGAAAAAGAAATTAAAGAAATAGGACAATTGTTAGATCAGATTGAAAAAGATTCAAAGGAACGCCGCGAACAGCAAGAAACCATCTGGGAAAAACGCGGAACGCTTGAAGACGAACATGCCTCTGTCGATCAACAATACAACGAAATCAAAGATAAGATCAAAAGCCTGGAAGATCAGGCGCGACAGTATCGTAAACAGCATGACTCCTCCATGGAAAAGAGTCGCAAGCTGGAAATGCAAATCAATGAAAATCGTTACAAGGCGGAAAACATCCGTGAACATATGTTAGACGAATACGGAGAAGATATCGAAGTTGGGATCCCTTACGAGGATTTGAACGTAGAGGAAACTCAGGAGCAAATTGAATTGTTAAAAAGCCGGATTAAAAATCTGGGCGCGGTTAATCCGCTTGCCGTAAATGAATATGAAAAAGAAAAGGAACGCCTGGATTTCCTGACGAAACAACGGGATGATTTGTTGGAAGCCGAAAAATCGCTGGTGGAAACAATCAATAAAATTAACCGAACCGCGCGTGATCAGTTTGTAGAAACATTTGAAAAGATCAAAGTTAACTTTGAAAATGTATTTCGGTCCTTTTTCGTAAACGGCGAAGGAAGCATTCAGTTGGAAGAAAATGAGGATCCGCTGGAGGCCGACATCGGGATTCATGTTCGGACCAAAGGTAAACGTCTGCAAACCCTGAGCCTGTTATCGGGGGGTGAAAAAACGCTCACGGCGATTTCACTGTTGTTCGCTATTTATTTGGTAAAACCGAGTCCTTTTTGCATCCTGGACGAAGTAGACGCTCCCTTGGATGATGTGAATATCACACGATTCACGGAGGCGCTTAAACAGTTTTCGGAAAAGACACAATTTATTATCGTTACACATAATAAACGAACGATGGAAGCGGCTGAAACCATGTATGGTGTAACGATGGAAGAAGAAGGTATTTCCAAGTTAGTGTCTGTGAAATTTAAATGATGGGTAGAGATTATGCGTTATTTGCTTTTAATACTTTTAATGATACCCGCGATAACCTTCGCTCAGATTCAATTTGTACCGATTGCGGTTGATTACGCCACATTTCGCGGGAACGATTCCCTGGCTTTCGTGGAAATTTATGTTTCGTTTTTTCAGGGCAACCTTCAATATCAACCGGATGAAGAAGGTAAATTTGTCGCGTCTTTCATCAATAAGATTGAACTAAGCCAAAACGATGAAGTAGTGGCTACGCGGGAGCACCGTTACCAGAACACAACCGAAGATACGGCCAAATTAACCCAATATAACCAATTCGTGGATATCTTTAATTTGCAACTTCCTTACGGCACCTATAAAACAAAAATTGAGATGAAAGACGTTAATTCCATGCGTCGCGGTGAATACCTGATGGAATTAACCACCATCAAGCCGGCAGATACCCTGCAGTTTTCCGATATTGAACTGTGCAGCGAACTCCGGAGAGATACTGCCAATAGCATGTTCAGTAAAAATCAATTGCGCGTTGTCCCCCATCCCCGGCGGGTGTTCGATTTGTTAAATCCCATGCTCTATTTTTACGTGGAAGTGAACAATCTTTCCCACGACGATGATGCATCTCATTTTTATGAATTTGATTACGCCGTGGTCAATGGTCAGGGCGACACCATTCGTCATGTACCGGCGGATAAAAAGGAAATAATGGCGCCCAACATGGTTGAGGCAGGCGGTTTTAACGTGATGGCCCTATCGCGCAATATATATTTCCTACAGACCAAAGCCACCGATTTAACGACGGGCCAAACGACGACGGCGCGCCGCAAATTTTTCGTAAACAAACCGATTCCCAAAGATACGACAAAAAGTACGGGGCCTCTGCCCGAAATCGCATCCATTTATCACAGTTTCAGTCCGGAACAGTTGAAAAAGGAATTTGAAATGGCCAAATATCTCGCCAACAAAAAGGAAGAAAAAATATTCGAAAATTTGGAAAATCCCGAGGCCATGAAAAAATTCCTGACTTCGTTCTGGCGGAAACAGGATAAGAAGCAAAATTACGAAAGAGGCGGACGCTCCGCCCGTAATCATTTTATGCAATTGATCCAGTACGCCAATCAGAACTTCGATACTATGAATCTCGAAGGATGGGAAACGGATCGCGGCAGAGTATTGCTTCTTTATGGTCGTCCCGATGATATCGAACGCCACCCGAGCTCGATGGATCAGTTGCCATATGAAATCTGGAACTATTATCAGTTGGAAGGCGGCTCCTTTTTTGTATTCGCCGACCGTCAGGGTTTCGGCGATTATGAGCTTATCCATTCCTCATACCGCAAAGAGATTCAAAACCCGAATTGGCAGAAAATCGTGAACAAATCTTCCGGTGGGGGGCGGTTTTAAAGGTGATATCCAAACAGCCGCATCCTCCGGGCAAATCTGCAAACGGCGAACGGGACAGGCTCTTTTTAAAAAAAAGCGATCAAATTCGGGAATTCAAATTTGACGAGCGGGTCGCACGGGTCTTTCCCGATATGATTGCACGCTCGGTTCCGGGATATCGCTATATTACGGAAATGATGCCTGTCTTCGCCGAACGGTTTGCGCAACCCGATAGCCGTTGTTACGATTTGGGCGCTTCACTGGGGGCCGCCACACGCGCTTTCGCCAAAGGCGTCGGGAATACGCCCGTTAAAATTTATGCGATTGACAATTCAGTAGCGATGGTTCGCAGGATGCGCCATATTTTGTCCGCCCAAAACGGCAACACATCTATCTTACCCGTTTGTGCAGATATTCGTTCGATAAAAATTGATAAGGCTTCCGTTGTTATTCTTAACTTCACATTGCAATTTGTAGAACCTTCCCAACGCTTCCAACTGCTTCAAACCATTTACGAAGGCCTCCTGCCCGGCGGCGTCTTGATTCTTTCCGAGAAAATTACGTTCGAGAATGAACAAAACGCTCAGATATTAACCGACCTGCACCACGGATTCAAGCGTTTTCAGGGATATAGCGCTCTGGAAATCAGCCGAAAGCGTTCGGCATTAGAGAGGGTGTTAACGCCGGAAACCTCCCGTACGCATTTCGAGCGTCTTTTCAACGCCGGATTCTCTATAGTTGAACAATGGTTTCAAAGTTTTAATTTTATTTCGATTTATGCTGTTAAATGATCGCTATCGGACGCTGTTCCCTAGCCTCTCCAAAAGTTCATTGCATGAATGGGTTGATGAACTTCGGGTTAAGTTAAATGAAACGCTTCAACCAAATCAGCACGGGAAGTTAAGGCAATGGCAGAAAATACTGCAGGATTTACCCGGCGTAGATATATCGATAGCCGATCTTAATCAGGCTGCCATTAAGATCGGTCGCGATTCGGACCTCTTACCACACACAAAGCAAAAACTGGAACAAAGCTTACGACGACTACACCCCTGGCGCAAAGGACCTTATAATCTCTTTGGGATTTACATCGATACAGAGTGGCGTTCGGATTGGAAATGGCGGCGCCTCGAATCTCATATTGAACCGTTACATAATCGTCCGGTTTTGGATGTGGGCAGCGGCAATGGCTATCACTGCTGGCGTGCAGCCGGTTGCGGCGCTTCCCTTGTGATAGGAATCGATCCTTATATGTTAAGCGTGGTGCAGTTTCATGCCATTAAACACTTTATGCCGGAAGAACCGGTTTTCGTATTGCCGCTGGCGATCGAAGATATGCCGGATCATTTGCCTTATTTTGAAACGGTATTTTCGATGGGCGTGTTATACCATCAGCGCTCGCCGTTTGACCATCTGTCACAACTGCGCTCTTTAATGAAAGAAGGCGCTCAATTAGTACTCGAAACGCTTGTAGTCGAAGGCGGGGTCGATACGGTCTTGGTACCGGAAAAACGCTATGCCCGTATGCGCAACGTTTGGTTTATCCCCTCCTGCCCTGCATTGGAAAAATGGTTGCGTCGCAGTGGTTTTAAAAACATCCGATTAATTGATGTAAGCAAAACGACGACCGGGGAACAACGCGCTACTCCATGGATGCAATTTCAGTCTCTTGCGGATCATTTGGACAGCCAAGATTATAACTACACAATCGAGGGTTACCCGGCGCCTCGTCGTGCTATTTTCCTGGCAAACCGTTCATAAAATTATTTATTATTGTAAGACCAGCGATTCTTGTCCCGGAAATCTTCGCCCCAATGCAATTTATTGCGTAGTGTTTCGTAAAAACCGTGTTTTTTCATTTTAACCAGTTTTACCGTATAATCGCCCGAAATGATTTCGAATGAGGTTCCGCTGGAGTAGCTGCCTTCCATTTGTCCGTCCCGAAAAAGATTAACATGCTTGTGCTCGGTGAAGACGCGCAACTGGATTGCACTGTCATCGGGCACCACTACTGGTCGGTTGGTCAGAGAATGTGGACAGATAGGGTTGATGATGGTGACATGAGTTTGCGGAATGACAATGGGACCGCCGGCTGAAAGAGAATAGCCCGTCGATCCGGTGGGCGTGGAAAGGATGACCGCATCGGCGACATAGGAATTAAGCAAACAATCATCCACATAGGTAATGATTTCGATAACGCGTGAGAAACCGGCTTTATCAATCACGATATCATTAAAGGCGTGAAACGAGTGGCCGTCCGTTAAGACATTACATTTCAGAAGCGTCCGCTCTTCGATCCAATGGGAATCTTCCAGGAAGGTCGAAAGATGTGCAATAAGTTGGTCCGGAGGCGTTTCCGCCAGAAAGCCCAATCCACCGAGATTAACGCCCATGACGGGAATACCGCGGCTGCTGATCAGCTTCACCGCACGCAGTATACTGCCATCTCCGCCCATGGTTATGATCAAATCGGCGTTTTCAATCGCCTCACGTTCTTCGGCCAAATGGAGGTTGGGATAGTCTTTTTTTATAAAGGGGGAGTGGTAACTGCACAAACGAAATTCGGCGTCCGGTTGGGTTTGCCTAATCCATTGATCCAGATTGTTGATCGACGTTGCAACTTCTTTTTTTCGGGGGTTAACAATAATTCCGACGCGTTTCATAATGATCCCGGCCTCAGTTCGAATTCAAACGGCGGTCGCACCGAAAAGCAACTTATTAACCGCCTAAACCCTTGATAAGATTCGGCTAATCCGAATTCATTCATCATCCATTGATTGCAGCGAAAAGTTACCCCCGGCATCTTCTTCGAGTCGCTTGAGCCTGGCTTCCGCATTTTCCAGCTTGGACAGACAGAATTTAACCAATTCCTGCCCCTCTTCAAATGCTTTTATGCTTTCATCCAGGGTAATGTCCCCGGTTTCCATTTTCGTAACAATTTCTTCGAGCCTTTTCAAAGCGGATTCAAAGGTATGTTCCTTTTTTTTAGGCACTTCGGCGTTCCTTTACATTGCTTAAAATGTAACCGTCACTGACTTCGGTTTTCATATTCTGACCTTTTTGAATTTTGGTAACGCTGTCGATTACGCCCTCGTCGCTGTAAGAAATACTGTATCCGCGCTTGAGTACATTCTTGGGGCTCAAATTTTGCAACCGGTAATGGAGCTGCTTAACATGTTCGGCCTCTTTTTCAATGCTGCGGCGGAACGTCTGCTTTACTTTATTGGATAACTCGTCCAGTTGATAGGCATTTTGTTTTAGAATATCCTCGGGACGACGTAAACCATAACTTCGTTTAAACGCAGCGATTTGATCTCTATATGTCGCAATACGATTCATGGCTAACTGATGCATGCGTCGGAAATAACGCAGAATATCGTTTTTAATTTCGTTAAAATCGGGAACCGCCAGTTCAGCGGCGGCCGACGGCGTCGGCGCACGTAAATCAGCAACAAAATCCGATATGGTGAAATCGATTTCGTGCCCTACAGCGGAAATAACCGGTATCTTTGAATTGTAAATCGACCGGGCCACGATCTCTTCATTAAAGGCCCACAAATCCTCCAGGGAGCCGCCGCCGCGACCTACAATTAAAAGATCCACTTTCTGGAAGCGGTTAAATTCTTCGATCGCACGGGCAATATCTTCGCCGGCGCTTTTACCCTGAACCTGGGTCGGCCGGATAATCACTTCCACATGCGGCGCTCTGCGTTTCAGAACATTCCATATATCACGAATTGCAGCTCCCGTTTCGGATGTTACCAGACCGATACTGCCGGGAAACTTAGGCAGGGCTTGTTTGTGCTCTGCTGAGAACAACCCTTCGGCTTCCAATTCTTTTTTAAGACGTTCAAATTCCATCTGTAAACGTCCAACGCCGCCGGGTTGCATGGTTAGTACATCTAGCTGATAACGGCCATAACGTTCATATAATCGAATGTTTCCCAACGCCTGTACCAACACACCGTCATCGGGTTCAAAGTCCAGCTTGGCCGTCCTCGACCGCCACATAACCGCCGATAACTGTGCGTTTTCATCTTTGAGGGTAAAATAATAATGGCCCGACGTATGATGTTTAAAGTTGGAAATCTCGCCTTCCACCCACAGTGTGGGCAGGCTCTCTTCCAGTAGCAATTTTATGGCCTGGGTAACATCGCTAACCGTATAGAGCGTTTGTTCTTGCATAGGTTTGCAGGCTCATTAATGTATTAAACAAAATAAAAGGTTCAGCATTCTGAACCTTTTTACTTTCTCTTTTTATGACGATTTTTTCTCAGCCGTTTTTTCCGTTTGTGCGTCGACATTTTCGCGCGTTTCTTTTTCTTTCCACTCGGCATAGAATCACCTTTCCATCGTTAAGATTGCTGGTTTCTGGATTTAATTTGTTGTATGAACTGTTCGGCTGCCTGCGCTTCTCGCGTATTGCCCTTAACTTCGATCAAATGTTCCCAGTTTTGAATGGCTTTATCCACCTGACCGATATTATAATAGATGATACCGACATTGTACAAACCTTGTACATGATGTGGTTCGAGCTCCAAAGCTTTATTAACGTATATTAAAGCGGAATCCGCCATGTTGGAATTAAAATAGGAAACGCCCAGGTCGATTAGTACATTTGGGTTTTGATCATTGATCGCAATTGCTCTGAGATAATAGTCAACCGCCTGGTCATAGCGGTTAATGTCAAAATAATTATTCGCAAGTTCCACCTGTGCGTCAAAATCGTTCGGATTGTTTTGCGCCCGCTCCTTAAGCTGTTCAATTTCCTGCATCATTTCCATTGACGGTTGTTGCTGCTGTTGTTGAACGCTCTGTTGTTGGGTAGAAGCTTGTGCCAATTTTTCGGCAAGTGTACGGCGGTTACTGTTGTATATAATTAATATTACTGCAAGCGCTGCAATAAACGCCAGAACGATAAGGGTATATGAGCTAATACCTTTGCTTGTATCCGGCTTTTCTTTGGAGCCGCTTACTGCTGAGGCGTCAACACGTTTCTGTACTTTAAATGATTCACCGCAATTGACACAGAAATTGGCAGATTCCACATTTTTGGTTCCGCATTTTGTACATGTTTTAGCTATAATAGCCCCCTTTAGTGCTTTTATATTTATTTAAAACCTATAATTTAAAAAGAATTGATTTATAATGTCAATTCTTTTAGGGCTCGCATGAATGTTGCTATTTAGTTTTACAACAATTCGTTTATTAAATGCTTTAAATAAATGGCCTGCCGGATCGGGTAACAGTGTTCGGATGTTTTTATTTCTGTCCCTTAAAAATGGAACGGCATTATTCAGTCCGCGAAATGTCTAAGGGTGCTTATTTCTCCGTCTTAGCCCAATCTTTCCCACAAGAGATAAAAGACAATAAAACATATATCAAAAAATGTGTATTGGGATTTTTGGACTATTGTTTTGAAATGCGCAGACGATCACCGGGACGAATACGAACGCTGCGTATATTGTTTAAGGTTTTTAATTCCTGTACGGATAAACCGTATCTTTTGGCGATATCCCAGAGGGTATCTCCCCGACGTACCGTGTAATACTGTCCGTCCGATGAATATTCGTTATCTTGCGATACGCTGGCTTCCGCCAACTCAAGCTTTTCCGGAACCCAAATATTCAGTTTTTGATCGGGATAAATATATTCGCCATAACGCAACCCGTTCCAGCGCCGTATTTTACTGGCCCTGGTGTTGTATAACTCCGCAATTTCTCCGAGCGTGTCGCCCGGTTTTACAACGTAAACTTTCTTTTCATGGCCCGGGACATTTGAAACGACCTGCCCTGATTGCACGCTTCGCGATCGCTGGGTTCGATGCGTGTATGAATAGCGGTGGGCTTTGTTTTGCGGAACCGGAATTAAAAGATAATGTCCCGCTCTTATCAGGCTACCGCGAATGCCATTAATCGATTTGATAACCGACATCGAGGTGTGGTAGCGGGCTGCAATGGTGGATAGCGTTTCTCCGCTCCGAATGCGATGGCGGACCCAGGATCGTTTTTCTTTTTCCGGAATCTTTTCATACCCTTCTTTAAACGCTTCTTTTTTACCAGCAGGGAGGTAAAGCGTAAAATTGTTTACATTTGGCGGCGTAACCCAGCGTAATACAGCGGGATTGAGTTCACGAATGTAAGCATAACTCGTATCGGTGAGATCCGCTACCAGATTTAGATCAATGGATTCGGAAACACGGATCGTATCGATTTGAATGGCAGGCAATTTATCTACGACGAATCCAAATTTCTTTGGATTTTTTGCAATGATAGCTGCAGCCAGAAACGTGGGTACATAATTGCGTGTTTGGCGCGGTAATCGCCGTAAATCCCAGAAATTACGACTATTGTAACGTCGGATATTATAGTCCACTCGGCGGGGACTGCAATTATAACCGGCCAGCGCTAAATACCAGTTTCCAAAGCGGGCATGGAGGTCTTTAAGATGTTCAATTGCCGCTTCCGTTGCTTTGATGACATCCCGCCGTTCATCAAACCACCAATTATAGCGTAAACCGTATGCCCGGCCGGTCGCTGCTATAAATTGCCACAGCCCCACGGCTCTGGCATAAGATCGCGCTCTGGGATTGAAGCCGCTTTCGATCATGGGAAGATAAAGTAGGTCCTGCGGCATTTCGTGTTTTTTCAGCAGGCCGCGAATGATGGGTTCGTATTTTCCGCTGCGTTCCAGCCATTTGGTAAATACGAAGCGCCCTTTGGTCTGAAAATATTTGATGGCAAGTCGAACACGGCGATTGATCGTGATAGGGATATCGCCGCTGGAGTCGATCACGGTCGAACTACCGTACAGTACGGAATCGGCAAGATTTATCATCTCATAGTCTGAAATGGCGTGGCGCACTTCTTCGGCTTCCAGTGTTTCATTGGATGATAAATATATCAATTCATACTGCTCGTTTATTGTATGAAAAAGCGAATCATAATCATCCCATTTCATCAGCGTATATTGATCCGCTTCCGAAAAGGCGGCTAAAACTTCGAATGCCAGGTTAAAATAAATTTCCGCGCCCAGCGTGTCTCCTGTATGCAGACGTTCCTGCGCGGTATTCGCGTATGAAAAAAATGAATCGATTTTTGCGGAGGAAGCTGAAGAGAGCCACAAATCGGAGGGCAGATTTTGCCTGTATTGAATGCTTTCATTAATATTGCGTTGTTCATAAAGCGATTTATATTGACAGCCTGTCAAAATAAGCGTCGACACAATCGTTATGAATAAGATTCCTTTATATGTATGCACCTCAATCACCTTCCTCTGGTTTCGTTTTAACACCACGAATAATATTAATTATGGCCGTACTCGATTTACCTTCTAAAAATGGGATCGTCAGAACATGTCCCCCGCGATTGCTCACAATATCGCGTCCAACTATTTCATTTATCGGATAATCTCCGCCTTTTATAAGAATATCCGGCTGAACCTGCACAATAAGTTCATAGGGCGTTTCTTCATCAAAGACCGACACAACGTCAACGGCTTCAAGACGTGATAGGATAAAGGCGCGATCTTCCTGCGTCAAGACGGGGCGCGGCGGACCTTTTAAATTCCGAACCGACCGATCCGAATTTAAACCGACAATCAAAATATCGCCGTGTTCTTTCGCTTTTTCAAGGTATTGTACATGTCCGCGATGCAGTAAATCAAAACACCCGTTCGTAAAGACAACCACAGCATTCGGATTTTGTTCACGATATTGGCGTATAAATCCGCTCATTTCGGCTCCGGATACAATGGCCTTCATACGGCTTCCCTGTGGTATATTTCGCGGAGAAGGATTTCGGCGGAGATGGGTACGATCCCAACCTCCTCACACACAATGCCGGCAGCATAATTCGAGAGATGTGCCGCATCTTCATACGATGCACCGCCAACCAGGGCAGCAGTCATCGTGCTAATAACCGTATCACCGGCTCCGGAAACGTCTGCAACTTTACGCGTTTTGGTTGGAATATGAATCATGGATGTATTTTCCCGTCCAAAGAGCGCCATACCCTGCGCACCCATGGTTAATAAAAGATAGTCGACGTCCAGCCGTCGCCTTAATTCAAAACCCGCTTCTTCAACCTCTTGCCAGCCATCGATCACTCTGGCAAGTGCCCGGGATAATTCTTTCAGGTTCGGTTTAAACAACGCAACATTGCGGTATTCCATAAAATTCACAAACTTGGGATCCACGGTCGTTAGTATATTGTTTTTTCCGGCGAGTTTGATGGTTTTGTGGATTATGTTAATCGGCAATATGCCCTTATTGTAATCCTCATAAATTACAGCGTTGGCTTCGGAAAGCAATTGCCCGAACCGCTCTATCACTTGCCATTCTAAAGAATCCGATATATAGTCGCTTGTTTCCCGATCCACGCGCGCCAAATGTTGGTTACCGCCGATAATACGGGTTTTAACCGTGGTTGGACGCTCATTACTTACGATAATACCCGCATCCGAAATATCATACTCTTTCAACAGAGAAAGGAAGGTTTCACCCATGCGATCATTGCCTATCAAACCGACGGGAATCGGGTTTGCACCTAGCATTTTTAGATTAAGGGCAACATTAGCGGCTCCGCCAAATCGCAAAGACTCCTTCTCTATTTCAACAATGGGGACGGGAGCTTCCGGCGATAATCGCTGTACATTACCCCACAAATATTCGTCAATCATTACATCGCCAATAACGATGACGGTCTTATTACGGACCGCGGATAATATCGTTTTCAGTTTATCCTGTGATAAAGAAAACACCCACACCCCGACTTGTTAAAAAATGTCCCAATTCTATCTGCAACCTCCTGCAATAAAAGCATTGAATATAAATATTTAATGCGATTTTAACAAGCATTCCGCAAGGGCTTCTTTAGGTTTTCGAAATGTTGTTTAAGAAATAATTTTATTGAGAAGCTGATCGTGTTGGTATTATAAATAGGCTGAACCTTCATTTGGCGGGATTATTCACTATGTTTTTCTTTCTTATAGGGAATTGTCAACGTAAATCGTGTTCCCCGCCCCTCCTGCGACTGAATATCAAAGGATACACCATACGGGCGCATCAACTTATAAACCAGGCTTAATCCCAGACCCGTCCCCAACGGTTGGTCAGGTGCGGCGTGGTTTTTCCGCTGGCGGCTTTTCGTTGAGAAAAAGGGATCAAAAACTTTATTAAGGTTGGCTGCCGAGATTCCCGCCCCGGTATCCTCGATAATGATGTATATATTATGCTCATCGTGCTCGGTTTGAACCGTTAACGATTTCTCATCGGATTCATACATGGCCTCGATGGCATTTTGAATGATGGCTAAAATCGATTGTGAAAAATCACTGTAAATGCCTTCAACTTTCGGCAAATGTTCATCAAATTGTAATGATTTATTGATTTTGTGTTTAAAGAACAGATTGGCTTGTAAAAACTCAATTTCTTCCTGAAGCAATTGATTCAGCTGGATATTCGTACGTTTGTTATCCTGTTGGCGTTCGCTCTTTTGGACGATATTGCGTATTAATTCACTAAGACGTTCCGTTTGGTTAAGGATTTTTTGGATTTGCGGAGAATCTGGGTTTTTGACCTGCAGAAGTTCAGCGTTGGCTTGTATCACCGATATCGGCGTATTGAGGTTATGGGCAATACCTGCGGCCAGCCGGCCAATCGCTGAAAGTTTGTGCTCATTGAGTAATTCGAGCTCCAGTTGTCGCTCACGAATTTTCGTCAGGTGCCGGTCGGTTATATCGAGGACCATGCCTTCAACCGCCGACGCATCCTCGTAAGTAATCAGACTGCCCCACACTTCGAGTATGCGCTCCTCGCCTTTCTGCGTTCTACCAGTAAAATGAAACGTAAGAGGCGAACCTTTGGTTAACCGCGCCAAATTTGCTTTCAAAACTTCTTTCTGTTCTTCGATGGCGAAATCGATTAAATGTTTGCGATTTATAATATCCGATTGCGTGTAACCAAAAATACCGGCAAATTTTTGATTGACGTAACGCAACTTGTCATTCTGAATGATATAGACCCCGACCAGCGACTGTTCGATTAAACTCTGGTATTTAACCTCTGATTCGCGTAATTCGGATACTTTTTGGTCGACTAATTTCTCCAACTCTTGTTGGTACATACGGTTCTGTTCTGCCAGCGCCGCCTTTTCTTCAATAAGATAATTATGGTTGATGGCCAAGCGGACCACCTGCTGCAGTTGATTGCTCCTAAAGGGCTTAACCAGATAATCAAAAACGCCTAACCGTACGGCCTGACGTGCCAATTCGATTTCTGAATGGCCGGTTATGATAATAATAGGGGTTTGTATACCACGATTCTGTATATCTTTTATAAAATCGATACCGTTTTGATCGGGGAGAAAAATATCAATCAGGATCGACGCATATGTTTGGTTTTCAAGAGCCTCACGCCCTTGCCGTGCTGTAGCGTAAGCTTCTACTTCATATTCCTGAAGTTCCAGAATGGATGAAAGCGTGTCCCTGATGGCGGCATCATCATCAACGATTAGAATTTTTTGCATGTTTCGAGCTCAAAAAGTAACGGATAAGTTTTTTTAATTGATCTCCGATAAACTCGATCAGAATAAAAGCCAAAAGTGTAATAATACCCAACAAAAAGATGTAACGGGTTAAACGGTCTAAAAAAGAAGTGTTGAACTCAGGCAGAAGGATGACCAGAATAAAAGCACTACCGACCGTCCAGCTCATTGTTCTCAGAATACGCTTATAGATTTTATTAACTTGTTGAGCGGCGGCGTCATCCTCTTGCGTCGTTTCGGTTTTCGGATTTTTGTTCTGTGTTTTAGTGTCTTTTTTGCTTGTATTTTTTGCCATGAAATATCCTTCCACCTGTTTGTTTATCGTTCCAATGAGCGTTATCGGTTAATGTCCTTCGTTCGTACATTGAACGTATCCCGGAATTAATGGCCGTTTACAATCGCGTAAATATCCTTTTCCATTGATGCATCCGGACGCTCTACAATTCTGTCGAGTTCTTCCCCGTCCTTGAGAAAAATAAAGGTTGGTACACGCTGAATATTATAATCGTTTGCCAATCCGTTTTCAAGTTCCAATTGACGGTCAAGAGCGTACATGGTAACCGCAACCTTTCTTCGGATGTTTGCTTCATCAAGAATCTTAAAAAAGCGGGGCACTTCACGTTCGCTGTCTCCACACCAGGTTGCCTGAAAAATGAGAATTTGGATATTATCCCAGTTTGTCTCCCGTATTTTATCCACAAGCTCGGAGTCCACCTCATAATACGTGCGTTCTATTTTCCAATCGGGATAATCGTGGTAGAGTTGTTGCTCGGTAATCTTTCCGTAAAGCATTTCAATGCTATCGATAACGACCTTTTGGGATGACAACTCTTCCGAAGTTTGGGCATGCATTGTATCGAGAGAAAATAAAACAATACCTGTTAATAAAAACAATCTCAACATAAAATAGGCCTTTCTTTATTTACCGTATCTCTTTTATACGTTGATTTTCAATTCCCTGCTCGGTTATACGAAGATATGAAATGACCTGACTTTTATCGCCTAATATGCCAACAGGTTCCCCGTTAACCGTAAAATTAATACCACCTGCATTACCGATTACAAATTGTATAACGGAATCGGCTTGCAAATCAAGATTTTCGCCCGTGTTGAGCATATACTCGCTTGTATCGCCGCGGTCTTTTACCAGTTGAATCCAGGTTGTATCCACCGCTGCGACTACGACGTTAACCCCAGAAGTTGTGGTTTTTGATGATGAACTCTTTTTTGGGCGGTCATTTTCAGTCGTTTTATTTTCGTCCAGCTCCTGTACGATTTCCTGTGGCGAAATTTCATCAATCAATTCATCATCGTTATTTCTCACACTGATAGTGTTAACGGCCAAAATCACCAATATGACGATGACAATTAGAATGGGAACAATAATCATAAGCGTACGCATCAATTTAATTTTTGAAGCATCTTGCTTGACAGAACGCACGCGACGAATGGTGGTAGTGTACTTCGGTTTCTTAACCTTACGAATTTTCTTAAACGTTTCCAGATATTCTTCTTTTTTCTCAGGATTCAGATAGTCCAGATATGTTTTGAAAAAGAGTTTATCATATACATCCGGTATTTCATCCAGGTTGCCGGCTTC
The DNA here is from genome assembly GCA_964542915.1 of uncultured Calditrichaceae bacterium. Taxonomy (GTDB): domain Bacteria; phylum Calditrichota; class Calditrichia; order Calditrichales; family Calditrichaceae; genus CAZIVP01. The sequence goes on along the minus strand of CAZIVP010000004.1, from coordinate 95,263 downwards.
CAACGCTTGCAGATATTTCAGGTTTATGTGCGTGTGTTCGGCAATTTCGGAAAGCGTAATGTTATGTTCTTCACGGAACGCGGCTAATTCGGAAAACATTTTCCGAGATTCATCGCCGCCATCCTTCGGCTGGCCTTCGGTAGAATCGGATCTAATCTCGTCGTTATCATTCATGTTTTACCTCTAAATCTTTGATTCGCATTTGAATGGTTGTTTGGCCGTTCCATTGATTTTCTTCCAGAACATATGCGCATGAAACCGGAGTATTGCCCTTTTTTAAAGAAGCGGAATAGGTACCGAGCTTGTAACCAATCGCATCAATGACAACGCCATCTTGTTTGAATTTAGTTTTCAAGTGATTTTGCCCAACCGTGAAAACGCCGCCGAAAGTCGATAACTCTGAAGATAAAAGCACCGGTCTCATGTTTTGCGGCCCAAAGGGCGCTAAACGCTTCAAACCATTTAAAAAGTTTACATTTAACTGATTAAACCGTATCTCGGCGTCAATGAATAATTTGGGAACCATCGCCTCAGGTCTTAACGAATGCATCGCCAGTTTATTTATGGCCTCATCAAACGCTTCTATTTTGTCGCGATTTATCGTTAAACCCGCGGCATATTGGTGGCCGCCGAAATTAACCAGAAGATGACCCAACCGGTGTAATGTATCATAAATGTCGAAATCGGCAATGGAACGTGCCGAGCCTTTACCTACGCCATCTTCTACGGATATGAGTACCACCGGTCTGTTAAACTTTTCCATAATCCGTGAAGCCACAATACCAATAACGCCGGTATGCCAGTTTTCTTTTGCCAAGACTAATATACGTTTGTGAGAAATGTCTATCCGATCTTGAATATAACGCTGGGCTTCTTCAAACGTAATATCATCAATGCTTCGGCGTTCCTTGTTTTCTTTTTCAAGAATGCGTGCTATATTTCTACCCTGCTGATAACTTTGAGTCGTTAATAGATGTACGGCCTTTTTGGCGTTGGATATTCGTCCGACGGCGTTCAATCGGGGCGCCATAATAAATACGATGGTACTGACGTTTATCCGGCGATCGATCAGTCCGCAACTTTCCTGCAATGCGAATATACCCGGCCGTGTTTTACTGTTAATCTTTTGCAGGCCGTGCTTAACAAATATTCGATTTTCATCAACCAAAGGTACGATATCGGCGGAGGTTCCGATGGCAACCAGATCCAGATATTGGCTGGTGAAGGCATCGCCGTAACCAAGCTTTGCAGCCACCGCTTGCAAGACTTTAAACGAGACGCCGCACCCGGCTAATTCCTTAAAAGGGTATTGTGATTGTCGTATTTTAGGATCAATGACGGCAACGGCATCCGGGATTTGTTCCGAAGCTTCGTGATGATCACATATGATCATGTCGATACCCAGCTCATGGGCATATTGAACCTCATCGACGGCGGTTATACCACAATCCACCGTAATAATTAACGAAGTTCCTTTTCTTTTAGCCGCGCGAATGCCTTGTTTGGAAACACCATATCCTTCGCGAAAACGATCCGGAATGAAAAAATATACCTTACCCCCAAGGCGAAACAATCCATCATAGAGTATCGATACACTTGTAACACCGTCCACATCATAATCGCCGTAAATGAGGATATTCTCGCCTTCCTGCAAGGCTTTTATAATACGTAAGACGGCGGGTTCCATATCGTTCAGAAGAAATGGATCATGTAAATCTTTCAGATCCGAACGGAAAAAACGTTCAACCTTTTCCGGGGTATCGATGTTGCGATTGTATAAAATCTGTGCAATGACGGGATGTAGATTAAAAGACCGAATGATCCCGGAAAGTTTTTCAACATTCCAAGGTTTCGGATGCACCCAATGATAAACCATGGCCGCCCTCAATCACAAAAAGACCGGATGGATCGGTAAGCCGAATTCTGTATCCCGTTTTTCGGGACGGTGGCCATTTATCTTAATTAACCGTCGCCGGTTAATTTAAGCGATCTACCCTGAAGTGTGTTCTCATTAGAGAACGCGTACCGGGCTGTACGCCTCCGATCATTCGGAATCCTTCTTTATTTGATCTTGCATCAAACCGGGTTTATCGTACCTTCGCCTTTGGTTATTCCTGCCGGAACGAAGTGGTGAGCTCTTACCCCACCTTTTCACCCTTACTCCCAAAAGAGCGGTCTCTTTTCTGCGACACTTGCCCTCTGTTTCCTTATGCGGAAACAGGCTCTGATTTCTCAGAGGGTTTTGCCCTGTGATGTTCGGACTTTCCTCCGCAATACGTTTAAATGAATACTACGGCGACCACCTGATCCATCCGGTTATTTATTTTATAGTTTATTGCATTCGTTTATGAATCTGATTGATCCCAGACAAGTATGCGCCCACAGAATTCGCATGTGTAAATTTGAAGCATCTTCTTAACCTCTACCACCTTTTGAGGTGGAATATAAGAGAAACATCCGCCACAAACCTGGCCTTTTATCTTCGCAATTCCCTGGCCGCCTCTGGCATCCCGCACGCGTTCATAAGTTTTGACCACATCCGGCCTTGTTTTCTGTAATATGATTTCTCTTTCCTGCTTTAACAAATTTTCTTCTTCTTTAGTTTCTTCGAGCCGGCCCTTTAATTCGCTGCGGTTTTCTTCCAGTTCACCCTCAAGTTTTGTTACTTCCGACTCCAGTTCGGTTATTTGTTTTTCCAGTTCCTCGATCGTTTCCGATATATTGGCCAATTCCAACTCATTTTCATCCACACGATTTTGCATGGTCTCGGTTTCTGTTGTTATGGCATCGTATTCCTTATTAGTTTTTACCTGGTAGAGTTGTTCCTCGTACTTTTTCAGTTTCTCTCTGGCTTCCTCGATGCCGTGGTCAATCTCGTTATAACGCACCTTAGCGTTTTTCAAATCCTCTTTAAGCTGAACCAACCGTTCGTTTTTATTGTTCAGCTTCTCTTCAAGCTCTTCAACGATTAACGGAAGATCGCCGCGTGCTTCATTCAGCTCATCCAGTCGGTTATCTACTTCCTGTAGTTCAATTAATCCATAAAGTGTTTTTTTCAATGTAAGGCCTCCTAAATTTTATGCATAAAAAAAAGTGCACCCATTTTGTGAATGCACTTTTTTATCTATTTTAATGATTTCCGTTCTTTGTCCGTCATCAGGTTGTTTTGGCGTTTTCATGCCCGCCTTTCTTTTAATTTGGTGGGCCCACAGGGACTCGAACCCCGGACCAGCCGATTATGAGTCGGCTGCTCTAACCAACTGAGCTATGGGCCCCATTGCTGATTATAAATTCTTAACTTATTAAAGGTCAAAATTAAAATCAAATCAAATTTGAACGATAAAAAAACGGTCTGTAATCAATTATTCTAAACCTACACACTACTTTTCTTCATATTCACTCCTGTTTTAAAAGCCCGGTTGGATTTTTTAGCATCGTAAAAAAGGGTTCAATGTGATTGCTCCGCACAAAAATGCCTTTTATGTGTTTGCTAAGTTTAATAATGGCATAATAATCATGTTCTTCCAGATAAGGATAGCGGCAGGTATCGTCAATATAAATGGCATATGCGTTTGAACACGCCCTGAGTTGGTTCGTATTTTTGATCATTGCTAAAAATCCGAATGTTGATTTACAAAGTTGAGACACCGTGGCGCATAGCTGTTCATTCTCTTTCTTCAAATAAAACACTAGTTTTAGTTTAAGGGACGCCGGCGATTCGTTTAACAAACGATACAGTAAACCCGATTTTGCAACAAGATGAAAGGATTGTTTATCGCAGTGTCGCGCCCTAACATCGAGCTTTAAATTCGGTTGCGATACCCTGAGGCTATCTTTAAAGAAAACGTTGCTGTCAAGTCCGATGGATTTTGAGCTTCCATTTTTGTGAATCCGTACCTGTTCATGCATTTGACCAAAACGATCGAAACATACGCCCGCCGGTTGAATATCGCGAAGAAATGGACCGCTACTTCGTATCGGAATGCCATGCATCGTATAGAAATCAAATATCCAATTTTCTTCCGGATTTAGTGTTACGGGTAAATATGTTTTAACATAAGAATACCTGGTTGGCTTGTACTCTTTGCCTTCTATTTCTATGGATTGCGTCATATTTTTAAATTTAAGTGAGACTTGATAGCGTCGTTTCTTTAGTAAAAATTTAATACGTATACGATTGATATATATAGTCATTTCAGGCCAAACCAATGGAATCAAATATGTTGTAGAATGATGTTTCACTCGTACATGGCTCCAAAATGTTTCTTTTGCAATGGGCGGCTGAACAATATGCGGATCGACTTTAATCGTATTTTGTGACCGCTTTAAACATATTTTGCAGGGTTTGTCAACAACTATTTGCGCTCCACTTTCCTGTAGGAGCGAGGTTATCGTCGTTTTTTTGGTTGAAGTGATTTTCATCTCCAGTTCTTTATCCACCCAAAACAATCGCCGCGTCCCTTTTGGAAAGGTATAAGACGCAAATTGAAAGCCCCTTGAATGCATTGGGGCCTGGTTAATGATCAGTTTAATATTCAACAAAAGCTTCAGAATATTTAAATAATCACATGAAAAATACCGGTATGATGCTTCGTATAATTGCGTAGCCCACCAAAAACAGTATTCGTATGCCATCGAAATGAACGCCATGTAAGCGTCCGGGTTTTGATCTATCTCATTCTTTAATTTGTTCCTGAATGCCGGCCAGCAAAGGGTCTGCCACTGTTCCTGTAAAAATTGGGATAAATTTTCCTTTCCGAAAACAAATGCATTAAGATATGGATGTTTTGCGCTTTTCTCATCAGCTATGTTGTACCATGCAGTGGGTAAAGTTGTTTTTATCACAAACGACGTATTTTGACTTGCGGTCTTAAACCGATTCCAGGATTGAATTATTGTATGCTTATTCTTTTGACTTAACGAGTTCGATTCCAATAATTCGCTATAAAACGAATCAAGAGCCTTAAAGCGCCCGAGGTGCAAATAGACCTCTTGTAGCCACATAAACAATGATAAATCAGTTGCTAAAAGAGATTGAAGATCGATATCTCCTTTTGCATCGATAAATCGAATATGGGCCCACGCCTTATCGATTTCACTCAATATCTTTTGATCATTGATGACGAGCTGATGAATGGGATGCACATTATATTCGTGTTCAAATTTGCTTTGAAGGTACGATTTTAAATCCTTAAAGTTTAATGCCATTCCTTTCGGTATTAAACCACAGATTTGCGGGCGGTGAACTAAAAGATTCAATTTCTGATCCGTCCGGAAGGTCCCTTCAATCATATCTTTAAAAATTAGCCGGGTGTCGTTCCGTATCGCAATATACTGTTTATGGGGCCCCTGTTCCGCTGAAACAACCATAAAAATTACCAAATCGCGATTTTCAATGATTTTAAAAACGACAAAATCACATTCGATAACGGTTAAATAAAAACCGGTTTGCGGAAAGCGGTAGAAAAAAAGATCCACTTCAGGGACGGAGGCGCCCTCGCTGTGTTCCAAACTAAGGAAAACAGAGTGATGGTATTGCAGCGGGATCCATTGTCCTGAATACACTTTGCGATGCCGACCGTTGCTCATTGCCGGCAACTGAGGATGGTAAGGACGATTCAAGGCTGTTTGAATGAAGGCATCGAACCAATCCAAAAAAGTATATATCTCAGCAGACATATCGCCCTATGGATTCATCAGATTGCGATCTGTTTAAAGGTCTAAAACAAAAGCCGACGGAGATCAACATAAATAATGAAGATAATCAACGTAATAAGTATCGCCATGCCAATTTGCTGAATTTTGATTCGAGCGCTGCTGGGCAGGGGCTTCCCCATTACGCCTTCAATAATCAGGAAAAAGAGATGACCGCCATCCAAGGCAGGAATAGGTAGAATATTGAAGAATGCCAGAATGGCGCTGAGCGCTGCGATTAGATACCATAAATAGGTCCAGCCGGCCTGAGCGGCGTCGCCCGCCATCTTTGCGATCATGATAGGACCGCCCAGAATTTCCTGTGCGGATTTGGTACCGCTAAGAACCCACCATAGCCCACGTAGATTGAGGGCTATAAGATCGACGGTATTTACCACTCCATTCCCTATGGCCGCTATGAACCCAACTTCACGATGTTCATAAAAATAACCGATACCAATTTTTCCGACTTCCTGAACCTCGCCTTCTTGATTTTTTTCTTCAAAGGACTGCGGAGTAATCTCACCCTTCATGACTCTGCCGTCGCGTTTCCAGCTTATGACGATGGTTTCGCCGGGATTTTGGCGAATAATTTCCGTCATTTCGCTCCAATCACTCACCTTTTTACCGGCAACCGATGTGATGATGTCCCCTCTCTCTAAACCCAGATCACCGGCAGGCATGCTCTGATGAACATCTCCCACTTTGGGTTCAAACAAAGGAAGCAGGTTAAGTTGTTCGCCTTTCTCCTCACTGAACCATTCTTTCTTATAGAAAAGATCAATTTTTCTGCCGTCTCTAAAAACCTCGAAGTGCATGTCGCGGTTCAGATTCTCAATAAAGGTCTCCTGAAGCTCGTTCCAGTTGTCAATCGGTTTACCATTGATAGCCAGTATTTCATCGTATTTTTGAAAACCGATTTTTGATGCGACGCCTGCCTCTTCAACCTGTCCGATTGTGGTGGTTGTAATAATCTTTTCACCCTGGAAAAAATTGAGTGCGGTCATAATAGCTACAGCCAGGAGAAGGTTCATAACGACGCCGGCAATAATAATAATAATGCGTCGCCAAACGGGCTTGGAGTTAAATTCATAGTCGGCACCGGTAACTTCGGTATCCAGGCTTTCATCAACAAATCCAGACATTTTAACAAAACCGCCGAGTGGAATGGCAGATATGCTGAATTCGGTTTCCCCTATCTTCTTAGAAAAAATACTGGGCGGAAATCCGATTGAAAATTTTTCAACGCGCACACCCATCCATTTAGCGGCTAAAAAATGCCCCAACTCGTGGATGATGACGAGTACACTGAAAACAAAAACGATTGCGATTATGTTGAGCATAATTTAATTGATCCTGAAGTCGTGCCTATCAAAAAAAGCCTGAAACGCAGGCTTTATCATTTTGTTTCAATATTAATCGCCCGGACGCCGGCTCTCCAAAAAGGTGATATCCGGGCGCGAGTTTCGAACGCGATTAGAGACCAACCATCAGACCGGCGCCGATGGAGTTATATTTACCAATATTATAATCCGCATGTACGTTAAAAAACAGCATCGAAAAACTGACGCCCAGGTTAAAGCGTATATTATTCTCACCGTCAATATTAACCTCGCCAAGCGGCGAGCCTGTCATAATTTCCTCGGTTTTAACGACCATTGAGGAATTGTCGAAACCGAGGCCGCCGTAAAACGAAAGCGGGAATGCAGGCAAGCTGGTGGAAGCCTGAAAATTCATATTAAAGGTACCGGCGTCAAGAAATTCGCCCACGGTAAATTTGTGATACGAACCCTGCAGGGCAAAATCCAGTGGAAACATAGGAATCGGAATCATGTCGCTCAAACCGTATTTAAGGCCGGCGCCGTAAAGAGCCAGATCGCCTATATCATTATTGCTCAGGGTTGCGAATCGCGCCGTGACCTCCAAATTGGCAATCAATCCGACATTGGCATGCAACATGGGCATAGCGAACAAATCATTATCAACACCATCGATCACATTATTATTATCGCTTTGTGTGCCAAATACTGTTGGGACGGTGGCCGGCAGGCCCATGCCCATGGGGTCTGTGAGTATTTCCGGCGTATCGAAGGTTTTGGCTTCGTCCGGCAACGGAATCATTACCGTGCTGATGCCTATGTCAAATCTGGGAAACATTTTGGTTGAACCGCGATGGTACATAGCGCCTCCCATGGATGTACCCAGTGATGTGGCAAGCGGTTGCAGATAACCTTCCATATAAGCTTCCCGGGCATCGCTATACTTATTCAGGATATCGTTAAGATAATCCTCCATTTCCTGCGCCTGTAGTTGACCTGTTGAAATCACGAGGACAAAACTGAATACAGCAATAACGATCTTTTTCATACGGCCTCCTCTAAAAATAAGTTATCCTACCGGATTATAGACATCGCAAATATTGAAATATGCTTTCATCATCTGCGACTGTCGAATTTCATCACGCGTTACATCTTGATAATATATGGAAATATTCCCGATTTTATCAAATTCTTTTAACAGCGCTTCTGAAATTTGATGCGGGGTTATTTCCTGATTTCGAATGGCCTTCAAGTGTGTTGCACTTTTTAACAATTTGGATTGATATTTATTTAATTTAGCGGCGTCAATATTAAGGTATTTCAGGATATCATTCTGCTTACCGCCTATAAGAATCGATCCATGCTGTAAAAGTGCATTTTTCATGATTTTTTGTGCACTTCCGACTACTTTCTTGTTTCTATATTTAATTTCCATAAAAGCGGGGCGATTAAAGCATGCAAAAGTGTCCGCTCCGCGGTTTAAATAGTTTTCGTTTGCTTTGCTTTTATGCAGCTCCACGTCATAACCCAATTGTTGAAGTGCTTTGTTCAAGAGGGCGTGAAACCTGCTGTAAATCGCTTCTTTTTGTAATGATCGGCCGGGTACGATCAAACAGTACGTTAACTCTTCGCTGTGGAAAATAGCGCTTCCGCCGGTCGGTCGGCGTACGAGGTGATACCCGTCTTCTGTGAGTTTATCCGCCCTTACATCATTTATATGCTGGTGGTATCCGAGGGAAAGACAATACGGATCCCATCCATAGAAGCGTAAAATGGCTTCTTGATTTTGCTGCATTCGATCCGCAAGCGCATAATCCAACGCCATATTGGTTGCACCCGTGTACATTTTGTATGGTAGAACCCGAAGCCTGTTAAACGGAAATGCCCCGGTATTATCAGCGTAAGAGGCCACGGTCGCTTTCTTCTATAAATTTAAGAATGTTATTAACTTCCGTTGTTGGCGGAAGATGTGTTCGGATGGTTTGCGTTGCCTGACCCAGGGTTAATTTTTGACGATATATATGTTTGTAGGCTTGTTTAATCTGTTCCAGGGATTCGTTCGAAAAACCGCGTCTCTTCAACCCGACAGTGTTCAATCCGCCATAACGCATGGGTTCACCCATGGCCAGAATATAAGGCGGAACATCTTTTTGTACACGCAGCCCGCCGCCTATGAACGCATGGGCGCCGATTTTGACAAATTGATGAATGGCTGTCAAACCGCCGATGCCCACAAAATCATCGATAATGACATGGCCGCCCATATTAACTGCATTGGCAATGATAACACGATTGCCAATCTGACAATCGTGAGCAACATGTGCATAAGCCATTAATAAACAGTTACTTCCTACTCTTGTATGATAGCTGTAGTCGGTCGCCCGGTTTATGGTTGCAAATTCCCGGATGGTCGTCTCATCCCCGATATCCACAAACGTTCGTTCTTCACCAAATTTCAAATCCTGAGGTACGGTGCCAATAACCGCACTGCTGAAAATCCGGCAACGTTCACCGATTCTCGTTCCGGCCGCTATGACGGCGTGAGGTCCCACACGCGTATCCGCACCGATACAAACATCGCCTTCGATTACAGCGTATGGTCCAACGACCACATTTTCACCCAGTTCTGCTTTAGTATCTACCACCGCGGTTTCGTGTACATGTGTCATAATTCTCTCTCCTTAGCGGTCTACAACGGCTGCCATCATTTCGGCTTCACAAACCAGTTCACCCTTAACATAGGCTTTTCCCGCCATCCTGAATGTGGTTCGGCGATTTTTCAACATTTCGAGCTCCATTACCAATTGGTCGCCGGGTTGGACTAATTTTCTGAATTTAACGTTATCGATTCCCATAAAATAGACCAGTTTGTCCTCTACATCCGCCTGTTCATTCAGTAATAGAATACCGCCGACCTGGGCCATAGCCTCAACGATAAGAACGCCGGGCATGACCGGCTTTTGAGGAAAGTGTCCCTGGAAGAAATGCTCGGAATTGGTTACGTTCTTGATTCCGACGGCGCGTTTTTCCGGCTCCAATTCAATGATGGAATCGACCAGTAAAAAGGGATAACGGTGCGGTAAAATCTTTTTAATCGCCTCTATGTCGAAGACGACATCTTTTTTACTGATATCCTGATATTTACGGGTTAATTTTTGTTTTTTGTAATAGTTCCGCAACTGACGTGCAAATTCAATGTTACTCTGATGGCCCGGTCTGGCTGCCAGTACCTGGGCTTTTATATTCACCCCGGCCAAAGCTAAATCTCCGAGCAAATCCACCAGCTTGTGCCGACTCGGTTCATTTTTAAAACGGAGCGTTTTATTGTTCAGAATGCCGGAGTTGCCCAATTCCACATCGGCGTCTATTTTAAATTTTTTCTTGAGGCGAACCATGTCCTCTTCTTCAAGGTTGCGATCGACAATTACGATTGCAGAATCCAGATCGCCGCCTTTGATCAATCCCTGCTCCGCAAGCGCTTCCACTTCATGTAAAAAGCAGAAAGTACGGGCGGGAGCAAATTCCGTAATAAATTCTTTTTCCATTGAAAATAGACCGGAGTGCTGGCTGCCCAGAGCGGGATTTTTGTAATCTATCATCACGGTGACGCGGTAATCATCGGTCGGCAAAGCTGCATATTCGATACCGCGATGTTCGTTATTAAAACTCAATGGTTCCTCAATGACCACATACTCTTTATCAACCTCCTGCTCTTCGATACCTGCTTCCAGTAATTTGTTAATGAACGGCATTGCAGAGCCATCTCCGATGGGAGGTTCATTGGCATCGATTTCAACCAGTATATTATCGATTTCCAAACCAACCATTGCCGCCAGAACATGCTCGACCGTGCACACTTCCACATTATCTTTTTGGATCGTGGTGCCGCGAAGGCTGTCTATATCATGATTTTGAACGACATATTCTACCAGAGCCGGAATTTCCGGCGCATCCGGTATATCAGTCCTGACAAAACACCTTCCATAATTTACCGGCGCCGGTTTAAAGGTAAGCGTTGTTTGGCTTCCCGTATGCAATCCTCGACCCGATAGCGATATCGCCCGTTTAATCGTTCTCTGTTTCTTGATCATCTTCACTCCCCGCATTATCAGATTCGTATCTTTGTTTCAAAACGCTCAACTCTTTTTCTAACTGTTTCAGGCGTTTAACCATTTCCGGCAAATGTCTCAGACTAACATCAATACGTTTACGCTGAGTTAGCGGTAAAGCCGGGGTTCCAAACATAACGGTTTTTTCGGGGATATCCTTTGTGATGCCGCTTTGAGCAGCGATCATGGCATGATCGCCAACTTTAATATGGCCGGTAATACCGACCTGTCCCCCAATAGTCACATGTTTTCCGACCTCTGAACTACCGGCTATGCCGGTTTGAGAAGCGATTACGGTATTTGCTCCCACATGAACATTATGGGCGATTTGTACAAGATTATCCAGTTTACTACCCGCCCGAATAATCGTCGACCCCAGAGTAGCTCTGTCAATCGTGGTATTCGCCCCGATTTCCACATCGTTTTCTACAATCACATTGCCGAGCTGCGGAATTTTAAGGTATTTTTCCCCACGGGGGGCAAACCCAAAACCATCGCTTCCAACGACAACACCGTTATGCAAAATAACCCGATCGCCCACTATACAATCCTCTCTTATGGAAACATTGGGATACAATACACACCGGGCGCCGATACGTACATTTTTCAACAGAACCACACCCGGATAAATGATCGTTTCCTTTCCGATCACAACGTCGGGCCCTATGTAAACGTGAGGCGCAATAGCAACCGATTCTCCGATTTGGGCGGAGTTTTCAATATGGGCGTTTTCGGAAATGCCGCGGATATAGTTATGGGGCTGAGGGCTAAATGCTTTCAATAAAAATACAAACCCCACATAAGCGTCATCTACTTTTATGTGGGGAAAATCAACCTCGCCAACTTTATCATCGATAATCACCGCGCTGGCTTTCGTTGACGAAAGATATTTGCGGTATTTCGAATTTGAAATGAATGTTATATCACCTTGTTTGGCTTCTTCAATTTTGGCTACGCCGCTGATTTCAATATCTTCGTCTCCGCTTAACGTTCCATCGAGTAATTCAGCAATGGATTTTAGCTTCATAAGCGTTAATTGCCCATTCCCGAAGATGTTGCGGTTTTTTTGTTGAGTTCTTCGATTACTTTATCGGTGATATCATATTTAGGCAACGCATGCACCAGGGCGCCGGATGAAGCATCAAAAATAAAATCATACCCTTCTTCCTTACCGATGCGTTCAATCAGTTTATTGATTTTTTCAATAATCGGTTGGGTAAACTCCCGGCTTTTTTGATAAAGCTCGCCTTCCGGTCCTAATTTTTCATATTTGAATTGCTCGATTTTCATGGCCATTTCCTGAGCTTTGCGCATCTTTTCCTGCTTTTTCTCGGGGCTGAGCAACAAACTCTGGGATTCGATTTCATCGATTAAATCATTGTAATCTTTAACCATCTGCTGGTATTCTGCATCATAACCGCTCCGGATTTGTTCCAATCGTTTCTGGACTTCCACGTATTCATCGTATTCCTGCAGTATGCGTTGGGACTGGACGTATGCAAATTTCTGAGCAAACACCGGCGCCGATATTGCAAGCAGTACAATCATTACAACAAATATTTTTATGCTTTTCACACTGAACCTCCTTAATAATTTGGGTTGCATCAATGTTCGTACGTAAAATAAGTATTTATTTATACAAAATTTATTAATATAGGAAATTTTTTAAAATCTTCCAAACTGAAAATGAACCTCCCAACCGCTGCGTTTACGTACACCATATACGTCTTGTTCACCATTGAAGCCGTAGCCAAAGTCGATACCGATAATGCCGATCATGGGCATGAAGAGCCGTACGCCGACGCCCAGTGAGCGCCTTAGATTAAACGGACTAAATTCACTGATTTCCTCCCATGTGTTGCCGGCCTCAGCAAACATAAGGCCGAAAATGGTGGGATTCGGAGAAATAGGAAAACGCAATTCGAGCGTATTTTTTGCCATTGCCTTGCCCCCGAGCGGCTGACCGCGTCCGCTTTGAGGTCCGACCGTACCATCGGCATAGCCGCGTAAACCTTCGGCAAAACCGAGGCCGCTGCCGCCCATGTAAAAATATTCGCCAAAGAGAATCAGGGAATTTTCTCTTAATTGTTCGATGATGCCATATTTGTTATGGCTGTAAAGCACCAATCCCAGCGGAAGCGGAATAAACCAGTCGGTTTTAACAATCCCTTTAAAGAAATGATGATTGCCCCCCAGAGGACCGCCGGAAATTTCGGTGGTTAAAGAGTGTTCGGAGCCGCGTGTGGGAAATTCCGGATTATTACGGCTATCGCGTGAAATAATCTGCGTGAAACTGATTTGCTGCGTCCGCCCTTCCTGGCCATAGAGTGTGTAACGGCGCAATAATTCAGGGTCGCTGATATTTGATATGGAAGTTTGTGCGAATCTCAAAATCCAATCGCCGCGAAAATAGGTGTCCGGCCAGTAAAAACGCCGTCCCAGACGCAAAGAAAAACCACGATCTTTGCGATCCCAGGGATACCAGCCGCCGCCGGTACGGGTATCAAATAACGAAAAACCGCCAAGCGTGGGCGTATTGAACAGCCAGGGCTCCGTGAAACTAATCGAGAACGAACGATAAATGCGCCCGAATTGCCAGTCGATGACAAATCGTTGTCCGTCGCCTCCGGAAAAGGGGTGTGATAACGAAAAATTATTGAACGTCAAGCCAAGACTTCCGATAAGTCCGTCCCTCTGGCTGTAACCTGCGGACATGTTTGCCATATCCGTGGATTTTTCCGCCACATTCAGGAGTAGATTGACGTGCTTATCGTCATTGGGTAACATCTGTACGTCGGGCGTGGCTTTGGAAAAATAGTTAAGTATCGTAACATCACGGACGGAACGTTCCAGTTTGGCGCTGTTGAAGACATCTCCGGGATGAAGTTTAAATTCTCGACGGATGACTTTTTCATGGGTTTTTGTATTACCGTTAATAACGATTTCTTTAACCCTGACAACATGGCCTTCTGTAATCGTAAAATTTATATCAAGGGTATCTTGACTAACCGGGATCTCGCGCGGTTGTATATTCGCAAACAAATAGCCCTGATTCCAATAAAGCTTTTGCATGCGGTCCCGGATGCCTTCATTATATTTTTTCTGGTTGTAAATATCACCTTTTTGAATATCAAGGGCATTCTGAAGTTCTGCATCCGAGAAAATTTCATTGCCCTCGAACGTAATATCTCCAAAGTAATACTTATTACCTTCACGAATCCAAATATCAATGTAAAGATCGGATTTATCATTACTGTAAGAGAGCGAATCGCGAATAATCTCCGCGTCACGGTAGCCGTTCTCTTTGCAATAGCTTACGATTTTCTGTTTATCTTTTTCAAATTTCTTAGGATCAAAATCCGCGCCGCGCCACCATCGATCTTCCTGTATATGTTCCATCGCATCCCGCAGAGCGTCATCTTCGAAGTATTCATTGCCATGAAATCGTATTTTCTCGACTTGTACTTCTTCTCCTTCGTCGATATGGATGGCCATATTCACACGGTTCTCGGCGACATAATTGGTATCAATTTCAACTTCCGCCAACAAGTAACCTTTTTCCTGATATTTTTTTTCCAATTTCTTCTTAATGTTGAACATTTTATGCGAAGAAACGACCATACCGCTATAGGTGTTGATTTCATCTTCAATATCATCTTTTGATAATTCATCGTAACCGCTCAATTTCAATTGGTTCAGTTTGGGATACTCTTTAACGCGAATCAGTAAATCGATGCCGTCAAACGATTGGTTCGTTACATAGATTTTAATATCGGAGAATATGCCGAGCGACCATAAATTTTTGGTAGCCTGCTGCAGATCTTCGCCCGTGATCACCATGCCGGCGCTCAAACCGGAATTTTGCCGAATCATATCTGCATCAGCGGTCTCATTTCCTTCTATTTGAATGGAATTGATCTTTAATTCTTGCGTCTGTGCATGTAAAACCGTAAACACGCTTAACAAAATTGAAATCAAGGTGGCTGCTAAAGTACGCAAATCTTGCCTCCGTTTTTAGAATGTAAATGAATGACGTAGCCTGATTTTGAAATCCTCAAAATATTGTTTTTGATCGGGCAAACGGTAATAGCCAATTAATTCCCGATCATACTCAAGTTCAAGCAAAACGTTTCTGAAAAATCGGTATTCAATACCAACCGAATGGTTCAATTCCAGCTCTGTTTCGGTTTGATCGTACACCGATACCAATTGTCCGGTATACGTCAGAAACAGGTCTTGAGTGATGTATTTACCCAGCGTAACTTCCGAACTTTGCATCAAAAAGAGATAGGGCGTTTCTGTGGCAAAGGGATTGAGAAGTCCGCTGTTGAAATTATAATTTTGTTGTGTGATAAGGCTGCTATAAAACAAATTACGCGCAATATTGGAATTAATGCGTACCATATCCATTCCCAATTTGCGCTCCAGTGTGCGTTCGATCGGCCTGAGCAACGGCCGGATCAGGTAGCGTTCGGTTACCGCTCCGCCGACGCTTGTCGCTTTCTGCTTGATATTGCCGACAGAAAATCCCATGTACGCAAGGACCTGTTCCTGCGTCTCTCCGATCTGGGGATCGGCAGACACCAACTTAAAGCGGAAATCTTCCCAGCGTCCCTGTTGAATTTCACTGCCGGTCTCTTCATCCACAGCATAAAGTTTCAGGTAGATGGTTTTTGGTATCGCGCCGACACTGTCTCGAATGGTCGTCCAAGCCCTTCCGGAAATAATGGGTAAGTTGCTGTATTCGTTAAATTCGGCCGAAAAGCGCTCCACCCTAAAATTTTGATCCAGATATTCCAGTCTGCCCCGCTGTGAGACCATTTTGCCGGTGGGATTGAATGTGTGCTCTTCGATAATACCGCTGAATTCCAATCCTTCACTGGATTCATCGATATAGAGTTCGGTGTTTACTTTACCTATATACGCGGGTATTTCCCGCACATAGAGGACATCTTCTCCGGAGAGCGTTTTTACATCCCAGTTGATATTTCTGAGAAATTCCACAGCAGGATTATCACTGTAGTCTTTGGATTCATTTTGAATGAAGGGGTAGGTTAACCGCACATTATACAGTGTTACCGCCCCCCGTACGACCGGATGCTTTAAGGGTCCTGCAAAATAGAACATCTCGCCTTCTTCTTTACCACTGAGATGCAGCCGACCGGTATCGCCATCGTGCATTAAACCCGGAATGTGTAATTGAATGCCTTCTGCGTCTGTTTGCATCGCCAGAACGCCAAAATCCAAATCCAGGCTTTCAAAATACCAGGAATCCAGCTTATCGCCGTTAGCAAGTACCACATCCCTTACGGTATTAATCGTTAACGAAGTCTCGCCCACCTTCCCTTCAAAATTGATGAAATTTACCCGATTCGTTCCTTTTTCAAGCTCGATGACGCCATGTATGTTATCCACATGTTTCGCCACTTCATCCATCCATAACTCGCCGCGCTCAATCACGGCGCGGCCGCTCATAATCCGGAGTTGATCGGGTTTGCCCGCAATATGTAATGCGATATCCGAATTACAACTTCCGCGTTCAAAAAAATCGTTGAGATAAGGCAGCAGAAAAAAGACATCACCCTGGTAATGTACATCAAGATCGATCGGGTTTTCGCTTTGATCTGCAAGGGCTCCATTTGCCGTTAAATGGTATTTGCCCATCTCGGACATTTCGAATGTTTTCAGATAAAATTTATGCTGAGCGTAATCAAGGCTTTGTATTCCTGCCAGAAGTGAATCGTTGAATGCAATGTTTATCTTGTCGTACTTAATTTTATCCAGAACACCGTCTTGGAGATCGATTGCGCCCGACAAAACAGGGCGCTCGGATGGGCCCGAAATACGCACCCGATAGTCCATTTGTCCGCTAATGTAGGGCGTTTCCTTAAAGAAGGTATTGAAAAGCTGTTCAGCGTTCACACCGCTTCCGCTAATAAATCCGTCGAGCTCATTATTATATTGGCGATGTTCCAGGGTCCCCTTTAAAATGGGAATGTTGTTGAGGCTAATCGCAAGAGAATCAAGCTTCCAGCGTTCGCGGGTTGCATTCAAGGAAGCTTCGGCCTGATAATAACCGACGTCATTAAATACGAACTTTTCTCCCGATAATCGGGCGTTCAAAACCGGATCGTTAAGAGTGCCGCTCAACGTGATCTGTCCGTCAATGCTTCCCTGAAAACGAAAGTCATCGGACAAAACGCTATCTGCGAAAAGACGCATGATATTAAAGTCATCAAAATTGAACGTGCCGCTCAAGGGTTTATCACTGAGTAAATCAATTTTCAAATCGCCTTGAAGTTCATGATTAACCTTAAATTCTCCCTGCATTTTTGAAGGCGTTAAATTCACGTGGTAATTGCCGTCAATATTCTTATAGTGAATCGTGCCCTTGATCAATCGCTTGTCTTTAAGCAAACGATTAATGCTCGTTCTCAGTACAAAAATATCAGAAGGGTTTTGTCTATCAAAAATTTCGATATTACCATCAAGCTGGTTTGCGGTGCCTTTGAACGTAGCCCTTGTTGCAAAACGCTTGAAGGGTTTTTGCAGAAATGGCTCTGAGATAAAACGGTGAATGGGCACCAAATTTATTTCCGCGCGTTCGATTTTGATATCGTTTAAATAACGGCTTATCTTGAAATCAATATCAAAATCCGGACTGTTACTCGCTTGTGATTCGAGATGAACAAAGCGCCGGTTGCCTTCCAGTTTTCCGTTGATCCATAAGAGCGTGTCTTCAATGGATTGTGCGATTGCATATTGCCAGTTGCCCGTCATGTTTCGATTACGCGTGTTCACATACACATTAAGTTGCAAGCGTTGCTGCTTTTGGCTTAAGCGATCAAAAACTTTATGTCGATCAAATGCACCGCTTATATCCAAACGCGTCCACAAACGATGTCGGCCGGGGATATAGCGCCCGGTTCCCTGGAATTGATATCGCCCGATTTCAGCGTTATACAGCCTAAATCGGTATTGATCGGCTTCTCGTGTCAATTGGGCTTTGAATTGGCTACATTTACCGTACTCGGGATGATTTAATGCATTGGATGCAAATTGAAAAAGGCCATCATGTTTTTTGAAATCGTATTGTCCTTCTACAGCGAGGTCACCGAATACATTATCTAATGTTTGCAAATGCCGTTCCGGCAGGAGTTTTCCGAACATCGTTTTTTCAATTCGGGCCTTAAATTTTACGGTCGGCTGCCAGATATTGGCCATGGAAAGTTCGAAATTCAAACTATCGCTGAACAGATTACCGCTGCCTTTATCGATGGTTAACCGATTATTCTCGATATTGGCATGAAAGGTAATATTTGAAAAGCGATAACCCCTTATATGCCCACGCAGGCCATCGAAGGAGAGGCTGCCAAAAAATTTTGTACTGTCAATATTGAAATTTGTGTTGGCTAAAACAATCTCACCATCGATCATCCCTTGTTCAATATCGCCCAACTCCCGTAAGTATCTTATGGGCGAATCGTGCAATTCATAATTGATAAATTGAAGGATGGATTTAAATGCTTTGTTTTTTAGATCGATAGTGGTAATCGTTTTAAAATTTTGTTCGGAATCGGATGACAAGCTTCCGGTCATATTCAATTCGATATTTTGTAAATTCGAAGAATGCAGCCAACCGTTCAAATTGTCCGCAATGGCAATAAACTGTCTGTCAGCGGTTTCCCAAATTACTCTTCCGTTCTTTATATTGACGCGATCCAGATGACGAACAGCTCTAATTTTTTTCAACACATCCTGAATGTTTTGATAATGAAGCTTCTCTTTGGTATTTGATTGTACGGAGCTCGAATCGGTGATGCGGTTTAAGATAAGGCGCGGTTCGACCAGGTAAACATTTTTGATGGCTTTTTGTAGACGCGTCGGATTTTTAAGAAATCGTAAAAAATTGAAATCGAATTCAATTTGTTTCAATAACATGCGGTACTGACGATCTCTGGAAGCTACCGCCCCATTTTCCAATTCCAGCTTACCGAGGCCAATTCTGAAATTTTCAACATCAAGACGCGTTTGAGACGGCCCGATAATCTTTGGTATGATAAATCGTTTTACCGGTTTATCCAAGTTGAATAAACGTAAAATATATGGAGATGCCGTGATGAGTAAACCGAATATGGTTATACTCACCGCAACAATGATGAACAGTTTTCTCATGAATACGTCTTGATTATTCCATTTTTTTACAAGTTTTTGAAACGTGTATCCACTTGGGATGTTCCGCAATCGCCCTTTTATTAAAGCCTTTTAATTTATGGAAAATATAGATTAATGTCAAAATAGCGAAAGCAGATCGGGGCACAGAATTCAAAGATAAAAAACGTTGTTTTGAGTAAAGGTGTTATATCTGAAGGTCTATTTTTATCGCTTATGTCTTCTTCAATTTTTCCGCAATCAGGACGGCGATATCTTTAACTTCGGTTTGAGATTCCAGTTCATTGGAGGCATCGGTCAACATGGTCAGACAAAACGGGCATCCCGTGCCAATGGTTTGAGCCCCCGTTTCTTCTCCTTCTTTAAACCGATTTTGGCGCACTGCCTGCTGACCGGGTTCTTCTTCTTTCCACATCTGTGCACCGCCTGCCCCGCAACAAAAGCTGTTTTCGCGATTACGCTTCATCTCGGTTACCGGGAAACCCAGTGCGGTCAAATTGTGCCGCGGATCATCGTAAATATTATTATGACGGCCCAAATAACATGGATCGTGGAAGGTAACGCTATCAAATGGTTGATCATTTGAAGTATTAATTTTTCCTTGATTGATGAGTTGCTGAATCAATTGACTGTGGTGCACCACTTCATATTGACCGCCGAACTGACCATACTCATTTTTTAGCGTATGCACACAATGGGGACAGGTTGCCACAATTTTTTTAATACCGGCCTCATTGAGCCTCTTAACATTATTCTCCGCCATAATAGAAAAGAGATACTCGTTGCCGGCGCGTCTGGCGCTGTCTCCTGTGCAGCTCTCTTTGTTTCCCAAAACCGCGAAATTTACATTGGCATGATTTAAAATTTTAGCAAACGCTCGTGCGATAGATTGGCCGCGCTGATCGAAAGCGCCTGCACATCCCACCCAGTATAAAACATCAAAGTTTGGATTTTCTTCGATGGTCGGAACGGTGATGGAATCATCGTTTTTAGCCCATTTCAGTCGATCCTCGTTGATATTCCATGGATTTTCGTTGCGTTCCATACCATTAAACGCATTTTGCAATTGTTTCGGAAAAGCCGATTCCATCAACACCCGATCGCGCCGGATATTGAGGATATCATACATCGGCTCATTCCCAACAGGACAGACTTCCACACAAGCCGCACAACTGGTACAGGCCCAGAGGGCAGATTCACTCAATCCGTACTCGATTAAATGGTGTCCGCTCTCCTCGCCCGCCGCAAGTTCTTTTTTATGCTCATTTAGATAGTAACGTTTATTTATTTCCAACGTGGCGGGGCTCAACTCTTTGCCCGTAACATAGGCCGGACACACATCCTGACAACGATAACACATGATACAGGCGTATGCATCGACCAGTTGGGATTTTTCCAAATGTTCGATTCGTGCAACACCAAATTGTTCGGCCGATTCGTCTTCCATATCGATCGGTTCAAGCGTTCCCGCGGCATTTCGTTTCGGCTGTGAAAAGTAGTTAAACGGCCCCATCATGAGGTGGATATGCTTACTTGCCGGAAAGTAAGGAATAAATGCCAAAATCGAACCGAGCGCAAACCACCACGAAATATGATAAAAAAGGTTAAGGGACTGCGGTGAAAACGATTGCCACAAAATGGCCACACTGGAAGCTAACGGTTGCCAACCATCGCTTCCCGAATACGCCAGTTCAAAGGAGGAGCCTAAAAAGCGAAAACCTACGTGAAATATAATGAACAGGCCCACGATGAGAGAATCGAGGCGCATTCCTTTTTTGGCCTTGTCTGAAAGCATTACGTTTTCGTGTACTTGTAAATACGGCGAGCCGGTTATAAATCTTCGGATCAAAAATATGAGTACGCCCAAAACAGCAAGAATGCTGAAAATATCCACAAAAAAACGATAAAGGTTGCCGATCATTCCGCGTCCCAAAAAATGATAATTGGCAATATAACCCTGAAGAACATCACCGATGTTTACCAGTATGTATAAGATAAATGCCCACGCAACCAGAGAATGGATGAAGCTAATAGCAGGACGGTTTTTAAGCACCGTCTTTTGGGTAAATAAAACGGAAAGCGCCTCACGAAACCTACGACCAAATTTATTGAAGTAAAGTTTATCCTGACCGCGGTTGATGACCCCAATCATGGTTGAAAAGGTACGCCAGGTAAGTGCAACAGATATGACTGCAATAACAATAAACGCTATCTTTTCTATAAATGTAAGCATATAATGTTGTCTCCGGCTTGATTAACAGACGCTTCATGTAAAAAAACGATTGGATGATGGAAAATAGGCGTTCGGATTTTACGAAGCAAACCAAATTTTACTTCATTGAGTATGGCATTTTTCAAATATTTAGGATCGGTTAACCGGGTCAGAATGAGAGGAAACAGAGTTGGGTTTAAATCGCTTTTTCAAGCGTTTTTAGTGCATGTGCAAATAAACGAACCCCGAAACCGGTGGCTCCATTTGGTAAATAATCGACATTTTGAACATTAAAAGCCGTTCCGGCAATATCAATATGCGCCCATGGGGTGTCTCCGACAAAATTTTCTAAAAATTTTGCAGCGGTTATTGCACCGCCATAGCGTCCGCCGACATTTTTCAGATCCGCAAAATCACTTTCCAGCAACTTTTGGTAAACGGAATCCAACGGCATCGGCCAAACCGAATCTCCTGACCGCTCTCCGGCCTCGTATAAAACAGTCTTTAACGATTCCGAATTGGAAAACAGGGCGGCGCGTTTATCGCCGAGAGCCACCAGACATGAACCGGTGAGCGTGGCAAAGTCAATCAGTGCATCCGGATTATGGTTTTTTTGTAGGTACGCGAGAGCATCCGCTAAAATTAAGCGGCCTTCGGCGTCGGTATTGATAATTTCCACCGTTTTGCCGCTGTAAGTTTCAATTACATCGCCGGGTTTAATGGCCCTACCATCCGGTAAGTTCTCAACGAGTGGTAACGCGGCTATTATACCGAGACGCGGCCTTTTTTCAGCAATATGAGCAATCATTCCAACAACAGCTGAAGCGCCGGCCATATCATACTTCATCTCATCCATACGCGCTGCCGGTTTAATGCTTATCCCGCCGCTATCAAAGGTTACGCCTTTTCCGACCAATCCCAGCCATTTGTGTGCGCCGCCTTCAGGTTCATACTTTAAAACGATTAAATACGGTAAATTGGCACTGCCACGATTTACCGCAAGTAAGGCGTTAAGTTTCTTCGCCTCCAGGGCATCCTGATCCAGCACATCGATTTGTATATTGTCCTTATTGTTAAAAAATTTTCGTATTTGCTCGAGAAAGGCAAGCGGGGTTAATTGATTGGCTGGTTGATTGGCCAAATCCCGCGCAAACGATACATTGTCAAGAATTTGCCGGGTTTCGATTAAGGATTTACGAAAACGCGGAGAATACTCAGTTTTATTGCAAACAAATATGAATTGTTGTTTGCGTCGTTTTGGTTTTTTGCCGGTTTTTTGATCGGGTATTGAATAATGATTGTATAAGATACCTTCTGTAATCGCTTGCACCAATTCTTCCCGGCAAAAACACATGTTACCCAAAAATAGATGTATGCGCTTCGCCGATAATGCTCGGTGTTTTTCTGCAATTAAATAGCCCAATACACGTAAGTTTTCGGTAGTTAAGGAGTCTTCGTCCCCCGTCCCGACTAAAACAATGCGTTCTATATCGACTTCTTCACGGGCAGGATAAAACACCGAGATTTCCTTGAACGTACCATTAAAATCTTTCAAATCAATAATTTGCCTGAGGATGCTGTTAAGTGGGTTTAGTAAAAAGGAAAAATCCTTACGTCTTTTACGGAGGAAAGCTTCGTCAAAAAAAAGCACCAGACTATCACTTTTTAAAGCCTGGCTCGGCATTGTAGCAATCTGAAACATTTCAATTAATCCAAAATCGTATCGGGAAATCAGTAAGTTGTCGGTATTAAATTCTGCGAAATCAGCATATTGCGCTTCACCGGGCTAATGCGATCCACAAATAAGATGCCGTTTAGATGATCGATTTCATGCTGTAATACACGAGCCATCAAGCCCTCATATCGTTCTTCTCTGGATTCGCCCTTCTCATCCTGATAACGAACCAGAATTTCTGAAGACCGCGGCACTTCTTCGCGGATGCCCGGAATAGATAAACAACCCTCTTCCTCGTTGATATGACCCGTACTTTCTAATATTTTAGGATTGATAAATGGACGGGCTTTTTCGGATTTTTGTACAGCTGATATGTCAACCACCAATACCTGATCACTCAATCCTACCTGATTTGCCGCTAACCCGATACCATCTTCGCGATGCATGATTTCAATCATTTTTTTAATGGTATCTTGTAGTTTTTCATCGAAAGCGCTCACTGCTTCCGCCGGTTTTCTCAATATTGGATCACCGATATATCTCAATCTTAACATTTACAAACCTTAAAGTTATTGATTAATCATCGTATTATCGT
Organism: uncultured Calditrichaceae bacterium; assembly: GCA_964542915.1. Taxonomy (GTDB): domain Bacteria; phylum Calditrichota; class Calditrichia; order Calditrichales; family Calditrichaceae; genus CAZIVP01. The sequence continues at coordinate 71,487 of CAZIVP010000004.1, read as the reverse complement.
CTTTAAACTTCAACTGTACGTTCCACAAAACTACCGGCAATATTAAAAAATTGTTCCTTAAATGGCAAAAAGGTTTTGCGACAAATTTAGAGAGCAATCCATTTTTATAAAATGAACTTCGACACAACATTTAAAATAATTTTCTTGTTTTGTGTGATTCTATTTTCGATTCCATCTTCTTCATTTGTAAGGAAATGGAATAGGTATGTATTGTTAATACCGTTTAATCAGAGAATAAAGCTTTCAATGACTTGTCTTTAAAAAAAAGAGCCTCAAAAATATTTGAGGCTCCTGTCCCCCGACCTCCTCGAAAGGAGGGTAACATGGCTCTTTTTACTTAGAGTCCATTAAACAGCAAATGAATTACCACAGCCACAAGAACGGCTTGCGTTTGGATTCTTGAAAACAAATCCAGCACCGTTTAAACCATCCGTAAAGTCAAGTTCGGTTCCAGCCAGATAAACAACGCTCTTCGAATCAATAACAACCTTTATATTATCTATATTGTATGTCTGATCATTTGATCGTGGTTGATCTTCAAAATCAATAACATAAGTAAATCCGGAACAGCCGCCGCCCTTAACGCCTATGCGTAATCCGGAATCGAGTTTATTCTCGGACTGCATAATATCTTTGATCTTTGATATGGCGCGATCACTGATATTTATCATTCTGAACGAACTCCCTTTTGTTTACATTTGTCAAATAAAAACAATTCACAAATAATCAATATTCCTGAGACTGTAATTTTTTTCAAATTTATTTATGTTTGATGCATTTTTTGAAACGTTATAATCATCACTGATTAAAAAAGCCTCCTGTTAAAGATACACTTTAGCAGAAGGCTATAATAAAGAAAAATTGGAGATGTTATCTATCGTCTAAATTTAATGCCTCCTCAAATTCATCGGTATATTTGCTTGCAATGGTCTGTCGTATAACACACACCTTAATTTGGCCCGGGAACTCCATGGATTCTCTTATTTTTGAAGCGATATCCGATGAAAGCAATTGCGCTTTGACGTCTTCAATTTTGTCCGGTTCAACAATAACCCGAATTTCTCTGCCTGCGGAAATGGCGTAAGTTTTGGATACGCCTTCGAATGAATTGGCAATCTCTTCAAGTTTGGTAATACGTTTTGTGTAAGCCTCGAGCGTATCCCTTCTTGCGCCCGGCCGGCTACCGCTAATTCGGTCGGCAGCCGTTACTAATACGGAAATGGGATGTATCGGAGGCGCTTCTTCGTGATGCGCAAGAATGGCGTTTTTTATAACTTCATGCTCCTTGCATTTTTCTGCGAGCTCCAGTCCAAGGGATACATGACTGCCTTCCGAATTGTTACTGATAGCTTTACCAATATCATGAAACAAACCCGCACGACGAGCCAATTTGACATTAAAATTCAGTTCGGCGGCCATAGCGCCGGATAGATAAGCCACTTCCTTTGAGTGTTGTAACATATTCTGACCGTAGCTAAAGCGATATTTCAGACGACCTAAATTTTCACGCATTTGCGGGTGGATATCGCTAAGGCCTAATTCCTTCAATGTTTCATCAGCAGCTTTAAATATGGACCGATTGACTTCTTCTTTGGCTTTTTTTACATAGGATTGAATGGAATTGACATTGATATTTTTGTTTTTAATCAGTTGCTCCATGGCAATCCGGGCGATCTCTCTCGCGACCGGATCGAAACCGGATAGAACCACCAATTCCGGCGTATCGTCTACAATCACTTTTACACCGGTAACCTCCTCAAAGGCACGAATGTTACGTCCCTCTTTACCGATAATCATGCCTTTAAACCGTTCATTAGGAAGCTCTACCGTTGCCAGAGTGGATTCTACAGTAAAATCATAGGCCAAATTTTCGATGGCTTGAGCGATGATTTCCTTAGCTTCTTTATGAGCGCGTTCCTTTGCTTCTTCCTTTATCTCATTGGCCATCTGGGCGGATTCCAGCTTTACACGGCTTTCAAGATTTTTAAGCAATTGACTTTTGGCTTCTTCTATCGGCAGATTGGCCACTCTTTCGAGTTGTTTGTTTTGTTCTTCTATTATATTCTCTGCTTTTTTGTGCTTCTCGTACAGAAGTTCTTCAAGTTCGTTGATTTTCTTTTCTTTATTCTTAAGACGATTTTCCTGAATTTTTAACCGATTTTCTTCTTTCTTTAACTGCTTTTCTTTCTTGGAAAGTTGACTCTCCATACGTTGGTTTTTTTCTTCTTTCTGCCTCAGTTCATTTTGAAATTTTGAGCGCCTTTTTTGAAGATCGATTTTAAAATTGTATAAACGCTCCTTCTTTTCTTTCTCAGCTCCACGGATGGCATTGTCCAAAATCTGTTTAGCAGTGGTTTTTTTCTTTAGTAATATTACATAATAGATAAAAACGCCGATTAAAATCCCCGCAACAAATATCAACCCGGCGAACTCTATATTTATTTGTGTTAAATTCTCAAACATCATTCACCTCAAATTTAATCAAACGGATTCCAAATAAAGGTGCAAAATTAAAATTTTATACATCACTTAGCAAATCATTTGCATTCTTAATCGGTTTTGCTAAAATAAATAAAATTTAAGGTGTTAGAATTTTTTCTTTACTGTATGAATCACAGAATTCCCTATTAAATATTCAGAAAAATGGTTTTGTAAATATTGTTAACCGCAAGGTTTGCCGACAGAATTAAAATCAATTTAAATATCGTTTTATTTTGATTGGTTTGAAGCGCATGTCAGTATATAAAAAAAGCCCGCTCAATGTAATAAGCGGGCCTTGCACTCACGTTCAATATGTGTAATTGCCTACGATTCGCCGTGTATTTTGTTCTTTTTTGCGATGAGCTCTTCTTCACTTTCTTCGTGATCAGGATCTGGTACACAGGCGTCCGTCGGACAGACCGCCGCACACTGAGGTTCATCAAAAAATCCCACGCATTCGGTGCATAAATCCGGATCAATCACATAAATCGGATCGCCTTCACTTATGGCATCATTCGGGCATTCCGGTAAACACGCATCGCATGCAATGCAATCTTCATTTATTAATAGAGCCATTATACCTCCCTTTTCATTTTAGGGGTTCCAATTTAATAGGGGACTATTCGACTAATTTGAATCCGATTTTCAATATGACCTGAAATTCAATTTTACCGTCTTTGGTAAAACCTCCCCTTTGTTGTAACACTTCAAACCAACTGATTTCTTTAATTGTCCTGGAAGCTTTATCCAATGCGGCTTTTATGGCATCTTCATAACTCTGGGTTGAGGTTCCGACAATTTCAATTAACTTAAATACATGATCCATATAACCCCCTGAAATTTTTTTCACAATATAATAAATGAAAATATTAAAACAAAATTTTAAGAACAATCTTTAATGGGGCATATTGGAAGGAGGAGAAGTGAATTGTCTCAGTTCGTTAACGGTGGTATTCACTTTTTGTTCTATGTTTTTCTCCGATAGCATCTTTTTAAATTCACTAAAAATTTTTGTATCCCATTTTCCCTTTTTTACTTCGTCGTCCAGAATATCCAACGCCTCGCCCCTCGAATACGCATCCCTAAAAGGACGCGGTGTGGTTAAGGAAGTGTATGATTCTACAAGCGCAACAATCCGTGCGCCGAGCGGGATGTGATCGCCCTCTAATCCTTCCGGATATCCGCTCCCGTCATAACGTTCCTGGTGATATTTTATAAGAGGCAAGGCATTGATAAAATTCGCGAATGGTTGGCACAGTTTTTCACCCTCGACGGGGTGTCGTTTAATTTCTTCAAACTCTTCCGAATCCAACGGCCCCGGTTTGTTTAAAATTTTGTCGCCGATGGAAATTTTACCGATATCATGAAGTATACCGCCTACCCGGATTGCTTTGATTTCTTCCCCGCTTAGTCCCAATGATCGCGCCAACAATTCACTGTATTTAGCAAGGCGATTGGTATGCCCTTGTCGGTACTGCTCTTTTTGTTCCACCATGAGGGCAATATAATAGAGGATTTGTTCCGCTTCATTAAGCCGCTCGCTCAATTTTTTGTAGTTGATTAATGATTTACAGCGCGTCTTTAGCTCATACATATTGATTGGCTTTGTAATAAAATCATCAACACCCAGATTATAACCTTTCTGCTTGCTCTGACTGTCTTGTAAACCCGTGATTAAAATGATTGGGATTTCCTGCGTGGAGGTGTTTTTTTTCAATTCTTTCGTTACTTCGAATCCATCCATACCCGGCATGATGATGTCTAACAATATCAAATCGGGATGGATTTTTTTTGCTTTGCGTATGGCTTCTTTTCCATTATGAGCGGCGTAAATTTTGTAACTCTGATCGTAAAAAAAATTTCTAATGAGTTCGATATTTTCGGGTAGGTCGTCCACAATTAAGATTTTAGATTCCTGCAAAACTTACCTCCTTATTAACAGAAGAGGAGAACTCAGCCAGGCGCGCCAGTTTATCAATTCAACTATCGTTAATATTGCATAATACTTTAATATTTTTGTTTCATACGCTATTTGATATCCGCCATCAGAAATTCAGATGTTATCTTTAATTTCTTTCTTGATTCGAGATACACGTTCGGATGGCACAGGATGTGTTGAAAAGTAACTGAATGAATCATCGGATTCGTCGTTATACCCATTCATTTTTTCCAATACCCATAGGGCAGCATGTGGATTAAATCCGGAAGAAATCAACCATTGCACCGCGATTTTATCGGCTTGAATTTCGTTTTCCCGGGAATACCGTTTACGAACAACTTCGCTTATCGTTTGTCTTGCCAGATTACCCACAATACTCTGGGTTTTTATAATACGCTCGATGGCGTTCAAAGATGTATCGGTCAGAATACGTTTTAAGGCATGGCCGGCAAGCACATGAACCATTTCATGGGCAAGAATAAATGCTAACTCTGCTCTGTCTGAAAGACACAGATGCAGTAAACGATAGGTTACAAAAATATATCCGCCGGGCAGCGCAAAAGCGTTCAAATCATCCGATTGAATTACGAAGAACGAAAATCTTCTATTTTCATTCTTAACACGCATGATGAGAGGCCCGGAGGCTTCATTTAATAAATTGTTATATTGCTGATCATCAATAATTTGGTATTCTCTTTTAATGGCTTCCGAAAGCGCCTTACCGATCAAATTTTCTGATTTTAATGCCTTTTCTTTATCGCCAAATAATGAGTGAAAGAGCCACTGCCCTTTTCTTATGGTCGTGCCGCTCTTTTTGCCAAGTTCATAGAATATTTGGTTAAGATTCATCAAAACAATTCTTCGGTTTGTATTCCTTGCTATATAAATTATTGGATTATATATCATATTCAAAACAAAAAAAGCCGGTTAGCGATAAACCGGCTTTGCACCAAGATATATGAGTTAAACGAAAGGTGTTATCAGGTCATTATTTAATTAATCCGGCAACAAAATTTAAAATAACGGGTTTTGCCTGACGGCCCATACGTTTAGTAAGATCGTATACAACATCACAAGCCATATATAAGAAGGGTAAACCGATCAGTAATACAACCAATATTTGTAATAATGTCTTGACCATGACAGCTCCTATTCTGTTTTATTTAGTTGTTAACTACGAGCAAAAGAGCTGTCGGTTGCATTAAAGATTGAAGAGAAATTTAATTATAAAAAAGGGCGTCCTTAGTGTATAGACGCCCTCCATCGATCTACGCCTCGCTGGTCATAATTAACTGAGGTTTCATCTCAAAGCTCTTGTATTGTGGACGCAAACGATCGGTATTATAAAATTTCCTAACATCCACAAACTTTTTACTACTCGTAATCACTTCGATCGGCATATTGTCATAACGGCCATTCTTGAGGACGACTAATCTCCCGTGCACGCCCGCCAGTATCAGGTCAAGAGCCAGATTTCCATAAGCCATAGGAACAATGGAATCCATGGCATCAGGATCGCCGCAGCGTACGAGATACCCCAATTTTTGGTTGATCACGTTTATCCGTTTTCCTTTATTGTGCTTGGGCGACAGTTCTTTTAATTTCGATGATACAAGATCTCCGATACCGCCAAGTTTGGCATGGCCGTAAGCATCTTTCTCCTGATTTTCAAAAACCATTTCTCCCCCGCTGTACATGGCGCCCTCCGAAACCAAAACCACCGAATAATTACTGGGATTTTTGTCTCTATCTTCTATCAACAAGCTGGTGAGATGATCGATATCAAATTTATACTCGGGAATTACGCAGCGATTCGCGGCGCCGGCCATGGTCGGCAACATGGCCGTAAACCCTGCATAGCGGCCGAAAACTTCCAGAACTAAGAATCGTTCGTGAGAGCCGGCGGACGTACGCAACGCATTGGTCATTTCGATTGTTCGTGTGACGCATGTACTAAAGCCGATGCAATAATCGGTGCCCGGCACGTCATTATCCATTGTTTTGGGAATAGCTACCACTTTAATGCCTTCCTGATAAAGCCGCACGGCATAGCTTAGCGTATCATCGCCTCCAATGGGAATAAGATAATCAACACCCAAAAATTCCAAATTTTTTATGACTTCCGGCGTTAAGTCGTTCACATCGTCGTTATATTTTTCTTTCAGGTGTTTCGGTACGTTTCCTTTGGAAACATGGCTGGGTCGGGTACGGGATGTGTGTAAAAACGTACCGCCGGTCCGGCCCGCTTTGTTGACAATTTCCTCGGTTAAAATTTGATAATTATCGTTGTTGTCTGCTTTTTTATCACGGACTAATTCAATTACCCCGGCCCAGCCGCGGCGAATGCCGATAACCTCATACCCTTCACGCAGAGCACGGATGGTTACGGCGCGAATGGCCGGATTGAGACCGGGGACGTCGCCGCCGCCCGTTAAAATAGCAATTACACTTTTCTTCTTTTTTGCGTTCGTCATAAAACTGCCTCCGCATTTTTAGTTAAGAATTCGACTTCTGTCTTCATATTTAAATGTATCTGAAACCGCTACGATAATAATTGTAAGAAACCGACTCAAATAATTTTTGCGCCTGCATGTTCAATAGCGGCCCTCTATTGTTGGTTGCTCAAAACGGCATTAAAAATCAATTTATAGGTTGCCTGCGTGGAAGCACGGAATTGAGGATTAAACGCACAAAGTATGAGCTCTCCTGCACCTTTCTTTAACCATACCATGGCGCTATGGCGTTCCAGAAGTTTCGTCCCTTCGCTATATCCACTCAATAGTGCATCCCGTTCGGGAAACGAAGCCACTACACGCCGATCCATGTCAAATTTCGGAATGGAAGTGCTGAATACGGCATCCGCACGATAAAAAACGCCCACGTCTTCCGGCATACCCAGTGTTAAGGGATGATCGTTTCTCAGTTTAATCTTAACCAGGGCGCCCGGTACGTAGAGACCTTTTTTCTTTAACTCCTTGGCCCGGTTTTTCACGGGTAACTGGAATTCTTCCTTTATTTCGTCTCCCTCTTTGATCTTTTGCGTGCCCATAAACAGATCGACCGAATTGCCCCAGGAGAGGACGCGCCCACCATCCTGTATAAATTTGATTAGATTATTTAGGCCATCCTCTTCCATACCTTCTGTAAACTCAGGCGGATAGCTACTGATATAATATTCATCTTCGGATTTCCATTTGCCTTCAAGCAAAATGGATTTTTGTTCATCGGGGAAAAGAATCAGATCAAAACGGTCGGTTAAGTCTGTATCCTTAAATTGAGAAGGCCGAATGACCTCGTAACTGATATGATACCGGTCGAATACAAATCGCGTCCATCCGGCATCCATATCATGAAAATAGGAAGCGACCACACCGATGGAAGGCAAACGGAGCGTTTCCGTAGATAAATTCAGGTTACTTTGTACGAAATTCGGCGAAATGTTGAGCTCAGCCGACAATTTTTTGAATGTCTCTATGTTGCCTTCGGGAAAAATCACGATACTTCCCACAGGCATTCGCTCTCCGGATATCACTGACTCCTCAAGCAGACGCTCCACCCGTAAACCTTTCTCAAGCGCCGAAAAGGCAGCCTTATAGCTTTCGTTCAATTGTGGGGAAAATACGGCGAACCGGAAGGAATCAGGTGTCGGTTTTTTCACAAACAATGGACGTTCGCTTTTGGAAAGATGAGCCTTTAATCCGGATTCTGTTTCAATTTTATAAACATCTATACCGCGATGGAGCGGTAATGACCAGCTCGTAATATCATAAGGTTTGATCAATTCTCCATCGGGTGTGTAATGGCGTTCCGGATAATATTGGCGCTCCATAACCTCTTTCAGAAACGGACGAAATGGTTGGGCGAGCGGAATGAAAATATCCCCATGTCGATAAGCACGTCCTTCTATGGTCATGTCTTTATTCAGCCTGTAAATATCAATACCATGCCTTTTTAACAGTTCCAGGAGTTGCACCAGTTCGCTTTCGTCGTGTTGATCCAGCGGTATGGCATAATAATACGGCTTATTCGTTTTGCCTCTGCGAACCGCATCTTTGCACAACTCACTCCGCACCTTTAAAATCGCCTCTTTATGTAAGGCGGCCGTTTTTAAAACGGACCAGGTTGATGCCAATTCATATTCAACAATATCATCCAAACCCCACCAGCCTCCGGGCCAGGGTTTAACCATATTAATGCTTTTCTTATATTCGGCTAAGCCTTTGCCGTATACTTTTAATTCTTCCGGCTCCACAAAGACCGGCGTCGCGTATTTGGCGCTTGCGCATTCCGTCAACATACCTATCACATTTTTCCAGACACACGTTTCGGTGGAGCCGGGCCAGTAGTCGTCAAACAGATAGTGTTGAGAAACGCCGCTCAGACCCTGATGTGTCATATCTTTAACGATATTGGAGCCGAAAATCCAGGTCCAGTTCCAAAGCCGGGCATCGATATGCTCAGAAATGGGATCATGCATAGGCGGCGCAAAATAGCGAGGTCCGGTCATACCCATTTGATGCTTTTCTACCATTACTTGCGGGAACCAATCCCGATTATAAATATCGGCAATGGCTCTCGTATCGCTTTGTGTTAGGGTTACAAAATCTCTATTGTTATCATGACCAACATATTTATGATAAACACCCGGCAGGGAGCTACCTTCGTATTTTGTACCCTTATATTTTTCATAGTGTTCAACCACCATATCCATGCCATCGGGATTATGACAGGGCACCAGCATGAGGACGGTCGCTTCCAACCAATGTAGTTTGTCCCGCTCCTGCGTTGTAACCAGTTCATGTGCAATGAGCGGGACGGCCTGGGAGGGTCCGACTTCATTGGAGTGCATTGACATGGTCGCCAGAACAAACACTTTTCCGCTTCTAAGGATTGTATCCAGTTCCGTATTCTTTAGATCGGCGTTTAACGCCAATTCCCGGTTCATGGCTTTCAGTTCATTTAAACGAGCGATATTTTCTGCGGAAGAAATAAAATTGATATAGATATTCCTGCCCAAAGGCGATTCACCGATCTTCAACAATTTAGAACGTGGCGAAGCTTCGCTGAGCTCGGTTAAATAACCTATTAAAGAAGCATAATCGATTAAGCGTCCATTGCTCCCGGGCTTAAAGTTATAATACTGTTGAGGCGTCTTGATCGTCTTCTGATCTTGCGATAAACCAATGGTAAATAACGCCAATAGAAGAGGGATTAAAAAATTGATTTTACGAAATTGCACAACAAAAAACCCTTTATTTTATCCTGAATTATATGCATTCAAATGAATACAAATTTAAAATCTAAAGAAATTATCCAGAAAATAAAAATAAAAGAATCGTATTATTTATAAATGAAGGCAACCATTACGACGCTACTGGCTGTCAGGTTATAGCCATAAATAGCAGGCGCATTCACCTCCGGCCATGGCGTCTTACTGAAAATTGGAATCGCTGTGTTCACTACCCTTCTTATCTGTCATGGTCTTAAGGATTTATTTTGTTTGATGTTTACTACTTTTTAACTTGAGATATATTATTTGATATTAAAGGAGACCCCTTCCAATGTATAGAAAATGCGATGTTGACCCCAAGTACTTATCTAAAAACGTAGATGTAAGCAAATTCCCGTTCGAAACAACCGAAGAAGTAACGGCCCTATCAACCGTCATTGGTCAGGATAGAGCGGTATTATCCGTTACGTTCGCACTTGAGATTGACGACTCCGGTTATAATCTATTTGTAACCGGCAATTACGGTACAGGCCGTACGACCATCGTTCAGGATTTATTAAATGAAATGGCGGGCAAGCGCCCCGACCCTCCGGACTGGGTTTATGTCTATCATTTTAAAAATCCCGATGAGCCGCAGGCCTTACAGTTACCATCCGGTATGGCATGCGAGTTTCGGGATGATATGCATCGCCTGATTTCGACTTTAAAAAACGATTTGCTCAAAGCATTCGAATCAAAGAATTATCTTAACCGAAAGAACGAAATTCTTGAGAAAATACAAACCGAGAAACAAAATCTGTTTACGAATCTGGAAAAAGAAGCCCTTTCAATGGATATCCAAATTAAAAGCTCCACCATGGGCTTTGTAACGGTGCCATTAAAGAACGGCGAAGAGATCGATTCTAAAAAACTGCAAGAGCTTACGGACGAAGAACAGCAAAAAATCACTCAAAATATGAATTACGTGCAGAAACGGATTCAGGAAGTGGTACGGCGCGCCAATCATCTGGATCGTTCCATGCAGGACAAGCTTGAAAAACTAAATAAAGAGGTCGCTCAATACGTTGTCAACAATCATTTTGAGCCGGTGCGAGAAAAATACCATCATTGCAAGGATGTGAAACAGTATTTGGACAATGCCTCCGAAAACATTGTCAATAATGTACAGGAGTTGATCGGTTCCGGATCCGAAGCAAAACAGGAAGTATCGGATAACAATCAGGGAGGCTTACCATACCGCTTAAATAAATATCAGGTCAACGTTGTCCGCGACAATTCTCAACAAGAAGGCGCTCCCGTCATTTATGAGACGAATCCGACATATAATAATTTATTCGGCCGCATCGAAAAACGTGCATTTCAGGGATTTGTTTACACTGACTATACCATGATCAAGCCGGGTAGCCTGCTGATGGCCAACGGCGGCTATCTGATGCTGGAGGCCAATCAATTATTAAAACAGCCGTTTGCATACGAAGCATTGAAAAGGGCGTTGCGTTCCGGGAAACTGCGCACCGAGGATATTAACGAGTTATACGGATTTTCAACATCGACGGCGTTGCGTCCGGCTTCCATTCCCTTACAACTGAAAGTAATATTGATCGGCTCTCCTCATGTTTATCACATTCTTTACAATTATGATGAAGAGTTCCGGAAAATCTTTAAAGTACGGGCCGATTTCGACAACCGGGTGAAAGGAACCTCAAAAACCGTTGAAAAATATGTTCAGTTCATAGCCCGTGTTGTTAAAGAGGAAGGACTAAAACACTTTGACAAAGAGGGCGTGGCGGCCGTTATCGAGTATGGGTACCGCATCGCAGATCATCAAAAAAAGCTCTCTATTCAATTTGGCGAATTGGTCAAAATCATTCGGGAATCCTCGTTCTGGGCCCAAAAAAGCCGCCGTAAACGGGTTTCCAGACGCGATGTAACCAAGGCTATTGAACAAAAACGATATCGCCATAATTTATCGGAAGAGAAAGTGCACGAAGCCATTACCGAACAAGTTTTGGACGTGGATGTCAGCGGTAAAACCGTAGGCCAAATTAATGGTCTGGTTATCTATAATCTGGGAGATTATCGGTTCGGACGACCCTCCAAAATTACGATCAACACGTTTATCGGCAGCCGCGGCATTATCAATATAGAACGCGAAGCCAAAATGAGCGGAAACATTCATGACAAGGGAATGTTGACCCTCAGCGGTTACTTTTCCAATCGATTCGGGAAAAACATGCCGCTTTCGTTCTCGGCTTCAATCACATTTGAACAAAGTTACGGCCGGGTTGACGGAGATAGCGCCTCCTGCGCAGAACTCTACGGCCTGCTATCTTCCCTCTCAAATATACCCATTAAGCAGGGCATCGCCGTAACCGGTTCGGTCAACCAGAAAGGCGAAGTACAGGCCATTGGCGGTGTTAATGAAAAGATCGAAGGCTTTTATCGCGTGTGCCGCAGTCGGGGCCTTTCCGGCGACCAGGGCGTCATTATCCCCAAAGCCAATATTCAAAATCTTCTTCTGGATAACGAAATCGTCCGGGCCGTTGAAGAAAAAAAATTCAACATTTGGGCAGTGGATTCGATCGAAGACGGCATGCGTATCCTAACCGCTGTGCCATGCGGAATTGAACACAAAGACGGCAGCTTTACGGATAATTCGGTTTTTGAAAGGGTACGTCAACAATTAATCGAATTCGCGCGCACCGCCCAGCAATTTCGCAAAAATTTGGGCGCTAATGCCAACAAAACCAATGAGAAAAACGACAGCGACGAAGATAATTGAAACCCAATTTCTGCTAATCCATCCCGGCGTTTTCGAGCTTATTCCTTCTTATTGCCGGCTTTCAATAGCATTTCGATCTCTTTCTTAAGTTCCTCCGGCCACGATTTGTCTGTCCATATTCGGAAACTCTCGGCAGCTTGTTCAATTAACATCGGTAACCCGTTAATGATCACTAAACCTTCCTTTTCGGCACGTTCCAATAAGGGGGTCTTTGACGGGTTATAAATAAGATCGTAAACGATGGTCTGTGGATGGCGCCAGAGCAAAGGATCCAAAGGAAGGGCGTTCTGATTTCCATCCATTCCCACCGAAGTAGTGTTGATAATCAAATCCACACTCTCATTTATCCCGTTTATATTCTCCAAATCATGGACAACCAGATGGACCTTCTTGTTATGTTGTTCGAGGTCGTCTGCCAGCATGCGGGCGCGATCCACAGTACGGTTAACGATAATAAATTTTTCTAAATCGTAACTTTCGATCAATCCAAACGCGACTGCGCGGGCCGCTCCGCCAGCACCAACCATAACCACCGTTTCAGGACGACAATCACAGTCACGCAAGGGCGCCAGAAATCCCGGATAATCGGTGTTATAACCGAACCACCGGTCGTCTTGTTTCAGAACCGTGTTAACAGCGCCGATAGCGCGCGCCGTGGGATCAATCCAATCCAGCCGCGCTGTAATTTGTTGTTTGTATGGAATGGTGACGTTGAAGCCTTTTATTTGTTCTTGCTTTAACTTCCGAATCTCTCGATCAAAATTTTCAGGATGAATTTCAAATTGTTTATACCGGGCTTTCAAACCGTAATAGCGAATCGCGCGCTCGTGGATAATGGGTGAAAATGTATGTTTTAAGGGAAACCCGATAATGCCGTATGTCGTATCCATGATTCACTGCAATTAAGGTTTAACGATTGTATCGAGCATATCCCAAAATGCCGGAAATGAAATTTCCACACAGCGACGGTCGTCAATGGCGATCGTTTCATCCGTCAGCAGATTGGCAATAGCAAAAGCCATGGCAATACGATGATCGCCATGGGTCTTAACATGGCCTCCTTTGAGCGCTTGGGGGCCTGTAAGGGCCATGCCATCACGAAAAGAATCCACGCTGACGCCGATTGATCGTAAATTATCCACCATAACTTGCAGCCGATCGGACTCCTTAAAGCGCAGCTCTTCCGCTCCATGTAACTCAAACGCTCCCTCCGCTCGCGTTGCCAGAACAGCCAGGATGGGTATTTCATCAATGATGTTGGGAATCAGAGTTTGATCAATCACCGTATTTACAAGGGGCGCGTATGTTATCACCAGATTGCCCGCAGGTTCAGGATAATCCTGTAATTGTTCGATCTCAATATGCGCATTCATTCCGGCAAGGATATCCAGCAAGCCCGTTCTTGTCGGATTGAGCGAAACATGTTCAATCCGTAATTCCGAGCCTTTAAGTAACAAAGCTGCGGCAATAAAGAAAGCCGCCGAAGAAAAATCCCCCGGGATGGGCATCGAAATATTAGGAATGCTATGGTTTTTCGAACTGAAAATCGACCGGCTGCCGTTAACATGATCTTCGGTCTTTAAGTTCAATAGTCGTTCGGTGTGATCCCGGCTGGGAATCGTTTCGATGACTTCCGTCTCTTCCTCGGCGAACAAACCAGCCAGAAGGAGCGCGGATTTTACCTGGGCGCTTGCCACCGGAAGACGATATTGGATTCCTTTGAGGGAATGAACGGGTTTGAACGTCAATGGAAGAAAACCGTTGTTGGATTCAATCCGGGCGCCCATTTGGGACAACGGTTCGATAACGCGTTTCATTGGTCTGCGTGTAAGGGAAGCATCGCCAACAAGTTGCGTAGGAAAGCTTAGATTGCTGAGATAGCCGCTCAACAGACGAGCCGTCGTCCCTGAGTTTGCCGCATCCAGAACGGAATCCGAAGGGCGCCAGTTTTCTAACGGCAGGCCGGAAACATGCAACGTATCATTTTGCAATTGCCATCGTACCCCGAGTTGTTTCAGGCAATGCAGCGTTGATCTGCAATCGTTATTCAAATTGAAGTTATGAAATTGGGAAGTTTCGTCGATGATTGCCGCGAGTAATGCGGAGCGATGCGAGATGGATTTATCGCCCGGGAGTGGAATCCTTCCTTGAATTTTATTCATACCGGTCAGGAAGCCTTACCAATTTTTTTAAAAGCGCCTTCTGCCATAACCCCCAATCCGAGAATAATGAGAAGAACGGGCCAATAGGTTTCGAACAGGTCTTTCAATCGCCAGGGCGGATAAAAATAGTAATAGCTTATAATGAAAGGCAAGGCGATCAAAAGGTAAATGATGCCAAAGGTAATATTCTGAACGCTTTGTCTGGATACCGCGAAATAAATAAGATTCGCGATTCCGAGGCAAAAAAATAAGCCGGCGATACCTAATTGATCGTTTATGGGTAAAAATCCGTATTTCATTAAAAACAGTATAATGCCCGCAAAAAATAATAAAGAACCTAACAGCGTGCCCTTTTTACGAGGATGCGTTAAACCTTTTATGAACAATAATATCCCCAGCGCCAAGCTGCCAAAAACGATAAAAAATCCTCTGGAAAATTCGAACCATCCGTAGTTATGGAGAATGATGACCGCGCCAAGAATGATGAGGGTCCAGCCGGCTATCATATTTCGTTTCATCAGGATTTTCTCTCCATATTATACCTATGCGCTTGATCTTCTTCAGGAAAAACAATAATCATCACGATATAGGCAAGGATTGCAACACCGGCTGACGCCAGCACAAGGATGACGTATCCCAGGCGTACCAGCGTGGGGTCAAGATTAAAATAATCCGCCAAACCCGCACATACCCCTGCAAGCATACGATTGGATTTGGAACGATGGATTTCATTGGAGTGCGCGTGCGTTTGAGCTTTATCTTCTCCGGAAGCTTCCGAATCAGAAGCCGTTTTTTCCTCTGCTGGTCCGGTATCCGTACCTTTTACTTCGTGGTTATAAAGAAGAAAGACGCCCAACAGAATTAAAAAAACCGCCCATATAAATTGCCATGGAATTTCCCAGAAATTGATCTGATAAAAAAAGCCTAATTGTCGTAAAAGCAGTCCGATTCCGAGAACAAGCAAAAGGGCGCCCCAAAACAGAGAACGATCATTACTGCGGCGTTCCCGCTCAGCCACGTGTTTATATTCGGGGTCATCGGGAATTATGATGACGCCTGCTATATAGAGGAGCAAACCAATGCCGCCAAACAGAGTTATAATCACCCAACCGATGCGCACCAGAACAGGATCAATGTTGAGATACTCCGCGAAACCGCCGCAAACTCCGGCCACCATTCGATCCCTTCGCGAACGGTACAATCGTTTTACATCAGCGGCTGTATTTTGATCACTCATTATTCCTCCCTTGAAGTCGGCTGTTTATAATAAAGGGACGAAGGCGCCTATAAAAAGTTTCGCCTCACGAGATCGATAAAATTTTATATTTAAGAACGCCTGCGGGTACTTTAATTTCAGTAACCTCGCCCACTTTCTTTTTTAACAGACCCTGACCAACCGGCGAGGCGATGGATATTTTTTTCTCCTTAATATTGGCTTCATCCGCTGAAACAAGGGTGTAGGAAAAAGTCTTATTGGTCTTCAAGTCTTGAACTTTCACGGTATTCAAGATTGAAACGTGTTCGTTGTCTATTTCGTCTTCCTCGACGATGCGCGCCCGTGCAATGCGATCCTGTAATTTCTGAACGCGGGTTTCAATCATGGAGAGCTCTTCTCGGGCCGCGTGGTATTCGGCGTTCTCTTTAAGATCGCCGTGTTCCCTTGCCGTGGCTACTTTCTGGGAAGCCGTCGGACGTTTTTTGTATTTAAGTTCATGTAATTCTTGCTTGAGTTTATCCAATCCTTCTTTCGATAAATAGATATACTCCAAAGCACCCTCTCTTTTTTGGTACTACAAGTTTTAATTCTGCTGAAAGTAATTATTTGGTGCAGGCTTTTCAAGTTCTTATGATTCCCCTGAAAGGGAAGTTGTGTCCTCGACGCGTTCCACTGAAAACACACCGGAAATTTTCCGGATACTGTTTATAATTTTGGTGAGGTGATGCAGGTCTTTAACCTGGATATTGATGTTGCCTTTGGCATACATATCTTCTACGAAAAAATTAGCGTTTATGATATTTATATTTTGGCGGGAAACCACATTGGTAATATCTTTTAACAAGTTTTTTCGATCCTCTCCAAGAATCGAAAGGTGCACCTGAAATTCTTCCTCCCGTTCGGAGTCCCAGTCCACTTCAATAATGCGCTCTTTATCCTGTAACAGATTGACCATATTTTTGCAATCGGTGCGATGGATGGTTACGCCCTTACCACGGGTTAAATATCCGATAATCCGGTCTCCCGGCACAGGCTGGCAACATTTGGCGTAGTGGATAAGCATATTGCTCATGCCCTGAACACGAATACCGCTATCACTGCGCGCCCGTTTCAGAAATTTTACGAAGAAATTTTCGCTTTTTTCCGGTTCCGGCGGTTCTTTCGGAAACAATTTTCGCGCAATGTTGTCCACCACAAATTCGCCGTTTCCGATGGCGATCTTAAGGCTTTCAACATTTTGATAGCCCAATTTGGGTAAAACATCGAGAAATGCCTGGCTGTTCTCGGTCAAATTGTGCTTTTTCAAAAAGCGTCCCAAAATTTCGGAGCCGATTTCAAGGGTTTGGGCCTGTTGTTCCTCCCTCAAAATCTTTTTAATCCAATGCCGCGCTTTACTCGTTTTAACGACCGATAGCCAATCCTGACTCGGTTTCTGGTTTTGAGAGGTAATAATTTCTACCTGTTGACCGCTGCGTAGCGGCGTTTTTAAGGCCACCAGTTTGCCGTTAATCTTGGCCGCTATACAATGGTTGCCGATATTGGTGTGAACGGCGTAAGCAAAATCGATCGGTGTCGAACCGGCGGGAAGTTTGATAAGATCGCCTGCGGGAGTAAAGACAAATACCTCGTCCTGAAACAAATCGATTTTCAGATTCTCCATAAAATCGGCGTCGGGGTCTTCGTCCTGCATCTGTCGTTCAAGCAGTTCCCGCACCCATTTAATGTGTGTATCGAATCCGGCCTGTCCTTCAATGCCTTCTTTGTACTTCCAGTGTGCGGCGATACCGTCTTCAGCCGTGCGGTGCATCTCATGGGTTCTTATCTGGATTTCAACCATCTTACCGTCGGGTCCGATAACCGTTGTGTGCAAAGATTGGTAGCCATTGATCTTGGGCATAGCAATATAATCTTTAAAACGATCATAGATGGGCATGTAAAGGCTGTGCACAATACCGAGGGCGTAATAACATTCTTCAAGTTTATTGACCAGAATTCGGATCGCCATCAGGTCGTAAATTTCTTCAAAAGGACGGTTGCGTCGTTGCATTTTATTGAAAATACTGTAAAACGTTTTGGGGCGCCCGCAAACCTGCGCATTGATATTATTATTGTGTAATTCCTTTAGCACGGGCTCTTTCACTTTATTGATATAGGCTTCACGCTCCTCTTTACTGAGCTGTATCTTTTTAACTAGTTCATCATAGGCGCTCATATCAAGATGTTTGAGGGATAAATCTTCCAGTTCTTCTTTAATACGGGCAATACCAAGACGATGGGCCAATGGCGCATAAACATCGCGCGTTTCAACGGCGATTCGTGGTCTCTTTTTAGCGGGTACGTGCTCCAGCGTACGCATATTGTGTAAACGGTCGGCAAATTTTATAATGATAACACGGATGTCTTCCACCATGGAGAGCAACATTTTGCGAAATGTCTGCGCCTGACGCATTTCCTTGCTCTGGAACTTCAATTCGCTGATTTTGGTAACGCCGTTAACCAGCAGGCTCACGGTGGAACCGAAGTTTTCTTCCAGATCATTCAGGCTTATGTCGGTATCTTCCACGGTATCATGAAGCAGGCCGGAAATGATGGTCGACATATCCATTCGGAGCGACGTAAGAATTTGCGCCACCTGCAAGCAGTGTTCAAAATATGGTTCTCCGGAATAGCGACGTTGCTTTAGATGGGCTTCGATACCGAATTCGAACGCACGTCGCAACGTATCCTCATCCATTTCCGGAAGATAGGATTGCATTGCGTTTCTCAATGATTCATAGTGAGATTCGAATGACCTTTTATGTTTCACCAACATTTGTTCATCGTTGGTTTTGAACATCATTTTAGTCCTATATTAAAACTACGTCTTTTATATATGGATTTAAACGACGCGTAAAAGTTACGTTATTTTCATTCTCTTTGTAAAATCCATTTTCTAAAAAATTAGTAACTTATGAACGGTTTACAGAGTTCCTGATATACAATCCAAAGCGATAGGTATATTAAAAATCTGCTTCGGAAATGACCGAATCTCCATGCAAAAAGTCGGGATCGCCGAATTTCCCAAACTCTTTCAGAAATACCAGGCGGCTCGATCCCGTTGGTCCGTTCCGCTGTTTACCGATGATCACCTCGCAACGGTTATGCGTCGGCAAACCATCCTCAAATTCGGCAATGTCATAGTATTCGGGGCGATATACAAACAACACCACATCGGCGTCCTGTTCGATAGCGCCCGATTCACGGAGATCGGATAGCTGCGGTTTTTTACTTTTATCCCGGGTTTCCGTGGCGCGGGAAAGCTGTGACAGTGCGATTACCGGAATTTCCAGCTCTTTTGCAATGGCCTTAATGGACCGTGAAATATGGGTAATTTCCTGCTGACGGTTTTCACCTTTATGGCCTTCCATCAATTGCAGATAGTCTACAATGATAAGTTGCACGTTATGCTGAGATTTCAGTCGCCTGGCCTTGGCGCGCAGTTCAAGGACGTTCATCGCAGGCGTATCGTCAATAAAAATGGGCGCCTGGTTTAGTTTATCCACATGCTCCGTCAAATTTCTCATTTGATCGCTGTTCAAACGCCCCGTGCGTACGGCCATCTGATTTACCTTGGCTTCCGAACAGAGCAGGCGCAAAACCAAAGCTTCGCTGGCCATTTCAAGGCTGAAAATGCCCACAGGAAGCCCGTCATCGACCGCTGCATTGCGGGCAAAATTGAGCGCCAGGGCTGTTTTGCCCATACTGGGCCGACCAGCCAGAACGATTAAATCTCCGCGCTGTAAACCGGCCGTGTATTCATCCAGTTTCTTATAGCCCATTCGAACACCGGTAACGCCCGTCCGGCTTGAGTGGTACAGTTCATCAATCCGTTCGAACGTATTGTGTAAAATGGGATTGATGGAAGCGAATCCTTTGATCAGGCGTTTTTCCGAAATATCAAAAATACGTTGTTCGGCAAAATCGAGGAGGTCATCGATTTCTTCGCTCTGGTCATACGTACGCGTGATAATGGTTTCGCAATCGCGAATTAAACGTCGTGAAAGCGCCTTTTGCTTGATTATGTCGAGATGGTTTTTGATGTTGGCCGAGGTGGGTGTGCTATTGGATATTTCGGCCAGATAATAATGGCCGCCCGCCTCTTCCAGCACGCCTTGCTGCTTTAATTGTTCACTGACCGTCAACAGATCGATTTCTTTGTTCTTTTCAAATAATTCCGTAATGGCCGAAAAAATGAGCCTGTGGCTGTTTTTGTAAAAATAACTGCTATCAACCATTTCCATGGCCAAAGCCACCGCCTCTCCATCGAGGAAGAGCGCCCCCAGCACCGCCTGTTCGGCTTCTATCGCTTGCGGGGGAATTCGTAAAGCGTCTTGATTGCTTTCATTGCGCGCCATAGATGTTTCCTTTATGGTTTGCTGATAAGAGCGTAACCCGCTTGTATTGCCCGAATGGTGATTTTTACAGGGTAAATCCCTGTTCCATTCCGGCGCTGTTAATTTAATCAACGAAAGACTGTTTTTAATCTGAAATGTGCCCGAGGTATCTGATAATGCCGTCTACTTCTGAACCGGAAGCGCCGGACATCATATCGCTTAGCATACAGCGCCATTTCACTCAACCGTCGTGTTTCAGAATCTAAAATGATTCACGATAAGTCGCAATCCCATATTCACTTCTACCATCCTGTAAATCGCAAATAAGGCTGGATACCATTTGAACGCAGATAGGGGAAAATCGGCACGCTCAATCCAACTACGACGGATTTCGAAAGTAGGCGCGGATGCGTTTCAAGTCTTCCCAGGTACGTTTTTTAAGCATCGGATTGCGAAGGAGGGCCGCCGGATGATAGGTGACCATCAAGGGTCTTTCCTGGTATTGATGGAACGTCCTCCGTAAATCGCTTAACGCCGTACCGGGTTTTTCCAGGAGCACCTGGGCGGCGACCCGGCCCAGCGCCACAAGCAGTATCGGGTCGATCAGTCGCAATTGCTCTTTTAAATAAGGTTGACACTGTTCGACCTCTTCCGGTAATGGATCCCGGTTGTGCGGGGGACGGCACTTGAGTACATTGGCGATAAACACCTCTTCCCTTTCCAAACCGATGGCCTGCAGCATCCGGGTGAGTAATTGACCGGCCCTGCCCACAAATGGCTTCCCCTGTTCATCCTCTTCTTTACCGGGCGCTTCGCCAATGAACATGATATCTGCCTTGGAGTTGCCGCTTCCAAAGACAAATCGTTTGCGGGTTGCTCCCAGAGGGCATTTCTGACACTCCCGAATATCTATATAAAATTGCCGCAAATCTTCGGTCCACGGTTCGTTGCGACTCCCGTCGAACGCTGTTTGAGGCTTTTTCGCTCTCGGACCCTCCTCCGAGTGTCGGGGTTGGCTTGTATCAACCACCAGGTTATCGGCTATGAGATTGCTACTATAAATGGTCCGATACCATTCCAGATAGCGTTTTAACTCCTCAAAAATATCCGGCATGGTTACGCTTCCTCGCTTATCAAAGAGCGTCGGATTCGGTCTAAGATTTGGTGAGCAACTTCAATTTTGGACAGCATCGGTAATTGCTCGGCAGCTCCTTCTTTATCGATAATGGTCACAAGATTGGTTTCGGTTGCAAATCCGGCGCCCGACTGCATCGGATTATTGGCTACGATCATGTCGAGGCTTTTCTTTTTTAACTTTTGCCGGGCATTTTCAACCACATTTTCGGTCTCCAGTGAAAAACCGACCACTTTCTGGCCGGACTTCAACTGGTTTACTTCCATTAGAATATCTTTGGTTTTTTTCAAATGCAACAGCAAATCCTGGTCGCTTTTTTTGATTTTTTGGATTTCTCTCTTTTCAGGCTTGTAATCTGCCACGGCAGCCGCAGCTATATAAAGCCGGCAGCGCTCGAAATGAGTGATGATTTGAGCAGCCATCTCCTCTGCCGACCGCACATGAATCACGGGCATGTGCATCGGTTTTGCGAGAGCGGTGGGACCGCAAACCAAAGTAACGTTTGCACCACGACGGTAGGCGGCCCTGGCGATTGCAATCCCCATTTTGCCGCTGGAGCGATTAGTGATATAACGCACTGGATCCAAATCCTCCGCCGTAGGCCCGGCGCTGATCAATATGGCAATTTCCCGAATATCCGGTTTTATTAGACTGCGATGAAGCATATCCTCGGCAGCCATTAAATCGCCGCAAAAAAATCCGCTTCTCGGCGTATTCTCGGTCATGATTAATGTGCAAGCTGCCTTGGGCTCGGAATCGAAAGCTTTTTTATTGAATGCCCGCGTCGCATCCTCATCCAAGATTGGAAAGACAAGGTGGTCGCATTGCTCGGATGATAATATATCGTTATGCGGCCATTGCTTCACGGTGTGAATCACAACCCCGTAATGTTTTTCATCGGCCGGCGGTACCGATTGTAATTTGATACGATCGTAAAAGGAGGGCAGCGTGCCGAGCATTTCCCCATGAACGAGATGCGCTTCGACATTGAGGGCCCGGGCGGTTTTGTTGACCATATCCAAAAAGCCCGTTGCAAAATACAAACGGTCGCCGGCAAGGTTGTTCAGTAATATATCCATCAGCTCTCGAGAATAATGATTTCTTCAATTTTACGCAACGTGTCGCACAGTTGATCATTGACAATAATGTGATCGAAATGGATTGCCTGTTCATACTCATACCGGATGCGTTGTAAACGCAGACGGATCGCTTCATCGTTTTCGCTTTTACGCTGGCGCAGGCGCCTTACCAATTCTTCTTCGCTGGGCGGCTTAATGAAAAAACTGACCGCCTCCCGTCGCGCCTCTTTTATGGAACGGGCGCCGTTCACATCGATATCAAACAGAACGATCTTATCACGTGCGATCCAATGCTCCACCGTATCCTTCAGCGTACCGTAATAAAAGTTATGGACCCGTTCATATTCCAGAAAGGCATTCTCCTTTATTTTGCGTTCGAATGCCTCCCGGGATAGAAAATGGTAATCGCGGCCATCGACTTCATGCGGACGGCGGGGACGTGTGGTGGCCGATACGGAAATTACCAGATCGTCGTAGGTTGCCACAAGCTTCTTAACAATGGTGGTCTTTCCGCCTCCGGAAGGCGCCGAAAATATTAAATAGGGTGAAATGAATCGCATGTCCTACTCGATGTTTTGCACCTGCTCTCTCAACTTTTCGATTTCTTCCTTGATATTGATGATGTAATGCTGAACATTCACGTTGGCTGTTTTGGAGTTTATCGTATTGGCTTCCCGATGCATTTCCTGCAGAATAAAATTCAGCTTTTTGCCGATGTCGCCCTGCTCTTCCATCGTCTTACGATATAGTTGCAAATGACTGCCTAAACGCACCTTTTCTTCGGTGATATCCACACGTTCCGCGATCAGTGCAACTTCCTGTTGCAGTCGATCTTTATCAATCTTTTGCTCGGCTATTAATTTTTTTACATTGTTAAACAACTGATCGAATTCCTTTTGCATATCCTCGCGGCCGTTTGCTTCAATCTTGCTCAATACATTCGATACCGCGTCGATGCGCCGCCGCATATCTTCCGCCAACTGTTCGCCTTCCGCTTCACGCATTGCCGTGTGATTTTGCAACGCCTCTTTTAGCGCCGGCTTTAAAAGATCGATCAGCATTTCTTCGGAAAGCTTGCTGAAATCAGTCGTGAACAAATCATCAAATTCCAGAAGATGTTCCAGTTTGATGGAATCCTGTAAATTTAGCTTTTCACGTATTGTTTTGAGTGTGTTGTACTTCTTCTCCAATGCTTGCTCGTCGACGGAAATCAGTTCCGAAGCGTTCGGGGATTCTTCATAATTTACATATACATTCACATTGCCGCGATGAATATGCCGGTTTAACGCTTGTTTTATGGGATGTTCCAGAAAACTCAGCTCCTTCGGAACCCGGATGTTAAAATCCTGATAGCGGCTGTTAACGCTTTTTATTTCAACGGTTAATTGCAGTAAGTCATTGCCGTTTTGGCCCTTTCCGTAGCCGGTCATACTCTTCATAATAGACGTACTCCTGTTTCCAAACTAAATGTGTTCTATTCGAAAAAATCAAATTTAACTTAGTAAAGGAATGATTAAAAATTTTTGTGGAGACAAAATGCACGCGTTTGAAATTCGGATTGATAAATTGAGCACTTTTAAACCGGGGATCAGGCCTTTTAAAACATAATAAAATCCCGCCAACCCCTATATAATGAGATTGGCGGGATTTCAAGTATTGCTGATAAAACATGGCCGTAATTTAAACTATCGTTAGTTATCCATACAGCCTCTCATCATTCCGCCCGATTTTTTATGATGACCATCCCTGTAATCCATATCATCCCATTGTTCTTTCTGTTCAGGCGTTAAAATGGCAAGCATCTTCCGGGCGGTTTCGTATCCGGCCACCTTCATATCCACCTGTATCTCGGAAATGGATCCTAAAGTCTTTTTTACTTGCGATGCATCGGCCCCGTTGTCAATTTGATTTTCCAGATCGATATATTTCTTCTCTATCCCTGCTTTCCAATCTGATTTGTTTTTCCGAAAACCGGATTTAAGTTTCTTGAGGGCGGCGACCTGCTTATTCGTCAAATTCAGTTCATTTTCCAGTTCCGGCAGATGGTAAACGGCGCGCATGGTTTTGTGCATCATACCGCTCATCATGCCATGACCCATCATACCTTTACCGCTCATCATTGAGGACATCATTCCGCCATGCATGCCTTTGCCACACATCATTTTGCCTTGCATCATACCTTTTCCGTGTTGCATCCGGCCGTGCATCATGCCGTTCGTGGTATCGGATTGCATCATGCGGCCTTGTCCCTTATGATGCTGGGCGTTAATCGGCTCAGTAAATAAAGCCATGACTGCTATACTTAAAACTACAATTAATGATCTCATTGTAAACCTCCTTAATAATAAACCATTTATAAAGATTGTAACTACACTAAGGCGTGTTTTTTCATTACGTTTATTACTCAATGCGGAACTCTTTTTCATTTTGGCTATCCTACACCCGCTCGTTAAATTATCAACAAAGTCTAATCGATATCATTGACCAGGGAAAGGAAGCTCCGAAACCGGTACATCCAGCAGTTGTGATAGCGCCGGCTGCGCTTTTTCGGGCTGAACGGCCAGCCAGTAAAGCAAATGATCCTTAACGAAAAAATAATGAACCTGTCCCTGGCCCAGAACCATATGAACCTTCCTGTCGTTTATATCAAAGGTTTGATGATGCCAAAATCCGCTGCTGCCTTTGCCAATGCCATTCGACATATCCGTTAGAACTTCTTGTGCCCGTTGTTCGGAATCGTAGCGGCTGACATACAAAACGGTTGGATTCTCACCTTTTCCGTAATAGCCGATCGCGCTTTCAGCGGGAGCAACCGGTTTTTGATGAAGCCGGGCTATCATCGTCGCCGCTTTTTCGCCGCTGATTTTTTCATGCAGTTCTTTACCCGCCAAAGAAGCGGGCATAATATCGTGCTGATTCTCATTCGAACAACCTGCCATAATAAGCAACATCAAAAGCGATCCCAACGCGCCTGTAATCTTTATCCTAAACTCAGGTATGTTTTTAAATTTGCTCATCATACACATCCTTCTCTTTTATATTCTTATCACAAACGATCGATGACATGGCGTAGCTTATTGCGCACCTTTTCCGCCACATTGTTCAATTCCGGATTATCGATGGCCTGCATCGATGCGATGGGATCGACCGCCGCAATTTCCACCTTTCCGTTTCCGGCGTCCTGCACAATGACGTTGCAGGGCAGCATGGCGCCGATTTTATCTTCCGCCTCAAGGGCCTGGTGGGCAAACGGCGGATTGCAGGCCCCCAGAATACGATAATTGCGGAAATTCACATCCAGTTTTTTCTTGAGCGTTTCTTTGACATCGATTTCGGTGAGAACGCCAAACCCTTCTTCTTTCAACGCTGCCGTCACTTGATCAATGGCTTCGTTAAAATCCCAGTCAAATGTTCTTGCAAAATAATAACTCATAATGCCTCCCTTTAATAAAAATATTTACTCTTTTTTTACTTTTAAGAAGCGGGCGTTGATGGCTACGATTACCGTACTCAACGACATCAGCACGGCGCCCATGGCCGGGCTTAATATAATGCCGTACGCAAACAGCACGCCGGCCGCCAACGGGATGGCAATGGCGTTGTAGCCGGTAGCCCACGCTAAATTCTGCACCATTTTTTTATAGGTGGCTTTAGCCAGGGCGATGATGTCCACCGCGTCCTGAGGATTGCTGCGCACCAGCACGATATCCGCTGCTTCTACGGCCACATCTGTGCCGGCGCCAATGGCAATGCCCACATCGGCCTGGGCCAGCGCCGGCGCATCGTTTACGCCGTCGCCGGTCATAGCCACAGTTAAACCACGGGACTGCACTTCCTGAATTTTGTCCGCTTTTTCATTGGGAAGCACTTCGGCAAAGTAATCATCCAAACCCAATTCCTTGGCTACATAATCGGCAACCTGTTTGTTGTCGCCTGTGAGCATCATGGTCCGGATGCCCATTTCCTTCAGACGTTTAATGGCCTGTTTGGACTCGGGCCGGATCATATCCGCCAATGCAATAGCGCCCTGCAGCTCACCATTCAACAACACATAGACGACGGTTTTACCCTGGGCATTTAATTGGTCGATTCTACTGTTATGAAATTCGATTTGATGTTCACGCAGATAGCCCGGGCTAACCACTTTCACTTCATTTCCTTCCACATTAGCCTGCGCCCCTTTGCCGGGAATGGATTTGAAGTCCGAAATCGGTTTTAGGTTTTGCACAGCATTAACGATACCTTTGGCAATGGGATGTTCGGAGTGTTGTTCCACAGCAGCGGCATAAGCCAGCAACTCGGATTCTTCCAATTTACCGTCAAAAGCGATAGTGTCGGTGACGCCAAATTGACCCTGCGTTAACGTTCCCGTTTTATCGAATATGATGGCCTGCAAATGACGCGACGCTTCAAAAGCCGCCCGATTGCGGATTAACAAGCCGTTGCGCGCCGAAATGGCTGTGGATACGGCGACCACCAACGGTAGAGCCAAACCCAAGGCGTGCGGACACGTAATCACCATGACGGTAACGGTGCGTTCCAAAGCAAAGACAAAATCCTGGTGTACAATGCCCAGCCAGACAAACATGGTGATAGCGCCGGCCGTAATAGCAATGATCGTCAGCCAAAATGCGGCGCGGTTGGCCAGGTCCTGGGTTTTGGATTTGCTTGCCTGCGCCTCCCGCACCAGATCGATCACCTGCGAAAGAAAAGAATCTTTGCCGGTCTTTTCCACTTCCACTGTGATGGACCCTTCGCCGTTGATGGCGCCGCCAATCACTTTACCGCCTTCGGTTTTGGATACCGGTTTGGATTCTCCGGTAATCATCGCCTCGTTAACCGATGTTTCTCCCTCAACCACTTTACCATCGGCGGGAATCTTTTCGCCCGGTTTGATAAGAACCCGGTCGCCGGCGTGCAATTGATCGAGCGGCACATCCCTTACGCTGCCGTCATCCATCATCTTGTGAGCCTCGGAAGGCATCAGCCTGGCCAGCTCTTCCAACGCCCGTGATGCGCCCATGACCGATTTCATCTCGATCCAGTGTCCCAGCAGCATAATGTCGATCAATGTAGCCAGTTCCCAGAAAAAGATTTTACCGGGTACGCCGAAAACAACGGCGCTGCTGTAAAAATAAGCCACAGCGATGGCCAGGGCGATCAGGGTCATCATACCCGGATTCTTTTGGCGCAGTTCATCGAAAAGACCTGTTAAAAACGGCCAGCCGCCGTAGATGAACACGGCCGTTGAAACGATAAAATTGATGAACAAATCGCCCGGAAACCGAAGGGCTTCGCCCAACCCCAAAAAATTCTGGATCATGGGCGACAAGATCAGTATGGGTATGGTCAGAATCAGCGAAATCCAAAACCGTTTGCGGAAATCGGCAACCATTTGAGCGTGATGCCCGGCGTGATCATGATGTTGATGATGATCATGTTCATGTTTGTGTGGTTCGTGATGGTGGTTGTCCATTGTTTATACCTTAGGTTTACGTTATTTAAACTACATTTAACACCACATAGCGTGATTTATTCTCAGATTCATTCATCCATTCAATCATTCAACCGTTCAACTTTTGAATCTACTTCTGTGTAATAGCAATGATCAGCATAAATGGTTATTTCCGGTTATGACGACAATTCCCGTTTCATACGCTCGAATTCTTCCGTACTGATTTCGCCGCGGGCATAGCGTTTATTGAGGATTTCCAGTGAGGAATCTTCCTTACGGGCGCTTTCGGCGCCCTGCCGGTTAAAACCGTTTGCAACGATCCAGACCAATCCAATGATAACGATGATCCACAATAGCCAGCCAAAGCCCATTCCAAAACCGTGCATGATGTACTCCTTTCATGTTGATGTTCATTTATACTCTAAACTACAATCATCATGCCACGAATATTTAAAAAAGCCTTTCATGTTGTTATTAAAGAACTTAGGCGATTTAAGGAATTGCGTGACAAGCATCGCTTTGTAGAATATTCTACAGACCGTTAACAATAATCTACATTAAAAATAAATTGTAGTGAAGTGGGCGCCCGCGAGAGATGTCGGTTTGATTTTTAATGACAGCGAGCGGTTGATTCGCAACAACCGAAAGAAGCGGCGATGCTAATGGTTGCCGTGACGGTCATGGTATCCGCGCAGCATTTGATACCGTTTAACTTGCCGGCGGCTTAAAACGGATTTCATTTCCAGATGGGCGCTCAGGTGGGTCAAACGTAAACGACCCTTCAGATCAGCAATTTTTCCGGTTAATCGTTCCAGGGCCCCGGCATCGATATTTTGTGAAGCAAACAAAGAATCCAGGCGCCGTTCATGTTGAATAATACGTCGGCCCAGGTTGACGGCTTGTTCATGCATGTGATCATAAGATTGCCGGATTTTTTTCTGTTGTTCCGGTTTCAAATTCAGAGAATCGGCCAGCTCGAGCACGTGTTTGGGACCCGGATAACCGTTCAATTCGGCGGCCAGGGCCATACCCATGCCGCGCCCATTGTGATAGCCCTTGAGTTCGCTCTCAGAGAGGGCCTTGACAGGTCGGTCTGTAAATGAGCTGTACGGCGTACGGTCGCCATGATGATGGTGTTGCGCAGGAAGGATTTTTATAAACAGTACCGTCATTAAAAGGAAGCCAATTCGAATCATAGCGTTTATCTTTCTGTATAAATGCTTTAAACTTCTTCAGCCCGCCGTTTAAAGGCGATGATCGTACCCAGGGTCAGCAAAATCGATCCAAACCACAATACATTCATAAACGGCTTGCGGCTGACTTCCACCAGTAATCGCGCCTGCGTTTGATCCGCTGCGCTGCTTTTGTTTGTATTTAAGCCGTGGAAATGAAGCAGAATTTTCTTCTGATCGGCGTTCAAATTTTCCAGATTGATCGATATTTTTCCCGGATTGGGTAATTCCAGTTCCGCAGGATGGGCGCGCCGTTTGCCCTGCTCCATCACAAGGGCGGGCGTCGCCGAATACTCTTTTCCGTCTTTGCGCAAAAGCAATTTGGCGCCGATCTGAAAGGCGTCCCGGCTTCCGTGACTGGACATATCGAAGGCCACAAACTCGATCTCGAAACCGGCAAATTCCCGTTTCTGCCCTTTTTCCAGAACCAGGTGATTCTCTTCGGAATGGGCGTTGGCCTGTTGTTTTTGTAACGGTGAAATATACAAATCTGAAAAAATGCCGCGCTTGACGTGTGGTTCGCGCATCTCACTGCGGGTGTAGGTGTTGTGGTACAGCCTCGGACGCGCTTCGAAACGCTCGTCGCCCTTTTGCACCTGGATAACCATGCCGTTTTTACCGTCAGGGTGTTGGAAATCCTGGCGGTAATTCAGGGCGATGCCCATCGTTTCCACGGTTTCGCCGCGCGGCAGCATCACCCGTTGCTGCTCGGTCATATTACCCGAAACGACGATGCCTATGAACATCAAACCTAATCCGATGTGCGAAACCGGCGCCGCTAAGAATCGCCAGCCGCTTTGCTGCAAGCGTTGCAAACCAACGATGGCGTTACTGCTCAAACCGAAAGCGGCGCCGCCGAGGAATAACAACATGGCGAAACCGCCGACATCGGCGAGGATCGCCATAACCACGACCGCCGCCGCAAGCACGGCCGAGATGATCAGGCGCTTTAACAGAACGCTAAGTTGTTCATACTTCCAGTTCAAAAACGGCGCGATGCCCAAAAGCAGCGCCATTAAAATGCCCAAGGGTAAATTAACCCGGTTGTAAAAACTGATATCCACCTGGGAAGCTTCGCCGACCAAGCCGGATAAAATGGGCGATGATGTGCCCAGCAGCGTTAAAAATCCCGAAAAAAGCAGCAAGATGACCGTCCCGGCCAGCGCATTCTCTTTGGTTAATCCGCTGAAATCGATGCGCTGGTACGGAATCTCGTCGCGGCGGTAAACGAGCAGACCCAATCCGCCGGCCAGCGCGGCGATTTGATAAATGATCAAATAACCGTTAATGCCCAGATTGGTGAACGAATGCACCGAAAAATCGGCCAGCACGCCGGAACGCGTCAAAAAGGTGGCATATAAAACCAGCACGAACGAAATGACGGTCAGAGCCAAACTGGTCCGGTGCAGCGCATTATTACGGCGGGTAACGACTAAACTGTGAAACAGCGCCAGAACCGCCAGCCATGCGATCAGTGAAGAATTCTCAACCGGGTCCCAGCCCCAGTAGCCGCCCCATCCGAGCACTTCGTAGGCCCAGAAGGCGCCGATGATAATGCCCGCGCCAAGGGTAACCGAGGCGAACAGCGTCCATGGAAAGGCTATCCGCACCCAATCTTTATAATTGCGCTGGATAAGGGCGGACAACCCGAGGGCGAACGGCAGCGTAACCGCGGCATAGCCCAGAAAGAGCACCGGCGGATGGATCACCATCCAAAAATTTTGCAGCAACGGATTCAGGCCCGCGCCGTCCGGCGGAACCTGACCCATCTGTTTAAACGGGCTGGCCTTGATCAGCAAAAGCAGAAACGCCGCCTGCACGATATTGACAAATACCATGGACCACGACTCGAACTGCTTTGCGGTTCGTATTAAGAAAAGACCCATGAAAGCCAGCATCAGCGCCCAGAACAGAAACGAGCCCTCCTGCCCGGCCCAGAATGTCGAAACAAGATAACCGATGCCCAGATCGCGCGAGGAATATCGATAAACATATTCAAACTGGAATTGATGGCTAAAAATCAGATACCACAGATAAACGGATGCCGCGATCACCAGCAGAGTCATCACATAATACAGTTTGCGACCCATCTGCAGATGGAAGGCGGCGCGCTCATCTGCTTGCTTCTTTTTACGGCCCGTCCCATCGGCCGTCCGGGCGTTCATGAAATAAAAGAAAGCCGAAAGCGCCGTGGCTAACAAGGCCATGTATATGGAAAATGTACCCAGCATTATTCAATCCTTTCCGATAATTCATTGTGTTTAAAAATAAATTGGAATCTAACGAATTTTGCATGTTTGGTAAAATATTTCGATTCGTCATTCCAATTAAAATCCGTTTATGCGGCAAATCCGTCATAAAGCCTGCGCTCCCACCGCGCCGCTGCGTATCTTGACGGCCATTTCCACGGCGGTTACGTAAATCATGCCGTCGCCCTTTAAACCGGTATAAGCCGTTTTACGAATGGTTTCGACGATATTGTCCACCAGTTCGGCCTTACAAACGATTTCGATTTTGGCGATTTCGGAATATTTTTCTACAACATGGACTGAATATTTCGCCTCTTTCGGATCGGCCAGATGCTTACCGAGACCCATAACGTCGATCAGCGTCATATCGCAAACGTTCAACGCGTTCAGGGTTTCGATCACTTTTTCGGCTTTCTCCGAGCGGATATACGCTTTGATTTCTTTCATACTCTTATTCCTCTATTAAAATGCGTGTACTGCCTTAGTCGTGAAATTTTTGCTTTTTATTCCAATCCGATCGGGACGCGTTTCTAAACTTTGAAAACGGCGCTGTCCCAAACGGCCTTATAATAATTTGTCTATCCCGAGGGACGGCGCCAAAAGCGTCGCTTTGTAACTTTGCCAGAATCCTAAGCGAAGCAGGCTTATGCCTTAAGATTGCTTCGGTCGGTCGCAAACTCCCTATCACTAACAAGCCCTATTCGTCTCCATCCTCATCATGGTCCGCCTCATCGTTCGCTTCTTCATATTGCTCAGCCAGCCGCTTTACTTCGCGGGATTTCCACAAATAGTAAATGGCCGGGATAACGATCAGGGTTAATATCGTAGATGAAACCATGCCGCCGACCATGGGCGCGGCGATGCGCTTCATGGTTTGCGAACCGGCGCCCACGCCATATAAAATCGGCATCAAACCGATCATGGTGGTGAGAACGGTCATCAGTTTGGGCCGCACACGTTCCACGGCGCCTTCGATAACAACGCCATGCAGATCGTTCACGCTGCGCAGGCGGCCTTCGTTTTTCCAATCTTTGAACACATTGTCCAGATAAACCAGCATCACCACGCCGGTTTCCGCCGCCAGTCCGGCTAATGCAATAAACCCGACGCCCACCGCAACGCTGAAATTATAACCGAGCAGATAAATGAACCAGATGCCGCCGATCAGCGAAAACGGCAAAGACAGCATCACGATGAAACTTTCGGTGAAATTCCTGAAATTGAAATAAAGCAACAGCAGTATGATGACCAGCGTCAGCGGCACTACAATTTGCAAGCGTTGTTCGGCGCGTTTCATATATTCGTACTGTCCCGACCAGACCACGCTATATCCTTCCGGAAAATCCACCTCTCTGTTGATCACCTCTTTGGCGTTCTGCACATACGTTCCCACATCGATATCGCGCAGGTCCACATAGAGCCAGGAAGTGCGGCGGGCGTTTTCGCTTTTAATCACCGGCGGGCCCTTTGTGATTTCAATATCGGCCACATGGCTGATCGGTATCTGCGCGCCGGTCGGCGTGCTGATCAACACCCGTTTTAGAGAGCTGATATTATCGCGCAATTCCCGGCTGTAGCGCACGTTGACGGGATAACGTTCCAAGCCCTCTACAGTTTGGGTAACGTTCATACCGCCGACCGCGGACATAATCACATCCTGCACATCGCCCACGGTTAAGCCGTAGCGGGCGGCTTTTTCGCGGTCGATATCGAAATCGAGAAAGTTTCCGCCCACGGTTTTATCGGGAAACACGCTTTGCGTTCCCTCCACATCTTTTAACACGGCGGTAATCTCCTGACCCAAATCCGACAGCGTCTTTAAATCCGGTCCCATGATTTTAATACCGACCGGCGTCTTGATGCCCGTGGAAAGCATATCGATGCGGGTTTTGATGGGCATGGTCCATGAATTGGTCAGGCCCGGGAACTGGATGGATTGGTCCAGTTCCCGCACCAGTTTGTCCATGGTCATGCCCTCGCGCCATTCGTCCCTGGGTTTAAGCATAATTGTTGTTTCGATCATGGATAACGGCGCCGGATCGGTGGCGGTTTCCGCCCGCCCGATCTTGCCGAAAACATGCTGCACTTCGGGAAAGCTTTTGATGATTTTGTCCGTTTGTTGCAATAACTCCCTGGCTTTGGTGATGCTGAGGCCGGGATCGGTGGTCGGCATGTAGAGCAAATCGCCCTCGTTCAGCGGCGGCATGAACTCCGATCCGATTTTTTGTAAGGGTACAACCGTTAACGTCAGAATTACGACGGCGACGGCGATGGTTAGCCAGCGAAAGCGCAACACCAGCCGAATGACCGGTTGATAGATGCGCACAAGGAAACGACTGATGGGATTTTGGCGTTCGGAACGAATCTTGCCGCGGATAAAGAATCCCATCAAAACGGGCGTGATGGTCACCGCCAGAATAGCCGCGGCGGCCATGGCGTACGTTTTGGTGAATGCCAGCGGTTTGAAAAGGCGTCCTTCCTGCGCCTGCAACGAAAACACCGGCAGAAAGGACAGGGTAATAATGAGCAAAGAATAGAACAGCGCCGGCCCGACCTCTTTGGAAGAATCGATGATAATTTGCCAGCGGTCCTTCTTATCGCCGTCGCGTTCGATGTGTTTGTGAGCGTTCTCGATCATAACGATGGCCGCATCCACCATAGCGCCGATAGCGATGGCAATCCCGCTCAGCGACATAATATTGGCGTTAATGCCCTGAAAATACATCACCAGAAACGAAATGAGAATGCCCATCGGCAGGGTAAACAGGGCCACAAACGCGCTGCGGAAATGCAGTAAAAACAGGATGCTGACCAGCGCCACGGCCAGCAACTCTTCCAGCAATTTACCCTTGAGATTATCGATGGCCCGCTGTATGAGGCTGGATCGATCGTAAGCGGGTATGATTTTTACGCCCTCGGGCAAACCTTTTTCAAGGTCCTGCAATTTTTGTTTTACGCGGTCGATGGTTTTGAGCGCGTTCTCGCCCGAACGCATCACCACGATGCCGCCCACGGTTTCGCCTTCGCCGTTCCATTCGGCCACGCCGCGCCGTAACTCCGGGCCTATGGTTACATTGGCGATATGTTCCACCAACACCGGCGTTCCGTTTTCATCCACGCCCAGCGGCACATTCTCCAGATCTTCTATGGACTTAATATAGCCGAGGCCGCGCACCATAAATTCCGTCTCCGCCATTTCCACCAGACGACCGCCCACGTCGTTGTTACTGTTTTTAATCGCTTTTTTCACTTTACTGAGCGGAATATCGTAGGCCAGTAGTTTATTGGGATCCACTTCCACCTGATACTGTTTCACATGGCCGCCGATACTGGCTACCTCGGCCACGCCCTTAACGCCGGTCAGCTCATAACGCAGGTACCAATCCTGAATCGACCGCAGTTCCTGCAGGTTATGCTGATCGCCGCCGTCCAGCACGTATTCATAAACCCAGCCGACGCCGGTGGCGTCCGGGCCCAGCGTGGGCGTTACTCCTTCGGGTAAGCGTTTGGAAACATAGTTCAGATATTCCAGAACGCGGCTGCGCGCCCAGTACAAATCCGTACCGTCCTCGAAAATGATATAAACGAACGACAATCCGAAAAAGGAATAGCCGCGCACCGCTTTGGCATAAGGGACGGCCAGCATGGCGCTGGTTAAGGGATAGGTCACCTGATCTTCCACCACCTGCGGCGCCTGGCCCGGATATTCGGTTAACACGATAACCTGGACGTCGCTCAAATCCGGTATGGCGTCCACCGGCGTGTTGTACATGGCGTAGATGCCGCCCAGCGCAACCATGGCCGTTAATATGATAACAAGTGCCCGATTATTGACCGAGGCTTCGATGATCTTTTTTAACATAAGTGCTTTTCTCCAACATTCATATTCCGGGTTCGCTTTGCATTAATGGGCGTGCGCCTCATGTTCGGACTTCGAGGCATTATTCGCCTGGCGCGCCTTGCGTTTTTCCTGCAGCATTTTTTGGATCGACTCTTGCAGGCGGCTTTCGCTGTCAATCAGGAATTGGGCGGATGTTACGATGGATTCGCCCTCCAACAAGCCCGATTTAACGTGTAGCAGGCCGTTGGCGCCTTCGCTGCCCAAAGTTACCTCCCGCGGTTGGAAACGGCCGCCTTCGTGCACCACAAAAACCACGTTGCGCTGTCCGGACCGGATAACCGCTTCCGCGGGTACGACCAGCGCGTTTTCAATGGGATCGGCGTGGATGATCACGTCCGCGTACATGCCCGGCTTCAGCCGTTGCTGCGGATTATCAAAGGTCATGCGTACCTGCACGCTGCGTGCTTTTTCATTCAGATAAGGATATATGTAAGAAATGCTTCCCTTCAGGGTGTCGCCGGGCTGGTAAGAAAGGGCCACACTGACCGCCTGTCCCACCTGTATCCACGGCGCTTCATTGTCGTAAACGCTGGCCGTCACCCAGACATTCGAGAGGTCCGCAATTTTAAACACAGTTCGGCCTTCTTTGACATGCAAACCTTCGACCACGTTTTTTTCAATAACCACGCCGCGGGCCAACGCTTCCAGAGTGAGCGTTTTTTGAACCGTACCGTTTTCCTCCAAGCGCTTGATTTCGGAAGCAGGAATATCCCAGTTCAAAAGCCGTTGCCGGCTGGAACGCAGCAGCGACTCGGCGCCTTCGCGGATGCTGCTGAATTTCGTTTTACCAATGACGTCCCTGTTGCGCAGCGCCAGTAAGTATTCCTGCTGGGTGGTCACCAGCTCCGGCGAGTAAATTTCCATCAACGGTTGGCCTTTTTTAACCGGCGCGCCCGTGTAATCGATATGCAATCGTTCGATCCAGCCCGATATTTTGGTGGAAACAACATGCATGTTCTCTTCATTGTACTGAACGCTGCCCACCGTTCGGATCGTGCGTTGAAAGGTCGTACGACGAACCCGATGGGTTTGCACATTCATATTCTGAACCGTAACCGGATCGATGACCACCGTACCGCCGCCCCGGAACGCATCGCTTTCATAGATCGGAATCAACTCCATACCCATTTTGGATTTGCCCGGTTCATCGTAAATCTCGGTAGGGTCCATGGGCGCCTGCCAGTAAAGGACGTCGCCGTCGCCTTCGGCCGCGCTCTTGCCTTTACCGCCCGATTGCTTCACCGGCACTAAATCCATACCGCATTTGGGACAACGACCGGGTTCCTCGCGGATGACTTCGGGATGCATGCCGCATGTCCAGAGTTGGATATCGGCTTCCTCTGCCGCCTCCTGCTCACGTTTTTGATCGTGCTTTTGTTCGGATGGTTGCGCCGAACGCTGTTTGACCCGCACCAGATCCATGCCGCATTTGGGACATTCGCCCGGCTCTTCTTTGATCACATCAGGGTGCATCGGGCAGGTCCAGAGCTGTTGTTCTGCATCCGACGCCGTTTCCCTGTGAGTTTGATGATCGTGTTCGTCCGCATCGGATGGTTGTGCCGAACTCTGTTTGACCCGTACCAGATCCATGCCGCATTTGGGACATTCGCCCGGCTCTTCTTTGATCACCTCGGGATGCATCGGGCAGGTCCAGAGCTGTGTTTGTTCCTGTTGGTCCGCACGTTGTGCTTTTTGCTGATTCCCGGATTCGGAACCGCATGAAAATAATGCGAGCGAGAGAAGCACAACAGTCGCAAATACAAATTTCGATATGATGGTGTTCATGTATGTCCTCCACAACATAAAATTATTATTGCATTTCTTCCTGTGATAAGCCGACAATGTATTCCAGCCGTGCTATATTCTTGTGGTACTCGCTGACGATGCGCTTTTGGGCCAATTCCAGGTCGAAGAGCGTCAGCGTATTATCGATCAGCGTCAGAAAATCCACTTTATCGGTGCGATAACCGGTGGTTGCGGCCTCCAGCGACTGCGACGCCTGCGGGATGATTCCGGTGCGGTATAATTCGATGCGCTCCATCTCCTTTTGCAAATCGCCATACACATCGTCCAGTCGATTCAATACGCGGTTCCGGGCGTCCTTGGCGCCGGACTCGGTGGCCCGTCGACGGTTGACGCTCTCCTCCACCTGTTTGTCCTGCTTGCGCCAGAAATAGAGCGGCAGTTTGACGCTCACACCGGCCGACAAGAAATCCACGCCGCCCGCACCGCTCTGCAATACATCGCGCTGCGTGTAAGCGACGCTCAGGCTAAAATCCGGCCAGTATTGCTTTCTGGCCAGCGCGTTTTTCAGTGCGCTCTGTTTGCTTCTGGCCTGCCATTGTTTCAACAACGGGCGATACTTCGCTGCATAAGCTAGCAATGAATCCAGGGACAAGACGATGGGTTCGTACAACGGTTCCTTTACCGCTTCGATGGGCGTATCGACCGGACGGTTCAACAGGGTATTTATTGCACTCACAATCGTACGGCGCTTTTGCTTTAGATTGATCAGGCGATCCATCATTTTGGAGCGCTCCACCTGTGCTTTTAACACATCCTGTTGCAGGCCCTTGCCGACCTGATATTTGGTCTGCGCCACCTCCACCAGTTCCGAAATAAGCTGTTCGTTATTTTCGGTGGTGCGGATGGCCTCATCGATATAAAAAAGTTCAAAATAGTTCAATTTGATATCACGAACGATGCGGTTTTTAAGCTCCTCATAGTGCGCTTCGGCGTCCTCCGACGACTTGCGGGCAATATCGCTTTTAAGGCCGAGCTTGCCGGGAAACGGGATGGTTTGCATCACGCCTACCTGTTTGCCGGTCATCGGCTCCTGATCAAATTTGAACGTGTTCGCAGGCATGTTCATGAGATTTAAATTGAGTTTAGGGTCCGGCAGCGATCCGGCCTGCGGAACAGCGGTGCGGCTTGCTTCAATCGTTCGCTGCTGTGCCTGTAATTCAGGGTTATTTTGCAACGCTGTTTCTATTAAAGATTCAAGTGAAACGGCAGATGTACTCTGTTGAGCCATAGCGCTGCCTGTCAACAGCAAGAGCATTAAAAAAGTTCGCGTTATCCGATAGCATCTAAACGGACGGTTCAGATCCATGTGTGCCTCCGTTGAATGTATGTGTTGAATGCATCCTTTTTAGTTTAAAGAACGCGGCGGCCAGTAAGAGCAAACTGGTCCACCACAAAAAAGCGTATCCGTTTAAGTAATGATTGAGAAGTTGCGGATGGTGCTCGTGGACGCCGGCGTCCTGCGTATCCCTGTCAAGCGGCCGGTTTTGGCGACGTTGACCGGCGGATTCGTCCTCCGGCGCCTTAACCCGTTGTTCGCTCTGTAACAGCCGGTGGTACAGGCATGTATAATGGTTTTCCAGCGGTAACGGAAAAAACAGAACCGCTCCAAGCATCCCAATCACCATACTTACGACAACCACAAATGTTTTTACTGACAATCGTATCCGTCCTCTTGTTTGATCGTTAAGAGCCGGTTAGAGACAAAAGGCGTGCCAGTTCAAAACAGCATTACGTATCCTTTTGAAATTACTGAATTAATGGATAATAAAATTTGAAGCCGGCGGTCGATCCATGAAAAAACTGAAGAATAGTAAACAGATAAGTGTGGAATATTCTACAACTCCTGTGTGGATATCAAAAGAAGGTGTTGGGCTGGTCCAATCGAAAGGCGGGTGAAGCCGGTCAAAATTTTTTGTGAAAAAAATATTTTTTTCATTTATTTTTCCGACGCGCCTGCCTATCTTGCGTATGCATCTGCGCATCTATCTGAACCTGCCGCGGCGCCAGAACGGTAACGCCCTTGCAACGGAACGGATTGCATCACCCGCCAAAGGATTGGTTAACGTATGTCGGTTAAAGTTCGATGACGCTACCCTGTTCAGGATACTAGCCATGAATCTGCGGATACTGATGCCGATAAATCCACCGGATGATCGCCCGATGGGAGCCTGTAAACTTTTGTAAACATACATGAACCATCATTCCCACAGGAGGCTGAATATGCTTGTATCCTTCACTTTAAAACGTTTGACGACCATTACATTACTGAGCGTCGTACTACTCTTCATGTCCGGCGCCACGGCCGGGGAAGAGAGCGAGGTCCTCTACCCTGTCCGTACAAGCTTTAAAATGAAACACGGTCTGAAATGGAAATTCGGTTTCATGAACCGCGCCGGCAAAACCGTCATCGAGGCGCAATTCTCCAAAGTGAACTATTTCAAAGAGGGGGCGGCGCGTGTGGCCATTGCGGGCGATTGGGGCTATATCGACAAGAACGGCGAGTACATCGTCGAGCCGTCCTACGGTTGGGCGCAAGACTTTAGCGATGGTCTGGCGCAGGTAATGATCCGAAGTGAAAACAACGGCGAAACCGTGTTAAAAACCGGCTTTATCGATCAAACGGGCAAGCTCGCGATCAAAGCGTCGTTCGATTTTAACAGCCGCAAAAGCGCTTATTTCAAAGACGGTCTGGCGCCGGTTGCCCGGGATGGTCAATGGGGCTTTATCAACAAGAAAGGCGTCTTCGTGATCGAACCGACCTTCGAGGAGGCGCACAATTTTGCGGAAGGCTTTGCCGCGGTTGAACAAAACGGCCGGTGGGGATATGTGGACCAAGAAGGCAAAACGGTCATACCCTTTACGTTCGAACAGGCGTCCCATTTTGCGGAGGGACTGGCCGCCGTGATGGTGGACGGCAAATGGGGTTTTATCGATACCAACGGAAAAACGATCATCGAACCCGCGTTCGGTTACCGCTATTACGGCACGCCCGCCTTTAAGCAAGGGCTTGCCAATATGATGCAGGGCGAGCAATGGGGCTTTATCGATACGGAAGGTCGCTTTAAAATCGAGCCGCAATTCGAACTGGCGGCCGCTTTTCACGACGGCAGGGCCAAAATCGTACAAAACGGCAAAACGGGATTTATCGACAGCAAAGGCAATGTGGTCATCGATCCGCAATACGTGATGGCGGAGGACTTTTACCACGGCCTCGCCTTTGTGATGACCCAACAGAATCCCGATCAATACGCCTATATTGACACGTCGGGCAAGATCGTCTGGCAGAGCGGACAATGACTACATTCCGCTTAAATGAAGAAGCCGGAACACCGACGATAAAGGCGCAGATAGAAAATCTTTGCCCGGCATGAGCCGGATACCGGCGATATGATGGTATATTTTTTCTACGGAGGTCGAACATGAAAGCAAATCTAAAAACGACGCTTTTGCTGTTTACGTTGTTTTTCACGGCGTCATTCGCTCCGGCGCAAAACAAGGGTCTTTGGGTCGCCCAGCCTATGGGAGACGATCTCAGTTACAGCAACTACGAGGCTTCGGCAGGCGGCAATTGTTTGATATGGCTGGAGCGCGACAGCGGCGATGTACTGGCGTACGAGACCCATAGCCATCGATGGCACAGATATGCCGGCCATGTGAAACCACAGGGCTGGAGCAATGTCTCTTCGGCGGGCGAAGAGGTCGCGCTGGTCTGGGACGATTCGATTGCGGTTGCGTTCAACGCCCGGAGCCAATCGTTTCACACTTTGATTTATGAGGGTGCACGTATCGATGATATTTACAGTCACGGTGCCTACGCTTCAACGGCCTGGTTCCTGACGTCCGAAAAATGTTATGTGTTTGACGCCCATGAGGACGCCTGGAAACATTTTGCCTACACCAAACCGGATTGCGACCCTGAATTTGACCTGTGGCGTTGCCGTGATAAAAAAGATTATCTGTTTTTTGAACTTCGCTCCTCCAACGATATGAACCATCACACCCTTCTCACCTATAGCCGGATCCGGCGGCAGTTCAATGAGCTCGTCGTTGAACACGACCTGTTGCATACCATTCTGGATAAAGGCTTTGTTTTTTATCATGATGATTATTCCGGTAATCAGGAGGATTATTTTGGCGGCTACAGCGCCGTAACGGGCGCATTCAAACTCCATAAACCGCACACACAAATTGAACCGTTTGCGACGTACGACAATAACGCCTGTTTAGAACCGCGCACAGTGTATTCATTTTTTTATAAAACGGAAGTTTCCCATCCCGAGTACAAAGCCCATTTTTATGCTTTCAATACGGAAAGCGGTCAAATCGATTCCACGGTTTTCAACTACATGTACAGCGGCGACGGCCTGCGTATTGTAATGAAGCTGAACGGCGCGGATTGCAGCGTCATTTCCACGTATGTGGAAGGCGGCGACGAAACCATCCATTACCGGATTTATTCGGGCCAGACCAGTTCCTTCTTTACGCACACGACGGACCTGATCCAGTCCAATGATTTTCCGCTTCGTTCCCTGGGGCGCAGTGTATTACTCGATAATGATGAAACCAACCTGATCGCTATGGATATCGGCGATCAAACGACCGTGCAAACCGCCATGCCGGCGCCGCCCGTCAGTTATCACCATATCATGAAAACATACGCTTCCGATGGCTGGTCTGCAGCTACGTGCGATTTATACCAAAAAGATACGGTTGTGGTTTACAGTTACAACGCCGGCCGGCAAACCATGCAATCGTTCCAATCGCACAGCGACGGCTCCTACACGCAGTTAAACCGGCGCAATATCCTG
The DNA here is from genome assembly GCA_964542915.1 of uncultured Calditrichaceae bacterium. Classification (GTDB taxonomy): domain Bacteria; phylum Calditrichota; class Calditrichia; order Calditrichales; family Calditrichaceae; genus CAZIVP01. The sequence goes on along the minus strand of CAZIVP010000004.1, from coordinate 29,639 downwards.
GGCTACATTCCGCATCTGCCGACGGGACGACCGTTTGTGTATATCTACACCCCGGGCACGGATACCTGGCACGAGGTTGGCGTGGACGAAAGCGTGAGCTGGACCGCCAACCGCGACTTTATCACCTTCTTTCAGGATGGCGGAAGCAACGTGATCCTCTACGACGGCGTGAGCGGCGCACGACACGAGCTTGCTTACGGTTATGAGCATTATACCTATACGTACCGGCATCTATACGATCATTTTGTCATTCTCGATACGGATCAGGGCGGGAGTTCGGCGTACAGTACCTTTACCCGCTCGGACGCATCCCATCCCGTCAACGGCAACTGGAAGGGTCAGACGGGTTTGGCGGTATGCCGGCAGGAACACGGCGCCCTGGCCTATAACGCGTTATACAATTGCTTCACGCCGCTTCATATTGATACGGCCACGTACGCGCAATTTAATTATGAGCTGGCGGGCGACAGCATCGGTTTCGTGGTCTATGAGGAGGGCGTACTGTTCGCCTACGATCCGCACGCCGACAGCACCGCGATGGGATTGCATGAACAATCCATGCACGGCAGGGCGTCGCATTTCCGGCTGCGTCAGAACTATCCCAATCCCTTTAACGCTTCGACGGTGATCCGCTTTTATTTGCCGGCGCCCGCGAACATCCGTTTGGACGTGTACAACCTACTGGGGAAGAAGGTGCGTTCCGTGTTGAATCGCCGCCTGCGGGCCGGCGAGCATACGGCGATCTTCGAGGCGCGCGGTCTGGCAAGCGGCGTTTATTACTGCCGTCTGTCGAGCGAAACGGGCGTCCGTTTAACAGGTAAAATGATCTTGTTGCGGTAAATCATGAATGCGCGGCGGCGTGCTTTTTGAGTCTCGCCTATATGGTGAATAAGAATCGTGCGCTTCAACAAAAAAGAATTTTTCTATTACCGGATAGTGAAAAATACACCTGTTTTAGAGGACGCAGAGCGTCCGTGATCTTTGTACAAGAAGTAAGCCATTATAAGCATTTAAAGGTGCATGCACCGCCGTATTTTTACAGATTTTCTATAAAAACGCCGGCGCTCCTAATAGTGAAAATTATACCCGAAAGAGCGTATTGCAGCGGCGCTTTAGGATCGGTTGTTAACTTATTCTACAACCATTAAAATTTAAGGACAATGGTATCGATTGGCGATGAAATAGAAGATGGGACGGTTTGCAATAATATAGTACGAAATAAAAGTATGGAACTTTTGTCTTAGGCATTCCTGTGGGAAAATTCCGTTTTTTGAGCCAATTTCAATTCTTCTAAAAAATGGTTGTGTCTACATTTATTATAATATTCGACACAAATATTAATTTGTAAATTTAATGATTTAAAAATCCCGCTGCAAAAACCAAATGGTATTTTTGCACTCGAGATAACGGCCGATTGTAAATGCATTTTAAAATTTGCACGCATAACGATAAGCTCAGCATCGGGTTACACCCGCTTTCTTCACCGCAGCCACTCCTCCGCCCCTTCGCGACGCCATTGCTCGGCGCGCCAGCTACGGTATTGCGCCGACGGCTCCATTAACCGTTTTTGCTCTTGCTTATTCAAAAGCCACGCACCCCCGATCGCCGGCGACGATGGAATCGTAATGGCGTGGGCGGCCTCTGTTTCGCCGCCCAACTGCATACCCATTCCCGCCGCTTTGGCATTGCCATGGCAGCCTTCACAGCGCCGCCCTCTTCTGTCAATGGTATGCGGAACATAGCCGTCCCAGCTCCAGCCCATAGCGCCCTCTGCCGTGCGCGGTTTGACCGAATCGTACCAGACGTTGTCGCTGCTGTCCACATAGGTGATAAAATACTGGTACAAGGGACGGATGATCTGGTAACGGCCGTCGGCGCCGATACCCAGGACGGGCGTCTCCCAGCGCCGGAAGGTCCAGCCCTTGTACCAGACGCCCGCCACCTGCTCGCCGCTCAGACGGTTGCGGGAAAGGGCCGGCGTGCGTTCCGCCTTCGGCCGGGTTAACTGCTCCGTCAACAGGTCGATGACCGATTGGTCGCCCTGATATATCACATCTTCCCATAACGTATAATGGTCGCTCTCATCCAGAAAGAGATGCAGTCCGTAATCCTGATACGACCAGCGGGCGTGGCAGGCGCTGCAGCGCACATTGCGGTGAAACGATTTATGGGCGATTACCGTCGTATCAAAGGCGGAGGCCTCATTTGCAGCCACGCGGAGCTTTGTCGTGCCATTGAACCCGCCGTGGCAATGGCTGCAACGAACGGCCGCATGTTGACCCTCATACGCCGCCGTCTTCGAGGCATGGCCCTTTACATCGTCAAGTTGATGGCAATCCATGCAGGTCATACCGGCCTGTTGATGCACATCGGGCTGCAAGCGGTGCTGGTACGCGCCGAAACGCGGCTGTGCGGCGAACGGCGTGGCATATTCTTCATTATAGTCGTGTTCAAAATAGCCGTAATAGTCGCCGCCCGCATAGTTGCCGCTGTGGCAGGTCAGGCAGACCGTATCGCCCACCGTTTTCTGCATACGATGGCCGTGTAACGGTTTCCCGTTTTCCTGATCCAGAGGAATATGGCAGGCGGCGCAACCGGCCGGCCGTTTGCGTCCGACCGAGGCTTCTCTTCCGTCGGCTTCAAAATGGCAAGCCATACACTTTGTGGCCAGCAGATGATCGGCCAGATCGGGCAGTCGCCTGGATTTGAGCGCGCCCACCCGTTGCAGGCGCTTCCAGGCCTGCGGTTCGGTTTTCTGTGGCGAAGCGTCCGCCGCGCCCCACAGATAACGGGTCTGGCTGATGATGCCGTTGGCCGAATAGTGCAGGCTGTTCTTAAAGCGTTTGATGATATCGGCGTGGCAGGAAACGCATTTCTCCTGCCACCATTGTTCCCGTGAAGGATTGGGGATAACGGCTGGATGCCGCTCCGCCGACGGTGGTTGGAGGGTTGCATTGGGTGAACGGTGGCACTGGGCGCACGTCAGGCCGCAACTGGCTTGCATCGCTTTGTGGCAGGAACGGCAGTTCTCGGCCGGCTGCGCCGTCAGCGTTTGGAGCATCAACAGCAGCCCGATCAGTAAAAACGGTCTATTATTCACAGGCATCATCGGTAACACGGCAGTTGTTTGTTATTGAGATAGATTTGTTTACTGCGCTCGAAATTGCGGTAAATGGGATCCTCATAGCGATTGTGGCAAACCACACACAGACCGGCGGCGAGGATGGATTTCATTTCCGATTCATTGAAGGGTCGGCTTTGCCGCCGCGCCATGCGCTGCAGGGGTCGCCCGTTGACGTCCACCATCGATTCCGGCGCAACGTTTCCCAGCCCCGCTTCCCGGCTTTGATACGTCGGACTGAATCGCATCGTCCCTTCGTGCGCGTAAAAGCGGCCTTTGCCCAGTCCCAGCCGTTTGGCGCTGCCGTGGCAGTCGATGCATCCGGCGACGGCCTTTCGGGTGGTATGAGGATCAAAGGCGGCCATGGTCAGCCATGTCCGCGATGTTTTGACGTCGTGTTTTTTATCCAGTTCGGTCATAAACACCTGGCAGCCCGGCGCAAACGGCATAATACGATCGCCGCGGTCGATGCCGAGCGTGGACTCTTCGAAACGCAGATAGGAACGCCCTTCCTCCCAGTGGCCCGCCGTTTCCTCTTTGGAAACCTTATCCATCTGTTTTTTTAACGGGTCGTACACATCATGGCAGCCGTAGCATTGAGGCGTGAAGGCGCTGTGGCAGGACTGGCAGGACATGCGCTCGTGCCCGGGCAGATTGCAGGCCCGTTTGGAATCGATTTGTTTTACCGTAAGTCGCTCGCCGTCCCGTTTGCGAACAAGCTGCACGCCCTTGTCCGTTTTCACGACGTTGGTCAAAAAAGCGCCGCCGCTACTGCGGGCCAGCATGGAATCCGGCGGCAATCCGAAATATTCATTAACTGAAATCAGTTTGAAGGCGAGGTTATCCCGGGCCGGTTTGGCGAACTGCGCCCGGTGGCAATCGTCGCACCGTACCTGCACCTGTGTTTCCAGGTGGGCGTGGCGCCGGCCGTCGCCCATGACGCCTTCAGCCGTGTGGCAATCGATGCAGACCATGTCTGCTTCAAAATGCACGTCCGGCGTAATGTGATAGTAAAAACGGCCGCCGGAGAGCGTCTTGCCGCTGCGGTTGCCCTGTTCGTAAGGCGTACCGTAGCCTTCCGATTCGAATTTGCCCTGATAATTCAGCGCGGTTCGGTTGGAGCGATTATGACACTTTTCGCACACGTCGATGCCCATATACACCGTCAACAAGGGATGTTGATCGGAATCTGTATCACTGATGTGGCAGTCGTTGCAGCCGCCGCCGCGTTGACCCGGTTCGCCGGGGAAATCGCCGGTCTCTTTGCCCACATGGCAGCCCGCGCACATTTTGCGCAAATGCGAGGTGGCCAGTGAGGTGTCGGGTATTTCCGTGATGGCCAGCGACGAGTCGTCCGGCGAGGAGCGCTCATTCCACTGGTAAAGGGTCGCCGAAACCAGGCCGTTGTTGATGGTCATGATAGATTGGTTCACATTATGGGCCAGATCGGGGTGGCAGTCCGTTTGGCCGCAGGTGCGATCCACCCATCGTAAATCCGAGGGATTGATGACCATGCCGGCGTGCGCGTTATCCTGCTGTTTCGCTTGTGCATTGCCGAGATGGCAAACGGCGCAACCGAAATCCTCAACCGGATGGGCTTCGCTCATGGCGCGCACATCGTCATGGCACGCCAGGCAACGGTCGGGCCGCTGCGCGCCGGCGTTTTCTTCGCGAGGATGGGGCGTATGCCATACCATGATCGTAAACAAGACCAGTAGGATCACAATAAACAATGATGCTACTACCCTTCTCAACCCAAAATCAACCGCCATCCTTCTCCCCTGAGAAATTGTCCGATAAAGCTTTCGATTAAATAAAAAATAGTCAGCAGAGCCAGCGCATAGAGTCCAATGGAATCGTTCCGTTTCATTTTGGGCAAAACCGCGATCAGCACCATGGCTATCAAAGGAAGTAAAAGTCCGGCCAGCCATACCGGCAGCCAGGACAACGTCTCCTGTAACCCCACAAAATACCAGGGCCCCTTGACCACGTTGGTCACGCCGTCGGGCGGTATCCCAAGGGCCGAAGGAAACAGCAGCGAAACGACCGTCAACAGTAAAAACGTGTAAACAAAGGCGTAACGCTCCGCTTTTAAACGGCGGATGTGCATATAGGTCAACACCACCGTCAAGATGGAAAACGTCGCCGCATGATGGAGATAGATCACCGACAAGGGATTGGCGGTGCGATTGAATTGCGCGAAGAAGACGGCAAGGGCCGAACCGAACGCCGGAACGGACGCCAGGATATTCTCGAAGATATGGGCGGCCGACCAACTCTCTTTGCTGCCGATGCTTAAAAATCCGCTGAACACCACCAGGATCGAAACAATCAGAAGTAAAACCAGCCAGAACCAGGATTTAAAGCGGTAACTTTTATAGGCACGTTTGTACAGATATTCGATGGTGTGGACGATCGTGGCGATCAGAAAAAGATCGCCGGCGTAGGCGTGTATGCTGTGTAAAAAATAGCCGAAGGGATGGGCGGACGTCAACTGGCTGACGGAACGAAACGGTTCGCCGTGGGAATTGAAGGCCGGTATCAGTAGTATGCCCGAAATCAGCGCCAGCAGCAATGAACTGAGCGCGATCTGGCCCCAACCGGGCATCCACAAACTCGGTTCGAAGATTTTATCCGCTTTCATATATGCGATCGTGTTACACCTTTCCGAACGATTTGCGGCTTATGTTTGATTGTTTCGCACATCGATCATCGTGCATGTATGTATATGATTTTTATTCATTCTATCTTGATCTTTTGAACCAATGAAAATGCGCTTTCCTTCCAACCTCAGGAACTGATTTCGATTTTTAACCGGTCGTTATCGGTTATCGTATAAGGCAATCGTTCCAGATCCCTACCGGCCGGTCCCTGCAAATATTCGCCGCGCAGATTAAAGCGGCTGCCGTGACAGGGGCATGCGATCGTTTGCCCGTCGTCGTTCAACTGTACCGTACAGCCCAAGTGGGTGCATCGCCGTGAAATCACGATCCACGGTTCGCTGCGCCGGTTGATATAAAACGCCCCGTGGCGCCAGACGTCGCCGGTGATGTCCCCCAAGGGTACCTCGACCGTGCGCCTGTCCGGACGGATGTAGCGCAGAAATCCGCTGTTCAAATAGAACAACACTCCTGCCAGCAGGCCGTACAACAAACGATAGAGGGTTTTGAACCAACTGCGCCTGGATATTTTGTTAAAGTGCTCTCCGGCCATAAGGCGATTCCGAATTGGGATGTTTGTATATTTTTATTAATTTAAGAGCTGACATATATAAAATAAAGTTTCCAACACCGGTATGTAAAAATAAGAAAGGAATGAAAATGCAGTACACACAATTAGGCAAACGTGGGCCGCAGGTATCGACCATCGGGTTCGGCGCCTGGGCTATCGGCGGTACGAACTGGGGCAAAACCGACGATGACGTATCCAAACGCGCCTTGCATGCGGCGCTCGATCGCGGCGTAACGTTGATCGATACGGCCGATGTTTACGGTTTCGGGCACTCGGAAGAACTGATCGCGGAGATCATAAAAGAACGCGGTAAAAAGGATATTGTTATCGCCACCAAGGCCGGCAACGATTTTTACAACGCCACGGACGAGGACGACCAGGGCTATGGCGCGATCAAACAGACCTACACGAAAGATTACATCATCTTCGCCGCCGAACAAAGCCTGAAACGTCTTGGCGTGGAGGCGCTGGACATTTTGCAGTTGCACAGCCCGGATCTGGATAAACTGGAACGGGACGAACCGTGGCAGGCGCTGGAGCAGTTGAAACGCGACGGGAAAATCCGTCACGCCGGTCTGAGCATCCAATCGTTCCAGGAAACGGCGCAGGCGCACTTGCTGGATCGCCATCACGATTTGCTGGACAGCATTCAGGTGCGCTACAATCTGCTGGAACGGGAAGCGGAAAAGGTGCTGTTTCCCAAAGCGTTGACTTACGGCGTCGGCGTGATCGTGCGCATTCCGCTGCTGTTCGGTTTTCTGACCGGTAAGTTTACCCGCGAAACCACCTTTTCCGACGACGACCACCGCAATATGAATCTCTCGCCGCAAAAACTGGACGATTACTTCAAGAAACTGGATAACATGAAACCGCTGTTCGGGAAATACTCCGATCAGACCATGGCGCAGGTCAGTTTGCGTTTTTGCATCTCCCATCCGGCGTGCCATACGGCTATCCCGGGTGCGAAGACGGATCAGCAGGTGCAAGACAATTGCGCGGCCTCGGATTTGGGTCCCATTCCCGAGGCGGACATTCCACCGTTGGAAGGATAGAAAGAATGCAATGATGAAATATTGGAGATAATCAATCATCCATGAAATGAAACTATGTGCGGATAACCGTGCAATGGTTCATTTCCTGATTTCTTCACCAAAATCCAAAGAAAATATCACGGTGCGTTGCACCTTCGGTCTTATTCTTTTGGGAGATTCCGACATGCTATATATATAACGGGCGCTCCGCGCCCTTTTGTATAATGAATACTGTATTAAGGACGCATGCTAAAATGCCGTTTGCTTTAAAATTGAGGGAATAATCATCAGGCGCGGAGCGCCGCAATCTTTGTAGAATAAATAATGAATTGCATGAAATTCAGAAAAGGTTCGGAGAACAATAATATTAAAAATTATCCAACCAGACATACGAAAAGTAGAGGGTCAGATAAATTGTAAAAATTAAATCTAGAGTATAAACATGGCAGATACATTTGTTAAGGCGTATTTTCATCTTGTTTTTGCAGTTAAGAATCGACAGGCTTTAATTCAAAAATCATGGAAACAATATCTTGAAAAATATATTACAGGCATTGTTCAAGCAAACGGACATAAATTAATTGCAATCGGATCAATGCCCGATCATGTACATATCTTAATTGGTTATAATACGAATCAAACCATTCCAAAACTGGTTGAGCAAATTAAAACTTCAAGTAATCACTGGATTAAAAAAAACAACTTTACGCAGTTTAATTTCAAGTGGCAAAAAGGATACGGAGCTTTCACATATTCCCATTCGCAGCTGGATACCGTTGTAAGATATGTTCTTAACCAGGAATCGCATCACAGGATTAAAACATTCCGTGAAGAATATCTGGAATTACTTCACAAATTTCAGATCGATTACAATGATGCATACTTATTTGATTTTTTTACGGATTGAGACAAATATGGATAATATCACGGTGCGTTGCACCTTCGGTCCTATTCTTTTGGGAGATTCCGACATGCTATATATATAACGGGCGCTCCGCGCCCTTTTGTATAATGAATACTGTATTAAGGACGCATGCTAAAATGCCGTTTGCTTTAAAATTGAGGGAATAATCATCAGGCGCGGAGCGCCGCAATCTTTGTAGAATAAATAATGAATTGCATGAAATTCAGAAAAGGTTCGGAGAACCGTCATATGATTCATCAATATTGATTATTCATCAAAATGCGGGGTAACCATGGCTTTGGGACGCACTCATCCATCATTCCAATTCCCCATTATTCCATTATTTCATCAAATAAGGTGTTCTCTGACTACTTAAAACGGTCCCCATCCCATCAACACCGGCGGAATCAACAACAGCAGCGCCAGCGTGAACAGAATCACCTGCAGCGGCAACATCCAGCGGAACCATTTTTCATAGGGAATTTTAGCCACGCCCAGTACGCCCATGGTTACGGCCGAAGTGGGAATGATCAGATTGGTGAATCCGTCGCCCATCTGGTAGGCCAGCACCGCGGTTTGGCGCGTCAGCCCCAGCAGATCGCTCAGCGGCGCCATGATCGGCATGACCAGAGCGGCCTGGCCGCTGCCGGAAGGTACAAAGATATTGATCATGCTCTGCACCACAAACATCAACTGCGCAGCGATGATGGGATGTGTTCCGCTGACCAGCGTCGAAAGGCCGTGCAAAATGCTGTCGATGATCTGGCCGTCCGAGGCGATAATCAGTATGGATCGGGCGAAGGCGATGATGAAAGCCACGCCGACCAGTTCCCGCGCGCCTTCCATGAAGGCTTCCGCCAGTTGATTCAAATTCATGTGCGACACCAGACCGATGGCGATGCCCAGCCCGAAAAAGAGGGCGGCGATTTCGTTGATATACCATTCGAATCCGACCACGCCGACGATCAGCAACAGAATTCCGAGACCGAAAATGGATAATATCGTAGCGTGCCGGCGGGACAGTTCCGTATTCTCATCGGAATCGTGATTATTACGCACGTGTTCGCGCCAGTGTTCATCGATATCATGCGTAATGCTCTTCTGCGGATTGCGTTTAATGCGACGGGCATAAATCACCACGAACGTGACGGCGACGGTGGTAACGATCACCCAGATGATGATGCGGTATATCATGCCGGAGAACGGCGGCAATTCGGCGATGCCCTGGGCGATGCCGATGGTAAAGGGATTGAGAAAGGCGCCCGCAAAGCCGGCGCCGGCGCCCACAAACGGCATGGCCACGCCCACGATGGAATCGTAACCCAGCGAAACGGCCAGCGGCACAAAAATCAGGATGAAAGGAATGACCTCCTCGCTCATGCCGAAAACCGATCCGAAGAGGGAGAAGATCAGCATCACCAGCGGAATGAGTATGATCTGAATCAGTCTGGATTGGGCATGGGCCCGGGCAATGCGCCGGATGAGGGCGTCCACCGCGCCGGTGCGCTGGATGACGATAAAGGCGCCGCCGACAATCAGGATAAAGGCGATGATCTGGCTGCCGTCGATAAAGCCGCGAATGGGCGCCTGCAGTAATGCAGACAGTCCCTGTGGTTCGTTGGGCACTGTTTGGTAGGATTCGGGAACCAACAGTTCGCGGCCCTCTTTCTCCTGCCGTTCGTATTGGCCGCCGGGTACGAACCAGGTCAGAACGGCCGCAACCATCATGATGGAAAAGATGAGTACCAGGGTGTTGGGGACCTTGAACTTCTTCAAATGAAACGCCATGCCGCCTCCATATCCGTTTCGGTTTTTATTGAGCGAAGGGCAAAAATAATGAATCGGGCTCTAAAATAAAAATGGAGTTGCGTCGAACGGTTGCGACGGCGCCCCCCCTGGTCATAAAAAAGGCGGCCGCCCGTTTGGGTAGCCGCCTATGGTTTTGCATGTTTATTGTTGAACCGCCCGGCTATTTAATCAACAGCATGCGTCGAACGTCCACATAGTCGCGTGTCTTCAACCGGTAGAAGTAGAGGCCGCTGGAGACCGTGGAGCCTCGTTCGTTGGCACCGTCCCAGATCACTTCATAGCGTCCGGCTTTATGAGGTCTATCCACAAGCGTTTTCATTTTCCGACCGAGAACATTGAAAATGTCAATGGTAACATGATTCTTTTTTGGTAATTCATATTCGATTCTTGTGGTTGTATTAAAGGGATTGGGATAGTTCTGCCCCAATTGGTAATGCCTGGGAGTTTTTTTAGCTATACCATCACCGATGGAAACAGGAATCGTTGCCAGTTCTTTGTAGTGCGCAGCCAGATAGTCCGCATTTTTACGCATTCCCTCCAACCCTTTACCGACGATAACGCCGAACGCGAGGTTAATCGTATCGCCCGGAGCAAAATTCCGGTAAGGGCCGGTGGTGGTCATGGTACGGTAATCAAAGGGATCGGCGCCCAGCCTTAAGGGATTATCCCGGTATTGTTGCCCCTCGCTGGCCGGATGGGTTCTAGCCATATACTGATATTTTTCTTTGTCCGATCCGGGATCGGTTTCCCAATTCCACCATTGATGGCCCGATACTTTGTTACGCGGAGCATTCAGTAAACGTACGCCGATAAAGCCGGGGATTTTACCTTTTTCGATTGTATCGTCTTCAGGCGTTGCCGGGTTATCCGCATCATACATGTAGCTGGTTTTGCGCGATACACGTAAAGTGTCGCCGTCCCTGAAAAGGATTTGAAATTCATCGGGATAGCCGTCGGGATGGATTTTATTTGAATCATAATTGGGATTCGGACGCTGGCGGGAGCCCACATATCGCCAGCCGTAAGGAATGCCGTTTGCATCGTAGCCGTCCAATATGCCGTTGTTGTTCCAGTCATAGTTCTCGACAATTTCTTTTTTGTCGGTATCCGTGTCGGCGCCGTCATATCCGTCGTAATCGACGAGATCGTCGATATGAGGACTCGTATTGTCATAAACCATACCAACATCAAAATCAAAGACCCAGCTAATGTAGAGATCGTTCAGGATTTGATCGCCGATATTGATGAGCTGTTGTTCGGTGAGCATCATTTCCGATAGCTCGGGGTGCTGTCGTGGCTGCCAGACGCGCGACTTTTCCAAAACCTTCAAATTGAGGGGCGCTGTGGAGTGAAAGCTTTCATTGGTGTCCTGGTAGCTCACGTCCACTTCGTATTGTTCAATACCTAAAACAATACTTTCAGAAAGATTGGGATTGCCGTTCGGATACCATTCATAACTTCCATAATCGGCATGCGAGACCCGGATTTCTCCGTCCACCTGGGCGCCGACCCAGAAACGTCCTTCCCAAAGGTAATTTTTTTGACTTAAGGCCGGCCATTCGGCGCTTGGTCTGTCGGTACTTTCGGCGTTCGGATCTCCGTATCGACCGAAATTACTGGTTGTCATCAACATACCGGACGTGCCATCGCCGCTGGCGGCGGCGTCTTCATTGGAATAAACGCTTTCACCTGAATTTTCGTAAACGGCGGAAACGACTTAATAATAAGTTTTCTGGGACTCGATTAATGAATCAACAAACGTTGCCTTTTCCAGAGCCGTAGCGATCTGCTCGTACGGCCCGCCTTCCTGTTCGGATCGGTAAACATTGTAGCCTTCAAATTGATTCATTAATTCCGCGTTCACTTCATGCCGGTTTTTATCATAGACAAAATTCTTAAGTTCCCGTTCATTTTCAAATTGCGGTTTTTTATAAAGATAGCCATAATCGCTTATTAACCATGGTTCTTTCCAACGCACCGTAATCTTCTCATACTGGTTGCTGATTGCCTGTAGATCTTCCGGGGGCGCTTTGTAATCGTCCGGATCATTGGAATAAATGATCTTTCCTTTATAAGCATCATCCCTATCGGTTGGTATCGTGATGATTTTTAGAAGCTGGTAGGGGTCGCCCGGATCGCCAAAATCGGAAATATCCATAACGACCTCATTAAATTCATCCGGTTGGTACGTTTCGATAGTGATTTCCGAGGCCGTCGCTTCCTCATCTTTTTCTTTAATAAGGACCAAATGGTATTGAGACAGACTATCGCCCTTAAAATAGACAAAATCTTCCAAAAGCGGAGCATTATCCTGAACACCATCATATCCTTCCGCCAACAATGTAAAATAGGACCAATTCGGTATGATGTAATGATACGGCGGTTCGGTTCCGGGCAGGAATCCCCAATTAGGAGGTAACCATCGTGCTTCTAAGTCGATGGCCTCAAGAGCATAGCGCCCACCCTCGTACTCTTTTTCAAACCGGTCCAGATGCATCGTGATACAGAAATTCTTAAAGACTTCTTCAAAATCATCCACACCGGTAAAGGATTCGACATTGTCGATACCATTATGTTCAGTTCTTAGAAAATAGAATACTTTTGGTTGGATTTGCAGATATTTTTCAAATAAATAGGTAAAGAAAGCAAAAGACCATTCACGTTCGTTGTACAGGTACCGGTCATCGCCCCATGTTAAAAGATTATTACGATCTTTGGGTTTTACGAGGTTAAATTGAGATAACCGGTTTCCAACGGTTTGCTGTAAAATTTATAACCGTTGATCCAACGCGCCCACATGGCCATGCCTTCCGCCAGCCACTCTTCTTCATCATGGTCGTAATTGTAAAGAATCATGCGGAGAAGCGCATGCGCCAGGGACGCTTCAGCCTGATGCTTCACTGCTAAACTATCGATTCGATCGGCATCGTTGGGCAATAAATTCGGGTCCATATCTTTGGAAATTTTTACAGGGTTATTGTCTAAATAGAGCAGATCGCGTTGATTGCTTTGCGGCGTTTCGGTCTTTGATTCTTGATCAATCGGATCAAAACGGGAAAAGTCATAATCCGCTTGATTCCCTGCCAGTAGAAAGTATGAATCGATTAAATCGGTAATGAGGATAAACACTTTATCCAACCCATCCACATCGGTCGTTTCGCCAAAATAATCGGTTGTCATTTCATAAATACCTTTGGTGGGGTCGGCCAGGGTGGAATCGTCCAAGGAATTGATCGTGCGTTGTACCGCCTTCAGCGAGGTGCCGCGGTGGATCAAACCGATATTGGCGCTCTTCCAGTTCTGACCCGCGCCTTTCAGAATGCCGCCAAACGTATTGCCCAAAACGAATTGGCCGGCCGGCGGGCATTTCAAAAATACTGGATGTTTTAAAATGTTGGGTTTCGACGCCAAGGCCGTCGCTCAAAGTCGGCGTTTGCCGTTGCCAGTTGATGTTATCGACCTGGGCGGCGAACAAGCCCCTATCGGTCGCAACCAGAAGTTCAGCGTCGTTCAGATAAAGATCGTTGATTTTAAAATTACCAAAATTAAGATTCGCCACCGAATGCTCCGTCGTCAGTTCGAAGATATCGTTTTCCGTGGCAAAGTAAATCGTACCGTCAGCCGCTCGTTCTATGTGTTTTGTGTTCGATCCGGTCGAGATAACGATTTCCAAATCGTTCGCATCAAGCGTGGCATAATCGCCGGTAAATCGGCCCGTAAAATAGAGATTGGTTTCATCGATCGTTATGTGCAGCGACGAATCGCCGCTTGCACCGGCATAGAAGGGATTCCCCGACCAGCGTGCACCGGATGAGGGATCATGAATAAAAAGATGGGAAGAAGGATCGACCTCGTCGTCCTCAATGGTTAATTCCATTTTATCGCTGTTTTCACCGTCTTCAACGGTAAATGGTATGGAGCGTTTGAGCAACGGTTGCCATGAAAATTCATCCGCTTCATTGATCCAGCCTTTGAACGGCCCGATCTCGGTCGCTAAATAGAGAACGGAGTCTGGAATTAGAACCATATCAAAAACAGAAGCAAAATGGTTTAAGTTGATCGGCATGCCCTTGCTGATGTTTTTATTCATAAATTGTAAGCTGCCGTCATAGTAATATAAACCGTTCTCGCCGGCCACGAATTTGGATGAATTAAATTCGCTCGTTCCGTTCGTGGTGTCGTATCGAATGCCGTGATATTGGAACGAAGAAGGCAGCGAGTTGTGTTGTACCCAATCAGTAACGCCGTTCGTCGAGAGATGCAAGCCATGATGGTTGCCCGCGATCAACATATCGCCCTCCGGATTTGAGCTTATGAAGATTTCACCGAGCGGATTGGTATGTTCAGGATCGATACTCGTTGGCAGTTCATATACCTGACTCAAATAACGCCAGGCGTCGCCCAGATCCTCGCTGACAAACACGCCGCGGGTCGTGGCGGCAAATAGTTTATATACGCCGTCGATTTCCTTTCCATAGACATCGTTTACATGGGCGTCTTCAGCGAACATGAAGGCGTGCTCGCCGATCATCTGACAGGTAGCCGTGAATTTCGAGTGGCGTTCGTAAAAACCGCGATCTCGTTTGGAAAAAATAAAGGTATCGCCCGCCTCCGGCGCTTCAACGGATTTATTAGCGGCTAAAAGGTTCTTACCGGTCAAAATTAATAGCGATACGCTAACCAAAATGAATAGACTCATTTTTCCCATTATGAACCTCCCAACTTTAAAAATAGAAATGATTATTAATTTGCACCCTTGCAAAAGTGTGTACATATATTTTTAAAGCCGGTCTTTAGTTAAATGGCGTTGGCAGGCGCTGCAGGTGTTACGACCGTTGTAGGATTAAATCAAACCTGAATCAGTGAAATTTCATTGAAATGAGGGTTTCCTACAAAATTTTATCCTATTTTTTTGAAAATGTGCTCAGGATTGAGCACATCTTTAATTTTGTTTCATAATTTATCGGTTAATAATGTTTTTTTTGTCCCATTTTTTTGGTTTTGGACAGACTTAGCCCTTGATTCTATTCTTTCATTAAAATTTTAACTAGATATGCATCATGGCTTCGCTCCATCTGTTTTTATAATAGAGCCTCAGTATTTTGTGCTTTGCCCAGTTTAAAAACAGCGCTCCCATGTACATCAGATTTTGTAATACGCTACGGATACGGAGACGATTTCCACGACGACTGCCCGGCGCTTTACCTTTCTTTAGAACCTGTTTGCCCATCATACGCAAAAGGTTAAAAGCTATCATACCCAGATACATCAGCAAATTGTTGGTTTCAAACTTGCCCGAGGGTAGCCGCTCCATGTCCAGATCCGTTTTGAATTCACTATGATACTGCTCGCAGGTACCATGATCATGATATAGCGATTCGATCCGATCCGCATCCACATCCAGATTGGTCCAATAAGTATCGATGGAAACCTCAGGGATTAGCTGGCACTGACCATGCCCGATCGTTTTTTGATACGGGATACGCGATTTACAGAGGCAAAGAAATCGATATCATTCAACCAGTCGCCTGTTTTAGCCAAGCCAGCATGGCTGGTAATGATCTGATTTGTGAGTTCATATTTGATAGCCATAAACCTAATTCGTCCTGAAATGAGATATTCTTTTTGTTTTTTAGTTGTTTGAAATTATACAACTTAAAGCATATTATCAAAATAAACTCTCACTGATTAAGGTAAGATTAGATGGTATACCGGCATTAAATAGGCCATTGGCAAAAGGTTAGGCATTTTTACCGCAGAAATCATGTTTGCTCCGATTGAGTTTGGTCTAAAAACACGTAAGCAAATGATATGAAAACGCTTCAAAAAAAGCAATGGATTTTTGGGCGCATGTCTCATAACTGCTTGTGAGGCTCTTAGATCATGTCCATACATTACAATCCCTATACCCACGTCTTTCCTTTATTCCATTACGAAAATATTCCAATTTTCCGTAATGCAAACGCATGGTCGATAAACCTTTAATGTTTAAAGAGACATGCCCTCTCCCAAATAATGCGCATCGACGCCCTTTGCCCTCAGCGTCTCCACGAACGCCGGGAAACCATGGGTACAGTACACCCGTTTGGCACCCACCACTTCGATGATCTCCAGCAGTTCCTTAAAATCGGCGTGATCGCTCATCGGAATCACCTCATCAACCTGCAATCGTCTGGATGTACCGCGATCCATGCCCCAACCCGATAAATAGATTAAACAGGCATCCCTGCGCTTTCGGACGTTACGCCGGAAGCGCATTTGCACGGGCAGTAACCAGACACAACCCTCGGCATCGTTTTGTCTATATGGACGATATCCGTTAAAAGATACGCCGTATTTTTGATAGACCGGTACATAACGTAAAATCGATGCATCAACAGCCACGGGCAACGCCGCGTCGCTTAATATTTTTAACGCCTCCTGACTTTTGCCTAACGTATACGCCAAAACCACCGGTATGCATCCTTGCTTTAAGAGGTTATGACAGGTTGATACCAACCGCTCTTCGCTTTCACAACGGGACGGCATACGGTAGCGTTGGTCGCCGAAAGTGGATTCGATAATGAGGGTATCCGCCTTCACAGCCTGAAACGCTTCGACGGTTCTTGAAGGTCCCGAACGCACATCGCCGCTGTATAAGAAAGAACCGTCGCCGTTTTCGATTCGTATTTGCGCTGAACCCAGGATATGGCCGGCCGGATGGAGCGTGATAACGGAATCATCGATTTGCAACGGGGTGTTGAAATCGAGCGTTTCGATTTCGCGAATCTTCAGCCGTTTGCGAATGAAATCGGCAGTGGGCGGCGTGCAGAGGATTTTGTGGTGGCGGGCGAGGTGGTCGCCGTGGGCGTGTGAGATAAATCCGAAAGGCTTCATCCGCCGGGCGTCGAGCCAGAGTTCAATGCCGCTGACCCGGATATCTTGATCGTAGCTAAACATGGGGACTTTTGAGCGCCCGACCGATCAGGGTATTGGTGGTGGCTTCCGTAATCTTGACGTCGACAAAATCGCCCGCTTTAGCGCCGATATCATCAAAGGCTACGATTTTATTGCCGTCATTGCGTCCCATGATCTGTCCGGCCTTTTTCGCCGGACCTTCCACCATCACGTTAAAAGTTTGGCCCACATGTTGTTGATTACGTTTCAGCGAAATATTGCGTTGCAGCTCCACCAGCCGTGTAATACGCGACGTTTTAACTTCATCGGGAACGTCATCGGGATACTTGCGCGCGGCGATGGTTTTGCGGCGTTCGGAATATTTGAACATGAAGGCCGAATCAAATTCCACGCGGCGCAGCACATCCAGCGTATCTTGAAACTCTGCTTCGGTTTCGGTGGGAAATCCCACAATTACGTCGGTGGTCAGGGCCAGACCGGGGATTTTCTCCCGCATGGCAAACGCCAATTCCAGGAAGGCTTCCTGGCTGTATGTTCGGTTCATCATATCCAGCACGCGTGTGTTGCCGGCCTGCAACGGCAAATGAATATGTTTGCATGCTTTGGGATTATCGGCGACCACCTGTAACAGCTTGGGCGGAAAATCTTTGGGATGCGGCGACGTGAAGCGAATCCGTTCGATGCCGTCCACTTCGCTGACCATCTCAATCAGATCGGCGAAGTCGCGATTTTCATAGCGGTAGGAGTTGACATTTTGCCCCAGCAGGGTGATCTGTTTAAAACCGTCGCCGGCCAGCCGTTTGGTTTCATCGACCACATTGCGTGGATCCCGGCTGCGTTCCCGTCCGCGGGTGTAGGGCACCACACAAAACGTGCAAAAATTGTCGCATCCGCGCATTACGGCAATCCAGGCGTTCACCCCGCCTTCTCGTGTGGGAAAGATATCGCTGTAGGTTTCGAATTCCGATAACGACAGTGCGTATTCATGGGCGCCGTTATCGAGAACGCGATTCAACATTGTTGGTAGTTTTTTGTAACTATCGGGCCCGGCGATCAAATCCACACCCACTTCTTCGTCCAGTAAATCGTTGCGGATATTCTGAGCCATGCAACCTAAAACGCCCATAACGATATCATTGCGATTGCGACGCATTTGTTTGAGCGTGTTGATGCGCTGGTACACCTTCTGGTGGGCGTTTTCACGAACGGAGCAGGTGTTCAGGAATACCACCTGCGCCTCTTCCGGGCGGTCCGTAAAATCGTATTGATTCTCTTTGAGTATGGTTTTGACGATTTCGGTGTCGTATTCGTTCATCTGACACCCGTACGTCTCTATATACACTTTCTTCACAGAATTTCCCCCACGATACGGTCGTTTTCGACATCCTTCATTTGAACGGTTCGGAATTCATTTTTTAATGGTTCCTCTGCGGCCGCAGCCACGCGCATATAATTATCCGTTAATCCCTGCCAGAGCCCGTTATACGGCTGCTCGAACAGGACTTCCATGGTTCGTCCGATGAAGGAGCGATAATAGGTAAATTTTTGCCGGTCGCCCTGTTCGATCAATACATTCCGGCGATTTTTCTTAACTTCCGGCGCCACTTTCGGCGTCATCTTATAGGAGCGGGTTCCCTTGCGGTCGGAATAGGTAAACACGTGATAGTACGGGATCGGTAGATCGGCCAGCAGGCGTTTGGTGTTGTTAAAGGCCTGCTCATCCTCGCCGGGGTAGCCGACCATGATATCCGTGCCGAGGCCCACATCGGGGATGGTATCGTAAGCGTAGCTCATGATTTTGCTGAAAAAGCTGGCATCGTGTTTGCGCCGCATGGATTCCAGAATACGGTCATCGCCGCTTTGCAGCGGTACATGTAAAAAGTTGCATACTTTGGGCGATGCAGCCATATGGTCGATCAGCTCATAGGTCACTGTCGTCGGCTCGATGGAGCTGATGCGGATGCGTTCCAGGCCGTCCACGCCCTCCAGGGCTTTCACCATATCAATAAAACGGTTTTGGCCATCCAGATAGGTGCCGATATTGACGCCGCTGAGAATCACTTCCTTAAAACCCTGCTCTACCAGAAGACGGGCTTCGCGCACAATATCCGAAAGTGAGCGGCTGCGCGCCGGGCCCCGGGCGGTAGCGATGATACAGAACGAACAGATAAAATTACAACCGTCCTGAATCTTCAAATTGGCGCGTGTGTGCGTGTCGGTGATGCCCAGCGTTTCGATGGTGAAGGTATTCCGCGGCAATTTTTTTGTATGAATCACCCGCGGCTCGCCTCTTTTTGCCAGTCCGTCGAGGTATTCGGGCAGATTCATTTTGTGTTCGTTGCCCATGATCAGATCCACACCGTCGATTTGACGAATGGTATCCACCGCCATCTGGGCATAACAGCCGATCACGGCCACGTAGGTGTCAGGATTTCGGCGTACACTCTGGCGTACGGCGTGGCGGCACTTTGCGTCTGCCTGTTCGGTTACCGTGCAGGTATGGATTACGGTGAGATCGGCGTTCTTGCCATAATCGACGATCTCATAGCCCTGTTGTTCCAGTTTATTTGATATGATAGCAGTTTCCGCCTGATTCAGACGGCAACCCAATGTATATAATGCAGCTGTCGGCATATCGCACTTACTCCACTCCATTCAGTAAAAATGCACATATTCTCGAACGCGTCTTATCCATCAAAATTTCCATCATTATTTTGAATTTCTTCCCTTATGTCATGTAACAGGGTTTGTAAACGGTTTGATGTGCGTATATCAAAAGCGCTTTTCGTATGCAACTGGCGAAGTTCATTTGGTAGTTGTTCCAGATTCGCCTTTGCCCTTTTACGTATAGCTTCCAGCGATTCACGCGATACAATCCGTTTACCGTTTCGAATATAAGGACGAAGCAGAGGCTCCGCTTCGTCGGAAAAATCTTCTTCGAATAATGCAATCAGATCGTATTCCGCCCTTCCTTCGGCGTCTACGAAGCGCCATATTTGTTTGCGTCCGGGCAAGGTAATCTTGTCTGGGCTGAACTTAGCCCGGTAGTGTCGCCCCTCACGGTCGCGCAGTTCAACAAGTTTATACACGCCCTGCAAGGTGGGCGCATCCGTCGAGGTAGCCACTTGGGTACCCACACCGAACGCGTCAACTGGCGTCTTGTTTTCAACCATTTCGGCGATTTTATATTCATTCAGATCGCTGCTCAACACAATCATGACATCATTAAATCCGTTTTTATCCAGCAATTGACGCGCCATTTTGGCTTCTTTGGACAAATCGCCGCTATCAATTCGGATACCACGGAAATGCTCAGCAATCGCCATGGCATTTTTGATGCCTTCCTGCGTATCGTACGTATCCACCAGGAAGATGGCGTCCTCTTTGAATTTTTGATAGTACTTTTCAAAGGCTTCGCGTTCACTGTTAAACGCCATCGTCCAGGAATGGGCGGTTGTGCCGTAAAGCGGAATGCTATACAGATGACCGGCGAGAACGTTAGAGGTACCGATAAAACCTGCGATATAAGAGGCCCGCGCCGCCAGAACGCCGGCCTGCGCACCGTGCGCCCGCCGGCTGCCAAATTCCATTACCCCCCGTTGTTTGCCGCCCATATTGGCGGCAAAAACCACCCGCGCCGCCTTGGAGGCGACCATCGTTTGAAAATTGATCTCGGATAGTAAAAACGTCTCGACGATCTGGGCTTCGATCAAAGGCGCCTGCACCTGAACCAGCGGTTCGTTGGCAAAAACGACCGTACCCTCGGGAACGGCGGATATGTGTCCGCTGAACTGAAACTGATTCAGATAATCGAAAAAGGCATCTGAAATGTGTTTGAAGTTGGGCAGAGAACGTAAATAGTCCACCTGTTTGAGACTGAACGTCAGATTTTCGATATAATCCAGCACGCGCTCCAGTCCGGCCGCCATTAAGAAATTGCGCTGTTCCGGCAGGTCTCTGATGAACAGCTCAAAACAGACTTCCGGATTATGATTCTGCTCAAAATATCCGGCCGCCATGGTAAGCTCGTATAAATCGATAATCAACTGTTCTCTGGAATTGATTAATTGCATAATCATGCCTACTTTAATTTTGCGCTAAAGATAGGACCGGCGCCCGTAATAAGCAAGTACGGTAAGGAATAGTGCGGTTGCATTTTTATTAGCATTTGGAATACACTGTGTATTAAATTGCCGTAAAAGCAGGCATGGCATGAATGGATCAATCTTATGAAAGAAGTCAAGGTATTAAACGCAGAAGAGACGAAAGCCTTAAACGAGGCGTTGGAAGCGTATTGCCAGCTTCTTTTGCCGCAGGAAAAAGAACGTATGGGCCAGGTCAGCTTTCATCTTTATCACTATGAAAATCCCGATGCACGCAACGAAGGCGATTGGCTTTTTCAAATCCGGTGGGGAACCCACAAAATTTTCGACCAAAAACATATCGAATTTACGACCGAATCGCCGGCAACCAAACAACTGCAACCCATCCTGAAAAAACACTGCAAGGCCATTCATAAAGCGTTATGCGACTATTGCCAGATTCAATTGAATAACTGGGCCCTTATTACGCTCGATCCGCACATTCAAAGACATAATCCGGATCTGAAACAGTATGAAATTAAAGTGAATCACCGTCGCAAGAAGAATAATAAAACGGTTAATTGCGGCTGGCCCGATTTCTGTATTGTGTTGAACTGGTACGACGAATTAGGCGATTTTCAGGAATATTTCTACCCTATCAAGCTCAATCCCGAGAACCGTCGCTTCGAGCTCCCCGCCGAACATATCGCATTGCAATTTCAAAAGTTCAGGGATACGATTATTTAACGGATGAACGCCCCCTGCGGATCTCCCTTCTTACATAAATTTGAGACCACAAATATAACCGGGCAAAGAACGGTTGAATCATTGAATGGTTGATATTTTGGATTACGTGCATCAATCCCGCCCGCACGCACGAACGATTCAATTATTGTTTCAACAGCTCTTTCGCAATGGTCTGCAATTGCATATTCGACGTACCTTCATAGATCGAACCGATCTTGGAATCGCGGAAATACTTTTCCACCCGGTATTCGCGGGTAAATCCGTAACCGCCGTGGATATCGATCATGAGGGAGGCGATGGTCTGCGCGATTTCAGAAGCGAAGAGTTTGGCCATGGCGGCTTCTTTGACGAATTTTTTGCCTTCGTCTTTCAGTCGTGCAGCGTTATAGACCAGTAATCGCGCGGCTTCCAGTTCGGTTGTATGGCGCGCCAGTTGAAATTGCACGCCCTGAAAAGCAGAAATCGCTTTTCCAAACTGTTCCCGTTCGCTGGCATATTTAACGCCTTCGTCCAGGGCGCCCTGTGCCAGCCCGACCATCTGGGCGCCGATACCGATCCGGCCTTCATCAAGCGTTTCGATGGCGACGCGGTACCCTTTACCTACCTCGCCCAGTACATTCTCTTTCGGGACCTTACAATCTTCGAGAATTAACTCGCACGTAGAAGAGGCACGGATACCCAGTTTATCCTCTTTTTTGCCAACGGAGAAACCGTCAAAATCCTTTTCTACGATAAAAGCCGTTATGCCTTTATAACCCAGTTCAGGATCAACATTGGCAAATACAATGAAAATTTCGGCTTCTTTGCTATTGGTAATCCAAAGTTTTTGTCCGTTCAGTTCCCAGTGATCGCCTTTGTCTTTTGCCCGGGTTTTCAAGGCAAAAGCATCGCTGCCGGAGCCGGCCTCCGATAGGGCGTACGCGCCGACTTTTTCGTTGCAAAGCTGCGGCAGATATTTTTCTTTTAATTGATCGCTGCCCCAATTCATAAAGGCATTGTTAACCAGAGTGTTCTGTACATCCACGATAACCCCGGCGGAAGGGTCCACCAAACTCAACGCTTCCACGGCTAAGACGGACATAAAGAAAGAGGTTTCGGAGCCGCCGTATTTTTCCGGCACGCCGATACCCATCAAGCCCATTTCAAAAAACTGATCGATTATTTTTTTTTCGAAAACAGCTTCTTCATCCATTTTCTTTTCCAGCGGCTTAATCTTCTCTTCCGCAAATTCTTTGACCGTTTCAAAAAAGAACTGTTCGTCTTCGCTTAAACTGGTTAATGCTTTGACCACCGTTGACGTATTCATACACCTATCCCTCTCTTAATAGTGAATGTAACGGAAACTTTAAAATATAATGGGGACACATTTCAATGGCAAGGAATTGTGTAGCATTTCTAACGTATACACATGGTCGCATAACGGTTTTGTTTAGCCCAAACGTTTAATCAGCTTCCAATCGTATTTTCCCTGCCCCACGTAAGCATACGTTACCGAATCCATCAATTTGGCAATAATCGACAAGCCCAAACCATGGTCGCGCAATCCGGACGAACCGTTTTTTTCACGACCGGTCCCGTTTTCCTGTTCATGCATCTTCACAAATCGAAATACAATTTCAAAGGGATCCACCACGGTATATTCAACAACTCCGTCCACTACATTTCTCAGAATAAAGCGCTCGCCGAGCACTTCACGCGGATATGGCGGATAAAAACCGCCCGCTTCAAAACCCGGACCATAATCGTATACAGAGATTAAAAAATGCGGTAAGTTCAATTCGAACTGGAACCGGACCACTTCTTTTTGTGCAGCCGTATCGGAATGTTTAACAACATTAATAAACACCTCATTGAGTACGGCGCGTAAATCGGTTTTCAGATCGGTTTGATGATTTTTGCGAATGAATTCCCCGATGAGGTTTGCAAAATTTTCAACCAGCGATGTGTAAGCCAGGTTACATGGAACATGAAAACGAACAATTTCGTTAGTCATCTCTCACGTACTCCCGTTATCTAAAACTTTTTGCCGATTATCCGGCAGAGTTATCAGGAATTGAATCCATTCATTTGATTTGGAATCAACTTCGATCGCGCCTCCGTGAATTTCAACGATCTTTTTGGCAATATATAAACCCAATCCCATATTGCTTCGTTCATTAACCTCGTGAAAACGGCTGAATTTTTCAAACATTTTTACTAAAAATGCCCGTTCGGGCACCGCTCCAAAATTCTTTACAGAGATCCGCCAGTTCTCTGCATCGTTATGAATCTTGATCTTAATCGGATTTCCGGGGTAGCCATACTGGATTGCATTATTAAGCAGGTTACGAAAAACGATGTGAAGCAACTGTTGGTCACCCACGAAAATGCGGTCTTCTCGTTCCATTTCGGTTTTTAATTCGATGGTGTTCTCACGCAAGGCCGGCTTTAATTCATCTTCAATGGTTTCGATTACATCGGCCTTAAGGTCAATAATCTCCCAGTTTATGGTGAGTTTACCCTGATCGATCAGAGCCAGACTATGAAACGATTCGATTAAGGCGAGTAAATTTTTACTGGTATTATCCAGAGAATTCAGATGATCGAACGCTTCTTCATTACGGTCGTTGCGCATACTGCGTTCAATTTCTTTTAAATAAGCTTGAACGGTGGCGGCCGTGTTTTTGAACTCGTGTAAAACGACTTGTAACAGTTCCGCATAATTATCCATCGCAGCGCGCTGACTATTGATCAGCCTTGCATTGTCGCGTATCAAAGCGGCCTGCGTTCCAAAAAGTAAAAGAGATTTAAATTGTTGCTGGGTTGTACCGTCCGATAATACGCTTTGAATATTGTCGACATTAATGTTTGGCAAGTGGTGCAACTGTTCCAGGTATTCTTCCAAAATATCGAGTAAAAGCCGCTTGGATTGAGATTCATTGGCGATTAGATTCGAAATTTTGTCGATGACAGACTCGTATTGGTCGTCGGTTAAGGTGATATTTTCGAGAAGGAACTTTTCAAGCTCGTCGATGGTCTTTTCTTGCATTTCCGCTCACTCAGATTAAAAGGCGCTATTTAAATTTTTGCCGCATAATTTTTTATCGGTCAGTTAAAGCGGAACATTAATAGGTACACTTTAAAAAGGTCATGAAATCAAATATACGTTTTTATAGCATGTTGTAATTGATTCCATTAAGCCCAACATTGATCGTATATACGGGCGCTTTATACGGGTATACAAAATACCAACATTTATGGTTCTTCCGGAACTTGATTACATGGGTAGAAAAAAAATAAGGACATGATAGCTTAATAATTTTTTAGCCGAATAAATTAAAGGTAGCCGCCATGTCCATACGTTTGATTTACCACGCCTTCGGCATAAATACAAATTATGAATATATCAAACAGGCATATAAACAGGGATCGGTTTATTTCACGGTTGAACGGCCTCTCCATAACTATCAGTGCCGGCATTACGGCAGCAACCGATTGTGCCTTACCTGATTGTCTTGCTGTCATTAATACCCTCACTTTTTTGTTTGTAACCATCCAGGTCCCCAATTTTATCATCCGGAAATTGAACCATCCCCGGTAAAAAACAGGAATTTTAATTATCGTTAATCACCTGTCAACAGGCAGAGGATCTTATTGAAGCCGCTATTCGGAATAAGCGTGCAAAGCGTCATGAAACAAGCCCTAAAAAACCCCAACCCGCAAAAAACAACCGTGCATACGTTGCATTATTCAAAAAACGCTCTTCCGGCTCTGCACCCGGCCCGTCGGCGATACAGTTGCAAAAATTGAATTAAGCGGCGATGAGGCAAATATTGTGAATGGCCCGGTCGTCAATTCCGCTTTGCGCAGCGCTTCGGTAGCGGCAGCGGATATGTTCCCGGGATGAAGCGTCGGCTTTTCAGTATATTGCAGCATGACCCGCTTTATATTGTCGTCACCGATATCTTTAAAGTAGCGCTTTGTACAGGCCCCCCACCCGTAGAGCGTTTACCAACGGCAATAGCCCACGACATCTCGTCGCCTGCACCCCGACCCCGTTTGCAGCTCATCTTCTTCTCGCCTATGATTATAATAATGAGACCATAAATATAGTTCGAGATACATTCGACAGGTAAACCAAATGGTGAAATTCTTTAAAAATTTGAATAAAATTCAGCACGAATAAATCTCATTGACGAAGCAATGATGCAGCCTCCTGGGAAATGCAGGATAACATCGAAAAAGACGTGTTAAGTTTCGAATAAACAGAAAAAATTTTGAATTTTGCGCCTTTGATATTATATTTCCACAAATAACGAAATGATGGAATAAAATGAGACAACTGGTAAAAACATTCAAAGCACTTGCAGACAGTAACCGTATCCGCATACTCAAAATGCTGGGAACCCACCCCCGCCCCCTTTGTGTATGTGAAATTACGGCTGTATTGGATTTGGCAACCTCTACGGTTTCCAAACATTTGTCAATTCTGAGGGATGCCGGGTTCATCCTCGATACCAAAGATGGAAAATGGGTAAACTATGAACTTAATCCGGAAAACTCCAACGGGTATGTACAGCAATTATTGCCGTATCTGTCAGACTGGTTACCAGACGATCAAATCATCCGGGAAGATGCACAAAAAGCCAACCGGATAAATCGATATGAGATTTGCAAAATTTAATTTTTTTGTTACAAATAATTCGTCAATTGGCGAAACATGATTGTTGAATTCAGAAGGAGAAGCGAGTGAAACGAATTCTAATACTATGTACCGGAAATTCCTGCCGCAGCCAGATGGCCGAAGGATTCCTGAAGTCGTTTGACAATAATTTGCAAGTGCATTCCGCCGGTACCAATCCCTCCAGCCAGGTACATCCCAAAGCGGTGCAGGTAATGCATGAAGTCGGGATTGACATCTCCGATGGCTATCCCAAAGATGTCAATCCGTTTTTAGATCGATCCTTTGATTATGTCATAACGGTTTGCGACAACGCTAAAGAAACCTGTCCGGTTTTTTTAGGCGATGTGGCAGAACAGCTTCATATCGGATTTGAAGATCCCGCTGAAGCAACCGGCAGCAAAGAAGAGGTGCTGGAAATCTTCCGGCGGGTACGGAACGAAATTAAAACAGAATTTCATAAATTTTACCAGGACAAAATTAATAAAGGAGGAACAAATGATTAAATCAATTCAAGTGTACGGACCGGGATGCGCCAATTGCCAGAAACTGTACAAACTGGCTACCGAAGCAGTGAATGAGATTGGTGCGGAAATTAATATAGAAAAAGTGGAAGATTTAAATGATATGATGGCTGCCGGGGTGATGCGCACGCCGGGATTGGGATTCGATGGAAAGGTTGTGCTGCAGGGTAAGATCCCCACAGCAGCGACCTTGAAGAACTGGATCCTCAATCATAATGAAAAAAAATAGCCATGAACATCAAAATCTTAGGCAGCAGATGCGGGAATTGCCGGCGGCTGGAACACAATGTGCGAACAGCGATCCGGGAAATTGATGACAGCGCCACGGTGGAAAAAGTAGAGGATATCGAAGAATTTATTCGCTATGGCATCGCCCGTATACCTGCACTGGTGATTAATGAAAGTGTTTTTTCACAGGGCAAAGTGCTTTCTGTAAATGATGTCAAAGATATTATTGAACAAAAGGTGGAATTTAGAAAATGATGTTGAGGTGAAGGTATAATGCAACTGGTTTTAAAAATAAAAGATGCCATTAACGGAGAAACTAAAAAATTTTTCTGGCTGGTGCTGGCATTTCTTGCATTTTATTTCATGCCGGTACAGTCCGATGTGGTTATTGAATCATTAACTTCCGGGCTGACACTATTACATGAATACGCCCGCGAACACGTGCTGACCTGCCTGGTGCCGGCGTTTTTTATCGCCGGCGCAATTGCGGTATTTGTCAAAAAAGACAGTATTCTGCAGCTACTGGGTCCGGCGGCAAAAAAATACATCGCTTATCCGATAGCGTCGGTTTCCGGCGGTATTCTGGCGGTCTGTTCCTGCACCATTCTGCCGCTGTTTGCCGGTATCTACAAACGGGGGGCCGGTATTGGCCCGGCAGCCGCCTTCCTGTTCACCGGCCCGGCAATTAACGTGACCGCTATTTTCCTGACCGGAAACGCCATCGGCTGGAATTTTGCCTTCGGACGTCTGATAGCTTCGGTAATTATTGCCATCACCGTCGGGTTGCTTTTAGGATTCATTTACTATGAACACGATGAAAAGAATGCCAACGATTTTGTGATGGGCATGGAAGAAGACAAACCGTACAGCAACTGGACCATTGCTTCTTTCTTACTTTTGCAGTTAGGGATCCTGGTGGTTCTTGGGTTGCAAATACCGGTGGGTATCAAGTACGGCATTGCCGGGTTTTTCCTGCTAACTTTATTATACCTGGTGTTCTTCAAATATCAAAAAGAAGATAATTACGAATGGGTGGCGGAAACCTGGGATTTAACCAAGAAAATTCTGCCCTACTTGTTCGTTGGAATTTTCGCAGCGGGCATCATCGATGTGGTGGTACCGGACGCCTGGATCAAAGCGGCCGTGGGCAGCAACAATGTCTTAGGCAATGCGGTGGCATCGGTTTCCGGCGCTTTGATGTATTTCGCGACTCTGACGGAAGTGCCCATCATCCAGACCTTAATGAATATGGGCATGGATCGCGGACCGGCGATGACCTTATTCCTGACCGGAAATTCATTAAGTATTCCCAGCATGATTGTTATCTTTAAACTGATGGGACACAAAAAGGCTCTGACCTATATGGGTCTGATCTGCGTCTTTTCCATCGCAGCCGGTTTAATCTTCGGAAATATGTAAAAATAAAGGCTCTGAACAAAATATGAAGGAGAAGAATAAATGGCTCAGTCAGTAAGTAAACGGTTGTCGTTTTTCGATAGATATTTAACCCTGTGGATTTTCCTGACCATGTTCGTCGGAGTGTTCCTGGGATATCTGGCGCCTGCTATCTCCGGTTTCTGGGATACCATGTCAGTTGGCACCACCAACATTCCCATTGCCATCGGATTAATCCTGATGATGTATCCGCCCCTCGCAAAAGTGCGTTATGAGCAGCTGCCAACGGTATTTAAAAACCTCAAACTGCTGGGCATTTCATTATTGCAAAACTGGATTGTGGGGCCGTTTGTAATGTTCTTTCTTGCCATTCTTCTTTTACCGGATAGACCGGAAATGATGGTGGG
Organism: uncultured Calditrichaceae bacterium; assembly: GCA_964542915.1. GTDB lineage: Bacteria > Calditrichota > Calditrichia > Calditrichales > Calditrichaceae > CAZIVP01. Next base: position 603 of record CAZIVP010000004.1, on the reverse strand, counting down.
CGTTATTCTGGTAGGACTGGCGCGCTGCATTGCCATGGTGCTGGTGTGGAACGACCTTGCCAAAGGCGATTCGGAGTTAGCCGCCGGGCTGGTGGCGTTCAACGCCATCTTTCAGGTGTTTCTCTATTCGGTGTATGCTTACGTGTTCATCACTATCCTGCCGCCGTTGTTCGGGCTCAGTGGGGCGATCGTCGATGTATCCATCGGGGAAATCGCCGTAACGGTTCTGATTTACCTGGGGATTCCCTTTCTTGGCGGATTGCTATCCAGTACCATTTTCCGTAAAACCAAAGGCGACGAATGGTATTTCAAGCGTTTTATTCCGCGTGTTTCTCTGCTAACGCCCATTGCTTTGTTGTTTACTATTTTTGTGATGTTTTCTTTGAAGGGCGAAAAAATCATCGAGCTTCCGCTGGATGTGGTTCGCGTTGCGATTCCCTACACCCTCTACTTCGCGTTTATGTTCTTTGTCACCTTCTTTTTCGTCAGGCGTATCGGTACTTCTTATGCCAAAACGACCACGGTGGCATTCACTGCCGGCAGTAACGATTTTGAGCTGGCAATTGCTGTCGCCATTGCGGTATTCGGCATCGGTTCACCTGC
>CAZIVP010000003.1:0-430083 GCA_964542915.1 uncultured Calditrichaceae bacterium | reverse complement strand
CACGTAGCTCAGTCGGTAGAGCACATCCTTGGTAAGGATGAGGTCACCGGTTCAAGTCCGGTCGTGAGCTCGGTTTGTAAATTTGTAGATTTTTAAGGTTGTAACTTCGGAGGTTTGGCGATGGCAAAGCAGAAGTTTGATAGAAGCAAGCCACATGTGAACATTGGTACGATAGGTCACGTAGATCACGGCAAGACGACGTTGACGGCTGCGATGACGCAGGCATTGTCATCGAAGGGTTCGGCGGAGTTTCGTTCTTTCGACAGTATTGACAACGCACCTGAGGAGCGCGAGCGCGGCATCACGATTGCGACGGCGCATGTTGAGTATTCGACGGAGAAGCGTCATTACGCCCATGTTGACTGTCCTGGTCATGCGGACTATGTAAAGAATATGATTACGGGCGCTGCGCAGATGGACGGCGCGATTTTGGTAGTTAGCGCGGCGGATGGTCCGATGCCTCAGACGCGCGAGCACATTTTGTTAGCGCGCCAGGTAAACGTACCGAGCATAGTCGTGTTTTTAAACAAGACGGATCAGGTAGACGATCCGGAGCTGTTGGAGTTAGTGGAGCTTGAGCTACGTGAGTTGCTGAGTTCGTATGAGTTTCCGGGCGACGATATTCCGATCATCAAGGGCAGCGCCTTGGAAGCGTTGAACAACCCGACGGATGACGAGAAGAACAAATGCATCTACGAATTGATGGATGCTGTTGATGATTATATTCCGACGCCTCAGCGCGATATTGACAAGCCGTTTTTAATGCCGATAGAGGATGTATTTTCGATTACGGGTCGCGGTACGGTAGGAACGGGCCGAATTGAGCGCGGCGTAGTAACGGTAGGCGAAGAAGTTGAGATCATCGGATTGGGCGAGCATCGCAAGACGGTTGTAACCGGGGTTGAGATGTTCCGCAAGATACTGGATCGCGGCGAAGCGGGCGACAATGTGGGCTTATTGCTGCGGGGTGTGAACAAAGAGGATTTGCAGCGCGGTCAGGTTGTAGCCAAGCCGGGTTCGATCACACCGCACACGAAATTCAAAGGCGAGGTCTATGTATTAACGAAAGACGAAGGCGGCCGGCATACGCCGTTTTTTAATGGCTATCGACCTCAGTTTTATTTTCGTACGACAGATGTTACGGGCGATGTCCAGTTGCCGGAAGGCGTAGAGATGGTGATGCCCGGCGATAATGTAACGGTCGAGGTGACGTTGTTAAAAGAGATCGCGATGGAAAAAGAGTTGCGATTTGCGATCCGTGAGGGTGGACGTACGGTAGGCGCCGGTGTTGTTTCGGAAATTATTGAATAGCAAATCGAGCGATAAAGAAGGATAAGTGTTGTGAGAGATATTATAATAATAGCTTGTAAAAACTGTAATCATCGCAACTATACAACTACCAAGAACAAAAGAAAGCACAGCGGGCGTGTGGAGTATAAAAAGTTTTGTCCTAACTGTAACGCCCGGACGATGCATAAAGAAACAAAATAGTAAAAGACAGCTAGGCGTGTAGCTCAATTGGCTAGAGCACTGGTCTCCAAAACCAGGGGTTGGGGGTTCGAGTCCCTCCACGCCTGCTGATTTTTTTGCCTTTATTTAAGGAGTGCTAAAAAACGATGATTAAAAAAATTCAAAAGTTTCTGGAAGACGTTAAAACCGAAATGAACAAAGTTTCCTGGCCGACGCGGGAAGAATTGCTCAATTCGACCGTTATCGTCATCGTTGTGAGTATTGTTTTTACAATATTTATCTTTTTAGCGGATTTGGTCTTTTCTAATTTAGTGCAAATTTTCTATTAAATCGTTATTTCACGAGGTGTATAATCGTGGCTGAAAAGAAATGGTATGCATTAAGGGTCTACTCCGGTAAAGAGGCTCGGGTAAAAGCGCATATCGAAAATGAAGTTAACTTACAGGGAATCGAAGAAAAAGTCGGGCATATCATTATTCCGTCAGAAAACATTATTGAAATGAAAGACGGTAAAAAGCGCGTTAAAAACAAAGTTTTTTTTCCGGGTTATATGCTCATTGAAATGGTATTGGATAAACAGACAAAACACGTCATTGTCAATGCACCGGGCGTCGTTAGTTTTGTGGGGCCCCGGAATGAGCCGGTTCCTCTGCGCGAATCGGAGGTGCGGAGTATTTTGGGTAAGATAGAAAAAAGTCGCGAAACGGAAGTGCGCGGTAAAGTATCCGTACCTTATAAAGTGGGCGACCCTATCCGCGTGATCGACGGTCCGTTTAACGATTTTACCGGTTTTGTTGAAGAAATTAACGAAGAGAAAAATAAAGTAAAAGTAAATATTAGCATTTTCGGCCGCCCAACACCTGTTGAATTGGATTTCTTGCAGGTGGAACTGGAAAAGTAGCGCTCACAACTGATTAACGAGGTTTATTACCATGGCAAAAAAAATACTAGCAAAGATTAAATTGCAAATACCCGCTGGTCAGGCCAAACCTTCGCCGCCTATCGGCCCCGCGTTGGGTCAGCATGGCGTCAATATAATGGAGTTTTGTAAGGCTTATAATGCCAAAACACAGGATAAAGCGGGCTTGATTATTCCTGTGGAAATTACCGTTTACGGGGATCGTTCGTTTACTTTTATAACAAAGACGCCGCCGGCATCCGATTTGTTGTTAAAAGAAGCCAAATTGGAAAAAGGCTCGGGCGAACCCAATGTCAATAAGGTCGGAACGGTAAGTAAGGATCAAGTTAAAAAAATTGCCGAGATGAAAATGCCTGACCTCAATGCCGCCAGTATTGAAGCGGCGATGCGCATTGTGGAAGGAACGGCGCGCAGTATGGGTATTGTAGTTGAATAATTTTCTAAAAGTGAGATGAGGTAAGAATGAAGCGAAGTAAACGTTATCGTGAACTCATTGCCAAGATTGATCGTGCAAACGAATACCCCGTTGCCGATGGCGTGAAATTGCTGAAATCGATTGCTACGGCTCGTTTTGATGAGACTGTTGAGATTGCGATGCGATTGGGCGTAAATCCTCGTCATGCGGACCAGATGGTCCGCGGAACGGTAACCCTGCCTCACGGAACAGGTAAAACGGTGCGCGTCCTGGCTTTTACAAAGGGAGATAATGTGGATAAAGCTCTGTCTGCCGGAGCTGATCATGCCGGGTTGGAGGAGTACGTAGAAAAGATTAACAACGGATGGCTCGAATTTGATGTTGCCGTGGCGACCCCCGACGTGATGAGTCAGGTAGGTAAACTGGGACGGATTCTTGGTACACGGGGCCTCATGCCAAATCCTAAAAGCGGAACCGTGACCAATGATATCGAAACGGCCGTTAAAGAGATTAAAGCCGGTAAAATTGATTTTCGGGTTGATAAAACCGGAATCGTGCACACAGGCGTCGGCAAGATTTCTTTCGAGGAACAAAAAATCGTTGAAAATATCAAGGCCTTCGTTAACACGATTATCAAGTTACGACCGACTTCGGCAAAAGGGACCTATTTAAAGTCGATCTCGATTTCAAGTACGATGGGACCGGGTATTTTTCTGGAACGAAGTGCATCGTCGTATTCACAAAAGTAAGAAAAGGGCTTTACTGATGGCAACTGCAGAAAAAATAGCAATCGTCGAAGAGTATACGGATAAATTTAAGCAGGCGAATAGCCTGTACTTGGCTGATTATACCGGCATCGATGTGGAGACGGTTACGCAATTACGCAACCGATTTCGCGAACAGAACGTGGAGTATAAAGTATTAAAAAATCGTTTGGCAAAACGTTCCTTGCACAATGCCGGTATCGAGAATCTGGATGAGTATTTACAGGGCGTTACATCGTTTATTATAGGCTATGATGATCCCGTTGTTCCGGCCAAGATTGTTAAAGAATTTAATAAGAAGAAGGAAATATTACGGTTAAAGGCCGTTTATTTTGAGGGCCAGTTGATCGACGCCGAAAAAGCAAAGGGATTGGCCGATCTACCGAGTCATGAAGAATTATTGGGTAAATTTGTGGGAATGCTGCAATCGCCCATGACCAAGCTGGCCAACACTTTACAGGCGCCGATGCAGAAGCTGCTTGGAACATTGAGCGCTTTAAAAGAAAACAAACAATAACCAATAAAATACGTGTTAAACTTGGAGGTTTACAATGGCAGAAGTGACCAGAAGTGATGTGCTCGCATATTTGGAAAATGCGAATATGATGGAAATCTCTGAACTGATAAAAGAGATTGAGGAAAAATTTGGCGTTACAGCCGCCGCTCCAGTCGCCATGGCGGCAGGCCCCGCTGCGGCCGGAGAAGCCGGTGCGGAAGCCGCTGAAGAAAAAGATGAATTCGATGTTATGTTAACGGGTACAGGCGACAAAAAAATTCAGGTGATTAAAGTGGTGCGCGCGCTTACCGGCCTGGGCTTAAAAGAAGCAAAAGAGCTGGTTGATAATGCACCGAAGCCAATTAAAGAGGCCGTGCCCAAAGCCGAAGCCGAGGATATCAAAAAACAGATCGAAGAGGTTGGCGGTACCATCGAACTCAAATAAATGCATTGTATCATTAACGCATGAAAACGAGGTATACCGTTGCAAGGTAAAAACACCATAAATCGTTACTCTTTTCAGGAAATCCCACCTGCAAAAGACTATCCGAATCTTTTGGAAGTACAGACCCGATCCTTTGAGAATTTCATGCAGGCGCGGGTCCTGCCGGAAGAACGGGAAGAAGAAGGCCTTCATGGCGTTTTTAATACGATCTTCCCCATTACGGATAGTGCGGGTAATTTCGAATTGCAGTATGTGGAATACAATATCGATAAACCGAAATATGATGTTCGCGAGTGCCAGGAACGCGGTGTGAGTTACGCCGTGCCGATCAAGGCCAAACTGCGCCTGGCGATCAAGGATGTAACCGGCGAGACGGACAATTTTACAGAATTCATCGAACAGGATGTCTATCTTGGCAATATGCCGTACATGACCGATCGCGGCACGTTTATTATTAACGGCGCTGAGCGTGTGGTTGTCAGTCAGTTGCATCGCTCGCCGGGTGTATTTTTTTCGGAAACAACACATCCCAATGGAACGCCGCTCTATTCGGCGCGCCTTATACCGTTCAGGGGCTCATGGGTGGAATTTACGACCGATGTTAACGACGTGATGTACGTGTACATCGATCGTAAAAAGAAATTTCCGGTGACCATGTTGCTCAGGGCCATTGGTTATTCGACCAATGAAGAAATCATCAAGCTGTTTAACCTGGAAGAAGAGGTTAAAGTTGATGTTAAGCAATTTAAAAAGCTGAGCGGAAGAATGCTGGCGGCCGATGTAGTGGATACATCGACCGGTGAAATAGTCGCAGAACAGGGTAAAGAAATTAAAGAGGATTTTCTGGATCAATGTCTTGAACTCGGCATCGATACAATCAGACTCGTAAAGAAAATGGACCCGAACGAATCCAACGTAATCCTGAAGACCCTGCGAAAAGACAGCGCCAAAACCGATGTACAATCCATTGAAGCTATTTACAGGCAACTCCGTTCGGGAGAGCCGCCGGATATCGATACGGCACGGGCGCTTATTGAACGGATGTTCTTCAACGAAAAACGATACGATATGGGTGATGTCGGACGCTATCGCATCAATAAGAAGCTGAACCTGGATATTCCTTATGATACCACGGTATTAACCCGGGATGACATCATTGCCATTATTCATTATCTGCTGGAGTTAAAAGAGGGCGCAAAACCGACGGATGATATCGACCATCTCGGTAATCGTCGCGTGCGCACCGTCGGTGAGCAATTGTCCGCTCAGTTCAGCGTTGGCCTTTCACGTATGGCGCGTACCATCAAAGAACGCATGAACATTGGAGATTCCGACAAACTGACGCCGCAGGATCTGGTGAATGCACGCACGATCTCCTCGGTTATCAATACTTTCTTCGGTACTTCGCAGCTATCTCAATTTATGGATCAGACCAACCCTCTTGCGGAACTAACGCACAAACGACGCATGTCGGCTTTGGGGCCCGGCGGCCTCACCCGTGAACGCGCCGGCTTTGAAGTGCGCGATGTGCATTATACGCACTATGGGCGTTTATGCCCCATCGAAACGCCGGAAGGTCCCAATATTGGTTTGATCTCCTCGTTGTGTGTACATGCACGGATTAATGATTTCGGATTCATCGAAACGCCCTATCGCAAGGTCCACGAAGGCATTGTCAGCACTGATGTCGAATATTTATCGGCGACGGAAGAAGACAGCTACACGATTGCCCAGGTAAACGCTCCGCTTGATGACGACAAAAATTTTGTCAATGATCGTATTAAGGCACGCTTTAAGGGCGATTTCCCTGTTGTGGGACCCGAAGAACTGGATTATATGGACGTGGCAACCAATCAAATCGTTTCGCCGTCGGCGTCGCTCATTCCTTTTCTGGAACACGATGACGCAAACCGCGCCCTGATGGGGTCTAATATGCAGCGCCAGGCCGTTCCTTTGTTAAATCCGGCCACACCGATTGTCGGCACCGGAATGGAAAAGCGGGTTGCCAGCGACTCAGGTACGTTGGTACTTGCAAAAGAAGATGGCGTTATACAGGAAGTTGATGCTGAAAAAGTATCGCTAAAGCTGGATAAAGTGAAAGAGCCCCAATCCGGGAAAGAACGACTTCTGGAACAAAAGGATACGGTTGACTACAATCTGATCAAATTCCGCCGGACGAATCAGGACACATGCATTAATCACAGACCGCTGGTTAAGAAAGGGCAACATGTAAAACAGGGCGATGTTCTGGCCGATGGTTGTGCTACCGATCGCGGAGAACTGGCGTTAGGACGTAACGTATTGGTCGCTTTTATGCCATGGCACGGCTACAATTTTGAAGACGCCATTATCGTATCCGAACGCGTTGTGCGTGATGATGATTTCACCTCCGTACACATTCAGGAATTTGAGTTGCAGGTACGCGACACCAAGCGCGGCGAAGAGGAACTAACACGAGAGATACCGAACGTGAGCGAAGAAGCGACCCGCGATCTCGATGAAAACGGTATTGTGCGGGTAGGCGCCGAAGTAGCCGCTGGCGATATCCTGATTGGTAAGGTAACGCCGAAAGGCGAAACCGATCCCACGCCGGAGGAAAAACTGCTTAAAGCCATCTTCGGGACCAAAGCGGGCGATGTAAAGGATGCATCTCTAAAAGCGCCGCCCGGAATGGAAGGTATCGTAGTCGGAACGCGACTGTTCTCACGTAAGAAACGCGATAGCCAAAACAAAAAAGAAGATAAGGCCACGATCGATCGTCTGGAAAATGAAGCGGATAAGGCGCGCAAAATGGCGGTTAAGAAGCTGGCTTATCACCTGACGCTCAAATTCGAAAAAATGAAGACTCAGGGCATCAAATATGTGGATGGTAAAACGGCTATCAAGGCCAATACGACGATTGGAAAAGAAACGTTTGGTAAGGTTGATGTTACCAACCTGGATATCAATTCCACATGGTTCGAAGAAGATCCGAAAAATGCATTCGTGCGCCAGCTTTATGCCGATTACCGCAAGATTCTGACGGACATAGATAACGACCTCAAACGCGAAAAGCATAAAATATTGGTAGGCGATGAATTACCGCCCGGAATCGTACAACTGGCCAAAGTTTACGTAGCGGAAAAACGGAAACTTTCCGTAGGAGATAAGATGGCGGGACGGCATGGAAACAAGGGCGTTGTGTCTAAAGTTGTTCCAATGGAAGACATGCCGTTTCTGGACGATGGTACGCCCGTGGATGTAATTCTGAATCCTCTCGGCGTTCCTTCCCGTATGAATCTTGGTCAGATTTTTGAAACAACCCTTGGCTGGGCCGGTATTAAGCTGGACAAACATTACGCGACGCCGGTGTTTGACGGCGCCTCTTACGAAGACATCCTCCAGGAATTGAAAGATGCCCAGCTGTCTGAATCGGGCAAAATTACTTTGTACGATGGTCGCACGGGTGAACGCTTCGACCAGGAAGTGACCGTCGGGTTTATTTATATGATGAAGCTTTCTCATTTGGTAGATGATAAAATCCATGCCCGTTCCATTGGCCCCTACTCGCTCATTACACAGCAACCGCTCGGCGGTAAAGCACAGTTTGGCGGCCAACGTTTCGGCGAAATGGAAGTCTGGGCTTTGGAGGCGTATGGCGCGGCTTACACACTGCAGGAAATTCTGACTGTGAAAAGCGATGATGTTACCGGTCGCTCCAAAACCTACGAAGCCATAGTCAAGGGTGAAAATCTGCCAGAAGCAGGTACGCCCGAATCGTTTAACGTCCTTGTGCGCGAGCTGCAGGGACTGGGTTTGAAAGTTAGATTAGAGTAACTATGTGGGTAAGTCCCAATACTATGATTGAATAGGAGTTGATATTTTGGATATTAAAAAAGCTCTCAACAAATTTAACAAAATCGTCATTGGTTTGGCTTCACCTAATGATATATTAGAGCAGTCTCACGGGGAAGTGACCAAACCCGAAACGATCAATTATCGCTCCTTCAAACCGGAAAAAGACGGCCTCTTCTGCGAAAAAATCTTTGGTCCGGTCAAAGATTGGGAATGTCACTGCGGAAAGTATAAACGCATCCGCTATAAAGGTATTATATGCGATCGTTGCGGTGTGGAAGTTACCCAGAAAAAGGTGCGCCGTGAACGAATGGGGCATATAAGTTTAGCAGTGCCGGTGGTCCATATCTGGTTTTTCCGTTCTCTGCCGTCCAAAATAGGCTACCTGCTGGATATGTCGCCGAAAGATCTGGAAAAGGTTATCTATTACGAACATTATGTGGTCGTCAATCCGGGTAAAAGCAACCTGAAATTCAAGCAACTCATTAATGAGGAAGAATACTTCAAGCAATTGGATGCCCACGGTGAAGCCAATGAAGACCTCACCGACGACGATCCGGATAAATTTGTCGCAAAAATCGGCGGTGAAGCCATTCACCAACTTCTTAAGATGGTGGATATCGAAGATCTGGCTTATGAACTACGCAAAGCTATCCGTAACGAAACGTCCGAACAGAAGCGGCTGGAAGCACTAAAACGTCTTAAAGTCGTAGAATCGTTGCGCGTTAAAGAGAATAACATGGAATACCGCAACAAACCGGAGTGGATGGTACTGGATGTTATTCCGGTGATTCCGCCGGAGTTGCGACCGTTAGTCCCGCTTGAAGGCGGCCGCTTTGCAACGAGTGATTTGAACGATCTTTACCGTCGCGTGATTATTCGTAATAACCGCCTGAAAAAACTGTTGGAAATTCGCGCTCCTGAAGTGATTCTGCGCAATGAAAAACGTATGTTGCAGGAATCCGTGGATTCCCTGTTTGACAACTCCAAACGTTCATCTGCCATGCGTTCGGACGGCGATCGTCCTCTCAAATCGCTCTCAGATATGTTAAAAGGAAAGCAGGGCCGGTTCCGGCAGAATCTGTTGGGTAAACGTGTGGATTATTCCGGTCGTTCGGTTATCGTGGTGGGACCCGAGCTCAAAATGCATGAGTGCGGGCTGCCCAAAGACATGGCCATTGAGCTCTTCAAGCCCTTCATTATTCGAAAGCTTGTTGAACGACGATTCGTTAAGACGGTTAAGAGTGCAAAAAAACTGGTCGAACGACGCGGACCGGAAGTATGGGATATTCTCGAAGAGATCATAGACGATCATCCGGTTCTGCTCAACCGGGCGCCGACGTTGCATCGTCTTGGCATTCAGGCGTTTCAGCCCGTGCTAATCGAGGGTAAAGCCATCCGTATTCATCCGCTGGTGTGTGCAGCATTTAACGCCGACTTTGACGGCGACCAGATGGCGGTGCATGTGCCGCTGTCTTTTGAGGCTCAGACCGAAGCCAAACTTTTGATGCTTTCGAGCCATAACATATTATCGCCTTCCAGTGGTAACCCCATCGCTGTTCCAAGCCAGGATATCGTTCTGGGTTGTTACTATCTGACCAAAATGCGGCTCGGCGAGAAAGGCGAGGGTAAAGCATTTGCATCGCCAATCGAGGTGATTGCGGCTTATAATAGTGAAAAAATCAGCCTTCATGCACAAATCAAATTGCGCATCAACGGCAAAATGGAAGAAACGACGGCCGGCCGGGTGCTGTTCAACAATATCGTTCCGGAGGAAATCGGATTTGTCAATGAACTACTGGCAAAAAAGACGCTTTCCAATATCATAAGCGAGGCTTACCGCCTCGGCGGTAATAAAGTTGCGGCTGAGTTTCTGGATCAGTTAAAGGACCTTGGTTTTTACTACGCTATGAAATCCGGCGCCTCCGTGGGCTTGTCTGATATTGCCGTACCCCCTGAGAAACATGTTATGGTCGAAACGGCGCAGTCCGAAGTTGATGAAATTGAGGCACAGTATGAAAGCGGTATTATCACGGAAGGCGAGCGCTATAATAAGATTATCGATATTTGGACCCGTGTTACCGCTGAGGTGGCCGAAACGATGTTTTCCAAACTGAGCAAGAATAAACAAGGCTTCAACCCGCTGTATATGATGTCCGATTCGGGCGCGCGGGGCAGTAAAGAACAGATTCGTCAGTTGGCCGGCATGCGTGGTTTGATGGCCAAACCGCAAAAAACATTAACAGGACAGACGGGTGAAATTATTGAGAATCCGATTACGGCTAACTTTCTCGAAGGACTGTCGGTAATCGAATACTTTATTTCGACGCACGGCGCACGTAAAGGTCTTGCGGATACCGCACTGAAAACGGCCGACGCAGGCTATCTGACCCGCCGACTGGTGGATGTGGCCCAGGATGTTATTGTAACCGAAAATGACTGCGGTACCATTCTCGGTCAGGAGATTATGGACCTCAAGGAAGGCGAGGAAATTATTGAAGCGCTATCGGATCGTGTTCTCGGTCGTGTCACGGCAGATGACGTGATCGATCCTGTTACCAATGAATTGCTCGTTAACCGAGGCGAGTTAATCGATGAGCGTGTCGCCGAACGTATAAGTTATTCGTCTCTGGAAAAAGTAACCGTCCGTACGGAGCTTACCTGCGAATCCAAGCAAGGCGTCTGTTCCAAGTGCTATGGTCGCAACATGGCGACCGGCGAATTGGTTGAGGTCGGGGAAGCTGTTGGCGTTATGGCAGCACAAAGTATCGGCGAGCCCGGGACGCAATTAACCTTGCGTACATTCCACATCGGCGGTACGGCTGCGCATATTGCCGCCGAATCTCATATGGAAACCAAGGTGGATGGTAAAACAAAATTCGTCAACGTACGGAGCGTGGACAATGTCCAGGGCGAAACGGTGGTCATCGGCCGTAACGGGCGGATCGAAATTTTGGATTCGGACAATCGTTCCATTGCCACCTATAACATTCCTTACGGCGCCGCTCTCAGGGTAAAAGACAGTCAAAAGGTGGAACGGGGTACCGTGTTGTTCGATTGGGATCCCTATTCATCGGTAATGATTGCTGACCGGCCAGGTGTGGTTGAATATGAGGATATTATCGAGAATAAGACTTTCCGGGAAGAACTGGACGAACAAACCGGAAGGAAACAACGGGTTATCATCGAATCCAAAAATAAGAATCTGAATCCGCACTTGCATGTGGTTGACGAAGAAGGCAATCGTAAAGCACAGTATATTATTCCGGTTAAGGCCTTTTTGCAGGTGAACGACGGCGATAAAATTAACGCCGGCGATGTGCTTGTTAAGATACCCCGTGAAATCGGTAAAACCAGGGATATCACGGGCGGTCTGCCGCGCGTTGCCGAATTGTTCGAAGCCCGGCAGCCCAAAAACAAAGCGGTTGTTAGCGAAATTGACGGCTATGTAAAATTTGGCGACATCAAGCGCGGCGTACGCGAGCTGATTATCGAATCGGACCTTGAAACGAAGAAATATAATATTCAGCATGGCGTGCATATTCTGGTACATGAACACGATTTTGTCGAAGCGGGCGAGCGCCTCACCGACGGAGCCGTATCGCCTGACGATATTCTTAACATTAAAGGCCCGAGTAAAGTCCAGGAATATCTGGTGAATGAGATTCAGGAAGTGTATCGCCTGCAGGGTGTGAAAATCAATGATAAGCATATCGGAATCATTGTACGGCAGATGCTGCAAAAGGTGAGGGTTGAAGATTCCGGCGACACTAATTTTCTGCCGGGCGATCAGGTACCCAAGGCGGATTTCTTCGATGAAAACAAACGGATCGCAAATAAAATCGTGGTTACCGACCCCGGCGATTCCCTGTTCCGTGAGGGTTCTTTAACGGATCGTAAAAGTGTGGATATCGTCAACAGCGATCTTAAAAAGGAGAAAAAGAAACCGGCCAAATTCCGGAAGACAAAACCGGCGACGTTCACTCCGCAACTGCTGGGTATCACGCAGGCCGCATTGTCGACCAAGAGCTTTATCTCTGCGGCAAGTTTCCAGGAAACCACGCAGGTGTTGACGGATGCCGCCACCTCGGGTAAAGAAGATCAGTTGGCCGGATTAAAGGAAAACGTCATTATGGGGCATTTGATACCGGCTGGAACGGGAGTGTCGCGTTATAACGAATTTGAATTGGAAGTGGATCAGCCTGAAGAGCCGGAAGAGGGTACGGATGAGTCCGCCGATGAGAGCAAAACCGGCGTTACACAAACCCGCGAGATGGAAGGTAAATAGCAAAATTAACTTGAATTGAAGTGAAGGTTTACTTAAATTAATAGTTTGTAACTTTTTTGGAGGATAGCAGTGCCGACGATTAATCAGTTGATACGCAAGGGAAGAAAAGAGGTCGCTAAAAAGAAGAAAGCACCGGCGCTTCAATCGTGCCCGCAAAAACGCGGCGTTTGTACACGCGTATATACGACTACACCTAAGAAACCGAATTCAGCGTTGCGTAAAGTGGCGCGTGTGCGTTTGACCAACGGCATTGAAGCGAGTGCTTATATTCCCGGAGAAGGGCACAATTTACAGGAACACTCAATCGTTCTAATTCGCGGCGGTCGTGTGAAGGATTTGCCTGGCGTCCGCTACCATATTGTACGGGGCACCCTTGATACAAGTGGTGTTGAAGATCGTAAAAAAGGCCGATCAAAGTATGGAACCAAAAAACCGAAAGCTTAATCGTTTATAGAGTGCTGGAGAAGCTATGCCAAGAAGAAGAAGGGCACAAAAACGACATATTTTACCGGATCCCAAGTATAAAAGCCGTGTTGTGGCTAAATTTATAAACAACCTTACATATGACGGGAAAAAAAGCGTGGCGGAGCACATTTTTTACGACGCCATGGAGATAATTGAAAAACGCCAGAAAAAAGACCCTTTGGAAGTGTTTGAGAAGGCGATGGAGAATGTGGCTCCGTTGCTGGAAGTTAAATCGCGCCGTGTGGGCGGTGCTACCTATCAGGTTCCGGTGGAAGTACGTCCCGGCCGTCGTCAGGCGCTTGCCATTCGCTGGTTGATTCAGTATTCGCGCAGTCGCAATGAACGAACGATGGCGGAGCGGTTGGCAAGTGAATTTATCTCAGCCTTCAAAAATGAAGGCGCATCTATTAAAAAACGGGAAGACACCCACAGAATGGCCGAGGCCAATAAGGCTTTCGCGCATTTCAGGTGGTAGAACATATAATATTTTTTGTGACGGATGGCTAAAGGAAAGAAGTTTAAAAAGGAAAAAATTCGGAATATCGGCATAATGGCGCATATTGATGCCGGTAAAACAACCACGACCGAGCGTGTTTTATACTACAGCGGTCGTGTCCATCGAATGGGCGAGGTTCACGAAGGCGCCGCCGCTATGGATTGGATGGAGCAGGAAAAAGAGCGCGGCATTACGATTACATCGGCGGCGACGTTTGTAAACTGGCGGGATTATCAGATCAATATTATCGATACGCCCGGTCATGTGGACTTTACCGTCGAAGTGGAACGCGCCCTGCGCGTGCTGGACGGCGCGGTTGCATTGTTTTGTGCCGTTGGCGGTGTGGAGCCGCAATCGGAAACGGTATGGCGACAGGCCAATAAATATAATGTTCCCCGTATCGCATTTGTTAATAAGATGGATCGGATCGGAGCTGATTTTTACGCCGTGCTGGAATCCATGCGCAAACGATTGAGCGCCAACCCGGTGCCGCTACAATTACCGATGGGCGAAGGCGACCTTTTTACGGGATTAGTAGATGTCGTGGAAATGAAGAGCGTGATCTATAATGAAAGTTCGCTGGGCGCTCTATTCGAGGAAGGCGATGTCCCGAAAGGACTGGTCGATAAAGCCAATCAATATCGGACGGCCATCATGGAGGCAGTGGCGGAGTACGATGAAGAACTGATGGTCAAGTATCTTGACAATCAGCCCATTGAAAAAGATGAATTGAAAAAAGCGATTCGGAACGCTACGCTTGACGGAAAAATTACACCCGTCTTTTGCGGGTCGGCGTTCAAGAATAAAGGCGTGCAACGTTTATTGGATGGTGTAATCGACTATCTGCCCTCGCCGATTGAAAAGGAAGATGTTATGGGAATTGATCCCGACAACGATGAGGCGTTGTCCAGGAAGCCTTCCAATGAAGAGCCCTTTTCGGCGTTGGCGTTCAAGATTATGACAGACCCTTATGTCGGGCGTTTAACGTACGTCCGTGTTTACTCCGGAGAAGCGAAAGTCGGCGATTCGGTTTACAATACAATCAGCGGTAAACGCGAAAGACTCGGCCGGTTATTGCAGATGCATGCCAATCACCGTACTGATATCGAAACCGTTTCCACCGGCGATATAGCCGCGATAGTGGGTTTAAAGAACACGCGAACGGGCGACACGCTAAGCGATTTCAAAAAACGTATCATTTTGGAATCAATGCATTTTCCCGAGCCGGTTATCTCAGTGGCGGTAGAGCCCAAGACCAGGGCCGACCAGGAAAAGCTTAGTCAATCCCTGGTTAAACTGAGCGACGAAGACCCCACCTTTCGGGTAAGGACGGATGACGATACGGGACAGACCATCATCAGTGGTATGGGGGAATTGCACCTGGAGATCATTATCGATCGGCTGCTACGGGAGTTTAAAGTAGGCGCGAACGTCGGCAAACCACAAGTGGCTTATAAGGAATCGATCACTCAAAAAATCAAAACCGAAGGCAAATTCATTCGGCAGTCGGGCGGTCGCGGCCAATACGGGCATGTGTGGATTGAGATGGAACCCAACGAACCCGGCCAAGGCTTTGAATTTAAAGATGATATCGTCGGCGGTGTAATCCCCAAAGATTATATTCCTTCCGTTAAATCGGGAATTGAAGACGCCATGAAAAATGGAGTTCTGGCCGGCTATCCGATGGAAGACATAAAGGTAAGACTTTACGACGGTTCATTTCATGAAGTGGATTCAAATGAGATGGCGTTTAAAGTGGCCGGTTCCATTGCGTTTCAGGATGGAGCAAAGAAGGCGCATCCGGTTCTGATGGAGCCCATTTTCAGCATCGAGGTAATTGTGCCGGAAGAATATCTGGGTGATGTGATTGGCGACCTTAACTCGCGAAGAGGTAAAATTTCGGGTATTCTGCCCCGTAAGGACGCCCAGGTTGTCAATGGTACAGCTCCTTTAAGTGAAATGTTTGGGTATGCGACCGATTTACGGTCTATTTCACAAGGCAGGGCAATCTATACCATGCAGTTTTCACATTATGATAAAGTACCCGAAAATCTGGCAGAACAAATTATTGAACATACTAAAGGCGTATCCAAGTAACGATTAGAAAACAATCCCTGGAGGAAACATGGCAAAGCAGAAGTTTGATAGAAGCAAGCCACATGTGAACATTGGTACGATAGGTCACGTAGATCACGGCAAGACGACGTTGACGGCTGCGATGACGCAGGCATTGTCATCGAAGGGTTCGGCGGAGTTTCGTTCTTTCGACAGTATTGACAACGCACCTGAGGAGCGCGAGCGCGGCATCACGATTGCGACGGCGCATGTTGAGTATTCGACGGAGAAGCGTCATTACGCCCATGTTGACTGTCCTGGTCATGCGGACTATGTAAAGAATATGATTACGGGCGCTGCGCAGATGGACGGCGCGATTTTGGTAGTTAGCGCGGCGGATGGTCCGATGCCTCAGACGCGCGAGCACATTTTGTTAGCGCGCCAGGTAAACGTACCGAGCATAGTCGTGTTTTTAAACAAGACGGATCAGGTAGACGATCCGGAGCTGTTGGAGTTAGTGGAGCTTGAGCTACGTGAGTTGCTGAGTTCGTATGAGTTTCCGGGCGACGATATTCCGATCATCAAGGGCAGCGCCTTGGAAGCGTTGAACAACCCGACGGATGACGAGAAGAACAAATGCATCTACGAATTGATGGATGCTGTTGATGATTATATTCCGACGCCTCAGCGCGATATTGACAAGCCGTTTTTAATGCCGATAGAGGATGTATTTTCGATTACGGGTCGCGGTACGGTAGGAACGGGCCGAATTGAGCGCGGCGTAGTAACGGTAGGCGAAGAAGTTGAGATCATCGGATTGGGCGAGCATCGCAAGACGGTTGTAACCGGGGTTGAGATGTTCCGCAAGATACTGGATCGCGGCGAAGCGGGCGACAATGTGGGCTTATTGCTGCGGGGTGTGAACAAAGAGGATTTGCAGCGCGGTCAGGTTGTAGCCAAGCCGGGTTCGATCACACCGCACACGAAATTCAAAGGCGAGGTCTATGTATTAACGAAAGACGAAGGCGGCCGGCATACGCCGTTTTTTAATGGCTATCGACCTCAGTTTTATTTTCGTACGACAGATGTTACGGGCGATGTCCAGTTGCCGGAAGGCGTAGAGATGGTGATGCCCGGCGATAATGTAACGGTCGAGGTGACGTTGTTAAAAGAGATCGCGATGGAAAAAGAGTTGCGATTTGCGATCCGTGAGGGTGGACGTACGGTAGGCGCCGGTGTTGTTTCGGAAATTATTGAATAAAAGAATTGGAGAGTGCTGTGGCAAGCCAAAGCATTAGGATACGGTTAAAAGCATACGATCATAATTTAATTGATAAGTCGACCGATAAAATCATCCGTACCGCAAAATCCACGGGCGCTTTTATATCCGGGCCGATTCCTCTGCCAACGGATCGCTCGGTTTATACGGTGTTACGGTCGCCGCATGTGAATAAGAAATCCCGTGAGCAATTCGAAACGCGCGTTCACAAGAGGTTAATCGACATCATCAATGCCACGGGAAAAACGGTTGACGCTTTGATGAAGCTGGAATTACCCGCCGGCGTCGATATTGAAATTAAAACCTGAGAGGCTTAAGCAGCGGAGTATATAGTAATGGCTGGATTATTAGGAAAAAAAGTCGGAATGACCCAGATATTTGATGAGCAGGGTCTTGTAACGCCGGTTACGGTGGTTAAGGCCGGTCCGTGCTATGTGACACAGATACGGGAAAAAAAACGCGACGGTTACGATGCCGTACAAGTGGGTTATGACGATATTAAAGAAAAACACGTGAACAAACCGCGAAAAGGCCATTTTGAAAAAGCCGGAACTAAACCCAAACGCTACCTGAGAGAGTTTGATTTCAGCGATATGGAAGATGTGAAAGCAGGCGATGAAATCAAGGTGGACATATTTCAGGAAGGTACCCAGGTAACGGTATCCGGTCTTTCCAAAGGTAAAGGATTCCAGGGCGTCATGAAGCGACATGGCTTTCATGGAGCCCAGAAAACACATGGCCAGTCCGATCGTTGGCGGGCGCCGGGATCCATAGGACAAAGTTCCGATCCCTCCCGCGTGTTCAAGGGAACAAAAATGCCCGGGCGAACCGGCGGCGACCGCGTAACCGTTCGAAATGTTCGGGTCGTTAAGGTGGATACGGAAAACAATTTACTGTTTCTGAAAGGCGCGGTTCCGGGTTCCAGAAATGGATTGATAGAGATCAGAAATTAACAAAAACCTTATCTAAGGCATCATTGATATGAAGTTAAATGTTTACAAAGCGAGCGGAGAGAAGAGTTCTAAACAGGTGGAATTAAGCGACGCGGTTGTCGCTATTGAGCCGCATGATCATGCCATTTGGATGGATGTACGCGTGATTCAGGCCAACGGAAGACAGGGGACGCATCAAACCAAAGCCCGTAGTCAGGTGCGAGGCGGCGGGCGTAAACCTTTCCGTCAAAAAGGCACCGGTCGTGCCCGTCAGGGTACCATTCGGGCGCCACAGTATGTTGGAGGCGGCCGCGTATTCGGAGCGCATCCACGCGCCTATCGAATGAAAATCAACCGGAAACTGAAGAAGTTGGCCCGTCGTTCGGCTCTTACTTACAAAGCCAAAGAGGGAAAGATAATCGTTCTCGAAAATTTCAATATGGATAAACCTTCTACCAAGGAAATTGAAAAACTGATCAATGCCTTCGAACTGAAGGGAAAACGTGTACTGCTTTGTACCAGTGAAGCCTCGAAAAATATTGTAAAATCGGCATCGAATCTGGTTAACGTTAATGTATGCCTGGAAGACTCCTTTTCCACCTATGACATTTTAAGGGCCGACACACTGCTTATGCAGGAAGGTGTAGTGGAAAAAGTAAACGAGAGGCTGGCAAAATGAAAAAGAGAAAAATATTAATAAACCCGCTCTATACCGAGAAAATGGCTTCGTTGCAGGAATCAGAAAATAAATACGCCTTTCGGGTTAACCCGACCGCAAATAAAATTGAGATTAAACGGGCCATTGAAGATAAGTTTGAAGTGAAAATAAAGTCCGTTCGTACCTTAAATGTTCGCGGTAAAAGGAAACAGCAACTTACCCGGGCCGGCAGATTTGAAGGTAGAAGAGCGAATTGGAAAAAGGCTATCATTACCCTGGAAGAAGGATATCAAATCGATCTGTTTACGAACGCCTAAACATTGATGTGGAGTTTGTTTCATGGGAATTAAAAATTTCAAACCAAATACACCGGGCCAACGCTATAAAACGGTGAGCGATTTTGCACAGATAACGACCGATACACCGTATAAACCATTATTGGCGCCTCTGACAAAAAGCGGCGGACGCAACAGTAACGGTCGCGTTACCTCCTGGCACCGCGGCGGCGGACATAAACGGCGTTATCGCATTATCGATTTTAAGCGCAATAAATATGATATCCCTGCGGTGGTGGAAACGATCGAATACGATCCGAACCGTACAGCCCGAATTGCTTTGCTCAAGTATGCCGACGGAGAACGGCGTTACATACTGGCGCCGGATGGTTTAAAAGTTGGTGATAAAGTCATCTCCAGCGAAGAAGCGGGGATTGCGAAAGGGAACGCTTTGCCTTTGGCTAAAATTCCGCTGGGCGTCCAAATACACGCCATCGAAATGCGCCGGAAAAAAGGCGCCCAGATGGTGCGAAGCGCAGGCGGAGCCGCCCAACTGGTTGCGAAAGAGGGTAAATGGGCCATGGTTAAACTGCCTTCCGGCGAAGTGCGGCGCGTCGATCAGAAATGTTACGCCACAATCGGTCAGGTTTCGAATATCGATCACATGAATATATCAATAGGTAAAGCCGGTCGTTCGCGCTGGCTCGGGCGCCGTCCAAATGTACGCGGCGTTGCCATGAATCCGATCGATCACCCCATGGGCGGTGGTGAAGGGCGAAGCTCCGGCGGACGGCAGCCTTGCTCACCGTGGGGGCAACAAAGTAAAGGATTGAAGACCCGTAAGAAAAAGAAAAAATCGGATGCTTACATCGTAAAGCGTCGTAAGTAGGAGAGTTCACGTTTATGGCACGTTCGATAAAAAAAGGTCCTTTTATTGATGATAGTTTGGCTAAAAAGATCGAGAAGCTGAACGCAGAAGGCAAAAAAGTTGTGGTGAAGACTTGGGCTCGGCGCAGTACGATTCCACCCGAATTTGTGGGGCATACCATTGCCGTACACAACGGTATGAAATTTATCCCCATATACATTAGCGAAAATATGGTTGGCCATAAACTTGGCGAATTTGCGCCTTCGCGTACATTTCGTGGCCACGGTGGAAAATTGGCCGAGCGCATGAGCCGTCTGAAATAAAATTTGATGGAGTTTGCAATGGAAGCAGTTGCTCATAGTAAATTTTTAAGAATGTCGCCGCAGAAAATTCGGCTGGTGCTCAACATGGTTCGGGGAAAACGCGTCGACCAAGCTCTGGATCTTCTCCATTTCTCCGGTAAAAAAGCCGCGGAACCAATCGCCAAAACCATACAATCGGCTTTTGCCAATTTTGGCAATCTTGAAGAAGGCGATCGCGTGGACCAGCGTGAAGTTTATATTAAAACGGCCTATGTGAACAGCGGACCGACCCTTAAACGGTTTCGTCCCATGGCAATGGGACGGGCAGGTCTCATTCGCAAAAGGACGGCGCATATTACCATAGTTATAGATGAAATTGAATAACCGTTCCTAACATTTTGAAGGAGATCAATTTTGGGACAAAAAACGCACCCTGTGGGTTTACGATTAGGAATCATTAAGTCATGGAATAGCAGCTGGTTCGACGAACGCACGTTTGCTGATAAACTGGAAGAAGATATACAGCTACGGAAATATATCCGCAACCGTTTGAATAAAGCGGCCGTTTCCAAGATTGAAATCGAACGTACATCGAAACGAATTATTCTGACTATTTACACCGCAAGGCCCGGAATTGTGATTGGTAAAAAGGGTGCTGAAGTGGATAAGCTGCGCGAGGAATTGCGCGCTTTAACCAATAAAGAAATTCAAATCAATATCAGTGAAATAAAAAAACCGGAATTGGATGCCTATCTTGTCGCCGAAAACATTGCACGGCAATTACAAGGCAAAGTCAGTTTCCGGCGCGCGATGAAAAAAGCCATGACTTCGACCATGCGTCTGGGAGCCGAAGGCATAAAAATTATGTGTTCCGGCCGGCTCGGCGGTGCGGAAATGGCCCGAACAGAACAATACAAAGACGGCCGGATTCCGCTGCACACCTTACGTGCCGATATTGATTATGCGCTTTGTACGGCTGAGACCACCTATGGCTCAATCGGCGTTAAAGTGTGGATATTTAACGGTGAAGTTATCGGAAAAGTCTAAACACGCATCTTGTTTTAGGAGTACACACTCATGTTAATGCCCAAACGTGTTAAATACCGCAAAAAACAACGCGGTAAAATGAAAGGGAATGCCCAGAAAGGTCATTATATAGCATTTGGTACTTTTGGTCTTAAAGCGCTTGAGTCGGGATGGATTACGAGCCGTCAGATCGAAGCTACACGTATTGCCATCACGCGTCATGTTAAACGCGGCGGCAAAGTATGGATTCGGATTTTTCCCGATAAACCGGTAACCAAAAAGCCGGCTGAAACCCGTATGGGTAAAGGAAAAGGGACGCCGGAATATTGGGTGGCCGTTGTTAAACCGGGACGTATCTTATTTGAACTGGAGGGCGTACCCACCGCTGTTGCGAGAGAAGCGATGCGCTTGGCCTCCCATAAATTGTCGGTTAAAACAAAATTTGTGAGCACCGAATAACGGGAGAGAGTGACCATGAAAAATACCGAAGAAATGAAAACGATGACCCGCGACGAATTGAATGAACGCCTCGTCGACGTTCAGGAAGAATACGAAAATTTAATGTTGCAAAAAGCGACGCACAATTTAACCAATCCGCTGCGTGTCCGCATTGTTCGTAGAGAGATCGCTCGTATTAAAACGTTTATTCGTCAGCATGAACTGGGCATACAAAAGACTAATAAAGAAAACGTGTAGGTAGTTATGGAAAGAAAACGCGGTTTACGAAAAACTAGAATCGGCAAAGTCGTGAGCAACCGAATGGACAAGACAATTGTCGTCGCTGTCGAACGACGTATAGAACACTCCATTTACAAGAAATTCATTAAGAAAACAGTGAAGTTGAAAGCGCACGATGAAAACAACGAATGCAGTATCGGCGATAGTGTCAGGATTATGGAAACCAGGCCGTTAAGCAAACAAAAACGGTGGCGCATGGTGGACATTGTTGAAAAAGTGAAATAAGGATGCAAGACAATGGTGCAAGAATATACGAAACTCAATGTAGCTGACAACTCGGGCGCGCAGAAGGTTCAGGTTATACGAATGTTAGGCGGATCGGGCAGGCGTTCGGCCTCAATCGGTGATATTATTGTCGTATCCGTGAAGAACGCCATACCGGGCGGATCCGTTAAAAAAGGCGATGTGACCAAGGCCGTTATTGTTCGTACCAAAAAAGAAATCCGGCGCACGGATGGCACCTACATTCGGTTTGATGAGAATGCAGCCGTACTGATCGATAATCAAAATGAGCCGAGAGGCACCCGTATTTTTGGACCGGTAGCACGGGAACTACGGGAAAAACAGTTTATGAAAATTATATCTCTGGCTCCGGAAGTATTGTAATCGAGGCACAAAGGAAAGAACGATGCGCATAGTAAAAAATGATTCCGTTAAAGTATTATCCGGTAAATACAAGGGTAAAGTAAGTAAAGTGCTTAAAACTTTTCCGCGTGAAGATCGCCTTATCGTGGAAGGAGTTAATGTTATCAAGCGACATACACGGCCCAGCCAGCAAAATCAGCAGGGCGGCATTATTACAAAAGAAGCGCCGATTCATGTTTCGAAAGTGATGCTTATTTGTGATAAATGTAACCGGCCGACCCGCGTCAATTACAAATACATTGAAGACGGTTCCAAAGTGCGTGTTTGCAAGCACGATGACTGCGGCGAAATAATCTCAGTAAATGTTTAAAAATAGATAGGATCGCATAAAGAGGTTGAACATGGCGGAAGAATATATACCCAGATTTTTAGAACTATACCGGAAGGACGTTGCACCCTATCTGCAGAAAACGTTCGGTTATAAAAATATTCATGAAATCCCGCGTTTGAAGAAAATTGCCCTGAATATCGGGGTAGGCGAAGCCATCCAGGAGCCCAAAAACCTGGAAGGCGTGGTAAGTGATCTTACGTTGATAAGCGGCCAGAAGCCACTGGTAACGAAGGCCAAAAAATCGATTTCGAATTTTAAACTACGCCAGGGCATGAAAATAGGCGCCAAGGTGACGATGCGGCGTAAACGTATGTGGGATTTTTTCGATCGTTTTGTAACCCTGGCCGTTCCACGTATCCGGGATTTCAGGGGATTTTCGGACAGGTCATTTGACGGACGCGGTAATTATACCGTTGGCATCCGGGAGCAAATCATCTTTCCCGAGATCAATGTGGATAATATCGATAAGATCCGCGGCCTGGATGTAACGTTTGTAACCAGCGCCAAAAGTGATGAAGAAGCCTATGAATTATTGAAAGCGTTGGGCTTCCCGTTCAAAAAAAGAGAACAATAACAGATAAAGAGGTGCGTGTTGGCTAAAAAAAGTTTGATCGTTAAAGCAAAGAGCAAACAGAAGTTCAAAGTTAGACGATACAACCGTTGTAATCGCTGCGGTCGTTCGCGCGGTTACATCCGTAAATATGGCATTTGCCGCATCTGTTTCAGAGATTTGGCTTTGCAAGGTGAAATACCCGGCGTAACCAAAGCAAGCTGGTAGATAGTAGAGGAGAATTGCTTCATGTCGATGACAGATCCAATTGCAGATTATCTAACAAGAATACGTAATGCCTTACAAGCGCGGCATAAATACGTGGATATTCCGGCTTCGAATGTTAAGCGTAAAATGACGCGTATTATGCTGGAACAGGGCTACATAAAAAAATATATCGTGATAGACGATGGCAGGCAGGGCCTGATACGCATTTGGTTAAAATACGACGAATCCCGTAAGCCCGTCATTAATAAAATTATTCGCGCCAGCCGGCCCGGTTTGAGAATATACACCGATGTGGCCCATTTACCGCGGGTTAAAAACAACCTGGGTATTGCCATCATGACGACCCCAAACGGCGTTCTTACAGCAAGAGAAGCGAAACGTCAGAATGTGGGCGGTGAAATATTGTGTTACATCTGGTAAGCCAAAGGAAGAGGAGAAGTTGACGTGTCACGAATTGGTACTTTACCCATTCAAATACCTGAGAAAGTGGACGTATCCCTCAAAAAGGGAAATGTTTTAACGGTTAAAGGTCCCAAAGGCGAATTAACCCGGACGTTTTCGGATCAAGTAAAAATAACCATTGATGAGGGTACCGTTACTCTGGAGCGCAAGGGCGATGATAACTTCAGTAAATCCGTTCATGGTTTGACCCGCGCCCTCATCGCTAATATGGTGGAAGGCGTATCCAACGGCTTCACCAAAAAGCTCGAAATTAATGGCGTCGGCTTTAAAGCGGAAATGAAGGGGAAAAAACTGGTGCTGAATGTGGGATACTCGCATCCAATCGTACTTGGCGTAACTGACGACATTCAATTGAGCGCCCCGACCCAAACCACAATCGAGGTTACCGGAATCGATAAAGAGCTTGTCGGTTTGGTCGCTGCTAAAATTCGCAGTTTCCGAAAACCGGAACCTTACAAAGGTAAAGGTATTCGATACGAGGGCGAGTACATTCGCCGTAAAGCAGGTAAAGCAGCGGGTAAATAATCAAAGATAGGAATTTGTGAAATGGGAAAACGTGTAAATAATAAAGTCTTTGGAACCACAGAAAGACCACGATTGGTTGTTTACCGCAGTTTGAATTACATCCATGCCCAATTGGTGGATGATGTACAGCGGAAAACGGTAATGGGATTTTACAACAAATCCAAAGTAGCACGGGAAGCACTCAAAGAATTAAAAAACAAAACCGAAGCCGCGCACAAACTCGGCCAAATTTTTGCGGACGAGGCAAAGAAAAAGAACATTAAAGAAATCGTTTTTGACCGCAATGGTTATTTATACCATGGCAGAGTAAAAGCATTTGCCGAAGGCGCTCGTGAAGGCGGGCTGAAGTTCTAAAACCAATAGGAGCGAAGTGTGATAGAACGTATTAATCCTGCAGAGTTAGATTTAAAAGAAAAAGTAGTGCATATCAACCGCGTCGCCAAAGTTTTAAAAGGCGGACGGCGATTCTCATTCAACGCTATTGTTGTGGTGGGCGACGGCAACGGCCATGTTGGCCTGGGCCTCGGTAAAGCAAATGAGGTGATCAATGCCATAACAAAAGGCACGGAACAGGCCAAGAAAAATCTGATTCGCGTGCCCATCGTTAACGGTACGATACCCCATGCGGTGAATACTAAACACGGCGCCGGCCGCGTGGTACTAAAACCGTCCGCTCCGGGTACGGGGGTTATCGCCGGAGGACCTATTCGCGCGATCTGCGAAGCGGCAGGTATAAGCGATATTCTTTCCAAGTCGACCGGGTCTGCCAATCCGCATAATGTATGTAAGGCGACATTCTTTGCCCTGAAGGATATGCTGAGCGCCGAATCGGTTGCGAAAAAACGGGGCATCTCGGTACAGCAAGTATTTCACGGTTAAACGTTCGAAGGAAGATCAGCATGGCCAAAGCGAAAGAAAAAACAATCAAAGTTACCCAGATTAAAAGCGCCATCGGCAGTCCTTTAAAACAAAAGAAAACGATAGAGGCGCTGGGTATACATCGCATGCATCATAGCGTGGTTCATAAAGCCACCCCGCAAATTTTAGGGATGGTAAACAAGGTACGGCATTTGGTTCGTGTGGAAGATGCCGGTTAAAACCAAATAAGAAGGAATCAATGGCATGGATTTAAGCTCATTACGTCCGGCAAAAGGCGCAACGAAAAATAAAAAACGACGCGGACGCGGCGAAGGTTCGGGGCTGGGTGTAACCGCCGGTCGCGGTCATAAAGGCGATCGCTCCCGTTCCGGATCCAAACGGCGTTCCTGGTTCGAAGGCGGGCAGATGCCCATTCAGCGCAGGCTTCCCAAGTTTGGTTTTACAAACCGGAGCCGTATTTCTTATCAGGTTGTCAACCTAAGTCAGTTGGATAGAATCACTGATGAAGAGAAAATCGATAAAAACGTTCTTTTAAAACATAAATTGATACGTAATACGAAAAAACCGGTCAAATTACTCGGAGACGGCACTCTGGGAAATAAGGTGTCAGTAGAAGTTGATGCGGTCAGTAAATCGGCGAAGGATGCAATCGAAAAACTTGGAGGCACGGTTACTCTAGCATGATGATTGAAACGGTTCGCAATATCTTTAAAATCGATGAGCTCAGAAAACGTATTCTTTTTACGTTGATGATCCTGGCCATTGAGCGTATCGGTACGCATATTATTACGCCAGGAATTGATGCAACGGTTCTTTCGGAAGGGTTTAAGCAACACGCAGGCGGTTTGTTGGGCCTATACGATCTCTTCGCCGGCGGCGCTTTTAGTCGCGCTGCTATTTTTGGATTGGGTATTATGCCTTACATCAGCGCTTCCATTATCATTCAGTTGCTGGGAGCGGTCATACCGTTTTTTCAGAAACTACAACGAGAGGGTGAAGAAGGTCGCAAGAAAATCATGCAGTACACCCGCTACGGAACGCTGGCCATTTCGGCCATGCAGGCCTTCGGCGTGGCGATCTTTTTACAATCCATTGAAGCGACCATTCAGGGACAAACATTGCCGGCGGTACCCAATCCGGGTATCGGTTTTCAGTTGATGACCATGATAACGATGGCATCCGGTACCATGTTGATTATGTGGCTTGGAGAACAAATAGATGATCGCGGTATCGGAAACGGTATCTCGTTGATCATTTTCATCGGTATTATTGCACGTCTTCCAAGCGCCATAAACGATGAATATCAACAGTTTATGGTCGGACAGCGGGACCTACTGGGTGAGTTTTTGCTCGTCGCGCTGGCTTTTCTCGTGATCGCCTTTGTCGTTATGCTAACCCAGGGCACACGTAAAATTCCGGTTCAATATGCAAAACGCGTTGTCGGAAGAAAAGTGTATGGCGGGGTCAATACCCATTTCCCGA
This sequence comes from uncultured Calditrichaceae bacterium, assembly GCA_964542915.1. Lineage (GTDB taxonomy): Bacteria > Calditrichota > Calditrichia > Calditrichales > Calditrichaceae > CAZIVP01. The sequence goes on along the minus strand of CAZIVP010000003.1, from coordinate 403,256 downwards.
TGCGCGTCAATACGGCTGGCGTTATGCCGATTATTTTTGCACAGGCTATTATGTTCGTTCCGTCGACGGTATTGTCCTTCTTTCCGGATAGTCAGTTTATGCAGACTCTGAGCGGTTATTTTTCGATGGAATCGTGGTTCTATTGGATTATTTATGGAGCAATGATTGTCTTTTTCACCTATTTTTACACGGCAATTGCCTTAAATCCGGTTGAAGTTGCGGATAACCTGAAACGACAGGGCGGCTTTATCCCCGGTGTCCGCCCCGGAAAGAAAACGTCCGAATATCTGGATCATATATTAACGCGCATTACGTTGCCGGCTTCCATCTTTCTGGCAATTGTTGCGATTATTCCGGCTATGCTGGCCAAGTGGTTTCGTATCCCTTACAGCCTTGCTTCGTTTTACGGCGGCACGGGACTCTTAATTATTGTGGGTGTAGCGCTTGATTTTCTGCAGCAAATTGAGTCGCATCTGTTTATGCGCCATTACGACGGATTTATGAAATCGGGTAAGATTAGAGGTCGGAGAAGATAGCCCAAAGATGATCTATTTGAAATCGGATAAAGACATTGCCGGTATTGAAAAAAGTAATCAGATAGTTGCGGAAACACTTCAGTTCCTTGAAACATTGATTGAGCCGGGTATTGAAACCCGGATATTGGATCGGGAAGCGGAAAATTTTATCCGTAACAAAAAGGCTCGGCCTGCATTTAAAGGTTTGTACGGTTTCCCTGCCGCTGCGTGTATTTCGGTAAATGACGTGGTGGTGCACGGAATTCCCGGCAAACTTAAATTGGCGGAAGGGGATATTGTCGGTATTGATATTGGCGTGGAGCTGAATGAATATTACGGCGATAGCGCCAGAACGTTCAAGGTCGGCGCCGTTAACGGAGATATCGAAAAGCTCTGCCGCGTAACTGAAGAGGCGCTTTATCTCGGAATCGATCATTGCGTTGCGGGAGTGCATGTGGGCGATATTTCCCATGCCATTCAGCAACACGCCGAAAAACACGGATTTGGCGTCGTTAGAGAATTGGTTGGACACGGGGTAGGCTTTAAACCTCACGAAGACCCGCAAGTGCCGAATTATGGTACGCCGGGCAAGGGACCAAAGCTCAAAAAAGGCATGGTTCTGGCAATCGAACCCATGATAAATTTGGGTACATATAAAGTGTATATTGAAGATGATAAATGGACGGTCCGAACTATGGATCACCAAGCGTCGGCTCATTTTGAGCATTCGGTAGCGATCTTGGATGACGGGCCGCGCATTTTATCAAAGTTGAATTAACTGGAGTGATATTGTGGCAAAAAAGCAAGAGGCAATTCGCGTAGATGGCGTGATAAAAGAGACATTGCCGAATGCTTCATTCATCGTTGAATTGGAAAACGGTCATGAAGTACTTGCCTACATTTCCGGTAAAATGCGTATGCATTTTATTAAAATTTTACCCGGTGATAAGGTAAGCCTGGAATTATCGCCGTATGATTTAACCCGTGGCCGTATCGTTTACCGCTATAAATAGAAAAAGGGTTTGAAGGATGAAGGTACAAGCATCAGTTAAAAAGATATGCGACAGTTGCAAAATAGTGCGTCGCAAAGGCGTTGTGCACGTGATTTGCAGTAAAAACCCCAAACATAAACAGCGTCAAGGATAATTTTTAACAGGAGGCAATTTTGGCTCGAATCGCAGGTGTGGATTTACCAAAAAATAAACGCGTGGTGGTCGGCCTGACTTATATTTTTGGCATCGGTCGCAGCACAGCCGAAAAAATTTGTAAAGAATCCAACGTAGATGTAAGTACGCGGGTTAATCAACTTTCGGAAGATGAAATCCGTCGGATACGAAATGTCATTCAAAACGAATTTAAGGTGGAAGGCGCTTTAAAAGCAGAAATCAATATGAATATAAAGCGTCTGATGGATATAAACTCATATCGCGGCTATCGACACCATCGTGGATTGCCGGTGCGTGGGCAGCGGTCAAAAACCAATGCACGGACGCGAAAAGGAAGAAAACGATTAGTCGGTGGAAAGAAACGCAAGTAAATTAAGGTAGGAGAGCTATACATTGGCTGCACCAGCAAAAAAGAAGCGTACAGTTAAAAAGAAAAAAGTGCGTGTTGAGCCCCATGGAAAAGCGCATGTAAAAGCGACGTTTAACAATACCGTCGTCTCTCTCAGCGACAGCTACGGTAATGTTATATCGTGGGCTTCGGCCGGTCTGGTTGGATTTAAAGGCTCCAGAAAAAACACGCCTTTTGCGGCTCAGGTTGCCGCCGAAAACGCGGCTAAAACAGCTATTGATCTGGGGCTGAAATCAATCGATGTCGAGGTTAAGGGGCCCGGATCCGGCCGTGAAGCAGCTATTAAATCGTTACAGGCAGCCGGTTTGGAAATATTATCCATTAGAGATATTACGCCCATTCCGCATAACGGCTGCCGACCTCCCAAAAGAAGACGCGTATAATTGTAAAGTGGAGTGAATCAATGGCGAGATACAGAGGACCAAGAGGAAAAATTGTCCGAAAATTCGGAGAGAATATTTTCGGTAATACAAAATATGATAAATTATTGAATAAAAAGCCGTATGCGCCCGGTCAGCATGGAATGGCGCGCCGGAAAATGAGCGATTATGCCTTGCAGTTACGAGAGAAGCAAAAAGTGAAGTATATGTATGGAATCCTCGAAAAACAGTTCCGGCGTTATTTTAAAAACGCCGAACGTATGAGCGGCGTTACCGGTGAAAATTTACTGCAACTGTTGGAGAGCCGGCTCGACAATACGGTTTTCCGTCTGGGTTTTGCTGTTTCACGCCGTCAGGCGCGTCAAATGGTTTTGCATCGGCATATAATGGTAAACGATAAAACCACGAATGTGCCCTCTTATACCCTGGAACCGGGCGACGTGGTACAGGTATGCGAAAAAAGCCGCCGCCTATCGATGTTTCATGAAGCACTGAGAAAAGTACGGGCTGAAAACATGTATCCCTGGCTGGAATTGGATAAAGCCAAGCTGGTGGGAAAATTCCTGGATAAACCGCGACGGGAAGATATTCCTGTAAATGTTCAGGAAAGCATGATTGTTGAGTTGTATTCTAAATAACAATTAAGCAAGAAAATAAATGGGTGAATATGAGCTGGACTAATTTGCAAATGCCAGAAAGAATTGATGTTGACGAAGCCACGTATTCCAATGATTTCGGACGATTCTACATCCAACCTTTGGAAAAAGGCTTCGGCGTAACCGTGGGTAATATGATGCGACGCGTTCTGCTTTCGTCGCTACAAGGCGCTGCGGTAACAGCCATTAAAGTCAACGATATCCAACACGAATTCTCGACCATTACCGGTGTATATGAAGATTTACCTGAAATAATTCTGAATTTGAAAGATCTACGGATTAAGTTGCTGAGCAAACGTCCCGAAAAAATTCATCTTCATCTCAAGGGCGAAGGCGAATTTACGGCAAAAACGATTCAGGATAATACGACTGAACTGGAAATTTTAAATCCGGATCTTCATATCGCCACCCTCAATGAAAAAGCCGATCTGGAGATGGAATTGCATGTCGGTAAAGGGCGTGGTTACGTTACTGCTGAAGAGAACAAATCCAATGATCTCCCGGTGGGCACTATTCCAATCGATTCGATTTTCTCGCCTATCCTCAATGTGCGCTATTCGGTGGAAAATACACGGGTTGGGCAACGTACCGACTTTGAAAAACTGATTTTAGAAATCGAGACGGATGGAAGCATCACGCCGGACGACGCTCTTACGTACAGTGGAAAAATCTTGAGAGATCACATTCAACTGTTCATCAATTTTGATATCGACACAGAAGAGGAAGAAGAAACCGAAATCGATGAAGAGACTCTGCGCATCAAAAAACTGCTCAAAATGAGTGTGGATGAACTGGAGTTGTCCGTTCGTTCCCATAATTGCCTGAAGGCCGCCGATATTCGTACCATTGGCGATCTGGTGCGCAAAGATGAGCAGGAGATGCTAAAGTTTAAAAACTTCGGGCGTAAATCCCTTGATGAATTGAACCGGATTCTCGAAGATCGGGGGCTCAGCTTCGGAATGGACGTGGATAAATACTTTAAACAGGAAGAAAAATAAGCAGAATAAAGGGCTAGAGGATGCGTCACAGAAAAAAAGGAAGCCATTTAAGCAGAACGAGAAGCCACCGCCTTGCTACTATGCGTAATATGGCTGCTCAGGTGATTGAACATAAAGAAATCCGAACCACAACTAACAGGGCAAAAGCGCTACGCGGCTATGTGGAACGGCTTATTACTTATGGTAAAAAAGGAAGTCTGCATCATCGCAGACTGGCGTTTAAGTGGCTGCAAAACAAAAATGCCGTTACGCGTTTATTCGATGAAATTGCTCCGAATTATAAGAACCGGCCGGGCGGCTATACCCGTATTATAAAGTTAGGCAAGCGGGCGGGAGACGGCGCCGACCTGTCCTTGTTTCAATTAGTCGATTTTGAACAAGCGCCGTTGAAAAAGAAAGAAGAAGAGAAAAAGGCAAAGAAGGGCAAAAAGAAGGAAGAAGAGCCGCAAGCGGAGGCCGCTGAAACGCAGGCAAGTGAGCCTGAGGAAGCGTCGGGAAAGGGAAAAAAACCTGAGGTGAAAGATGCGGATACTTCTTCAGAAAGCTCTGAAAAAGAACAAAAATAATACCGGAGATTGATAATTCAGATTTTCAAAGGCTGTCCAGAAATGGACAGCCTTTTTTATTTTCTACCGGTTTCTATCAATAATTATACGATAGTATATTGTGAATTCTGTTATTAAAAAACGCCTCCTCCTTTAATTCTTTGTACCTACTTCCATTAGTTGTTTTAACGGCAAGGCTTACGGTTATTTCCGTTCAAAGCGGAAAAAATTTCCTGCTCGCATAGGACCTATAGCATACTTTTTTAAACAGCTTTAAAGCGACTCAAAGATAATAAGCTGTAATGCGTTGAAATTATGGTCATTAAACGCTTCTTCTATAACGCCTTTTAATGATAAGCGGATTGGCATATTTATTGTTTATCCCATTTCAACATTAATTCCGAATGCTTAGGAGAAGCCGCATTATGGAGAACAAAAAAGTATTATTCATCGAAGATTCCCCCACCATGCGCCGAATTATTTCGAATTCCCTCAAACGTATTGGCATTACCAATTTCAAAGAAGCCGAGCATGGCGTCGATGCTCTTGAGAAAATTTCGCAGGAAGATTTTGATATGATCCTAACCGACTGGAATATGCCGGAAATGAACGGCCAGGAATTTGTGCAACATCTGCGCGAACAAGATAAATACAAAGAGATTCCAATTCTGATGATCACGACACGGGGCATGGAAGATGATGTGATGACAGCCATTCAAACCGGCGTAAACGGATATATCGTTAAGCCATTCACGCCGGAAGTTCTTAAAAAGAAGATTACCGATTTACTCAACGCCTGAGGATAAAAAAGGTCATGGCATGAATAAACCTAAATCGATTGATGAAGTCATTGATAAAATCGAACACCTTCGCTCTTCGCTCAAACAGTCGGACGATTTATTGCCGCTGCTCAGTGATATGTTCCATTTCATTAAAGACATTATACCGCTGATGATAGAGGCAAACGTCGTTATGACCGACAGTTCGAATAAAATACCTTCAGCTACTGAACATATTAATGAGGTGTCTAAAACGACGGAAACGGCGACCCATGAAGTGTTGGATAAATTAGACAAAATGGTTGCTGAGTTGGAACAATTACAGGTGGTACTCAATAGCCAAACCAGAATGAAAAACGCTAAAGTGTTAGCCGCCAGCGTTCAGGAGCAAGCTACGGAAATCGTCTATGCTTTTCAATTTCAAGATATAACAGCTCAGCAGTTGGCCCATGTAAATAAAATTTTACAGGCCATTTACAATCGATTTCTTATACTTTTTAAGTCTATTATGAAGGTCAAGGCCAACTCCGAACTGGGTAATGAGATAATTGATGCCATTCGGCAGGATTTGAAAATGTCCTTCGAAAACAAAAACAAGCCATATTTTGATCAAAGCATGGAAGATAATATACATCGTACCGGAATTTCGCAGGAAAAAATTGATCAATTATTTAAAGAATGAGGATTTATGTCTAAGGAAAGTTCATTTATCGAGGACAAAAACGGCCATTTACTAACCAAGCGAAAGCAGCAGACCAAAGGCTCCTCCATCATAAAAAACCATTCCGTCAAGGTCGGGCAAAAACGAAAAATCGAACCCCAAAATCAATTTTTTCACGGTCAACCCGCGCAGGTTGAACCCATCAAAGAGAACGATACGATCGTGGGCGTGGTCGTTCATTGTGGTTGCGGTGAAAAAATAGAAGTTCAATTCGAATATGAATAGATAGGAAAAATTTAAACAAAAGTGATGCCCCTATGGAACAAGCGATCAAGGTCGAGATTTCGAAGGATACAACCAAAGCGTATATGACGATCACGGCGTCGCGCGGGAACTTTCCAGGCGTTTCGGATATGGAAAATGCTTTGCGTTCCGCCGGCGTGCAATATGGTATAAAGTACCAAACGCTGGAGCGATTGGCGCGAACAAAACAAAATGTTCAAAGCGTAGAGGTCGCTCGCGGCGACGATATTAACCATAATGCCACGCCAAATTTACAATGGCATACAAATACGAATTTTTCAAAAAAACCGCATATAACGGAATTTGATCGGGCCGACTTCAAACGGATCGATGTTTTCGAAAATGTGAAGAAAGACCAATTACTGATTTCAATCGGGCCGGAATCCGTGAATATCGGAAAAAATGTGTTCGGCCAAAAACTTTTGCCGTCCGTTTATCTTCCTGCTGGTGAAAATACACGGATATCGTCCGATGGGCTACAGCTTATGGCGGCAAAGGATGGCTATGCATTTTATGAGGATGGCAGACTCCACATCTATGATCTTTTCCATGTCAAAGGCGATGTGGATTACAGCACCGGACATATCAAATTTGACGGCCCGGTTGTGGTTGAAGGTGATGTAAGGTCCGGATTTCAGGTGGAGGCGTCCGGGAATATTTTTATTAAAGGGAATGTAGAGGCTGCGCATCTGTACTCTCAGGAGGGAGATATCTCCATTCAATGCGGCATTATCGGCAAGAATCGTTGTAAAGTTTTATCCGGCGGCAATGTGTACTGCGGTTTCGTTCAGGATGCTGTTTTAAGCGCGCGTCACAATATCATTATCGAACACTATGCGTTTAACAGTACGGTTACCTGCGGCGGCAAAGTGGAGGTTCTGAAGAAGGAGGGCCTGATACGAGGCGGGACCATTACGGCTGAAAAAGGGATCATCGCCCGCGATGTCGGCTCCGCCCGCAGTATCCATACGGAGTTGAAACTTCGCAATCAGAGCGAGAATGACAATCAAACGCGTTTATGGCAGTTAAACAAACAGAAAGCGGAATTAAAACTTAGATTGTCCTCCCTGCAAAAGCGTATTTCTTTTTTAGCTCTGTTGCAAAAACGCAGCAGCCAGGTGTCTTCGGCGAAGCAGGATGAAAAAGATCATCTGGCGTCGGAAATAAATCGCATTAAACAAAAAATTGAAAGCATTGAACGCGATGAAATGGACATTCAGAAAGAAAACGCCAAACAGGCCTTTCAGCGCGAGATTAGAATTTTTGGTAAACTGTTTGCAAACGTGGGCATCGATATCAACGGATCAAACTATTTTACAGATAAAATCTACGAAAATGTTAAACTGTACCGGTTTAAAAATGAAATCATCATGGAATCGTTACTGGGTATGGACGACGACAATTATGATATCTTTATACCCTTAGAAGAGAATCAATAAAGGAGGATCCATGCAGTCAATGGTGCATGAGAATGCGGATACAACACAATCGATCGGCGACAATGGTAATTTCCCGGAAGATCGCTTAAAAACCATTTACGACATCATCGCTATTCTTTACGAAGTTCGGGATTTTAACGCTATTCTCGAAATGATTTTAGATACCTGTAGCGAATATCTGCAGCTTTACAGTGTCGGTATAATGCACAGCGACGATCAGGAACAATTCCGCATTTTAAGAGAACGCAATTTGCCTGAATCCTTAAAACAGTCCATGACATTCAGCGCGATGGAAGTGAGCGGTAATCAATATGATTGTGAAGATGATTTTATTTGCTTGCCGATACGGGAAGGCGGGATTCAGTTGGAGAAGCGCCGTATCCTTACGCCGGATATCAATGAACGAATTGTATTGCTCCCGATCTGTTTCCAGGAACGGACACTGGCATATTTTTTACTGCCCGATTATGATGTTGAAAGGGCATCGCATGCTGGTTCCGGCGATGTACTACAGATTTTCGCCAAAGCCATTGCGCCTTTATTTTATATTTTTAAAGATAAGGGCAAGCGAGAGAATAATTTTGAAAACATAATCAGTAAAATCATAAAAGACCGAATGCACGAGGCCAAACTTGTCCTCTCGCCGATATCCTTTGCTATATTTCGAATACAATTTGTTAACAGTTTTCAGGATGTGTTTATGTTGAACGAAGCGGTCCGAGCATATCAAAATGCATTCACAAAGGTATTAACCGACGAGATCAATGTGTTGTGGCTCACGCTCGATACGGCATTCTTTATTTTCCCCAATACGGACATATTGAAAGCTGAAACACTGTGTAAATCGCTAAAAGAGACGATCGAACATATGGAGAATTACCGGGATGTGTTCAAGCCTCAATATGTGTGTACCGGTTATCCACAGGCAGGTAATACCTCCTGGGAGATTATCAACAGTCTCTGGTTAAATCTGATCAATGAAAATTCATTAAAGGATTAATACTTAGTCATTATAACTGGTGTGTGTTTGATGAAAAAAAATAACAAAACACCGAACGAGCGTATTCTTGTGGTCGATGATGATCCGCTGGTGCTGGAGATGATCTGCGAAGGATTGATTGATTATGGCTTTGAAGTATTGGCAGCAGGTAATGCGAAACAGGCTCTTGAATTTATTAACATGGTATCGATTCATTTGGCGTTACTGGACCTCGATTTGGGGGATAACGAATTAGACGGTGTGGACCTGGGCAACAATCTGCGCGCAACAGAGCATGATCCTATCGTAATTATCATGACCGGATACCATAATTTGAGCAGAGCAGTTGAGGCCATGCGCCAATATGCTTTTCATTATATGATCAAACCTTTCCGGATCGATCAGATCATTTCGCTTTTTGAACGCGCCCAGAGAGAACAAGCACTTTTGAGAGAAAACCGGAGCTTAAAAACAGAAATAGATGAATTAAAAAAAGAGAATGAGGAGCTGCGCCAAATACTCGACGAAGAAAGCATTCCGGACAAAGAGAATCGCCTGAGTACGGTAAAAAAAGTAAATACGGCCCATGTTAGTGACCAGTCGGCGCTCAACTCATACAAGCGGCACACAAAATAGAGATATTAATATACTTTTGGGTTGATTCGACTAAAGTTTTTTTATGCAAAAGACGATATAAAATAATTACTGTAAGGCCGCATGAAAGAGTTTACCAGGCGTTGCTTAAAAGCGAATGTATCAACGTTTAAGATGGATGTCGTTCAGTGAGACGATACATTTATCCTTATAAAATCACAAAATTAAAATGGACTTTAAAACACGATCAAGTATGATTGTAATCCAAAAGACCGGTACGGATAGCTCATATATAAACCCGCCCTAAATTTATACATTTATTACAAGGTGAAAAGGAAATTTCAGCGCTATTGCGTCGCATCGGGACAAACATTAATGAGTGGCAGTTACTTAAGAATAAAGAATTTAGAACAGGAACAACATATATTTCGAAACGGAGCCAAGGATGATGATTTTTAAGGAAGTTACATTATGCAACGTATTTTAGTGGTTGAGGATGATGAAAGCCTTCGTTATGTGTTAAAGAGTTCACTGGAAGATGCCGGTTATGCGGTTACCGTCGCAGAAACGGGTATGAAAGCTCTGGAGTTTATCAAAAAGGAATCGTATCCACTTGTAATAACCGATATTATGATGCCGGGTATAAAAGGCATCGAGTTAATCGACAAAGTTAAAGAGATTAATAAAGACACCGGATTCATGGTTATAACGGCGTATGGCACCATTGATACCGCTGTGGAAGCCATGAAGAAAGGCGCATTTGACTTTCTTACCAAGCCCTTTTCAATTTCCCAAATCGAAACGCGGGTGGAGCGCTTTTTCAAGTACAAAAAGTTGGAAGAGGAAAATCAGACTCTAAGAAACCAACTGGTTGAACGGAATCTGGAAAATAAAATTATCGGAAAGTCGGATGCTATACGGGAAGTCCTGGACAATGTGGCGTTGGTTGCCAAAAGCGACGCTTCCATATTTATCGGCGGCGAAAGCGGCACGGGTAAAGAATTGGTGGCCGAAGCCGTACACGAAAGCAGCGATCGCGCCGGAGAACCGTTTTTAAGAATCAACTGCGCGGCCGTTCCCGAAACGTTGTTTGAAAGTACGCTTTTTGGTCACGAAAAAGGATCGTTTAGCGGTGCCTATCGCAGTCAGAAGGGCATCTTTGAAGAATGCAACGGCGGTACGTTGCTTCTGGATGAAATCAGTGAAATTCCCGTTAATATGCAGGCAAAGCTTCTGCGTGTTTTGCAGGAAATGAAGGTTTATCGGGTTGGCAACACTCAGGAAATACCTGTTGATGTTCGAATAATTGCGACTTCCAATCGTAATATGAATGCCTTAATACGGGAGGGCAAATTTCGGGAAGATCTCTTTTTTCGCTTGAATGTATTTCCGATAAACGTGCCTTCCCTGCGGTCTCGCAAAAAAGATATTCCGCTTCTGATTGATCACTTTCTCAACGTTTTCAGAAAGAAATATAAGTTTTCCAAAAAAACAATCAGTCCGGAAGCCATGGATAAATTACACCATTATCACTGGCCCGGAAATGTCCGGCAATTAAAGCATGTTTTAGAGCGCGCCATCTTATATTCAGCCAAGGAAGAACAAATTACCGCAGCTCATTTTAAACTCGAAGCAATCGGTAACGACCAAGAAACGGAAGAAAAAGCGGCCGATCACGTTCTGCCTCTGGCAGAGATGGAGAAAAGAATGATTTATAATGCGCTTAAAAAAACAAACAACCATCGTACCAAAGCCGCCGATTTACTGGGCATAACGGTACGGACTTTACGTAATAAATTGAATCAGTTTGAACAGGAAAACGGCGGTTTAAACGGCGAAGAGGAACATCCGGCATGACGCATACGATTGTTGAATCCGGTTCCTATAAGATTAGTCGGCGGGCAAATCGGCGTTTTCGTGCTTATCTTGGTTCCTGTGTCGGGTTGTATCTTTACGACACCGAGGCAAATGTGGGGGGCCTCTTTCATATTTTGTTATCCGAAGCGCCGGAAATGATTGATGAGGAACGTCGGAAGTTTTACGCGAGCAGCGGAATACCGCGTTTTTTAGACGAATTATACCGTTACGGCGCCCGTCCCGCAAAGATGCGGGCCGTGATTGCGGGAGGCAGTTTGTTCGCCAGCGATTCCATGATGGATTTGACGCTCAATCTTGGCGGTAAAACGGCGGAAAAGGTTCGAACAATGTTGAAAGATACCGGCATCCGGATTGAACACGAAGAAACCGGCGGTTATTTGAACTATGTTTTAATGGCTAATATGCAGGATTGGAGTTATACTGTTGATCCGGGCATTAAGCACAATTTCGGGAAGGGGCCAAGCCGCCCTAAGCCCCTATCCTCGCATGAAATCGAACAGGCGATCGAACGCGTGCGGCCCATTCCACAAATCGCTATTGAAGTAATTGAACTAATCAACCGGAATGTCAGCGGCATGGGTACAATAGCAGATAAAGTTCGCAGCGATGAAGTGCTAACGGCAAAGCTATTAAGACTGTGTAATTCCGCGTTTATCAATCCCGGCAGGAAGGTCGATAACATTGATGAAGCGCTGATTTATCTCGGCGAGAATAGAATCCTAACCCTGATATTATCACTCTTTACCGAATTCTTTTTTAAAGATAATGGCAACGGATACTCTCTGTGCCGCGGAGGTTTGCATTATCATGCATTAAAGACGGCGGCGTTAGCCGAACGGCTTTCAAAAACGACCGGGCGATCCCTCCCAACGATTGCTTATACGGCCGGTCTCTTACACGATATCGGTAAGGCGGTTTTAGACCAATACATGGCGGCTAGTTACCCGCTCTTTTACAGACGCGTACTCGAACGGGGTGAAGCATTAACCCGCACGGAAAAAGATGTGTTTGGTGTTAATCATGTGGAAATCGGTCAACGACTGGCTGAAAAATGGAGCTTGCCGGAAAATTTAACTGAGGCCATCGCCTGCCATCATAACCCGGAACAGGCGCATTATAATAAAGATCTCGCCTGTCTCGTTTTTCTGGCCGATCTGCTCATGTCGCGTTTTCAAACAAGGTATGAACTGGAGCGGCTTAATACCGACCAATTACAGTCGTGTTTATCCAGGCTCAGAATGAACTCCGAAGATTTGGCGCCGCTATTGACTAAATTGGATTGGAATGATTCAATCGGTGAAGACATTGATCGAACAGTGAAAGAACCGGCGTAAATAAAAAATTGCTTAATAATCAACAGGGAGCAGGCCTAAATTTTGTACCTTATGTAACAATTTTTTGTGGCTGAAGGGCTTTACAATATAACTGTTGCAACCCATTTGCAGAGCGCGGTCCACTGTCTTTTTATCACTAAACGTCGTAATCATTATGATCTTTGCCCGCTCATCTTTATCTAAGTGAATTTCATCTTCACATTGACAAATCTGCTTTAAAACTTCAAAGCCGTCCATCACTGGCATTAACACATCAAAACAGATGCGATCATAGGGTCCTTTTTTATGAAGAGCCTGGGTATATTTTTGCATGGCTTCTGCCATATCACACGGACCAAAACGACTCATCGTTCGCTGGATGATTAAGCTCAAGAAATATACGCCATCAACAATTAATGTTTTCGCAGTCCTTCCCGGTTTATTGATGATTTAAGGGCTGCACCTTTTTTCGAACGGGGTGTTTTACGATTAAATGATTAAAGCTTTCATAATATTCGGTAAACAGGTGTAAACCTCTAGAAAGGGCGAGCGAGGGTGCGGAAACTTTTAAGTATCCGAGGGAAATATTTTCCGCAGCAGAAAACATCTCATCCGGCCATGCCTTGTATTAAAGCCCGCTGTGTCGGCATATGAGTTTTGCTAACCTCAGTAAATTTAAAAAGATATAAATATTTCTTAGACATGCGTTTTAAAGAAAAATCAAATGGCATGACCTTTGTATAAAACTAAAACGAGGAGATCGAACCATGAAAGTATTTAATACGGAAAATATCAGCCTAATTAAACGCGCCCTCGATGTTTACAATCGGCAGCATGAAGCGATTGCTAAAAACGTCGCCCATGCGAATGATAAAGATTACCGTGCGGCTAAAACCGATTTTTCCGAGTTATTGCATACGGCGGGCGCCCGAACTTTAAAAACGTCCAGTGAAAAGCATTTGCCGGGCAGCGAAGCTCCTTCAGCGTCATCCGGTTTTCACCGCGACGGCACGGGTGAACCGGTAGATATCCCGGAGGAAATGGGTAAACTGGCTGAAAATCAAATTCGCTATCACTTTGTAACACGGGCGTTAACCCACGCTTATCGAAAATTAAACAGCAGCATTACAGGAAAAACGGGGTAACATGTCATGAAACCAACAGGCATATTTTCAGCGATAAAAACAACCCTTGGCGGATTATCAACGCAAATCAAACGCATGGATCTGATTTCTCAAAACATTGCCAATGCTGAAAAAGCGCCGGATCAAGACGGCAAGGTGTATCAGAGAAAACAATTAATATCGCAGGGCGACGCCAGAGAAAAACAACAAACACGCTTTTCAGACCGGATGCGTCTGCAAATGAGAAGCTCCAGTAAGGGGCACATGGAATCGCAAGCGACAACAAAAAGCGGGCCTGACGCTCCCCAGTCCAAACCCTATAAAGTCGTTGAACAAGAGGGTGCAAAAATGGTGTATGAACCCACCCATCCTCAAGCGGATGAAAACGGATTTGTGAAGTTACCCGATATTAATCCGGTGGAAGAAATGATCGATTTAATCTCCGCCAGTCGTACTTATGAAGCGAACATCACGGTGTTAAACGCCGCCAAACAAATGGCCAAACGCGCAATGCAAATATAGAGGGAAAACGATGAAAGTTAATGGACATAATTGGGCGGTTAATGGCGCGGAAAACCGCTATAGACAATGGAACGTCGGTAATAAAAACAATGCGTCGGCTACGCAAAACGGTGTTCAGCTTCAGAGCAGCGGTCGAAAATCCAACGGGAAGCACATTCAATCGCCGGCGGATGTCCTGAATCAAAAAGAGATTGATACGCTGCAGGCGTTATTTCAACATGAGACACAGCAAACCAGTTTTTACGGCAGAAATAAAATTCAAAGCGTTCAGGCCGGTATGATGTTGGACGTAAAAGGCTAAGATGAGGGCAATTATGTCAGATTTCAATAATCTATCATCCGTCAGTTTAAATGAATTGATGGGAAGGATACAGGATTCCAACCAAACGAAGCAGGCTCAATCGCATGAGGAACAGGATTTTGGCGATACCATATCCGATTTTATTGAAGCCGTTAACGACGCACAGCAAATATCGGATCAAAAGGTAAGCGATGTGATCCAGGGTAAATCGGACAACCTCCACGAAGCTATGGCTTCACTGGAAGAAGCCCGGTTGAGTTTTAACCTGATGGTGGAAATTCGCAATCGCTTACTGGAAGCCTATAAAGAGATCGAACGAATGCAGGTCTAAGCGAGCAAAGGAATGCGCCATGAATCAGATTATGACACAGCTTTCTCATTTTTTCATGCAATACAATATCCGCCAACGCGTCATTATGATCGGCGTTCTGATCGGTTTTATTTCGGCAATTATAGCGATGCTACTCTGGGCAAACCGAACCGAATACGATCTGCTTTTCGGAAATCTCGATCCCGGTTCGGCCAATGCCATTGTCAGTGATCTGCGCAGCAGTAAAGTAAATTATCGTCTGGAAGACGGCGGTACGACCATTCTGGTCCCAAAAGAAGATGTGGCGGAACTGCGCCTGAAATACGCCCAGTCCGGTTACATGAAAGATTCCATTTCGGGATACGAACTCTTCGACAAAAACAGTATGGGCATGACCACCTTCATGCAGCAATTAAATTACAAACGGGCTTTGGAAGGCGAGTTGATGCGTACCATAAACCAATTTCCCGAAGTCAAAAGCAGCCGTGTACATCTCGTAGTTCCCGAAGATCGCCTGTTCGAGAATGAGAAAAAAGGAAAAGCATCGGTTATGCTGCATTTGCAGGGCGGCGCATCGCTCAACTCCAACCAGATTAACGGAATTGCGGCTCTTGTAGCCAACAGCGTGGAGGGCATCGAAAGTAATGATGTGGTGATTATGGACGCTCAGGGCAACACACTGGTGGATGGGGGTGGTGATGCCACTTCGATGGATCAGGTTGGAAATCAATATCAATTGACTCAAAAGGTGGAAAAGGAATTACAGAAAAAAGTTCGCGATATTGTTGAAGGCATCGTTGGGCCAGGTAATGCCTTGGTGGAAATTTCGGCCGCTTTGGACTTCGACAAAATCGAACGCACGACGGAAGAGGTCAATCCTGATAATATGGTGGTCCTAAGCGAGGAGAAGTACACGGAAAATTCCAATAACGGCATGGATTCATCCCATTTTGTTGTGGAGAAAACAACAACCAACTATGAACTGGGAAAGAAAGTTGAGCGCTATATCTCCAACGCCGGCGGCATCAGCCGGCTTACCGTAGCCGTCCTGTTGAACGAGAAAACGGTGAAACAGGAAGACGGCCAGGGCGGCAGCACGATGGTCAGGGAGCCATACAGCCCGCAGGAGTTAGGACAGGTCGAAGCGCTGGTAAAAAGCGCCATTGGGTTCTCGGAAGAGCGCGGCGATGTGGTGGAAGTACAGAACATGGAACTGGTCAAACAGACCCCCCTGCAAGAGGAACAAAATTATTTCCAGAAAGAAATGCAGAACGAATTCTATAAACAGTTGATTACCTATGGACTATTGGCGCTCGGTTTACTACTGGGATTCCTGTTGTTACGGAGTTTACTGAATACGAGTGTAACGCAGCTACAGCTCCCGTCGGGAAAAAGTGACCAACAAGCATTACAGGAAGGCGCACAGCCCGGCGCCTCGGAGGCGCTGCAGGCCGGTGCACGGGAAAGGGAAATTCCTGAAGATGCCTATATTAAAAAACTCAGCCCCGAAGCGAAAGCTAAACTGAAAGCTAATGATAAGATGACCAATGAAGTGATTGAATATGTCAGCAAGTCTCCGGAGGACGCCAGCCGTATGCTGCGCTCATGGATAACACAGGGTAATAATAATGACCAAGCTTGATCTTAACCAGTTAAAACCGGTGCAGAAAGTGGCATTGATCCTGATTGCGCTTGGCGTGGAGAAAGCTTCCCAAATACTAAAAAATTTCAACGAGCAGGAAGTGGAAGCGGTTTCCATAGAGGTTGCACGTTTGCAAAACATACCGGCCGAAACGTTGAGCAAGGTTATTGAAGAATTTTATGCAATGATGATGGCCAACCAGTATATCGTTCAGGGCGGTATCGGTTACGCGCGTGAAGTGCTGGAACAGGCATGGGGTAAAAAGAAGGCCGAGGAAGTTGTTAAGCGCGTCGAAGCTGCCACGGAAGTAAGCGCGTTTTATTTGCTTCAAACCGTGGATGATAAGCAATTATTAAATTTTCTGCAAAAAGAACATCCGCAAACCGCCGCCCTCATTCTTGCCAATCTCAAACCGGGTCAGGCCGCATCCATCTTGTCGGAATTGCCGGAAGCCTCTCAGTACGAAATAGCATATCGTGTGGCCACCATGGAAAAAACGTCGCCGGAATTAATTTCGGATATCGAGTCCGTCCTGCGCGAACAACTTGGCAGCGTATTTGGCGGAGGGTTGAGCAAAACAGGCGGCGTGGAATCCGTCGCCGAAATCCTTAATTCCGTCAGCAGGACATCCGAGAAAAATATTCTTAATAGTCTGCGCGAACGTGATGCCGGTCTCGCCGAAGAGATTAACGATTTGATGTTCCTGTTTGAAGATATCGTTCATCTGCCGCCCTGGGCCGTGCAGCGTATCCTGAAAGAGGTGGATTCCAAAACGCTGGCGTTGGCGCTTAAAGCCAGCAGCAGCGAACTCCAGGAACTCATCTACTCCAATATGTCGGAACGGGCCGCCGGTATGTTAAAAGAGGAACTCGAATATCTCGGTCCGGTGCGCGTCAAAGATGTGGAGGGCGCTCAAAAGGATATTCTGGATGCTGCCCGGCGCCTGGAAGAACAAGGTGAAATAATGTTGACCCGCGGTGAAGAAGAAGAAATCATAGAGTAGGGTATTATGCAAACTTCTGTTGTCAAATTGAATAAACAGGTTAAAGGGATACACGTTCAAAGACGTTTCAGTGAAGAAGAAAAACGCCAGGCCCGGCTGCATATCGAAGAATTGCAAAAACAATTCAGCGACAAGTCCTATGCAAATAAAGGCGCATTTCTGATCAAATCGTTACAGGATCGCGTCCGGGTGCTCGAAGCCGAATTACAGAAAGCACGGGAAGAATCGTTCCGTTCCGGCTACGAAGAGGGAAAACAACGTGCATTACAGGAATCGGAACGTCGTATCCGAAATGTGCGCGAAGAAATGGAGGCTATACAGCAACAACATCGGGAATCAATCGAACAATTGCAGGAGCCTTTATTGAACGTGGCGAAACGAATGGCGCGCCATGTGTTGAACAAAGAATTACAGGTACGCCAGGATCATGATGATATCTTTTACCAACGTCTGCGCAAATTACTCAACGAAGTGATCGAGCAACACAACGTCGTGGTTGAGGTCAGCCCCGATCGTATGAATGAACTGGATAGAGACGTCATCTCGGAACAACTTCGTCTGCCTGCGAAAATGGAGCTGACGTTCACAGCCAACGAAGACCTGAATGATACCGAGATGAATGTGAGAAGCGAAGATTTTTATATAGATGGTTCTTACCAGAGTCAGTTAAATGCGCTTGAAGAGCAAATGTTAAACCGGGGCGCGTGATGGAATCGATACATCGCCAATTACAGAACTATGAAGCTCAGATCGGGCAATTTAAGCCTGCGCGTGTGGATGGCCGCGTGGCACAAATAGCAGGCCTGGTAATCGAAGCTACCAGCCAACAGGGCACTGTCGGCGATATTTGCGAAATTTGCGTAAATGACGGCCCGAATGTTAAAGCCGAAATAGTCGGCTTTCGGGACAAGCGTATTTTATTGATGCCGCTCGGCGATACGGTGGGCGTTTCGCCGGGTAGCCGGGTAAAATTACATACGCTGCCTTTAAAAGTACCGGTGGGCGAAGCCCTGTTAGGACGCGTACTGGACGGACTTGGCCGTCCCATGGATGGTAAGGGTCCCGTTAAAACCGATTTATTTAAAAGCGTTTATAATTTCCCGCCAAATCCGTTGGTTCGGCAGCGCATAACAACGCCTCTGATTACCGGAATACGTGCCATTGACGGCCTCATCACATTGGGGAAAGGGCAGCGCGCCGGCATATTTGCAGGCAGCGGGGTTGGAAAGAGCGTTCTTCTGGGTATGATTTCCAGGTTTACGGACGCTCAGGTGAATGTCATCGCCCTCATCGGGGAGCGCGGCAGGGAAGTGCGTGAATTTATCGAACGCGATTTAGGCGAGGAAGGGCTGAAACGGTCGGTCGTGATTGTGGCTACTTCCGATCAAGCCGCTACCGTACGTATAAAAGGCGCGCTTATTGCCACGACGATCGCCGAACACTTTCGGGATCAGGGTAATAATGTACTCCTGTTGATGGATTCGCTTACACGCGTTTCCATGGCGCAACGTGAAATCGGTCTCGCCATCGGTGAACCGCCCACAACCAAGGGTTATACACCGTCGGTGTTTGCATTAATGCCGCGCTTACTGGAACGGGCCGGTAACTCCGAAAAAGGCAGCATTACCGGCCTTTATACCGTGCTGGTCGAGGGCGATGACATGGATGAACCCATCAGCGATGCGGCGAGGTCCATCCTGGACGGACATGTGGTATTGTCCCGTAAACTTGCGCAAAAAAACCATTATCCGGCCATCGATGTATTGCAAAGTGTAAGCAGGGTAAAAAATGAAGTAACGAGCGACACCCAGAAGAAGTTATGCGCTAAATTCCTTGAATTGATGGCCGCCTACCAGGAATCGGAAGATCTGATCAATATAGGCGCTTATGCCAAGGGTAGTAATGCAAAAGTGGACGAAGCGTTGCAAAAACAGCATGCTCTGGAAGCTTTCTTAAAACAGGAAGTGGAGGAGAGCGCGCAAATGGATGACACACAGCAGGCGCTTTATCAAATTTTCAATGAAGGATAACAGATGTCGAAACGTTTGCAATTCCCTCTGCAAAAAGTTTTGGATGTACGGCGCCATTTTGAAAATCAAAAGGCGTTGGATTTAAACAGAGCTCAGAATCATTTAAGTCGGGTGCAAAATCAGCTCGAACAACTGGAGCGCAGTAAACTGCAAACGATGCAACGTCAGTATTCTCAAAATAACGGTGACAGCCAGTTTCAATCGCTGGATTTGGTGCGAATGCGAATCGAACATGGGTATTTACAGCAAGTGAACAACCAGATCAAGCGCCAGCAGGGCGAAGTGGATCATTCACGGAAACGCGTCGACGAGAAACGCACTGACCTTTTAAAGGCGACCAAAGAGAAAAAGATGATGGAAAATCTTAAAGATCATGCGATCGAACAGCAGAAAAAAGCCATAAGACAGGAAGAAAATAAACGCGCCGATGAAATTGCAATTAACCGTAATGTGCGTATCAAGCGGGGAGTACTCTGATGCAAATGCTGAAGTGGATCGGTATTAGTCTGTTCAGTTTTGTTATATTACTGGTGGTTACATTTACTGTTATGAAAGCGTTGTATCCCCCGCAAGAAGCGATACAGAACAAACAAAATGAAGCGCGTCTGCCCGATACCAGTGAAATTCAGAATGAGGAGTTAGAACGCGTCCTTACTTTATACAAAAAGATTAAGGTGAAATACGACAGTTTGAACCGGGCAATCGAAGACTATAAGAATCGCCTGGCGTCTAATCAAGCAGTAACCGACAGCATCCGGCAACGTCTTTCCATGCGCGAGGCATCCTTTCAGCAAAAAAATGAACAGTTAAACAATTTAAAGAAGCAACTTGCAAAAAACCGTTCACTGGAAAAAAATGCCATTGCTTTGGCGAAAACCTTCAGCGGTATGGACGCCAAAGAGATGGCGCCGATCGTGCGTGATCTCGACAACCGAACCGTCATAAAACTGTATCGCAATATGAACAGTCGCGCCCGGCGGAAGTTATTGACGGCGTTGAGCAATAAAAGAGCTGCCGCCATTACAAAATCGTTAATGTTAACAGCGGGCGTCAAAGAATGATACGTGTAATGAACATATTATCGGAAGCTTTAATGCCGAATGGGCCGGTGAAAGACCGAAATAAACCCAATGGCATGGTTGATTTCAAACAGCTATTGTTAAGGTTTGCCACGAACCACACAAACAAAGGACAGAAGCACGCACCAAAGATAACGTCCGAGCCTAACGACGGTCAAAATCACACGCCCACCGAAGAAAAACATGGTTCGGAAGAGAATGAGGCAAAGGATGTATTATTGGCAGGATCAATAACGACATCTCTAAACATTACGGGAAAACAAAAGGGCACAGACGCCGGGCCTTTCCTGGCTCCGGTTAGAGCGAAGGCGGGTAGGCCTAAAATTCAGGGAGAGGCCGCCGAGGCGATTTGGCCTGTTGATAAACAAATGCAAAATAAAACCAAACAGACCTGGACGGTGCAATTATTAAAGGCCGGAACAGAAGGTTATCGAAGCGATCGAGCCGAAGCGCCGCTTATCAAACATACGGCGACGACGCCCGCGCGTATCGTCGGCAATCAAAATGAAAGCGATGCGGTACCATTCCGTTCGAATGCGACGGAAACATTTGATCTAACCATAAGGCCGGAAAATCTGCAGCCACAAAAGCGGTTTTTGCAGGATGCTCAATTCTTGAATAACGCCGGCTCCGCGCGCCAGGCGGAAGCCGTAATAAAAGCCATCGGGAATGTGATAGCAAAAGAAGAGAGCGGCGAACGTACGTTAATGTTGAGAGGCGCTTTGGCCGCTCAAATCACGGTGGAAACGGATTCAAAAAATATTCGCATAACTCCGCTTCACAAGGCCTCGGCCCGGCAGTGGTCCACATTGTTACCTGAAGTTAATGACCGGCTGCAACAATCGAATGGTTCACAAGAAGCCGCAAAAGAAAACAAACCTGCACAACGTCTCATTTCGCAATTTCAACCGAACGAGCACGCGCAACCACAAAAACAGATAAGGCCGTTCAGCGAACCCGCAAAAGCGTTATCCGATTTTCTATCGGTTAAAACCAGCGCCGCTAACGATGAAAGAGGCGCCCAACTTCAAAATGGCGCGCAGCCGGCATTAACCCCCATTACCGCTAATAAACCCGCTGTCGGGCGTGTGCGTTTACCCGATTCCGGCCGCTTTTTACATGAAGTTCAACAAGTAATGGAGCACCATATTCGCGCAGTAAAAACGGGCGGCGCTCGTACCGCCCTCAGGATTACATCAAGCCCGGTGGGCTCCATGGAAGTGCAATTCGAACAGCATGCTCAAAAAGGCCCGTCGTTAACAGTGCTTGTGGAATCGGAAGCCGCCCGGGCCGAATTCCAGAGATTGACAGCGCAAATACAGACCGGGCTGCAGGACAAAGGGATACACATCAACAGTATCGAGGTAGAAGTCGCCTCATTTGGCCAGGAACAGTCGACATCCGGGAATTCATCATGGACGCAGGATCATAACCGAAATCAAAATCAATCACCCTTCTTGCAGGAGGAAGAATATGAGACGCCATCATCCGCCGTAAATCCAAAAAATTACGGGTATAACACCATTGAACTTATAGCATAGGAGCGTTAGTCATGATCAGTACTTCATCGGTTCAAAACGGCATGGCCGGTCAACTTGCCCGGCAGAGTTCCGGCCAGGCTTTGGGCAAAGAGGAATTTCTGCAGTTATTGGTTGCCCAGTTAAAACATCAGGATCCATTGTCGCCGCTAAAAAGTCAGGAATTTGCTTCACAACTGGCGGAATTTCGTTCCCTGGAATTGCTGGGAAGTGTGGATTCCAATATTCAGCAGAATATGGACAGCGATATAATGTTGACCCAGACCATCAATAATACGCTTGCCACGCAGTTCATCGGCAGGGAGCTCACCGCTCTGGGCAATACCGTCCATCTTCCCGAAGAAAATGCGGCGCAGATCCACTTTAAACTGAGCGATGCTGCGGAAAATGTAAAAATAACCATTAAAGACGAAAACGGGGCGGTCGTGCGAACGCTCGAATTACATCAACTGAGCGCGGGTGAGCAGGCCGTAGAGTGGGACGGAAACAATGGAGATGGCGATCGTCTTCGGGAAGGAAACTATCAATTTCAAATCCAGGCCACCGACGCCGATGGCGAGCAGATCGCTGCCACGGAAATTATAAAAGGTCTGGTCTCTTCGGTGCGATATGCCCAGGGGAACGCCATCCTGGTGGTTAATGACAGAGAAATTCCTTTCGGCGATGTCATGCAAATTAGTTCCGGTAGCTAAAGGAGAACCGTCATGAAAGTATCGGATCTGCAATTTCAAAACAAGGCGTTTCCGCTTAGCCCTGAAAAGGTTAAGCAGCAAAGTCCTAAAGAAATCCAGCAAAATCAGCCGGGCATTGAAGGCCCATCCTTTGGGGATGTTTTGACGGAAAAGATGGATGTTCGTTTTTCGGGACATGCCATCAAACGGTTGGAGGAACGCAGTATGCAGATTTCGCCCCGGGAGCTGGACCGGCTTAATGAAGGGGTGCGCCAACTGACTGCCAAGGGCGCGCGGAATTCGGTGGTGCTAATCGACAACACGGCGTATGTGGTAAGCGTGAAAAACAAAACCGTCGTAACCGCCTTGAATGAAGCGAAGAACAGTCAGAACGTATTCACCAATATCGATAGTATTGCAATCGTTTAACGTAAAGGGCCGGACCTGATGCAAATCGCAGGATTTGCAAGGGAAGCCCTCACTCCGCGGAATGAGAGAAGCGGAGTTCAAAATAACACACGGAGGGTATTATCATGTTAAAGTCATTGTTTTCAGGTGTTTCGGGTTTGAGAAACCATCAAATGAAGATGGATGTGTTGGGTAACAACATTGCCAATGTGAATACCGTTGGATACAAAGGCAGCCGAATCAATTTTTCAGAAGCGCTTAACCAGACTATAGCCAATGCGATGCCGGGACGCGGAACAGGTAGTGTAAATCCCATGCAGGTGGGGTTGGGCATGAAAACCAGCGCCATTGAAAATATGTTCACGCAGGGCGGTCTTGAGACCACCGGCGTCATTACCGACCTGGCAATCGAAGGCGAAGGGTTCTTTGTTTTGCGCTCGGGTGAAAATCAATTATACAGCCGCGCCGGCCAGTTTTATTTCAACGAAGATGGTCAACTGGTGAATAATAAAGGTTTGGCGATACAGGGATGGATGCTTAATGAAGGCAACAAGAATAGTGAACTCGGTGCGGGCAACCTCAATGACATCGTCATCGACAAGAACCAGGTTTCGCAGGCGCAGGCAACACAAAACGTCTATCTGAACGGTAACCTGAATGCCGGCCTCGAAACCGTCGCCGAAATTTGGGAACTCAGCGAGTCGCTAACCAGCGGCGGAAGCAACGCTACGGCAGCCACCGATCTCAATAGTCTCGATCAGACAACCACGCCGCTTGTGGCGGGCGATACCATTGATATCTCGGGGACGAATCCGGACGGTTCCACCGTCACGGCCACATATACTTATACGGCCGGCGATACGGTTCAGAATCTGTTGGATGCAATAAACAGCGCTTACACGGGTGCTACCGCTTCGGTTTCGGACGGCAAAATCGTAATGACGGACGATGCGGCCGGTGAGAGTTCCACAACGATCGCCCTTTCGAACGGGACCGGCAATACCGGCAGCATCGATTTGGCCAATTTTGTGAATACAACCAAAGGCGTTACGGGTAAGGCAACCACCTCGGTGGTCGTTTACGACAGCCTGGGCGCCAGCCACAATCTGGTGATGGAGTTTACAAAAACGGCAAACAACAACGAATGGCAATGGGAGGTTGTGGCGTCCGGCGGCGAAACCATTACTGCAGGCGGAACCGGCACGATTACTTTTGATTCGGCGGGCAATTTGTCCTCGTTCGTGTATGACGGCGGCGTGAATACTCTGGAAATAGACCCGGGTAACGGCGCGAATTCGATGTCGATCCAACTGGATGTGGATGGTAATGAAAAGCACAGTGGTCTCTCTCAATTTGAATCGCTCTCGACATTGGATGTACGCGAACAGGACGGGAGAGCGACGGGCGAACTGCTAGGCATTAATATCAACCGGGACGGTACTATCACGGGCTCTTTCAGTAACGGTGAAATTGAGGAACTTGCAAAGTTAGCGCTGGGCCGTTTTGCTAACAACGGCGGGTTGAGCGATCTCGGTAACGGGTTATACCAAAAGAGTATCGCTTCCGGTGAAGAGGATATTGTCAATCTGCAGAAAGGCGGATCCACTTCAATCGTTTCAGGCGCGTTGGAAATGTCCAATGTCGATCTTTCCAGTGAATTTACGGAAATGATTACAACGCAACGCGGATTTCAGGCCAGTGCAAAGGTCATTACAACGGCGGATCAACTTCTTGATGAACTCATTCGTCTGAAACGATAACCGTTAATAAATGGAGCCGGATTAGACATCCGGCTCCTTATGTGAACGAAACATGCGGAGTATAAAACGTGGATTTAACAACCATTGTCGGTATTCTTGCAGGCATAATTCTGGTAATCATGACGATTGTGATGGGCGGTGATCCGGCGGTTTTTCTACACTTACCATCAGCCATGGTGGTGATCGGCGGCGCATCCGCGGCGACGCTAATCAGCTTTCAGCTTAAAGAAATCTTAGGCGTTATGCTGGTTGTTAAGAAAGCATTTTTCAGCGAACATATCGACAATATGGATGTTATTCGTCAAATCGTCCATCTTTCCAAAAAAGCACGAAAAGAAGGCTTGTTGGCGATCGATCGTGATGTGAACAAATTACAGGACCCCTTTCTGCGACGGGGGATGGAAATGGTCGTCGATGGGCTGGAACCCGATGTGATCCGCAATGTCATGGAAACGGAACTCTCCTACTTGATGGAGCGCCATAAACGCGGACAGCAAATTTTTAATGCTCTTGGTACTTACGCGCCGGCATTCGGTATGATCGGTACATTAATCGGTTTAATCGCCATGCTGACGAAATTGGACGATCCTTCCAATATCGGAGAAGGGATGGCGGTGGCGCTTGTTACTACCTTTTACGGTGCATTGGCCGCCAATCTTATTTTCCTGCCCATCTCGGGAAAGTTGAAAAACAAATCCGATGAAGAGGTGGTGCTAAAAGAGATGATTATTGAAGGCGTCTTATCGATTCAATACGGCGAACACCCCAAAGCCATCAACCGCAAATTACTGAACTTTCTGGCGCCCAAACACCGGTCGCAGTTACAGGACAAAGCAGCTTAAGAGGCACATAAAAAAACAAAACCGTTATGAAAAAGCAAAAAGAAGAAATTGAAGGACCTTCGGCGCCGTTTTGGATGACCACATACAGCGATATGGTTACGCTATTACTGGTTTTTTTTATACTGATTCTATCCTATTCCACCATCGAGTTGGAAAAGTTTAAAGGCGCTATGAGCTCTATGAAAGGGGCGCTGGGCATTTTGGAATCGCCGGGAAGCGTTCAAAAAAAACAGGATGTGAATTTTCGTGAAAAAATGACCGCACGCTACAGCAAAATACAGGATCAGATCAATGAATTTAAGACCATTGTGAATGAGATGAATCTCGATGCAGAAGTTGATGTTGAGTATTCCGCCTCGGGTATCCACATCCGACTGGGCGATCGCGTGTTGTTTGATCTGGGTAAGGCAGAAATAAAAAACAATGCTTATCCGATTTTGTCTCAAATTGCTGATATTATTGACGAAGATGTTAAAATCAATTCGGTTCAGGTGGAGGGACATACCGATAATATCCCTATCAATACGTCGCGTTATCCAAGCAATTGGGAACTCTCCACGGCCAGGGCGCTTAGCGTGGTCAAATATTTACATGAGAGGGAAAATATCGAGGCCGATAAACTGGCTGCGGTGGGACATGGAGAACATCGCCCCTTGGAGCCGAACACGTCGCCCGAAAACCGAGCCAGAAACCGCAGAGTCGAAATATTTATCAAAATGGACTAAAACGATAATAGGAGGAGGGATCACCAATGCCGGAAGACCGGGATAATATGAATAATAATGCCGAAGATACCGAACAAAATCAGGATGCATTCGGGCAGCCGAAAAAAAAGAAAACCGGTCTTATTATCGTTATTGGCATCGTACAGCTTGTCGCAGCGGTTTTGTTGGTATGGTTTTTTCTCTATCCCAGGTATCTGTCGGATAACCAGGCGCAGGCCGAGGAATCCAAAGAGGAACCCAAACAGGAAATCGGCTCGCTCTATAAAATTACGGATATAACCGTTAATCCCAAAAACACCATGGGGCGGCGGTTTGCTGTTTTCGAAGTAACGCTGGAAGTACATAGCGAAGAGGTTAAAAAGGAACTTGACAAATTCAAACCGATAATCAAAGATCGTTTTATAGGATATTTCCGTACAAAAACCGTGGGTGAACTTGCTTCTCACACGATGTGGGATCAGATAAAATCCGACCTGAAAGGTATCGTAAACCAGACGCTCGGGCGCAAAGAGGCCGTGCGCCAGTTATATTTCACGCGGTATGTATTAGAATAAGGGACATTATATCCGATGGCTAAAATATTATCACAGGACGAAATTGATGCTTTGCTCTCCAATGTTTCCGGAATGGAAACAGAAGAGCATCAAAAAGAAGCCGATCGAAAAGTTTCTCTGTACGATTTCAAACATCCCAATCTGGTATCCAAAGAGCAGATGCGGTTACTGGAAACCATCCACGAAGGCGTTTGTCGTAACTTCGGCGTTTTTTTATCAGCGCAACTGCGTATGATTGTGGAGATGAATCTACTGGCCATCGATCAGATTATGTATTCCGAATTTGTGATGTCCATAGCGCCGCCCAGCGCTATTTATGTTTCCCAGGTGGAATCGCCCCATTCACAATTCGTAATTGAAATCAATCCACAATTGGCCGTATTTATAGTTGAACGATTGTTTGGCGGTCATGGTAATTTTATTTCGGAAGCGCGGCCCATATCGATTATCGAACAACGTATTATGAGACGGGTTGTGGACCGTCTGGTTCATGAAATTTCAAAAAATTGGGGTAATGTTACCGATATCGATTGCGCAGTGGATCGCTTTGAGAGCAATCCCGAATTCGTGCAAATTGCGCCCTCATCGGAGCCCGTGGTTGTAGCCTCCATGGAAATAAAAATCCACGGCCATTCCACGCTCATTAACATTTGTTATCCGTATATGTGGATATCGAGCATCGTTTCCAAGCCGGAAGTACAGGAAAAAATCATGTTCGGGTCCAAAGAATCTTCGCCCGAAGAGAAAAAGCTACTCGAAACGAATTTGTATCAGACGAACGTTCAGCTGAGGGCTGTTATCGGGCGGAGTCATATAACGGTAAAAGATTTTATCGATTTAAAAGAAGGCGATGTGGTTCCGCTGAAAGAAAACACCAGCAGCGCTCTGTCTGTTTATGTTCGAAAGCGACACTTGTTCAACGCCGTGGCCGGGGTGCGTAACAAGCGCTACGCTTTTCGTATTACTTCCACCGTTGAAGGAGATGATAATCATGAGTGAAGCAACGTTAAAAGAACGTTTTGAACAACATGGCGATCAATTTGTGTCGGTCGTTTCGAAGATATTGGGCCAATTGGCCCAGCGTGAAGTTGAATTACAACACCAACTGCTTAATGAAAAGGTTACCGCCGACGCCATCGAGCATGTAACATTTCCCTGCATTTGTATTTCGCTCGTCAATGGCTCCGAAACGGATGTTTATACCAATGTGTTTTTGGCGCCGGTAGATTTTTTGTTGCAATATCAGGCCTGGATGCTTTCCGACGAGATTGCGGAAGAAATCGGCGAGGAACATCTGGACGCCGCACGCGAGACGCTGGATCAGGTGCTCGGAAACCTGCGTCGCCAAATTCCCGACGATCAGGGCATCCTTATGGTAAAAGATTCCAAAGTATTCCTGGCGGAATCTCAACAGCAGGTAACGCAACTATTACATCAAGAGCACGGATTACATTGTCAATATACGCTTAAAAGCGATGATTATGAGACGAATATCGATCACTTCTTACTTACAGAATCTACAGAGGAAGTAAACGAACCCCCAAACAAGGAAGAGACGGAAGAAGATATGATGCAAGATAACGACGGGATCAATGTGGAGCCCGTAGAATTTGGCGATCTGCCGGATAATGATGCCCTGACCGAAAATCCGCGCAATGTGGAAATGTTACTCGATGTGGACCTGGAAGTTTCGGTTGAACTCGATCGGAAAAATATCATGGTTTCGGAGTTATTGAAATTGGGTAAAGGCTCTATCGTCGAACTCGAAAAATCCGCCGGCGAACCGCTCGATATATTTGTTAACGGACGCAAATTCGCCGAGGGTGAAGTGGTGGTGATCGACGACCGTTTCGGAATTCGGATTACGCAGTTATTAAGCCCCAAAGATCGTTTAAAGAGCCTGGGGTAAGAACGATGATCATACAAAAAAAATGGACAGCATGCCTCTGGCTTCTTTTGGTATCTCTTGGCCCGGTATATTCGCAAACGGCTGTTCCGCCCGATTCCCGGATCATGAGCGAGACGCGTGTTGCCGATTCAACAGACAAGGCCTCTCAGGGTGAAGGGCCGCGTCAGGAATTTAACGACCATATATATCGCGCGGTGTGGATTGCCGGGGTTTTTATTTTCGTATTATTGCTGGCTATTTTGCTTTACAAGAAACTGGCGGGTAAAGCGACCATGTACAACCGCGGCAACATTCGCGTTATAGCCCGCCATAACCTGGGTCCCAAACAATCCATTATGGTCGCCCATATCGAAGGTCGCAAATTGGTGCTCGGGGTGACCGAACAACATATAAATTTAATCAACGATTTGGGTGAAGTCCCTGAAAGTGAAGCGCAGAATAACCAAAACATGCAAAGCAATACTCTGCCTTTCAGCGACTGGGTTCATCGATTCATGAACCGTCCCGAATAAATCCAGCGCAGGAAAAAATTTCCGCCCTTATCACGCTCTCCGATAAATTCTTCTCCCTCATTCTTTCGATACGATTAAAGGTTATCAGGCGTATGATCTATAAATCCATATATTACAGCAATATACGCCATTATTATAAATTGATTAAAAGCTGGCACGGTATTTGTCAAACTCACTTGTATTAATAACGGTTTCAATACAAAAAGGCAGCGATTTTAACCGGAACGATTATATGCCTGTAAATCGAAAAATCTGGAAGTTAGCACTACTGTTGTTATTACTGGGCGGCGTGGCGGAAACAACGATAGCGCAAAACGCCATTCCTAAAGTATCCATTGGTCTCGATAAGACGGATAATCCTTCGGAGCTGGTTCCGACATTACAAATTGTTTTTCTCTTAACCATTCTCAGTCTGGCGCCTTCCATCCTCATCATGATGACTTCGTTTACAAGGATGATTGTTGTGTTTCACTTTTTACGACAGAGCCTGGCCGCTCAAATGGTTCCGTCAAATCAAATACTGATCGGGTTGGCACTCTTTCTGACGTTTTTTGTAATGAAGCCTGTTATTACCGAGGTAAACGAAAATGCACTGCAACCGTATCTGGATGACCGAATCACTCAAAAAGAAGCCCTTCAGGAAGCATCGAAACCGATACGGGCTTTTATGTTAAAACAAACCCGGGAGAAGGATCTAAAATTGTTTGTCAATCTGAACGGCGTGGACAAACCCGGATCTCCGCAGGATGTCTCGCTTACGACGCTTATACCGGCCTTCATCATTAGCGAATTAAAAACCGCTTTTCAGATCGGATTTTTGCTGTATTTGCCCATGTTGCTCATCGATCTGATTGTCGGCAGTGTATTGCTTTCCATGGGTATGATGATGTTGCCGCCTGTTATGATTGCCATGCCGTTTAAACTACTCCTGTTCGTATTGGTGGACGGCTGGTATCTGGTCGTCGAATCATTAATCAAAGGATTTTGACATGACAACCGATTTTGTGATTTATATAAGCCGTGAAGCATTAATGACCGTCCTCTATATCCTTTTACCGGTCCTCGGTACGGGCCTGGTCATCGGATTGTTAATCGGCATTTTTCAGGCAACAACACAAATCAATGAAATGACATTAACTTTCGTACCCAAAATCATCCTTGTATTTGTGGTCATATTTTTACTTATGCCCTGGTTTTTGGATATTATGATGGGTTTCACCCATGAAATTTTTAATTACATAGCCACCATCGGGCCCTAAACTCAGGATAGGAATCGCCTGTATGTTCGCATTTATGGATCAGATACAATCGACGCTGCCCTTATACATGCTGGTGTTTATTCGCCTCTCTACCATGATTATGGCGATGCCTGTCCTGGGCTATGCCACAGTGTCGGTTCATATCCGCATTATGCTGGCGTTCATATTAACTCTGATTATTGCCCCCATTATAGGGATAGGGAACGCGCCGGTATATGAATCCATCTTGCCGTTGATGCTTGCCATTATTCGGGAAGTATTGATCGGTTTATTCATCGGGTTCGGCGCCCGTTTGATTTTTGAAGGCTTTGCCATGGCGGGTTCGTATATCGGATACCAGATGGGTATGGCTATCATGAACGTGTTTGATCCGAGTACACAACAACAACAACCAATCATCAGTAATTTCTGGCTGCTTGTGATTGTTGTTTTTTTCTTGGTGTCCGACAGCCACCACTTTTTGATCGGCGTTCTGTTTCAAAATTTCGATGCTGTGCCGCTGGGAATGGCTTCATTCAGTAACCAACTTGGCCATACCATGATAGAGGGCGGCCGTATTCTCTACGAACTGGCTTTACAATTTGCAGCCCCGGCGATGGTTTTTCTGCTATCCATCGATATCGCCATCTCTTTTATGGCCCGCGTCATGCCGCAGTTAAATATTTTCTTTATCAGTTTACCGTTAAAAATCGGCGCCGGTATTTTCCTGCTGGTGGTTTCATTAAAGATATTCCAGACGTTATTCGGGTATATCTATAATGAACTGGAAATTTTTGTCTTAAACCTATTGCGTGGGATGTAACCATGGCAGATCATGCGGATAAAACCGAAAAACCAACCCAACGGAAACGGGAGGAAACCCGCGATAAGGGTAATGTCGCGCGAAGTCAGGAGCTTAATTCCGTGGCGGTTTTGTTAGGCGGTCTGCTTGCTTTTTATGTGGTCGGCGGTTTCTTTGGCAGTACGTTCAAACGATTTGTCGTTACAACGTATCAGGAAAGCTCGCTTATGGAGATAACCGCACAATCACTGCCCGGACAGATCGCCGATTTTATGACGTTGGTAGCCAAACTGCTTTTACCGGTCTTTCTGACGCTATTGTTATTTTCGCTGGCTACAAACGTGGCTCAGGTGGGTGTGGTTTTTGCAAAAAAAGCATTAATCCCCGATATAAAACGAATCAATCCTCTTAACGGCGTCAAACGCATGTTTTCTCTGCGTTCCCTTGTGGAAATGTTAAAAGGTCTGCTCAAAGTAACGATCCTGGTGATCATTAGTTATAGCGTAATCCAAAAATATCAGGAATCGTATATTTTATTACCCCATCGCAGCCCCGCTGAGATTTTGGGATTTATACTCAAAGTCATTTCGGAGCTCACCATAAAAAGCGGTATTGCGCTCCTTATTATGGCGGTAGCCGATTTTGCCTATCAAAAATGGCAGCATGAAAAAGAGCTTCGTATGAGCAAACAGGAGGTTAAGGACGAAAACAAGCAGTATGAAGGTGATCCGCAGCTTAAGAGCCATATGCGTTCCATTCAGCGCGAACAGGCTATGAACCGCATGATGCAAGCGGTACCCGATGCCACTGTCGTCGTAACCAATCCCACACATATCGCTGTTGCTCTGAAGTACGAACCGCAGAGTCGGGCCGACGCGCCGAAAGTGGTTGCCAAAGGTAAACTTAAAATTGCCGAAAAGATTAAATCCATTGCCCGCGAAAACGAAGTGCCGGTTATCGAAGATAAAGCATTGGCCCGCGGGCTTTACAATGCCTGTGAACTCAATACTGAGATTCCCATGGCCTTCTATCAGGCCGTAGCCGAAATTCTCAGTAAAATTTATCTTTCCCGTAACAATCAAACGCCGCCGATGGAGAATAATTAAATGGCCCAACAGGGGATGCAAACGTCAAACTTTTTCAGTAAAAACAGCGGATTTCTGCTAACCGGCGGAATTGTGCTCATTCTGGCCGTTATGGTCCTGCCCATGCCCACCTTCCTGGTGGATATGTTGCTCGTAATGAATATTACCAGCGCCCTGGTGATGTTGTTTGTAACCCTGTTCGTATTGCGGCCCATGGATTTTTCCGTGTTTCCGGGCTTGTTGCTCATTCTGACGCTGTTTCGCCTGTCTTTGAATATCGCTTCCACACGACTCATTCTCGGCCAGGCCTATGCGGGCGAAATTATTGAAGCGTTCGGCTCTTTTGTGGTACAGGGCAATTATGTGGTGGGCACTGTGATCTTTCTGATCCTCGTCATTATTAATTTTGTAGTCATCACCAAAGGCGCCACCCGCATTGCCGAGGTATCGGCGCGGTTTACGCTGGACGCCATGCCCGGCAAACAAATGTCGATTGATGCCGATTTAAACGCAGGCCTGATCGATGATATGGAAGCAAAAGAACGTCGCGAAACAATTACCAAAGAAGCCGACTTTTACGGCGCCATGGACGGCGCCAGTAAATTTGTGCGCGGCGACGCCATCGCCGGTTTACTGATAACACTGGTCAATATAATCGGTGGTTTACTGATCGGTACCATGCAACGAGGACTGCCCATTGGCGATGCCGCGACCGTCTATTCTCTGTTAACGATTGGCGATGGATTGGTCGCCCAAATTCCGGCCTTAATTATCTCTACAGCAGCGGGTATCGTGATTACACGCGCTTCTTCCGATTCCAATGTCAGTAACGAAATCGCCTCCCAGATCGTCGGCCAGCCCAATGCGATCTTTGCTTCCGCCGGCGTCATTGCGTTGATGGGATTAATGCCGGGATTACCGTTTCTACCGTTTACCATTATGGCTGTGATTATGGCGGTTATCGCCAGCCAGGTTACCAAATTCCAAAAAAGCGAACAGGCCAGACAGGCCGAAGAGCAGGAGGTGGAAGAACCGGCGCCCACGGAGAATATTGAAGAATATTTGCATCCCGACGCCTTTGAAATCGAACTGGGCTATGGTCTTATTCCCTTAGTCGACCAGGAACAGGGCGGCAACTTGCTGGATCGTATTTCAACGATTCGTAAAAGTCTGGCCATGGAAATGGGCGTACTTGTGCCGCCGATCCGCATCCGGGATAATATCCAGCTTAATGCCAATGACTATGTATTTAAAATATACGGAATAGAAGCCGCCCGCGGTCAGGTCATGATGGACCATTTTATGGTGGTCAATCCCGGAGATGAATCCGGATTGCAGGGCATTGAAATGACAGAACCGACCTTCGGATTGCCTGCCATGTGGATATCGAAGCGATCGAGAGAAGAAGCCGAAATCGCAGGTTATACGGTTGTGGAGCCGCCGGCCGTGATCGCCACCCATTTGATGGAAGTACTGAAAAACAATTGTTATAAGCTGCTGGACCGTCAGGAAACCCAACGCATGCTCGATCACCTTAAGGAAAGTCACGCCGCTCTTGTGGAAGGGTTGGTGCCGGATATGGTTTCATTGGGCGTAATCCGCAATATTTTGCGTAATCTCCTTCAGGAAAAGATCCCCATTCGTAATCTCGTAACGATTCTGGAAACGATTGCGGACTATACGGGATACACTAAAGATGCCGATGTTCTAACCGAATATGTGCGTTCATCCCTTTCGGAAACCATTACCGATATCCTTAAGGGCGATAATGAACACATAGTGGTGGCTTTGCTTGAACCCCGTCTGGAGGATCATATCCTTTCAAGTATGCGGGAACAGAACCATATTCCACAAAATCTCGGTTTCAAACCGGAACAGGTGAACGCCCTTTTCGATAATCTTGCCAATCTTGTAGAAGAGATGGCTACGATGGGTGCGAAACCGTGCATACTGCTTTCTCCGCAGATACGACGGGCGTTTCGTAAATTCATTGAATCTGTTTTCCCCAATGTGATGATTGTGGCTTATTCGGAATTAAATACCGATACGGAAATTAAATCCATAGGAGTGATAAAATACCCCGATGCAAGTTAAAAAGTTTACAGGCAAATCGCTGCCGGAAGCCATACGCAAGGCAAAAGAGCAGTACGGCGATGATATTATTCTGTTGGAATCCAAAGAAGTTCCGAACCGCAACAACGGGTCTAAAGAAAAAGTTGTTGAAGTGACGTTATCGGTCAATGAAAACGATCGAAAGGTAAAGTCCTGGAAGCCGCCCGTTTTGGAACAGGAAACATCGGCGCCCGCAAGAGAGATGAAAAAACAGGCTAAGGGCGATGAATTTAATCAGGTCATTAACAACATTCTAAGCAAACGGAACGGGCAATTCTCGCAGGAAAAGAAAATTCTGGAAGAACTGGCCGAATTGCGTCAACAAATCAACGCCTTGCAAACGCAGGGCGCCAGGGGAAAAGATGAACTGCCCGCTCCTTATGCTCAAATTCAAAAAGAACTCACGGACAAAGGCTTCGATGAAGCCCTTGCCGAAACGTTTATGGGCAGAGCCTATCGTATGCTGGAAAAGAAAGCGCCGCCAAGCCGTAAAGAGATTATCACTGCAGTACAATCCGAAATGAAGCGGCGCTTGCAACCCTATGAATTTCATCCCGATTCGGAAGGCAAAAAACAGAGAGTGGTATTGATTTTAGGCGGTAGCGGCTCGGGTAAAACCACATCCGCCATGAAATTAGCGGCGCACCCTGAAATTTACGGCAAAAACGATACGGCGTTCATTTCGACCGACATCTACGGCCCGTCGGAAGCGCTGAAGGCATTTTCTAAGATGACCGGAACGCCGGTGGTCGAAGCACAACGTAAAGATGAATTCCACGCCGCACTCGAAAAATTTTCCGATAAAGAAGTCGTGCTCGTGGACACGCCCGGAAAAAGCCCCTTTGCTCCGAATTATCTGGATGATCTGGAAGCGTACATCAATCAGATCAAACCGACCGATATTTTCCTGACGCTGGGGATGAATTCCGATATTAAGGATCTGTTTTTATCCAGCTCTATCTATTTATTGTTGAAGCCGACCGGACTGATTTTAACAAAATTTGACGAAACCAGCCAACCGGGCAAACTCTTTTCAATCATTGAAGAAATTGAGCTGCCGGTAGCCTGTATGTGTGAAGGTAAACGTATTTTTATCGATATCGTCCCCGGCAATGCCGATTATGTTTTTAATAAAATCTTTGAAACGGAATGAGGCATGCATGAACAAGCAAGTGTCTTCTAATGGAATAGAAAAAGGCAGTCAACGGTCGCACTCCGAAATTATCGCCGTGACAAGCGGCAAAGGTGGCGTGGGTAAAACGAGTTTTAGCGCCAATTTGAGTATTGCTCTCCGGCAAATGAATCGCCGTGTTCTGTTGATCGACGCCGACTTGCACCTTGGCAATGTTGATATCATCCTGGGAGCGCGTCCCCAAAAGACAATCGCGGATGTATTGCAAAAAGATGCCGCCATCGAAGATGTAATCGTGGATGGGCCCGGTCAAATCGATATCTTACCCGCTTCCTCGGCGTCTATAGAACTGATCAAGCTGGAAGATGTCGCGTTGAAAAAGCTGGCCGAAGCATTTTCCCGCCTTCGGCGTCGTTACGATTATATCTTTCTGGATACCGGCGCCGGCATTGCACGAAATGTAATCACCTTTTTACTGGCATCCGATAAAATCATACTGTTGATTACACCGGATCCGGCCTCCATTGCGGACGCCTATGCCGTAATCAAAATCGTACGCAGCGTAAACCGTGAAGTGCCAATTCTGCTTACGGCCAATATGGTCAATACTTCCGAAGAAGGCGACATACTTTACAAAAAAATGAACCTGATGGTACAGAAATTTTTGAACAGTAAAATTATTTTCGGCGGCTCGGTTAAGAAAGATGACATAGTCGCGGCTTCCGTAAAACATCAAAAGCCCTTTATTATCGATTATCCCAATTCAGTGCCGGCGAATGCCTTTCGTTTGATAAATCGTCGCATGCTTCAAACCATAGCGTCGAACGGCAAAGAGTCGCACAATGTTTTCGAACGACTCATTGAGAATCGTAAAATCGAATTCGAGTGGAATCTATGAAAAGCTTCATCTACAAATTTGCGTTCCTGGTGGCGCTGATCGCGTTGGTATCCGGTATTTTAAGCGGCGTTTCATTGTTTACCAGCGTTCTGCGGTCGGCCGTTGTTTTTCTGGGTACCATATTGGTCATGATATTAGCCTTCTATATTCTGCGATGGAGTTTAAGCGCTCCTCCGCAAAGTTCACAGGCGATGACAAAACAGGGTGCAATCGAAGAGAAAGATAAATGATGCCACAGATATTAGCTTCCGTAAAACAGGATGGAGAAGAACTGGTCCGGGAGTATGTGAAAACCGGTAACAGCAAACTCCGGGAGGCGATTGTAAAATCGTATGCCCCGCTTATCAAGCATGTGGTAAAACGTTTCCATATCACTCACTCCAATACGCTGGATGAAGATGATTTATATCAGGCGGGCATTTTTGGGCTGTTGAAGGCGCTGGATCGTTTCCGTCCCGAAGCCGGTGTTCCGTTTAAATCATTTGTTTACAAACGCATCCACGGTGAGGTGGTAGATACACTGCGTAAAGAAGGGTTTTTGGGACGCGACAAATACGAACAGGTAAAACAACTCGAAAAAGCGGTTAAAATACTCACCGACCGTAATGGCTTCGAACCGTCCACCGAAGAAATTTGCGCTTATATGGATATTTCGGAGAAACAGTATTTTGCCCTGCTTAACACGTCCCAGCTGACATACATGGTTTCTCTTAATACACGCGTAAGCGACGATGAGGGCGATTTTATTTACCGGATTGATACGCTGAGCGATGAGGACCAGCTCAGCCCCGAAGATCGGGTTGAACGGGATAATTTGAGGGAGCGGCTTAAAACACTGATCGAAGCTTTGCCGCAACGGAAAAAAATGATTTTAGCCCTCTATTTTTATGAGGAACTTACGCTTTCGGATATCAGCAAAGTCGTTCACCTAACCGAAGCGCGTATCTCACAAATTCTGAATCAAACACTGGTTAAGATCAGAGCGCAACTAAACCAATAATATTATGGATTTCCAGCAATCGTTTAAAGGACAAACGTTTATCCGCATCGATAGCGGCATAGCGGATGCCTTGCGCCGAAATCTGAAAAAAGGCGAAAGGATTCGAGGGCGGATTGTTTACCGTCTGGCGAATAACCGCTATGTAATGCGCATATCCGGCCACAATTTGGTTATGCAATCCAATCGTCCGTTCGAGCGCTTTGATGAAATCGATTTTAAAGTATTGCGGGTTTCTCCGCGTTTGATGCTGCGATTTGTGAGGAAATTTCAAAATGCAAAAACGGGACAAAACCGGCTCGGCAGTATGAATATCGAGATATGAAAACGACGCCGCCCCAAAACACACAACACGAGAAAAAAAGGCGCATTGCAATGGCTGAACTTACGATCAAAGACTATCAGACAACCGTTACGATTTTAGAACACCTTTCCGATGCGGTTTTTATACTGGACGCCGGAGGCAAGATACAATACGCCAATACAATGGCGCTGGGACTATTGCATGCCTCTCTGAATGATATTAAGGGCTTGGCGATCGACGATCTGCTGCAATTGAAAGAACAGGCAGGCAATACAACGCAAAATCAGGAGCGCTCTCTGATCGAGTGTATCTATGACGAACTCTATCATGAAATCGAGGCCGTATTATACCACAACCAATATCGCATTCCGGTTGTCATTAGTTTTGGCTTCGTAAAGAATGGAAGACGCGATGTACAGTATATCATTGCAAGCGCCAAAGATATCTCAGTGCGCAAAGAATTGGAAAAGGAGCTGTACCATCACCGCATGTTGGATTTATCACAAGAGCGCTACCAGGAAATGGGCGATCTGGCAGTGAATCTTGTACACGCCCTTAGCCAGCCGATTACGGCGTTGCAACTGATGATAGAAAAAATCCATAAAAATCTGAGCAGCGAGGAGCCCGAAATAGCCGAAGCCGTTACGGAGCTTGATAAAACACTGGAACGCATCCGGTATATTGCTTCTTCCATTAACGATGTTCGCCAATTCGCCATGAAAACCGCCGATGTCTCGCTGCAATCGCTCAATATTGCAGAGATCGTGGAAGCCTGCAAGAAACAACTCAATTACGAGTTGACCGACCGTCATATCCAACTAAGCGTGGAAAGCGATGAGGCGTTACCGCCCGTTATCGCCAACCCCATCCGTTTGCAGTTTGTGTTCAATCGCCTCATCAAACAATTGTGGCGAATTTTCGAACTTTTTGAATCTCCGCCGGAATTTGAACAGCGAATTGTAATCCACATCCGTAATGTGCAAAATAAATGGTTGCAAATAACCATGACCGATAACACGCATTTAATGCAAACCGATGATCCGGAAGAAGCAATCCGGTTAAAACCGGCCAAACGCAGCGCCTTTGCGCGGCAGACCGATCTGGCGGTCGTCCAGATGGTTATCACTTCGATGGGCGGGGATTTGTCCGAATACTCCAAAGATGACGGCGGACGTGTCTTTGTGATGCGCCTGCCTTCCGATCAAAAAGAAGAACGCGCACAATTGTTTAATTTGATCGAAATGATGCGTGATAAAAAGATGTGATTGTCGCCTACGTTCGTTTTCCGGCGATCTTAAATCGTCTCGAATTCAAAGGTCGCTCCCCGCTATAAAGTTACCTTTACACCAAAATATTAAACCCGGATGCGGGGCGGAAATTTGCATACAGTTCCATCGGCGCCAATGTGTATTTGTAATATTTTGTCGTAAAAGATACGGCCGTTCCAATATCCGGATTCGCCTTTCTATGAATACGGGCTCTTTGATGGGATCGGTCGCTACAAAAAAGAAATTTTAAAACAAATGTCGCCTTCCCGATTCTTTCTGGAACGTAGCAGTTCCTTCAATGATCGTCCCTCTGCGGTTGAATTAAAACAAAGCGGATAAGATAAACCCCGCGATTCGATCAAACCCGTTCAAATTAACATACCCATGCCATTATGCGGTAAAAACTTCCGGCCGCCTGTTAATCCCTTCCCGTCCCTCCGGGCTCTGCGCTGCTGTTGCACCGGAATATGCCATAAAGGTGTTCAAACAATAATTTATAAATTCAATAAAAATAAATATATATTGTCACAAACAATCGGGGTATGAGGGGGAGAAATACGTATGGCATTCAATTTGCAGGAAGGGGCAACAGAGACCGAAGGAGGAAGCGATGAATATCAATTTACCGTTGCTAAAACAGGCTTTAGTGGGGCAGATGCAGAAAAATAATGTTGTTTCCAACAATCTGTCCAATATCAATACCGACGGTTTTAAAAAGGACCGGCTCTTTTTCGAAGCCCTTAAAGATGAAATGAATGCGCCTGCGAAAGTCCGGCAGGTTACCGACTTTGAAGCAGGCCAATTGCACGATACCGGCAACCCACTGGACTGCGCCATCACCGGAAGCGGCTTTTTTGTGGTGGAGATGCCTGAGGGCCTCGCTTACACACGTGAAGGTCATTTTCAGGTGGATCAGGACGGTTTCCTTCGCAATGGGGCGAACTTGCCCGTGCTGGGCGAAGGCGGTCTGATTAATGTCTTGACACCGCAGGGCGCTATGCCCGATTCTTTGACCATTACCGAGAAAGGCGAGATTTACGCGGATGATCAAGCGGTCGGCAAATTGTTGATAAGCGATTTTGAAAATAGCGCCGCCCTGCAAAAGATCGGCAATAGCCTTTTCAGGGCAGGGCGCGGTGCCATGGAAATCGAAGCGAGCGATGCCGTCGTTCGCCAGGGTTTTTTGGAAGGATCGAACGTTAATCCCGCCGAAGAGATGATGGCGCTGATCGAAGTTCAGCGTCAGTTTGAGAGCGTCCAGCGCACCGTCCGAACCATGGATGAAGTGCTGAAAAACGCAGTCAATAAAATCGGTTCATATAGCTAAACGGGGAGTGTATATATGTTGCGAGCATTAAAAACGGCCGCGCTTGGTATGACGGCGCAAAAACTAAATGTGGATGTTATTTCCAACAACCTGGCCAATGTCAATACAAATGGATTCAAGAAAAGCTCGGTCGAATTTCAGGACCTCTTATACGAAACCATCGAATCGGGAGAAACCAACCGTCGTAACGGGCTTGAAAAGCCGGGGCATATCCAGATCGGATTGGGCAACCGTCCCATCGCCACTTATCGCTCCTTCTCGCAGGGCAATATCTCCGAAACCGGCAATCCTCTGGATGTGGCAATTGACGGCAAGGGTTTTATCCAGGTTGAGCTTTCGGACGGCAGTTATGCGTACACCCGAGACGGCGCTCTGAAAATCAACTCGGACGGCCAGTTGGTTACCAACGCCGGACTCAAAATTTTTCCCGAGATAACGATACCGGAGACGACCAATAGTATTAATATCAGTCAGGACGGTGTTGTATCGGTTATGTTGGAAGGGCAGAACCAGCCGGAAGAACTCGGTCAGATCGAATTGGTCAGCTTCATGAATCCCGCCGGTCTGAAAGCGCGCGGCAGTAATCTTTATGAAGTAACCGAAGCGTCGGGCCAGCCGGTATTCGGTTTGCCCTCGGAAGGGGCTATGGGAAGACTGGTTCAGGGCTATCTGGAAAAATCCAATGTGGATATCGCCCAGGAAATGATCAAGTTAATCGTCGCGCAACGTGCCTATGAGGTTAACTCCAAAGCGGTTAAAACTGCCGATGAATTAATGTCGATGACCAATAATCTCAAACGGTAAAAATAGCGATGCAATCGTACCGAATGTTACGATACCTTCTGTTGTTGTTCGTATGTGTGATTTCCGTGCACAATGCCGCGGCATCCGGCTTACAGGATCGTGTTAAGGCGGAGGTCGAACGTTACTTTCGCCGCGCATTCGGGGTGGAGGACGAACAATTACAGATTAAGTATCTGCGGCTGCCGCAAAACCGAAGAGTAGCGTCCGAATCCGCGGTTGAAATCCGGGTCTATTCGCAACGAAGTACAAAACGCCTCGGATTCCAAACCTTGTGGGCGGAAGTGTTACAGTCGGGCGAGCTTCTGGAAAAATTTCCGGTAACGGTGAATGCAGCCATACGGGCGAGGGTTGTAGTTGCCGAACAAAAAATCGGACGCATGCAATTGGTCGCTGAGCACATGCTTACAACGGAAGCGCGTTTGATCGATCGCAATTGGGAGGGTGTCTGTCGCAACAAGGCGGAGGTTGCCGGTCAGCAGACGAAACGCCTCATTCGAAGGGGTACGGTTATCCGTCGTGATCTGATACGACATCCGCCGACGATATCCCGCGGCGATCGTGTTCAGGTCAATATCTATGCCGGACATCTCGTAATTAAAACGAAGGGCGTCGCGCGGGAAGACGGCGCCGTTGGCGACATAATACAAATCAAAAGCGAACCGAAAGGCGAACGACTGCAGGCCAAAGTTCGGTCGTCCGAACTGGTTGTTGTTCAACAGGAGGACTATCCATGATCCGAAAAATCATTTTAATTGTCGCAGCCGTGTTATTGTGCATGCAAACGGCAGCAGCTCAACAATCCCGGTCGCTCTTTTCCGATATAAAAGCCGCACAGGTGGGCGATGTGTTGTCGGTCATTATCGCCGAATCGGCCAATGCATCCCGGGAATCCAAAAGTCGCAGCAGTTCCAATTCCGGTTTTGAAGCGGGCGCTTCAAGCAGCGGCAATCTGTCGGATTTCTTACCGGTTTTCGGCGGATCCAGTTCCATGTCCTCCAATCACAGCGGCACGGACGGAACCGAACAAAAGGATCAGTTGACCGGCCGTATTACCGTCCGCATCATCGAAGAAACGCAGGGCGGTATGTTTAAAATAAAAGGCGAACGGCAACTCGGCGTTAACGGCTCGGAGAATGTGATGAAATTACAGGGCTACATTCGCCCCCGCGATATATCCACCGATAACACTATTTTTTCCTATGAAATCGCCGACGCGCAAATCACGTATCGCAAAAGCGGCATCACAAACCGTTTTCTCAAACCCGGTACGATCAGTAAAGTGTTAACGTATGCGGTGGGCGGTCTTATGGTTGCTGCTGGCGCCGGTTATTTTGTTTTTCAATAATAACTTGTGGAAGCATCATTATGAAAAAGATGTATAATATCCTGATCCTACTCTTACTTGCTCCATCGATCTTGGCGGCGGAAGTGCGCATTAAAGATATTGTGACCATTGAGAACAGCAATCCGACTACGCTCATCGGTTATGGTCTGGTGGTTGGATTGGGCGGCACCGGCGATCGTTCCACCGGCAGTCGCGGCGCCGTATTTACGGTGCAATCCATCAGCAATATGTTGGAACGATTCGGGGTAACGATCCCCAAAAAACAGTTGCGGACGCGTAATGTGGCGGCCGTAATGGTCACGGCCAACGTTCCGGCGTTCAGCCGTACCGGCTCTAAATTTGATGTTACAGTGTCATCCCTTGGCGACGCAACCAGTCTGGAGGGCGGCATTCTGCTGATGACGCCTTTGTTGACCGAAAACGGTCAGCAGTTTGCCATGGCGCAGGGCGCGGTTTCCATCGGAGGATTTAATATCGAAACGGGCGCCGGCGAGCAATTGCGCCGTAACCACGCATTGGTGGGACGCGTACCGAACGGCGGTTATTTAACCGTAGCTCCGCCCGATCAAAACTTTAACATGGAAAAGCCGGTGAATCTTTACCTGGTGGAACCGGATTTCAGCACCGCCCGCCGCATCGCCGGTAAAATCAACAGCGTACTCGGCCGCGCAGTTTCCGATAGCAAATATGCTCAGCCCATCAGTCCGGGACTGGTACACCTGTATTTTCCCGATACGGCGCAAACCCAGGCGCAGGCGGTTTCGTTTATCGCAAGTGTGGAAACCTTAGCCGTGGAAGCCGATGTGGAAGCGCGGGTGGTCATTAACGAACGAACCGGCACTATTGTCGCCGGCGGTAATGTAACGATCGGGGAGGTGATGATTTCGCACGGGAATCTGACCATCCATACCCGGAGTGCACCGGTCATTTCTCAGCCCGCACCGTTCAGTTCGGCGGGGCAAACCGTAGCGACGCGCGTCACCGAAACACGGGTAGAGGACAGTCAAAGCAAGACCGCTGTGATCGATGAAACCACAACGGTAAGCGATCTGGCGTCGGCTTTGAATACGCTGGGACTTACGCCGCGGGATATCATTGCCATTTTCCAGTCCATTAAACAGGCCGGCGCATTACGCGCCAAACTGATCATCAATTAGGATAACATTATGGAAGGATCGACGATCAACAACACGACATTTCACAAACTGGCGGATGCGCAGCAACAACAAAAGAAACAAGAGCCGACGGCAAAAACGGAAGACGACAAATTATGGGAAAGCGCCCGGGAACTGGAAGGTCTCTTTCTCAGCTATGTGATAAAAGCAATGGAAAAAACCATCCCCAAATCAGGAGAGCACGACAAAAGCAATATGGCCAATATGATGTTCAGTTCGGTGATGGGTAAGGCCCTGGCTAATGAAGGCGGCATCGGACTGGCACGTTTCTTTTATAACTCCATTCAACCG
The DNA here is from genome assembly GCA_964542915.1 of uncultured Calditrichaceae bacterium. GTDB lineage: Bacteria > Calditrichota > Calditrichia > Calditrichales > Calditrichaceae > CAZIVP01. The sequence goes on along the minus strand of CAZIVP010000003.1, from coordinate 358,933 downwards.
GAAGATATGCGGGCCATCGAACAGCTGAAAAACAATTTAAATACACATGGAGCTCTAAATGTAAAATCGGAAGGGAATAGCCATGAAGAGGGATGAGCAAAGCCGGGATGGTGATCGGATGTTACTGATGGATGAACTGTATCAAATTCTGTGGGAAGAGGTCTCGGCCTACGATTACCTGGCTGAAACCCTGGAGCAGAAACAAAAGGCCATTGTGGATAATGAAGTGGAAACCATTGAAACACTCACCGGTACGGAACAGATGGTCATCCGAAAAGCCAATCGTCTCAATCACCGCCGGCAAGACTTAATCAGGAATATGTTCAATCAAAATGCGCTCCCGGGCCAACCGGTATCGTTAAGCGACTTTATCCGACGCTTTGGCGCTCAAGCTGATTACGGCTGGAAGGCTCTTGAAAATCGGCTTAATGATGCACTCGAGCGTATCGTACGAAAAAATGCCGAAAACAAACGGCTCATCGCTTTATCATTATCGATGCTGAAAGAGCGGATCGGAATCATCTATCCCGTCGATGATAATGCGATCGATACCTATAATAAACAGGGCGTAAAAGGCGGCAATGCCCGGGCTAAAAGTCTGGTAAATTGTAACATTTGAGAGGCGACGTCATGACGATCTCCCGCATCTTTGAACTGGGCAAACGAACCTTACTCTCTTACCAATCCGCCATTAATACGACGGCCGGCAATGTATCCAATGCCAATAACGAGCATTACGCGCGCCGCCGGGTGGATTTGTCGCGCTTAACGGCGGCCGGTATGGGCTGGAACATGAGCGAGCGTATGCGCAGCCAGATTGCCCAGCAACAACTCTGGAGCGCCCAACAGGACTTGGGACAATATGAAGCGTCGGAGATGATGCTCCAACAGATGGAAAATATCTTCGCGGAGAACACCGAGGCCAGCCTTGCAAGCGTGTTGAACCAGTTCTGGAATGCCTGGGGCGATCTGGCCAATGATCCTGAAAGTGAATATGCCCGTACAATCGTTAAAGACAAAGCCGTAATGCTTGCCAATACCTTTAAACGTCAGCACGCCGCTCTGAATAAAATAAGGCAGGAAATGCGCCCCGAATTACACAACGACGTTGATAATATCAATCTGAAGCTGAACCGGCTTAATCAAATAAACAAGGAATTACGCCGTAAAGATTCAGCGGCGTTGCTCGATCAACGTGATCAAATCTTAGGCGAATTGTCAAAGATCATGGATATTAAGGTGAAGGAATCGGACAACGGCGAAGTGAAAGTGCTTACCCAGGGTCTGGTTCTGATTTCGGATAATCAGGTAAACGAGCTCCGGATCACATTCAGGGAACAGGACGGTCAAACCCGTGCTCAATTGCTTGTGGACAATTTGGATCGAGCGATTACGCCGCAATCCGGTGAACTGAGCGCACTGATGGATGTGCACAACGAACAGCTACCGGCCTACGTGGATAAGCTTGATCAATTGGCGCAACACATTGCCGCACAGGTGAATAGCCTCCACAAGAACGGGGTTAATACGGACGGCAGCAGCGGCATTCCGTTTTTTAGTGAACATATTAACAGCGCTGCGGATTTAATCGTGAATCCCGCCATTGTCGATACGCCGGCGCTTATCGCAAGTCGTAATCCGGGCGAAGGCGAGGGCAGCGGCAGTGCGGCTCAGGCGATTTCCGATCTCCAGTTCAGGAAATTTGTTAGCGGCAATACAGCCGGTAATTTTCTCAACGCCATGTACACTCAGCTTGGCAACAGCATCGAAGAGACCACCTTTGCCCGCGAAAGTCAGGAGCTCATTGTTCAGCAATTGAAAAATCAAAAAGAGTCGGTTACGGGCATTTCACTCGATGAAGAGATGACCCGTATGGTCCAGTATGAACAAGCCTATGAAGCGGCGGCTCGAATTGTCAATACGGTTGATGAAATGGTGGAAACGGTATTAAGTCTAAAATAGGAGTAAGATCAAACAATGCGCATTACCCAATCCATGATTGTACGCAGTACGCTGCAATATGTGAATATCAACCGCGACCGGCTGCACGATATACAGGAAGCCGTCGCCTCCCAGAAAAAAGTGCGCACCGCTTCCGATGATCCGGTCGGCTTTTCAAGAATCGCGCGTTATAGGCTTGCCCTGGCGCAAAACGGACAATTTATGAATAATGTGCAAAACGCCCGCGGTTGGATCGATTCCACAACGCATATAATGGAGCAATTTCAGGATTTGGTATTGCAGGCCAAAGATATAGCGGCACAGGGCGCCGACGGATCGGCCGATGGAGAATTACGCCAAACGCTGGCCCATAATGTGCGTGGTATTCTGGACGAGGCCGTGGCGCTGGCGAATTCCAAATATTTGGGTAAAAGCCAGTTTGCCGGCACGAACACCAAGAACGACCAACCGTTCACGCTCAGCGGAACCACCGTTACCTACAGCGGGAACGAAGGCGCCATCAAGCGTAAAGTATCGGAAGATATGGAGCTAACCGTAAACGTGCACGGACAGGAGATCATGGACACGGGCGTCTTCGATTCGCTTTCGCAATTGATACGGGGCCTGGAAAATAACGATACGAGCCAAATACAAAACGCTATGGAAAATTTAACGACCGCTAAAGAGAATCTCTTCAACATCACAACGCGGGGCGGCTCCCTGAGTACACAACTAAAAGCCGTGGAAAATCGCTTAATGCGCAGCGACGAAGATCTGCGCAGCTATATTTCCCAGGAAGAAGATGTTAAACTGGAAGAAGCGCTGGTACGGATGAAAAACGAAGAATTTGCCTATCAGGCCGCCCTGCAATCCGCAGCGCATATCAGTCAGATGAATATCATGAACTTTTTGAGGTAAATAAAATCAGGATTCAAATAAAAGTAAAAAGTTAAACGTGAGGGAGTGAGTCGATGGGAGGCAATGTGCTCACGGAAAACGTTGTAAAGAAGGATAACCGGTAAATGATTGAGACTGCTTCCGGATTAAAACATAAAACGGTTTACGAATCGCAAGGAAAAAAGGAATGGCAAAGCGGTTATAATCATCCGGATTATGCGGCTTCGCTCCGGGTATTCGGCGAACCGATGCCGTTAAAATCAAGCGGGGCATGGTTATTAAAGCAAGGCATTCCGCATACGGATTACGATGATGCACGCGGATGTTATCCGCTTTTTACGTCACCGGACTGGCAGGGCTTAGCCGATGATTTAGAGCGATTGGCAACCACATCCCTGATTTCTCTCACACTCGTCAGCGATCCGTTTACTCCGCTGACTTATAAGAGACTGGCCGAAATATTCAGCGATCGTTGTACGCCCTTTAAGGAACATTATATAGCGGATTTAGAATCGCAGCCGCATTCGTTTGTGTCTTCCCATCATCGCTATTATGCCCGACGCGCGCTGCGACGGTATCGCATTGAAATTCCTGAAAATGCCCTTCAATATTTACCAACGTGGCATCATCTTTATCAACAACTGGTGCAACGTCACCAAATCAATGGAATAACGGCGTTTTCGTATGAAGCCTTTGCAACCCAAATGCAAATTCCGGGCGCGGTTGTATTCAGGGCGTATGAGGAAAATGAGACCGCCGGTATGCAAATCTGGTATGTTATGGGCGAACGCGTTTACCACCATCTGAGTGCTTACAGTCCCGCCGGATATAAGAATCGCGTGTCTTATGCGATGATGTGGCAAGCGCTGTATTACTTTTATGACCTTGGTTTCCGCTGGCTGGATTTAGGCGGGGGCGCCGGTTTACGGGACACAAAAGACGGATTGACCCAGTTTAAAAAAGGATGGAGCAACACCACACGCACGGCGTATCTTTGCGGAAAAATCCTGCAACCCGAGGCTTATAAACGATTGCAAGATCAAACCGGCATGGCCGAAAGCCGTTATTTCCCGGCATACCGAGCACCGGATGCGAAATATCAAACGCTACAAAGAGCCCGGCAGAAGGGCACGAGCAATGATACCGACCGTGAAGCCTATCGGCGTAACGAGGCTCTGGAAGAGCTTTTAGCGGAGATCAACGGGTTGTTAGCGCAGCCGGAAAGCCGGATTTTAAAATCCTATTCCAAACCACAAAAGCCGCTGGTACTGGTGGTCGGAGCTCCACGCAGCGGCACCACGCTTTTATTGCAGTGGCTGGCGTACAGCGGCTATTTCGGTTACGTGAGTAATTTTGTCGCACGCTTCTATCAGGCTCCCTACGTCGGCGCACGCATCCAGCAGATGATGAGCGACCGGCGCTTTACCTTCCGCAATGAGATGCTAACGCTTCCGGATAATAGCGAAGATATGTTCCGGTCCGAGCTGGGTAAAACCGACGGCCTTCTGGCCCCGAACGAATTCTGGTATTTCTGGCGCCGTTTTTTTCGCTTTGACAAAGCCGATCAATTGAACGAAGAAGCGCTGCATCAGGTGGATTGGCATACATTCCGCAGCGAACTGGCGGCCCTGGAAGCCGTATGGCAACGGCCATTAGCATTAAAGGGATTGATCATCAACAATCATATTCCGCTGGTTGCGGAGCGTCTGGAAAACACATTCTTCATACATATCGAGCGCCATCCGTTCTATAATATGCAATCTTTGCTCCGGGCGCGCCAATCATATTACGGCGAATACGCGCGCTGGTATTCGTTTAAACCGCCCCAGTATCCGCAAATCAAAGATTTACCCGTTCGGCGACAGGTAGCTGGTCAAATACACTACATAAACCGCACCATCCGTGAAGCGCTAAGCGCTATTGATGAACGACGCTATCTTCAAATCGACTACGCATCTTTTTGCAGGCGTCCGGGGCAATGGTGGCGCTTGCTGATGGATAAAATGAAGACGCTGGGAGAGCCTGCCAAATCCGAATATCAGGGCCCGGCTTGTTTTCAATCCAAAAACCAACAGCGCTGCGACAAAGAAGAAGCGCGGCAGTTAATAGAAGCCTGGCGCGATATCACGGGCGAGGAAATACAACCTTAAATAACAGGAGTTCCGGCGATGGATTATACCTTTCTGATCAGTTCCGAACGTTCCGGAAGCAATCTGATGACGCGGATCATGAACAATCACTCCCGTTATTGCGGCCCTTCCCCGGTGCACTTGCTTCGCCACTTACTCGATAACCGGCTTCGATACGGGGATTTGAGTCATGATCGAAACTGGCAGAATTTATTGGAAGACGCCGTGCAATTATTCAACACTAAAATGGGTGTGTGGCGATCGCAATGGACGCCGGGAAAACTTCAGGAACAGGCGGAAGAGCGAACGCTAATTACCGTATTCCGAACGATCTATGAAGAAGAGGCCCGGATGCAGGGCAAAAAGCATCTGTTTGTAAAAGAAAACCATTTACACCGCTATCTGTCTTACGTGCTGGCGTACTTTGAAAAGGCGCGCTTTATCTATCTGGTGCGCGATCCCAGGGACATGGCCCTTTCGTGGAAACATTCCCCTAATTTACGGGGCTGCGTGTGGCGGGCCGCTCAGGTTTGGCATAACGATCAACAGGAAAGCCTGAAGCTGTTACAATGGATGCAGGAGTCGCAACGCATAATGCTGGTTAAGTACGAACAGTTGCTGGCAGAACCTTATGAGACGATGGAAGCCGTATGTGCTTTTCTTAACATCGCCTTTGAAGAAGCCATGCTCGAATCCGGCAATGACATGTTGACAACCATGAATGCACGCAGAAATCCCGATTGGAAGAATTTGAACAATCCCCTGATGACGGAAAATTTCAACAAATACCGCGAAGAGCTTCTGCCGGAGGAAATCGAATATATTGAAGCCTTATGCGGTCGCGAAATGGACCTTTTGGGATACCGCCGTGAGCTGGATCAATACCGCCCGTTCAACGTCATCGAAGCGGATATACGTCCATTGGAACTCCGCGAAAAACCGGCCTATTACGCTCTGCCGCAACAGGAACGGGCGCTGAGGGATAAGCGCCGGCAGGTTTTACAAACCATCGAACACAGGCGGGAACAAACCTTAAGTTCTGTTTACCGCCTCGAACGAGCCTCGTTTGCGGAAGAAGTTTAACCAAACATGGAATTGTTATGTCATCGCGAAAATTTCAAATAGACGATCTCGCGTATTTTGGCGGCGCGCCGGCATTCAATGAAAGACTGCATGTGGGCAGCCCCAACATCGGCGACCGCCGGAATCTGTTAAATCGAATTAATGATGTCCTGGATCGCGGTCGTGTGACCAATAACGGGCCTCTGGTTCGGGCGTTGGAACAACAGCTTGCGGAATATCTAAATGTAAAACACGTAATCGCCATGGTAAACGGCACCGTTGCCCTTGAAATCGCGATACGGGCGCTCGACCTGAGCGGTGAAGTGATTTTACCATCCATGACGTTTGTAGCGACAGCGCACGCCCTGCAATGGCAACAGATCAAACCTGTCTTTTGTGATGTGGACCCCGAAACCATGCTGATCGATCCCGGAGGCATCGAACCGCTCATCACGCCGCTGACGACGGGCATAATCGGCGTCCATCTCTGGGGTCGAAGCTGCGACGTCAACAGCCTGGAAACGATTGCACGCCGCAACGGATTGAAGTTGATGTTCGACGCCGCCCATGCCTTCGGCTGCTCGTATAAAGGCGCCCGGATTGGTCGCTTCGGCGATCTGGAAGTGCTGAGCTTCCATGCCACCAAATTTTTTAACACCTTTGAAGGCGGCGCCGTAGCAACCAATAACGATGCGGTGGCGGAAAAGATGCGGTTAATGCGAAATTTCGGTTTTTCAGGCAAGGATAACGTTATCTATATCGGCACGAACGGTAAGATGAACGAAATCTCCGCAGCCATGGGATTAACTTCGCTCGAGCACATTGATACGTTTATTGCACACAATCGTGATAACTACCACTACTACAAAGAAATGCTGGCGGATGTCGCGGGTGTGCGTCTGCAACCGTACGATCCGCTTGAAAAATCCAATTACCAGTATATCGTCATTGAAGTCGATGAACGTATCACCCGCTTATCGCGGGATACGCTCATGCAATTGCTCCATGCCGAAAATGTGGTTGCGCGGCGGTATTTTTACCCGGGTTGTCACCGCATGGAGCCTTATCGCTCTTTTCAGCCGCACGCCGGATTATTATTACCACAGACCGAACGTCTTGTGGATCGTGTGCTGACGCTTCCGACCGGTATGGCGGTCGATAGACAACAAATAGAGACCATTACCGCTTTGATTCGCTTCATGATCGACCACGCCGATGCGATCAATCAAAGATGTATCATCGGCGCGCCCGAACGCGTAGCGGTATAAAACGCCCGTTTAAGCAAAAGGCATTCATTTATGAAAGAAATAGACGGAAACAGTGCCATGAAGCCCAGATACATCAACGCCAGTTCCTATCGTTGCGATTTAAAAAATGTTATTTCCATTTCACTATCGGATAAAGCGGACCAAATTGTAGATCTTCGCCATGGGTTGCCTTTCCGGGACGGGTCGGTGGACGGCGTGTTTTGCAGTCAATTTCTGGAATCCCTTACCGTCGCCGAAACGGCCTTGTTCCTGAGGGAGTGCCGGCGGGTGCTCAAACCGGGCGCGTCTTTTGTCCTTACCATACCGGCAAACCGGGCTTCGGTTGACGAAGTCGAAACCCCGGCGTTGCCGCCGCGGGAAACGCCATTGCGCGATGCTCCGCAAATGTATGAAACGGTGGCGCTTATCGCACGGCACAGCGGTCTGAAGCCGGATGAGCGAAGTATACCCGCCGATCCGGTGTTACAGCAATTGCTTCATTTGAACGGTAAACACGTGCCCTTCCGGTTCAGCAAACCGGACCGTTCAATACGGCAAAATAAACCTTTGGTAAGTATTCTCATTCCGGCCTATAAAGAAACGTATTTTGAAGAAGCGTTACAAAGCGCCGTCGAACAGACGTATACGAACCTTGAAATCGTAGTCTGCGATGACAGCGGCGGAACGCTCATCGAGCGTATTTGCAGTCGCTACGCCGCCGAAGATGACTGCATTCGCTATATCCGTAATCGGGAGAATATCGGCGGACGACGCAACTACCTGAAATGTTTTGATAATGCCAACGGCTCATATATTAAATTTCTGAACGACGACGATCGCCTCTATCCTGCCTGCGTGGAAAAGATGGTAAACGTTCTGAACGAACACCCCGAGGCGACGCTTGTTACATCACACCGAAGAATCATCGACGCAAAAGGCCGGCGTTACGGAGATGAAGCGTTCAACAAACCGCCGGTCGAAGAGGATTCCGTTATAGACGGAACTTCCATGATCCATGTCTTAATGCGGGGTGAAATTAATTTCATCGGAGAGCCCAGTTCGGTGATGTTCCGAAAGAGCGATTTGAAAGACAATATTCCGCACGTGATGAGCTATGCGGACAGGGAAGCGCCTGCCAACGGCGACGTTTACATGTGGGTATATCTTCTGGGCAAGGGTTATGGCGTTTATTTGACGGAAACTCTGAGCGCATTTCGCAGGCACGATGAACAGGTACAAAAGCAGGCGTCGTTTTTGAAACGGGCCGCCAGAGGCTGGAGGCAATTACAGGAAGATACGCAACGTCTGGGCATTGGCGACGCGTCGGATGCCCACATTCTGCACGTGCGGTCGTTAAGGGCCGGGCGACCGGAGCGTTATTTTAAGAATGATACGGAAAAAGCGCCGGTCGATGTATCGATTATTATCCCGGTATTTAACAAAGCGTATTTAACTCGTCGCTGTATCAAGGCGTTGTACAACCATACGCATTACCGTAACTTTGAAGTGATTGTGGTGGATAACGCCTCGACCGACGAAACGCAAACACTTTTAAGCACCTTACAAACCTATTATGCCAATTTCCGATATATCCGCAACGAACGCAATATGGGATTCGCCGCGGCCTGTAATCGCGGCGCTGAAGCGGCCGAAGGCCGCTATCTGCATTTTCTGAATAACGATACCGAAGCCAAACCGGGATGGCTGGCGCCGCTGGTCGAACTGTTGCAGGAGGATGAAGCCGTCGTCGCCGCGGGCAGTAAACTCCTTTTCCCCGATCATACCATTCAGCACGCCGGCGTCATTATCGAAGAAAATCGTAAACGTCAAATGCCTCTGGTTGGGTGGCACCTTTATTACAAATATCCGGAAGACTTCGCTGAAGCCAACGAGTTGCGTTCTTACCAGGCGTTAACCGCCGCATCGCTGCTTATCCGCCGGGAAGCTTTTTTCGAAGTGGGCCGCTTTGATGAGGGATTCTGGAACGGTTATGAAGATGTGGACTTGTGCTTCAAACTGGGCCGCAACGGCGGGAAGCTGGTCTATCAACCGCGCAGCGTTCTGGTGCATTACGAATCTCAAAGCGGTCCCGAGCGCTTCAGCAAGGTGCGGGAAAATGTCCAACGGCTGGTCGGGCGCTGGAACGGCCGTATTGCCATCGACGCCATTATTGATGAAGACGGCGCGATTCGCCTGGCCGGAAACCACCGCATCCGCAAATACCATCCGCCGAAATCGATAAAATCGGAGGCAGCGTTCCCGAGCGAACGCCCGCTCGTTTCGATTGTGATATTGACGATGAATGCGCTGGAATACACCCGGCGTTGTGTCAAATCCATCCGGCAGTTTACGGATTATCCGTACGAATTAATCTTTGTGGACAATCATTCAAGGGATGGAAGCCGGGACTATCTAAAGGCGCTCGCTGAAACTCATGATGATGTCCGTTTCATCTTTAACGAAGAAAACCGCGGATTTGCCGCCGGTAATAACCAGGGTGCGGCTATTGCAAAAGGCGATTATCTCCTCTTCCTCAACAACGACGTGCTGGTTTCATACGGCTGGCTGTCGGGCATGGTGCGGGTTTTGGAGCTGGATAGGCGTATCGGTATGGTCGGCCCCATTACCAATAGCATAAGCGGTTTACAAATGGTCGCCAACATTCCTTATGCGAATGACGACTTTGAGGCCTTTGCCGCAGAGGTGCGGCAGGCGAACCGGAATAAATATACGCCGCGGAGGCGTCTCGCCGGTTTTGCCATGTTGATGCGCAGGGCGGTGTTCGAGGAGATCGGCGGATTTGACGAATCGTTCGGCAGCGGTAATTTCGAAGACGACGATCTGTGCGTGAGGCTGCGACGCGCCGGTTACGTTCTGATGGCGGACGAGAGTACGTTTATCCACCATTACGGCAGCCGGACTTTTAAGGCCAACCGCATCGATTACCGGCAATCGTTGCAGGAGCGCGCTAAAAAATTCCGGGCCAAATGGCCTGATGTGGATTACGAAGCACTGCTCGAACGTAAAAATCCGTTAAGCGAACGGCACGCGCGTTTATTACAAAACGCCTGGGAACACCATCACACCGGCGATCTCGAAGGCGCTTTGAACTATTACAAGACGGTTTTAAACGAACACCCCCTCTCGACGGGGGCGCTGTTCGGCATGGCTTATTACCATATTTCCAACGAGGAGCCGGAACAGGCCGGACAATGCTTACAACGCATTTTGCGTATCGACGATCGCAACGCCGAAGCTTACAATCAGTTAGGCGTGGTACAGTTCAAACAGGGAGAAATGGAGCGCGCGTTGAAACATTACAAAATGGCGTTAAAATGCGATCCCCAGCATATCGATACACAACGCAATCTGGCCGATCTATGGATCGAAAGCGGCCAGTACGAACGCGGCATCCGTCTTTTTCAATCGATACTTCAAAAATATCCCGATGATATTCCGTCATTATTGTATATGGCGCGGCTGAACCTGGAAGCGGATCGAAGGGCTGAGGCGCGAAGCTATTGCCGTCGTGTGTTTGATGTGGATCCCGAAAACGCGTTGGCCACGCAATTGCAAACGCTCATCGACCAATCGCAGGCGCCGCATGAATGCGACAATATCGGGCAAAAGGAAGACGCGTTACCGGCGCTATTATCGCAGGGCAGAGCGGCGCTGGCAAAAAACGATACAGAGGCGGCGCGTCATTGTTACCGGGCGGCACTGGAACGGGATAAAGATCATGTCGAAGCAATTTTCGGCCTGGGATTATGTTACCGTTCGGAGTCCGATCATGGCAGGGCTGAAATGTTTTTTAAACGTTTACTGGAGCTCGAACCGACTTTTATCGCCGCTTATGAACATCTGGGCTCCATTGCCATGATACGCGGGAACCTGGATAACGCCTTCCGGTACTACGAGCGGGTTTTGGAGTTGAATCCGGAACATCTGTCCGCCAAGCGAAATCTTTCGGAAATCTTGATACAAATGGGTCATTATGACAGCGGTATTCAGATTATTCTGCAAACCCTGCGCGACCATCCCGAGGATATCGATACGCTTTTGAAAATCGGCGAATTGCATCTGGAAGCGGGTAAACCGGAAGCATCCAGATCGTTTTTCGAAAAGGTTGTACGACTGGATCCGGAAAATACACTGGCCCGGCGCTATATTGAACGTATGGAAGGATCGGAGTCTTAGACCTGCTGTTTTCAATCAGCACAAATGGTGATTTTATCATGGAATTCGAAATAAGGCAGGATCGGAGGAAAGAACCATGGCCACGCTATCGGTTTGTATGATTGTAAAAAACGAAGAACGTTTTATAAAAGGCTGTTTGGATAGCATACAAGCTGTGGCCGATCAGATTGTGGTGGTGGACACCGGTTCGAGCGACAGGACGGCGGATATTGCCCGGTCCTTCGGAGCGGAGATTTACCACCACGCGTGGAGCGATGATTTTGCAGCCGCCCGTAACGCTTCCATCCAATACGCCAGCGGGGACTGGATACTATGGCTGGACGCCGATGAACGCCTCATGTCGGCGTCCGTTACGCCTTTGAAACGCGCCTTACGCCAAGAATCGAAGGCCGTTGCGTATATCGTGAATATTAATAACCACATGCGTTCCGGGAATTATCGCAAAATTTCAAGCGCACATCGCCTGTTTACCAATGTGAAGGGCATTCGCTTTGATGGCCGTATTCATGAGCAGATTGCGGACAGCATATCGCGTTTGCATGGAGAAGAGCGTCCGAGCGATATTTGGCTGGAACATCTGGGTTACGGATTGGAAGAAGAGGCGCAGAAGCGTAAAAACAGTCGCAATGAACGGCTGCTTCTGCGGATGGTAAGCGAAAATCCGGATTATGGTTACGGGCATTTCACGCTAGCCCAGCATTACAGCCTGACTCAAAGGCCGCAAAAGGCCCTGCAGCATTATCAGGCTGCGTACGAGCGCAAAGGTCAATTTAGCAAAGCCATGCAAGCTTCGCTCTTGAACACCATGGCCGAGGCGCACCTCATGCTGGGACAGTATGAACAGGCCGACGATTTTGCCTGTGAATCATTGCAGTTATTCAGCGAACAGATGGGCGCTAATTATGTGCTTTATAAAACCGCCGAGAAGAGAGGACGGACGGACGACGCCATTGCCAGTCTCGAACGTTTGCAGAGGGAAAACCAACGCTTAAAACAGCGTTCCAATCCGCCGTTTAAGGATGTCATGATTGATTCCGATTATATCCGGTTCCATTTAGCGGGATTGTATTATACCCGTGGCGATGTCCGCAAAGCCGTCCGACAGTACGAATCCATTTCGGAAGACGCCTATTATAGCAAAGCCCTTGAGCGGCTTGTACCGCTGTATTTACAAAGCGGCCGCTTTATAGACGCCGAACAAGCGCTACGCTATCTTTGCCAACAGGATGGATGTCCGCAAGCGCATCGGGAACTCTTGGGTAACGTCTGGATTAAACTGCAGAAATTCGACCGTGCGATTGAGGCGTTCGAAGCCCTTCTCAGGGAAAACCCGCAAAATGAAACAGCCCGCAAGCGCCTGGCGGGGTTGTATGCCAAACGGGGCGACAGGGCACGGGCCGAAGCGCTGCTGACCGAAATGGCCTATTGGGATATGGAATGATCGATATCGCCTGAATCTTATTTCTGGAAGCTTATCTTCACCTCTTGTAATACTTTTTTTAACGATCGCATTGCATGGTTTTTATCGGATAGCGAGTTTTTTGACATAAAAAAAAGGCCTCATGCATGATGCACAAGGCCTTTTGGGTGGGCGGTACTGGATTCGAACCAGTGACCTCTGCGATGTGAGCACAGCGCTCTAACCGGCTGAGCTAACCGCCCGTCGAGGCTATTCTAATAAAAAATTGTCAATAATGAAAGATACGACGCTTCGTTATTATACAATAAATCGTTAGTGTTGTTCGAGCCTGTCCAAAATAATTTGTAAATGGATACCTGAACGTCGCAAGGCAGCCGATCCCCCTCCCTGCCAAAATAAAAGCAGGGAGGAGGTGCAGGGGGAGGGTTTTATCGCCAGCTCAGTAGGCGCCGTCGCGTTTGATGACTTTCCAGATGGTTTTTGCCAGAATAGTAAAATCCAGACGCAGCGAGCGGTTTTGAATATAGAGTAAGTCCAGATATTTGCGATCGGGATAGCCGATTTCACTGCGGCCCGTTACCTGCCAGAGTCCCGTGATACCGGGTTTTACGGAGAGGAACACATCTGCATGTTCACCGTACCGTTCCAGTTCGTCCGTTACGATAGGACGCGGCCCGACCAGATGCATTTCTCCAAGCAGAACATTGATGAACTGCGGTATTTCATCGAAACTGTATCGCCGTAGAAAGCGGCCGATCGGCAACATACGCGGGTCTTCATGCGCAGGTAGTTTATAGTCGTTTGCGATGTATTTCTGGTAAAGTAACGGATCGCTTTTCAGAAGGGTTTCGGCGTCATGGCGCATGGTTCGGAATTTAAAAATACGAAAAACATTACCATGTTGTCCCATCCGTTTCTGTCTGAAAAAAACCGGTTTGCCATCGCTTAGCCAGATGAATAAGGCGATGGAAAGACCGAGGGGCATAGCGATTACCAACAGTATGGCGGCAATCATTTTTTCAAGTAGATTAAAAAAGAAACGGTCCGTATGCGCCGTTTGGGATAGGTGAGGATGCTCTTTACGAGGTTTGGCGGTTGCGCTGTTATTGTCTTTAAGGATGGAACGAACTTTTACACGAATGGTCGGGTCTACGATATTATCAACCAACAGATTGCTCTCCTGTGCCTTTGACAATTCCATTTATTAATTTCTGCAACAACAAATGCCTGCTCATACCGTCATTACGCCAACCGCAGGCGTGCATAACCCTCTTTATATTTGAAATGAATGATAATCAAACTTACCACAATATCATATAATCATAAAAATTAGCTAAAATATCGTACGATTATGTGATTCAGATTACAGAATGATTGGTCTCCAGAAGTAGTATCCTTTTTTAACCGTACTTGCCAACGTATCGAATGAATGCCCAAATATTTGACAATTATCTTTAAATCGAAATCAAACGATCCTGCTTTAATTGTATAGCGTCCTTTTGACGATTGAATTTGCAGTGTTTGATAAAGAACGGATCAAATCTTCCCATAAGTTATTTTATATGATTTAGGATAATTTATAGAGTTGCAATACGTTTTCAAAATAAAACGTATATGTCTCAAATAAAACGGATAATTTTGAGACTTTGATTTAAACGGGTTCAATAAGCGCATTGGTTTTGGCCTGATTCATTCAACGACAGTATCTCAACGAATTGGAAGGCACTGTTAAATCTTATTTGAATCCATTTAAAATATCAACAAAATTCGATCCGATACGGTTAATATCAAAATGCGTCTCGGCGTATTGCCGTGCGTTGGCGCTAAAAGTTTTACGTAATTCGGGATGCTTTTTCAATTTCAAGACGGCATCGGCCAGTTGTTTTGGATGGTTGTCGTGTAACACCAGACCGGCCTTATGGGATTTAGTTATGCGGGCCGCCAGGTTGTTTTCGGGAACCACCAGGATCGCAGGACGGGCCGAACAAAAGCCGGACCACACTTTGGAAGGGACACAGTAATTACTACCATCGTTGTTTAAAAGAGTCAATAAAATATCGGCTGAGGCCAGTAATTGGGGTAATGTCTCAAATGACTGGAAGGGAAGCAATTTGATATTCGATAATGGCTGCGTTCTAAGGCGTTTATTGAGAAAATCCGCCCCCAAGCCCTCGGATACCACTAAAAAAAGAATATCCGGATGAGCGTTCAATTGTTTTGCCGTTTGATAAATCAAATCCGGATTTTGTTTCATGCCGAGGGTTCCGGAGTATAAAACAACAAATCGATTATCCAACTTGTGTTTCTTAGAAAAGTAATTATGGCGATCCATTACCGGGATATCGTTGATCGTCGCCCAATTATGAATGACTGTAATTTTGCTGGTATCAATATTCCACTGCTTCAAGACAGGAAAGAAATCGTCGCTGATGGTAATTACCGTATCGGCTCGTTCAAGAATCTTTTTTTCCAATCGTTCAAAATAGTTACCAATAATCGTCCCGAAGCCTTTGTATTTTTGTGAGAGAATGGAGCGCGCGGCCACACTCAATAAATCTTGCAGCCAAAAAATACAGGGAATCTGATTTTGTTTGCTCCATTTAGATAACAGCGTCTCAGCCAGGAGAGGGGTATTTGTGGAAATGAGAATGTCCGGCCGGTACTTCTCGATTTTTTGTATCAATCGTTTACCATAGGCGCGCTCGTGCAGGGCGCGTTTTAAAAAGCGACCCTTGGATACTTTAAATATAGCAACATCTTCAACGTCTAATCCCCCGGTATTGACGGCGAAGTTGCCTTTGGGGCCGCCGCTTGCCGATGTAAACAAGTATTTTACCTTATAGCCTTTACGGGCCAGGAAGCGCGCTAACTCGAATGTAAAGGCATGGCCGGCGTAGTCGTGGAGAAGGATGTTATTTTTCATAACAATATATATTTAAAATCTTTAAGTTGAATTTGATTTTAGGATATTGTTTACTATAGGTATTATACAAATTGAAATATAATAGTATAATAATTATTTAATAAATTACACAGTGCCTTTTAAATAGATAATTTAAATTAAGTAATTCTTATATAATAACAATTGAAACTTATACAAACTAATTAAGACATTTAAGTATTGAAGTATGTATATTATCTAAGAACTTACTGATATGAAATTTTTTGGCATAATAATGATTATACAACGCAATAACCTTTAATTCACTAATATGACAATTGACATAAATTAATTTTTCATATATGTTGTAAAAATCAGCAGGATTTATAAAAAATCCATTTTTATTTTCTGATATTATTTCTTTAATTCCTCCATTAGGGGTAGTTAATATAATATTGGCTGTTGCCAGTGCTTCAAGCAGAACTATTGGTTGTCCCTCATTAAATTTAGAGGGAAATACAAAAACATTTGTATTTATTAAAATATCTTTTTTTTCATCAAGCGATACAGAACCATAGTAAATAATATTTTCTTTTAGAATTTTCAAGTATTCATCTATATCATTTTTTATTTTTAAATCAATTTCTCCTGCGATATGTGCACTAAAATGGATACCATTTTTTTTTAATAGAATAAGTGCTTTAAAAAAATCATAAATACCTTTTTGTTCCATTAGATTACTTAAATAACAAATTTTTAGAGAATTAAATCCATTATTAAGCTTTGATTTAATATTAAAGTCAAAAAGTGGAGCTTCAACAAAATTCGAGACAACAAATATTTTATTTTTATCATGAACAAATGGACTCAAATTGCGCTTTAATGATTCAGATAGAACAATTCCACAATTGGCTAAAGATAAAATTTTTTGGTAAATCATTTTTTTTATTCCATTTAATTTGGAATATTCGATCCACATTGAATCATTATGAATATGGAGTATTATTTTTTTTTTAAGTAAATAGGCAAAAATAAAAAAGGGCATGTATTTTAAAATACCGAGAAATGTCCAGCCAGGAGTGGCGTATATTACATCAGTTTTTATTAATTTTAACAAATTAAATGATGAGACTGAGTACAATAATTTTTTTGTACTTAATTTTCCAATCGCGTTGTCAAATATTTTATGTGATAAATCGATTCGTTTAATGTGAATACATTCTCTTTTTTTGAAATTATCATATACAACTCTGTTAGAAAGTGATTGTCCGGTAATAGGAGGTGGAAACGGGCCTATTATTAGAATCTTTAACATAGAATTTATTATTCAGGGCCTCCTTAAAAAGTAACTAAATATATGCATTATTAAAACTTTTCTAATGATAGTGAAACTACAAGTTAATATAAGCTACTTAACTATCAAAAAATTATAATAATTATTTAAATTAGATTATATCTGTATGTAATTATTGTACATCAATCATGTAAAATAATTTAACTAAAAATGAGACCTGTAATGCTATCAAATACTTGTTATTTATTATTGTTACTTTTTACAAATCTTCTAATGAATTAATTGAATTTAAAATCATTTTTTCAATAGTTAAATACATTTTAACATAGTCAACCGAATTTTTCTGCATTTGTTTTAACTGTAATTTGTTTAAATTATTAATAAACAATGCTAAATCAAATAGATTTTCAGCAATGTATCCATTAAAAAGGTGTTTAACGTATGCGTATTCAACACACTGTACGATATCTTTACTTCTTTCCAGGGTAAATATAGGTTTTCCATAAGCCAATGCTTCGACCACAGAGAGCCCCAACCAAGCAGGTTGAAAATATAAATCAGAGATAGAAAAAAGTTTTGACTTAACACTAAAATCATAAACTGCTCCAAAGTCATATACGTTACTGTACTTTGTAAAATCAGGTTTAAATGGTCCATCACCAATAATTATAAATCCATATTTTTTAGGATCCATTATTTCTATAAACTTAATCAATAAATCGTTACGGCGTAACAAGTTCGTGAAACGAGCGCAGTATATAAAAATAGTTTCTTGATTTATTCTACAATATTCTTTATATATACGTTTAAAAGTTTTATTTTGATTTAATCTTATGATTGGCTGTGTGTCTATTGTATTATTAAGTGCAATTGTTTTATTAGTGTGAAGGAATTTTTCAAGTAATTCTTTTTCTTTAAAGGTATATAACCAAACATAATCTGCCATTTTCAAAAAATATTTTTTTATAAGTGGTAGATTTCTAGATTCAATCAGATAACGGTTAACACTTATTACATGCCCCCAAAGAATAATTTTAGTCTTAATAGGTAGTATTAACAATAACCAATTTGAAATTCCTCGTATTTCCGCAGGAATAATAATTACATCATATTTATTTTTTATTATTTTGAATATATTATAATAATAAAATTTGAATATATAAATAGACCAGAGCCCAAAAGTTTTTATATTTGATAAAAATAGATTATTAACATGAGTGTTTGTTTTTTTAAAATATGTAAAAATATCAATATGAAATTTATCTTTCAATCCCTTAAAAAAAGGTTCTCTATAGTGAGGAATTACTTGTTGTATAATTGCAATTTTCATTCTAATGATTCTTTATCCATTTTAGTCATTAATAAAAATATATTCATTTTTCAATTGTTCTTGTAATACATATAGCTCATCATTATTGTTTATTTTTATATTTGAACTCGATTAGTTATTGAAAAAAACATATGGTTTAATGAAGTGCCACCAGTTTTTCATATGTGAACATGGTATATTCTCTTATATTCGTTTATATCATAACTGTTAATAAATTTATAAGATTTCTATCTTCAATTTAGCCATAAAGCATATATAAAGTTTATTTATTTTATATTATCTAAGGCCAAAATTCTCATCACATTTAAAATCATAATTTATACTTTAACTATTATCACCTTAAAACCAATCAAGCTATGTTTAAATAATAACAATATTAATAGCTATAGTATAAAAGATTATATATAATATTTATTCCAAACCAGAATGCAAAAGATGACAAAGTAATTCAAAAATAAAGAACATTGTAAAAACATGAAACCCATTTTACTGAAAAAATAAATAATATTAAAGTGATAATAAGTATAAATAAAATATGAAAACTTGTTAATACCTTTTTAATTCTTCACCAACATAGGTTATTTATAATTTAAATAGCATAAGATGAAAGCCAATTATAAATAAATGTTTAATGGTACATGTGTTTGTTTAACATTATATTGTATAGAAAAAATATTTCAAACCTAGGATGTGCTTACAATTGCGCTCCGCTTACAAATATTGGATTTAATTTTGGATTCAAAATCTTATTAAATCGATTAAATATTATCAATAATCAATTTTGCAAAATTTTCTGGTGTTTTATTCTTTAAAAATGTTTTTACGTTGCCTTTATTTAAAAAATGTATTTCTTTATCAATCATTTTAGCCATCGCCATTTTAAGAGAATTAGAGTTGGTTGTGTCTACATCTAATCCTAATTTTAAGGTTCGTGCCCATTTTCCCACCAACCCAAAATTTTGAGTAATAACAGGCTTACCTACCCCGGCTGCCCATAAAAGAGCTCCGCTCGAACCCACAAAACGCTGATAAGGTAGAAGAATGACATCACTCATTTCAATATATTTTGCAAGATCGTATTCATAAATGAAATCATCAATTAATTGTATCCAAACATTCGTATACTCAGAAATATATTGTATTTTTTCCTTAATATTTTCCTTAATATTTTTATCAACCGCTCCCGCTAGCAAAACGGCCGTTTTAATTTGGTCATTATTGCTTAATTTGAGGAGTGCGTCTAATAATACAAATATCCCTTTACGTTCGGAGATGGTACCGAAAAGTAAAAACATTGTTCGATCTTTTGGAATTTTAAGATGAATTGTATGTGATTTATATTGTTTATCCAATTCTGGGTACAATGAAGGATCTGGAATTGCTGCAAACTTTTGCCCTTTAATAAAACGTTTTCTAGCATAATTTAAAACAAATGGATCCAGAGTGAAAAGTGTTCCAATAACCGGGCTAAGCAACATTTTCTGATAGAGAAGCCACTTACGAATATTTTTAAAACGTTCTTTTAGAGAAATCGTATCTCCAAAAAATGAATGGTAGTGAATCGATATCCGAAATATAATGCCCGAAATTTTAACGCGTTTAAACACAAACAAAAAATCAAGCAAAAATTGTAAATGGTCGCCCATCAGAAATAGTACTTGAGCGGGTTTGTATCGTTTGATGTAACGTAATAGTAGGATGTTTTTAAATAGGGCTGCAATCATTTCTTTGCGATGTGAATAGTATTCATATTCTTGTTGTGTTATTGGTACAAATTGTATACCTTTATTTTTATATTTTTTAAAGCATTTATTCTTACCGACAAGTTTAATAACTTTATGAAATGAAGGGTGTACTAAAAAAATAATTTGTTGTTCTAATTTAGTAGAATAAAGAAATCGACACAGATGATCGATATATTCTAAATGGTGCCCAGTGATTTCGGGCTCTACAAATAATATTTTATTATTATCTTGCATTTCTTAATGAGCTTTTAAAATAATCATATTGATAGTTAGAAATGGCGATAATAAATCCAAGAATAATAGAAATAAAACGATGTGAAAAAATATTGGAAAACAAACTATTTGATAAATAAGCTAGTAATGATATAAATGATATAATTGTTATAATTTCCGATTTATTGTATCTAAGCGTTTCTTGTATTTGTTTTATAGCAACAAAACTATTAAACAAAGATTTCAAATAAATATATAATAGTATTGACCCAAAAATAATGCCATTATAATAAAAATAATGCGTCCATGTCTGATCATCAGGAAATTGCGCTGATGGTGTGTAAAATAATTGGAAAAATTGATTTGGCACAACTTTGTAAGCATCCAAACCATAATAAAAAATACTACCGAATCCTTTACCAAATAAAAGAGAATTAAAGCTTTCAAAAAGCGATTCCCACTGTCCTTCAATTTGAGCAACACGAATAACAGCAGTCAGTGGCAATCCATGCTTTACATTTTCCTCAAATAAGCGGCGCGCCCATTGTATGAAAAAATCACCTACTAAAGGAAATTGTAGAATAATAAAAACTGTGATCAAAAAAATACCACTAAATTTGAGGAGAGTTTGGACAGATATAAAACTAAATTTTGTTTGGCAATATTTGTTAATTATTACAATACCAATAAGAATAAATACTAAATTAAGCAAATATCCTCGTGTAAGTGAATAAAAAATTAAAACAATTGAAAACAATAAAATAAATATATAGAAAAATTTTTTCAATAATTTTAAATTATTATAATTAAAAATTAACTGAATAGAAGTATAAGATATAACAAAAGGCATTGCCATACTTGTGATACGATGACGCACACCTATAATGTTATTACTAAATGAAGTTAAACTATTTATAAGATGAGGTATAAAAGAAATAAAGGCTGCCCAAAATAATAAATGAATAATTTCAATAAAATGATAACGATTATGAATCAATCCGATAAAAATAATCAGGGTTATACCAATCATATAAAGGGGTAACGCAATTTTAAAATAATCGGTTAAGGCAACCCTGAAAATCAAAGCAGATAGGAATGTTACAAATAAATAAAACCACCATAAAAAAGAAATAAAATAAAGATGCATTGATTTTAAGGGTGTATTAGATCTACTGAAAAGTAGGACAATCAATAAAAAAGCAGATATGATATATATTGTCAGGAAGAGTATTTGAGATAGAGACGCGCCAGGCGCATTTCGGTAATCCAGTGAAAAAGAAAATATATAAAAAAACATTAAAATTTTTATATTAGCTGGTATTCCTTTTAATTTTTGGTTTGTTAATTCCATAGATATTATTCATTAACAGGATATTGATTTTGTGTAAACCATGATTTATAACGCGTATTTAGGAATTGAATTAAATTTTGATCAAGTTGAATTCTCCACTGACCCGGTTTGCCTTTATTTTTTGAAATGTGGTTCATGTGAAATTGGCTATCTTTGTGAGTGATATTATACGGAACAACATGTCTGCGAAAAAATGCAACGAAACCAATTCTTCTGGGTAGTCGTTTTAAGGCATACGGTAATCGTTTAAATAAATTGTTTATTGTTTGCCCTATTTTATAGCGGATTGGCATTCTTTTTATTTTTTTTTGAATCTCTTGAATGTCTGTTCCTTTCAGAACTTTCTGAATTGCTTCGTAATTCAATTCCATATTTAGAAATTTAATTATTTCAGAAATAGCTTTTGCTTTGTTCTCTATAACCTCTTCATAGCATTGAATTAGAGAATATGGATGCTTCTTAATTTTGTCATAAATTTCAACCATACGATCAATGGTTTGTAAAATATTTTTATCAGAGGCTGCGTATTTTATTTTTAAAGAAAGCGCCACATCCCTCAAATCTCTGTAAATATATATAATTTTAATTTTATCATTTTGGTAATTAAGTTTACAAATGGGCAAAAAATCATGGGCCTTAATTATATGAAATACTTCATCATTAACCCAGGTTTGGATGTTTTCTAACTTATTCAAAAAATCTGTGACCGTGAAAAAGCCTTCATTAATTCCAACATTTTTCATTTCTGCTAATGCCACAACCCAATTATACTGAAGGGTTGAACCAGAGCGTTGCATACCGTTACAGATGATAAGCATTAAAATTTACACCGGAATATAATTTTGTTTTAGATATAGCCGACAATCTTATGAAAACGATTTATTAAAAATAATTTTGACAAGATTAATGAGGTAAGTATAATTATGGTTATATATATTAGATTTATTTGCAATACAAAAATGGCGATCATTATACACACAAATGTTATGAATGATTTTAGTGTATCCGAATACATACAAAGATTTGGCATACCAATGCCGATAAAAGAAAAATATACAGGAGAAGCCACGGCATCCATAATAAATGCAGAAACTAAAATCATTATAATTTTTGAAATGGTGAAATCGTAATTATTGCCTAACCATACTGAAAAAATAGGTTTTGAAAAAAAGAATAACACTGCGTATAAAGGGAGGCTAATGCTTAATGCAAACTTGAGTGCATTATGATGGATCGTCCTTATTTCTTTCAAATTTTGTTTATAAGTCAGGCCTTCAATATCCTTAAATTTGCGGCCAATATAGGGGATAACGGTTTGATTCGCTTTGTCGATGGCTGTTTTAATGCTCACTAATACCTTCCAGGCAATATCAAAAAAGGTTACTTCAGAAAGACCGATATACCGGGCAATAACGAATTTCACAAACGGTAAAAAACCGAGATTGGCGATATGCGCCCCGGTTAAATATTTACCGAATTTCATAATTTCTTTGGTCTTAGCCCAGTCTATTTTAAGGAACTTGTAAATGTTGCTCTTTAATTGTCTATGGATAAACACATTAAATACAATAAAAATAATTAAATTTGCTATTAGCCATCCGATAGGAATGGACCACACGCCAAGACCTGCTAATAAAAATATTACAGCAAAAGCAAATCTTATTACATCTCTGAATAGTGTCAAATAGTTGGCTAACTGAACTTTACCCAAACCCATTAAAGCGCCATTGAATACCATCATCATTAAAACTGAAGCGATCAATAATGCAATCAATGGTATAATATCGACGGCAATTTGATAATAGTTGGGTTGCAGATCAAGTAAGCCGGCAAGCGGCGCTCTCACAATAAATAATATTGCGATAATCAATAATGAAATCGTTATAACAATATAGAGGGCCGAAATAATGTAGCGAATCGTTTCGTATATCTGTTTATTTTCATAACTACGCGCTATAAACTTGGTTATTGCCGGAGAGGTATTCACATTGACCATTCTTGCAAAAATCAACAAAACGTTAAGCGTTGTCCATAGCCCATACAATTCCGTTCCCAGAAAATGGAGATACACCGGATAGGTTATAATAACCAATAAAGTTGTACTACCGGCGGATACTGCGCCTGAGAAGAGGTCTTTATTTAAGCTGGATATGCGTCTCAAAATATTGATCAAACCAGTGCTTTATATGTCAAAGTAAAGCGCTCATTTAAAAAATGATCTCAAAATGCGATTACTTCTCAATAATTCCTTAAGGTTGTTAAGTTTGGTTCGGTCAATAGGATTATCAAAAACAAAACTTAAATATTTACCTAAATATATCCAAACAATGCTCACAAAGAGGCCTATCAGTAAAAATAGAATGACCAACATCTTTAATCCAAATCCTGTTGGATTTAACGGTTTGCCGGGCTTCTCCAGAATGGTAATCACAGGCTCACTGCGTTTAAGCTCAATCTCCGCATTCGTTAATCGATTTTGTACCTCCGTAAACACACTGGCCTTAAAGTCCACATTGCGGCGTAAACGTTCCAGTTCAATCTGCAGGCGGGCCGTTTGGGGGTTGCTGTTTTTCAACATAAATTCCGCCAGTTCATTTTCGGCCGTGCGTAACTGCGCCTGTGCTTCATCATATAGGTTTTGTACAAATGCCAGTTGTTCTTTGGCTTTCTGCGTATAAATACGCTGTACGCGATCCTTAAAATGCTTCAAAATGCGCGAGGCAAGTTTTGCGGAAAGCCCTGCTTCTGGGGCCGTTACCGTGATAGTCAGAATACCGGTCTCGATATCCTTGTCTACTGAGACATACTGCTTTAACAGCAAACCTAATGCGGTGCTTTCTTCCTTGTTTAATATTAAAATATCCTCAGACTCAGCGCCGCTTTCCTTATCGGTTCCGCCTAACAATGCTTTCTTGATTACAAAAGGCAAACCGATGGTGTATTTTTTTACATAATCTGAGAATGACATATAATTCAAATAATCGACCAGCGCCATGGTACTGTCTAATTCTGCAATATAAAAGTGATCGTGCATGACGTTATGCAATACCTCCCGGCTGGTAAGAATATCGGGAAAGGCCAGCGCGGTTAATCCCATACCCTGCATGTTATCGCCAATATCCAGTCCAAATGAGCGGCCGATGCGGGCCAGGCTGCTCGCTCCCATTGATTCCGGATCCTGAACATCCGGAATCAATTTGGCGTCGCTCTGAAAACTGTCCGGTTTTAAAAAGGCAATCAGTGCACCCAAAATAATGAATATAATCGTCGTCTTTATGATTTTACCGGCATTATTCAACAAAACAATAAAAAAATCGAGTATGGAAACCTGGGGCTCATTCGCTTTGTTCTGTTCCGGGCCCGCTTCCAGGTTTTTTTCTTCGTGGTTGGCGTCTGTCATTAGAAAATCCGATATTTAAATTGAAGGATTGATCGTGCGTATTTTATTTGTAGTTAACGACTGTAACGCTTATATAATAGATGCTGCAGACGCAGGATAAAAGAATATGCCAATTTGTCCTATCTTCTTTCCTTTGTCTCTCTTTCGCTCATCCTTCGTCCAATTTAAAGATATCCCATCTTTAATTACAGTCATTTTGGTGCACTTTGAACAAGCGGCGATTATTTGGCGAAGTTGTCCGGCAATTCGGCCGCGTTCAACAGCGGATGGTTTTTATCCCGATCGGATAAATACACCGCTCCATCCGGCCATTCGATCCCGATCTCGGGATCGTTCCAACGAATGCCGCAATCATGTTGCGGCGCGTACTCGGCCGTTACCTTATACAAGACCTCCGCTTCGTCGCTCAGCGTATAAAAGCCGTGGGCAAAGCCTTCGGGAATATAGAGCATCGTAGCTGATTGACCGTCCAGTTCATACGCAAACCACTGCCCGAATTGCGGCGAGGATCGCCGTATATCCACGGCCACATCAAATATGCGACCGCGCAAACAACGCACAAGCTTGGCCTGCGCGTGCGGCGGTGTTTGATAATGCAAGCCCCTTAACACACCCTGCACAGAGTGTGAATGGTTATCCTGCACAAACGCTCTATCGATCCCGTTGGCCTTGAAATCGGATTGTTTGTACGTTTCCATAAACAGGCCACGGTTATCGGAAAACTGCCGCGGTTTGATGATCACAATGTCCGGCAGAGATGCGCGTTCGAAGGTAAATGGCATGGTTGAACGTTAAAAGTGAATGGAAGTTAAAGAGAAAAGAGAAATGAGAAAAGAGGGGTTAAACGTGCGCCGTATTAACCCCTGATTTTTCCTTTTACCTTCTTACTTAATTCGAATCCCTATCTTCTCTTTCCACTTTTCTGATTTCTTTACTTCTGTAGCCGATCGATAATCAAGATGGTCGTGGCGGCGCTGCTCATGATAGCGGCCACATCGCGGATGGCCGAAGACCAGTCGATGCCTTCGCGTTCCTGCAAAACCGGCACAACGATGGTGCTCCCCGCGGTAATGTCGTCGGGCAGATATTCCCAGAACAGGAAACGCTGCGGCTGCATGGTGCGTCCGTTGGCGAGTCGCACGGTTATGTTATCTTTGTCGGCCAGGTCGGTCAGGCCGCCGGCTGCCTGCAGGTAATAATCCATACCCCTGCCTTTTTCAAATAATATACTGCTCGGGAAGTGCACGCCGCCGACGATTTTCACGGTGCTGAGCCGTTCGGGGATGGTGATCACGTCGCGGTGTTGTAAATAGATGTTTTCATCGCGGGCGGGATCTTCAAACACTTTATTAAAGTCGAGTCCGATCTGGCCCACATTATTCTTATTGCGCACCAGGGTGGCGCCTTCGGGATAGGCCGTGGCTTTCAAACCGCCGGCGCGCGCGATCACATCGGTGATGCGTTCGGTCTTGTTGCGAAGCGTGTAAACACCCGGCTTATCCACTTCGCCGCGGATGGTCACATTGCGCTGCAACTCCCAATCGCTGTTGGCGCGGATGAAGACATTGTCGTAAGGCTGCAGAAAAAAGAGTTCGCCGCTTTCCTCGTTTAAGCGCTTGGTGTAGTTGGAATCGATGGCCACATGTAAAATCGTCGCCAAGCGCTCCGAATAGGGATTTTGCGGATCAACCCGCGAGATTTCGGCTTGCTCGATGACCGCGTCTTCCCGGAATCCGCCGGCCGCAAATATCAGATCCTTGAGCGTCATATCTTCTTTTAATAAATACGTACCGGGCCGGTTCACCGCGCCGAAGATATGGACGGAGTCGGCCGGAAACAGGGTATTGACGGATTGTATGGCGATTTGATCTTCCGGCGCCAGTAAAAAATCCTGTTGCTCGTTTTCGAGGAATTCGCGCAGATTGATGGAGAAGAGCCGCTTGCGGTCGTCGGGCAACGTTCGGGTGATGTGTACCCGTTCCAGGTAGGCGTCGCCTTTAACGCTGTCGACTCTGGTGAACAGTTCGCTGATGGTCATGCCGCGATAGAATTCAAAACGCCGCGGACCATAGATCGGCCCGTTGATGGTCACATAATTCTCGAGATCGCGATCCAAAGTGAGAACGGAAATGCGGTCGCCGTCTTTCAGATCAAAATCCATGCTGTCACGCCGCAGCCGATCGTAATTAACCTCCAGCAATTTGCGTTCTTTATTGTTGACGAAGCGTTCGATTGGAATGAGTTCGATATAGGCGTTCTCTTTAAAACCGCCGGCATATTGAAACAAAGTGGTTAAGCCTTCCGCTTCCTTCAATTCGTAAATAGCGGGATTCACCACGGCGCCGTTCAGATGAACTAGTTTTCCGGAAGGCGGAACCACAATGACGTCGTTGTTCTGTAACCGTACCTCGGCGAATTTTTTCCCTTCGGTCAGGAATTCGTAAAAATCCAGGCCGGCCAACACCCGGTCTTTGCGCACAATCCGGATGTTCCGTAAGGAACCGCTCCGGCGAACGCCGTTGGCGTAAAAGAGCATATGAAAGGCGGAGGTGAACGCCGGCACGGTATATACGCCGGGTTGGTTCACATGACCGACCACATAAATTCGAATGGTGCGCAATTTGCCCAGAGAGACATCCAGAAAGGCGTTACCCTTTAATATGGATGCGTACGATTGCCCCATTACATTGGTCAATTTCTTTGTCAGGGCGTCCACCGTCAGGCCCATGGCCTCGACCAAACCCACATCCGGTATGTACAGTTGTCCCTGACGATTGATGGTGAGTTCATGGCGCAGTTCCACTTCGCCCCATACGGTAATGACGATTTCATCGCCGGGTCCCAGCGGATAGTCGGCGTCAACAGGACCATATACCTCCGGCTTGAGATCGAGGGAGGCGGTTTTGAACACATCGAAACCGAAATAAGGCAACGTTTCATTTTCGGTTTGCGCCGCAGCCCGTTGTTGCTCCGATGTGTCCGCCGGCTTTGCGGCCGCCTGTTTTTTTTGTTTTTGTTGCGGCAACTTCGAAACGGTATCCTGAAATACTTCGAGCGAGCGCGCGCTTTCCGCATCGGGTTTTTCGGTTTGCTCCGGCAATTCGCCCATATCTTCCAGCTGTTTCTTTACCTGTTCCAGTTGGCGCAATTCTTCGAGAGACTGGCCGTTCAACGGCGCGGCCGTTAAAATGAAAATAATGATTCCTGCTGATAAAATCCGCGACATGAAAGTATCCTAATGTTATTTGATAAACGCTTTTTGTATCATTTAAGGCTTGGAGGTGTTTTCCGGTTGAGTGGGGAACGGTTAAGGTTGAAGAAAACATTGTATTCGCTTTAACACAGCTCCGCCACGTCACTTACATAACGGTAACGTGCAAGCGATAAATAGAGCCAAACTTAGAAGCGGTCAGGCGCATCCTGTGTGAAATAAATCAAAATGTGTAAAAAAGTAAATTAAAATGTTATCTGATATTTTTCAATATAATATTAATGGTGTCAAAACGTTCATAAATCGGCTGTTACGAGCAAGAGTCACACTTTCAGCCCCGTAATACAAAATGCCGGCTTCATGCACGCCAAGTAGCTTCTTCAAGAACCGAAGCGGACGTTCAAAGCGTCGGTAGATAAAACGATAAGCGAATATACGCCTCTTCGGTGCGATCTCTTTCCACGCCATGACCGAAAGCATATCCCAGCCCGACGCGCATCAAGGAGGGTCCGAATGAAAGTTCGCCACCGTAACCATACGCGTCCGAATCCTTGTCCGCCTGATCGATACGGGCATAATCGAGAAAAGCAGTCAACATGAGGTTGTTCACGGGATAGGTTAAAATGGTCAATCCCGTGTTCTCTTTCACAACCCAGGATAGATTTTGGGACGTCCACACCATTTCCGAACCGTAGATATCCTCGCGCAACCCGCGGACGACCCGGCTAAATTTGTAATCTCTGGGAATGCCCAGTTGGTAATAGCGATCGATCCCCAGCGATTTAAGCGGCGGCATTTGACCCGTTTGTTTCAGATAATCCAAATGTCCCTGCCAGCCGAATTCTTCGATGATAAGATTGCTTGCCAATTTCAGACCCAGTTGATAAACGGTGAAATCGTAGTGCTGATCAATGGATTTGAAAATATCCGCAGAAAGGCGCCACAGCCGCTTGGGCAGCACAGGGTAAAACCGGGTCGGAAGAAGATAGCGAAGCTGCAAGCTTGCACCGGGACCGTGGTACTGAAAGGTTTCGGGCGCGCCGGGTAATTGATCGACCCATTTGTGATGATAGACACTGTAATCCAATGCAGGGCGCAATAACCAGCGCGAACGTCCGTTGAGATAGATGGAGCGCGCCCATTGCACATTGGCGATATCCTGGTAAAGGGTGTAATAGCGTCCGTCATCAAAAGACGATAATACCGGTCCGTGATAAAGGGTTGTGATCCAGTCGCTGTTCAACGCTTTCAAATAATGATTGACGGCGACCAGAGACCGATACCAGTCTTGCGGAAAGAGAACGAACCCCCCTGCAAAGGCTTGACGTTGCAAGGGCTCCGCCCAGGCGGTCATTCCGTAAAGTCCTGCGCCCGCTTCATTATCCACCGTCGGGAAGGCGGCCGACAGAATATGTTCCATGGATTTCTGCGGAAAACGGACGCGGTTGCGCTCCACCTCTGCCAGACTGGTATCCGGCAGATCGAATAAATGTACGGGCGTCGGTCTTTTTTGCGTCCAGGAAGCGTAACGCGGTTTGAACGTTACCTTTTCGGGGCTTACAAGATTAGACAATAAAGTATCTAAATGAATCCTTTTGAATTGAACGTCCCGATCGGCCGCCCATGTATGGACGATGAGCTCATTTCTCGAAGTATCGGCAAAATCCACCCAGTAAGGATATTGATCCCGGAGGTAAATATAAAACGTATCCTGTTCGAAATCATATAAAGCAAGAGAAGGATGTTCGTCCACGTACCGATTGAAAATCATGCGGTTTTCATCAATCATAACAGGCCGCCGGTCATCGATGCGGTCGTTTGTCAGCGCCCGGAGTGATTGACCGTCATAACGGAACAGATCCCGCTGGCCGTTGGTGCGTTGGGCGGTCAGGATAATGGATTGATCGGAATGTGCAGTGATTCGGCCGAACGGCATGTCGCTTTCGGCAACCGTTTGCAGCACATTGTTTCGGAAATTGTATGCGAG
Source organism: uncultured Calditrichaceae bacterium (assembly GCA_964542915.1). Classification (GTDB taxonomy): domain Bacteria; phylum Calditrichota; class Calditrichia; order Calditrichales; family Calditrichaceae; genus CAZIVP01. The sequence continues at coordinate 328,628 of CAZIVP010000003.1, read as the reverse complement.
CAATCGTGAACCATCGGGATGGACTTCAGCAAGTACAATGGTCGAGTCGCCCGTAAACACTGCGTGGCGGGCGCGGAACGCCTCCGGAAAAGCGTGACGCTTCTTTTTTTCCCGGTCGTAGATATACCATTTGTAACGAATGGCATTCTGATTTAAGCGACTGCTCAGATGCAACCGGCCCCAGGCCAGATAACGTTGATCGGCGCTGATTACAATCTCCGTGTGTAATTCATTCGTCAGGCAATGTTTGTGTTGACTGGAATCCGCCGCGATGTCAATGAGGTAAAGGGAACGATAGAAGTGATTGCTGCGCCAGCGGCTGGCCGCCAGATACGCCGAATCCGGCGCCGCCAACGGGATGATTTGAAGATCACGGTCGCCGAAGGCCGGCAGTTTTCGGCCGGCATGACTGACCGGATAATCGGCCCATTTGTCGCCATAATACAATACCATGCGGCGGATGAATTCGGGAAAAAGATCCTCCGGGGATTTGCCGAAAACCGATTCGAAGGCTTCGTCGAAATCATACACCCAATCGTCTTTTTTGTACGCCATGACCTCGACCAGTGATGAGTCGCCGTACTGGTCGGCAAGGTGACGCACAAATCCGTGGGCCGTTGCGTAAAGCAGGCGCCCGTCGCCAAGATTTTCCATGGCGTCGTAATTGAGTTTGCCGCTGAACAGTGCGTTTTTCAGATAGAGGTTGCCGCGGTACGCGTTCCATTTCTCCGAATAGTACTGTGCCGTACCTTCGTAAAACCAGCGTGGGACGGTCAGGCTCATGAAAGCGCCGAGCATATTCAATTTACGTTGTAATTTGCGGAAGGTAACATAATGGGCCAGTTCATGGGTTAAGACCTGTTTGTACCAGGGTTCGTCTCCGGTCCACAATTCCATGTACATGGATGAAAGGGCGTAGATCACCACCGTGTTTCCTATGGCGTATCCGTTTGAAATGTCGGGCGCTGCCGTCAGGATAATCCGTACCCGGTCATCACGGAATTGTTTGGACGATAAATCAAAAATGTTCGCCAGGCGTGGAATGGAAAGTTCGGCAATTTTCAGCAGAGAATCGGCCAGTGCCTGGCGTGAAGGTTGGTATTCGACCGTTGCGTAACGTCCTTCCGCCACTTGCCAGATTTTTGCCGTTGCGGGCTTTACCAAGAAGAAAGCCAATACAATCAAGAGAATATAGCGATGCACATGCAGCTCCTTACCAATTTAATCGTGCTCTATGTTTGCGGTTGCAGCGTTTTCACCTTCATCGTATCTTTCAAAGTTACACAGGAAAACGAAAGAGTACAAACAGTGGGTAAATACAGTGGCGACCGTTCTGTACATAGACGACGACCGGCAAGCCCTCAAGTTGTGCCGCTTTTATTTGAAGAGCGCCGGCTTTACGGTTCATATCGCTACTTCGGCCGCAGAAGCACGTTGGCAATTGAATGAAACAGATGTGGATTGCATCATCACCGATGTAGGCCTGCCGGGCGAAGATGGCATCACGTTTTATCGCTGGGTACAGAGCCAACCGGCGCTGCGCGCCATTCCCTTCCTGTTTGTTTCGGGCCATGCCATGGGTTTTGATGCGTATCTGGTCGAACACCGGGATCGATTTTTTGAAAAACCCCTTTTCTTCCCAGCATTAATCGACCGTATTCGCGAGCTGATCGCAACGGGATAAAACCGGGCAGCAAAATGCGCCTTATTGATTGTCTTTTTCCACCTGGCTAAAGCCAGGTGTTAATGTAGGGTTAAACAAACCATAAAGTGTTCATTAACACCGGCGCCACAAAAATGGATTAAGGGACTTTTAATTGAAACTTATCAGCCATTTTATTAGTTTGCGGTTAAATTTTGATTAAACGTTGTTTCTTAACTTTTTAGGGCAACGGCTACAGGTAAAATGGAGCGTGAAACAACGAACGTGTGCGGATCATTAGAAACCCACTTTGAACGGATTCTTCCCATTATCGCCCGCGCTTTGGAGGAGGATATCGGCGATGGCGACGTTACCAGCGAGGCGATTGTTCCTGAAGATCAAAAATTAACAGCCCGGTTGATCGCAAAAAGTGGCGGTGTCGTATCGGGCCTCGATGTGTTTTGCTGGACGTTTCACGAGATTGACGATCGCCTTTGGATCGAAACGGATAAACAGGACGGCGATTGGGTGGAAAACGGCGACCGACTTGCTTCCATCGAGGGAAGGGGGCGATCCATTTTGATGGCTGAACGTACGGCGCTGAATTTTCTGCAACGATTATCCGGCATCGCCACTGCAGCAAACACGCTTCAGAATAAGATTCGTCATACCGGAGCCGTCGTGCTCGATACGCGTAAGACGGCGCCCGGTTTGCGTATGTTAGATAAGTACGCCGTAGCAACGGGCGGCGGAAAAAACCACCGATTCGGATTGTACGACATGGTTTTGATCAAGGAGAACCACATTCGGGCGGCCGGCTCCATTGGAGAGGCGGTGCGGCGCGTCCGAAACTTCGATCAGCGCAACCGTCCGATCGAGGTGGAAGTTAAAAATCTCGATGAATTACGGGAAGTCCTGCAGATGTCCGTGGACCGGATCATGCTGGATAACATGTCATTGACCGAATTGAAAGAAGCCGTACGTATAACGGCGGGTCAAACGGCCCTTGAAGCATCGGGCAATGTACGCGATGATACGATTGTGCCTATCGCGGAGACCGGCGTGGATTTTATCTCCGTCGGCGGTTTGACCCACTCCGTAAAGGCGCTGGACTGTTCTCTGATCATTGAATGAACGATTTTTGTTGAGGAGGTATAAAGGTGAACGTTGAGCAAATATATGAAGATATGACCGCACAATTGGGCAAGCTAATTCCGGAGATTGAATTGAAACACAAGGCTATGTTGGTTCACGATATATTGGAATTGAAAAAACAGCGGGACGTGGTCATTCTGGGCCACAACTACATGGAGCCGGCACTCTTCACTTATATTCCCGATTTTAAGGGCGACTCCCTTGAACTGGCGCGCAAAGCGGCGGAAACAGACGCCGAAACCATTATTTTTTGCGGCGTCAAATTTATGGCCGAAACCGCTAAAATTCTGAGCCCCGCTAAAACCGTTTTGCTACCCGCCGAAAAGGCAGGATGTTCGCTGGCGGAAAGCATCACCGGAGCGGATGTGCGCAAACTGCGTGAACAATTTCCGGGCGCGCCGGTGGTGACCTATGTGAACACCTACGCCGATGTGAAGGCCGAAAGCGATGTGTGCTGCACCTCGAGTAACGCCGCTAAAGTGGTGAACAGCCTCGATAGCAAACGCGTCATTTTTCTGCCCGATGAATATCTCGCTAAAAATGTGGCGCATGAGACGGGCAAACACATCATTTTCCCGACGCGTACGCCGAAAGCGGCGGCGGATCAGGACTTGGATTATCAATTAATCGGGTGGCACGGCCGCTGCGAGGTGCATGAACAGTTTACGGTGGAAGATATCGAAAATGTGCGTAAACAGCATCCGGACGCTGTCATTCTGGCCCATCCCGAATGCAGCCCTGAAGTAACCGAAGCTTCCGATTTTTCGGGCAGCACCTCGGCGATGATCCGTTACGTGGAACAGACAGAGGCGCCGCGGTACCTGTTGTTAACGGAATGCGCCATGGGCGATAACATTGCCGCCGCCAATCCCGATAAGGAAATGCTGCGTATGTGCAGCGTGCGCTGTCCACACATGAATGAGATCACTCTGGAAGATACATTGAACGCGCTCAAATACAATCGTTATGAGATCGATGTGCCGGAAGATATACGTAAGCGCGCTGCCCGCGCTGTACAACGAATGATTGAAATCGGATAATACGGCGGTCTTATGGCTTCTGATTGTATCGAAACCGAAGTACTGGTATTGGGATGCGGCATCGCCGGCGGAATCGTTGCCTTGCAACTGGCGAATGCCGGCGTTGCGGTCACGATTGTGTGCCGCTCCGAAGAAGAGGATACCACAAGCACTTACTATGCTCAGGGCGGCATTGTTTACGAAGGCAACGAAGATTCGGCGGATTCACTGATCCGGGAAATTACCAAAGCCGGCGCCGGCCACAACAATCCCAGAGCGGTGCGTATTCTCGCCGAAGAAGGACCGGCGTTGGTCAAAGATATTTTAATCGACGGCTTCGGCGTACCGTTCGATCAGGAGAAACCGGGCGACCTTTCACTGGTGCGCGAAGGCGGCCATCTCATACCACGCATCATCCATGTGGCCGATGCCACCGGAAAGGCCATTCAGGAGAAAATTTTTTCGGAGCTGGAGAAACACAAAAACATAAACATTATACGGCCCTTTACGGCTGTGGATATTCTCACGCCGACCCACCACTCCAGGAATCGTCTGGTCGTTTACGACCGGCCTTCCAGCGTGGGCGCCTATGTGTTCGATCAGCGCAACGGCAAAGTATTGAGGATCGTGGCGCGCAAGACTGTCATCGCCACCGGCGGCCTCGGTCAGATTTTTCTGAGAACCACCAATCCGGCCGGTGCGCGCGGCGACGGATTCGCCATGGCCAATCGCGCCGGCGCCCGCATGATCAATAACGAATTTATTCAGTTCCATCCCACCACTTTTTTTTACCGCAACGCCTCGCAGTTTTTGATATCTGAAGCCGTTCGCGGCGCAGGGGCGCGGCTGGTCAATGCCGAAGGCCAACCGTTCATGGAAAAGTATGATCCCGAGTGGAAGGATCTGGCGCCGAGAGACGTGGTTGCGCGCAGTATTCACAAGGAGATGCTGGACCAGGACAGCGATCATGTCTATCTGGACCTGGCCTCCTATATATCGCAGGATCAGATTATTCAGAATTTTCCGAATATCTATCAAAACGCCCGTAAATTTGGCGTGGATATTACAAAAGACCCCGCACCGGTCGTTCCGGCGGCGCATTACGCCTGCGGCGGTATTTGGGTCGACGAGTGGGGGCGTACGACTCTGGATGACTTTTACGCCGTCGGCGAGGTTGCCTGTACCGGCGTTCATGGAGCGAATCGCCTGGCCAGTACCTCCCTCCTGGAAGGCGTGGTCTGGAGCAAACGGACGGCGGATCACATTTTAAAAAGTCTGCCTGAACAAAAGAGGATCAATGCCGATGATATTCCGCCCTGGCAGGATATCGGCAGGGAACTGCCGGACCCCGCCCTGGTCAGCCAGGATATGACGACCATCAAGTATATTATGTGGAATTATGTGGGTCTTGTACGCACCTCCCACCGCTTGCAGCGCGCCATGCGCGAACTGCGCAATCTTGAAAATGAAATCGAGCGATTCTACAGAGTGGCGCAATTGACCGACGGTCTCATCGGGTTGCGCAATGCCGTACGTACGGCGATCATTGTCGCCACCGCCGCCTGGACCAATAAAAACAGCCTGGGCTGCCACTACCGGGAATAGATGGGCGCGATGAAACGCCGGAGTGCACAGGAACGGTAATGTTCACCGACTCTTCGCCCTACGGTGGCCATGGGGGCTATTCGATATTTTACTACCGCTGTCCATAATTAATACCCCTAATTTGGTGACGGATTAACAACCGGTACGCCGACTTACGCTAAAGGCGGCTTTAGCATCTTCGGCGCAGGCGCCATCCGATCGAAACAGAAATGAGCTCTCTGTCAAAGGGCGTTCTGTCTTTAAACAATTCTATGAACGATTACAGATTCATATTTCTGAAACAGCCCGCCGTTTGCAATGTGATGATAGACCTGCTTTTTAATTAAACGGTTAAAGATCGAACAACTCATTTCGATAATCAGTAATTGGTTCGCAGTAAGAAAATCGCAATATTTAAGGATGAAGGGAAAGTGTTTTGCGAAAAATCATTCTGTTCAGAGCAGTGTTGGGCTGTGCTTTCATTTTGGGTTTTTTGAATGACGTTTCGGCGCAAATGGCGCAACCGCAACAACACGATGTAGGTGTTTATATGGATTCTGATGAAAAAACGGTTTACTGGCCCATGGATATGCCGATATGGATAAGGTTGGCCACGTCGCCTGAGAAAAATGCGCCTTCTTTTTTATTGCAAGATGTTACCCGTTCGAAGATTATTAATGATGAGCAGTATACTCAGGAAGGTATTAAACTGGAGGTCACCGGCAGGCAATTTATTCGTTGGTACAACTATGTAGCCAAAGATACGGTTATGTTGCGCTTTTTTGCCGACGGCAATCCACCGGTTTCGGAATTGAATTTATTTAATGCCCCACAGCATGAACGGGGCGACAGCATTTATTTCGGAAAAGACTTAAAAGCAGAGCTTCAGGCGGATGACCGTTATTCGGGCGTCAAACAAATCTTCTATTCGGTAAACGGAAAACCATTCGGCGACTATCAAAATCAAATCAATTTTAAAGAACCGAAAGCGTATCATTTACGTTACTATGCCGTCGATAATGTGGGCTACGCCGAAGAACCGCAATCAGCTGAGTTTATCATTGATGTTTCGCCCCCCGTAACAGCACTTGAGAAAGCGAATAATTTTAAAAACAACATTTTATCCAGCGCCACACAACTGGTGCTCCGCAGTGAAGATGCTGTTTCCGGACTGAATTCCATCTATTACAAGTTGGATGAGCAACCGCAGTTTAATAAATATACGGATAATGTACGTCTGGAGCGTTTATCCGATGGGAAACACACCTTTTATTATTATGCGGTCGATCATGTGGAAAATGAGGAAAGTGTGCATTCCTATGATTTTTATCTGGATAAACTTGCTCCCGAGCCGGAATATACGATTGAAGGCGATTTATACGAACCTGAGGGGGCGCCCGCTTTCATTTCGCCAAGGTCGAAGATTGCGCTATCCGCCGTGGATAATAAAGTGGGCGTCAAACAAATCGAATTTAAAATCGACGGTGCGGCGTTTGCAGGCTATGAGAAACCTTTCCCCGGTAAACTGGAGGCGAAACGTTTTGATGTATTCTACCGTGCTTCGGATCAATTGAATAACTTGAGTCCTACCGGTAAGGTATCACTCCGTATGGATCGGGAGCCGCCCGATACACGTTATCGATTCAACGGTCCCAGGTATGAACACGGCGAAGTGGCCTGGCTGAAGTCCTCCACCGATATTTTACTTGAAGCCAGCGATGATGCGTCGGGCGTCCAAACCATTAAATACCAGATCGGCCAGAAGAATGCGCAGTCCTTTAAGGGACCGCTTCGGATAGAGGAAGAAGGAAGACACATGTTTAACTATTGGAGCCTGGATAATGTGAATAATAAGGAGGCTCTAAAAACAAATTTATTTATAGTTGACGACACAAAACCAAAAATAAAAGCAACTTTCAGCGTGGTTCCCTTCGACTCCGTGAAAATGGATGGTAAGAAAATTTATAAATACCGCAAATTCACATCCTTTTTTCTGGTGGCGGTTGATAATTCGTCCGGTATAAAAGGTATCTGGTATTCGTTGAATGACGCTGAAGAGAAGGCTTTTGGCCAGGCGCTGTTCTTTAAAGAAGCCGGTGATTATAAGATACGCGTCCGGGCAAAAGATCATCTGGGCAATGAAGCCGAACGCCAATTTAGATTTATTATAAGCGATGCATAAGCGAGATAAACGTATAAGACAGGCTCTGCAAATCCTAGTTTCGATACAAAAAGCGTCCATCTTCGCTTTAGTCTTTTTGTTAGCTGTTATATCAACGGTGCAGAGTCAAAATGCAGCGCCGAGAGATTCACTACGGGGGCCGCAACATCAGGTCTATCGGGATGGCGAGGGCCGACTCATCGTTTCGCGACAAATGCCTCTGTTTTTTTTGCTCTCGAATAAGCCCTCACCACAAAAGACGTATGTCGTTAATCAAGATACAAGCGGCAAGGCAAACGTATATCTTCGCGAAGGTCGCAATGTGTTCAAAAATAGTTCGGCTGCCGGGGATGGTCGTCAAAAAGATGTTCAATTCGAGGTATGGGCGGACGGCCGGGCGCCGCAAACAAAGCCTGCGTTCAACGATGTTTTCTCTTTCGAGAACGATTCCGTCGTCTATTACGGAAAAAATCTTAAAATTAGCTTACACAGCGAGGACAAGCTGGCCGGTGTTAAGAAAATCTATTATGCCGTGAACAATCACAACTATAATCCTTTAAATGAGGGTCTGTTGACGTATGACGACGAAGGTTCGTTCGTAACCCGATATTTTGCCGTCGATCATGTGGGAAACAGGGAAACGGTAAAACGTCTCGATTTCACCATCGATCTTTCACCTCCGATCACAAATCTGAAACTTTCAAATAATCCCGAGGAAAATCTGCTTGCACCCGGCAGTCGATTGCAATTACAGGCTTCGGACAGTTGTTCCGGTGTTAACCGCACCTACTATCAAATCGATGACGGGGAGCAAAAAGTTTACCGGGATTCTATCGAATTCCGCCAATTAACGGACGGCAACCATCGTCTTAAATTTTTTAGTATCGACAATGTAAACAATCGCGAAACGCTTCGATCGTTCGAATTTTATTATGATTGTTCGATGCCTGAACTTCAAATTCAGTTGTCGGGGCCTGTTTATTCCGGTCGAACAGAAACCTTCATTTGTGATACCACAAGGATTCAGATTTCAGGGAGCGACAATCGTTCCGGATTGTCACAGGTTCAATTTCGCATTAACGATGGTTCGTGGTCGTCGTATGGTAAGCCGTTGCAGATGCTGGATAAAACAGGCATGTATCGCATATTTGCGCGGGCTCAAGACAATGCCGGAAATCAATCCGGTGAATTGAGCCGAAAAATATATGTTGACCGAACCCCGCCCGTCACATCGTATCGTTTTGACGGTTCTGTATATAATGTGGAAGATACGTCCATCGTTACCGGAGAGACACAGCTAAAACTTAATGCCACCGATTTGGAGGCCGGAGTAAAGGCAATTCAATATACGATCAATGGCGGCAAATTCATGAAATATGATAAACCCATTCAATTAAAATCGGAGGGCATTTATCATTTGGAGTTCTTCAGCGCCGACCACGTACAAAATAAAGAAAGAAAGCAAGCGCTCACCATAAAGGTAGATAACGGGCCCCGCCTGCCCGTTGTGGCCAAAAATCCTGCTAAACATCCTAAAAAGTGGATTCTCCATGATTCCCTATTAACGGGATCAACCCAACTACCGTTTTATGTGCGCCTGTCGACAGGCCCCGAAAGTTCGGCGCCCTCATTTCTCATTGATTTGAAAAACGTGGAGACAAGCGATACGAAACCGCTTTATTTTGATCGTGGAGGTAATAATCAATTAACCTTATCTGTTGCCGGTCGTCAGTACACATTTGAAATCCCGATCGACGGTGCCGCTCCGAAAACCGATGCCGAGTTTCTAAATGCGCCCGGACGACGCCGTTCGAAAACGACCTTTTACGGCAAGGGTTTGGTTATCGCTTTGCGCGCATCGGATGAAAGACGAGAGGTCAAATCCAATATCGACCGGACCTATTATTCGGTAAACGGTTCTCCGTTTATTCAATATGAAAAACCGATCGATTTGTTTTCGAGAGAAAAAGACTACAATGTGCGCTACTATTCGGTCGACAAAGTAGGTAATACCGAGCCGATGCACGAAACAAATTTTACGGTCGATCTTTCGCCGCCGATCACGCAAATGAGCATGGAGGGGCAGCATTACGGGCAAACCATTTCCCGGAAGTCCGAAATCCGTTTACATGCGACCGATCATTTATCCGGCGTTAAAGCCATTTATTATGCCTTTGACGAAGAGAAACCGCGGCCGTATCGAGTACAACTGACCGGCTCCGTAATAGCAGCCCTGGATAATGGCTACCATACGCTTACATACTATGCAGTCGATTATGTCGACAATGTGGAACGTAAAAAACAAATCCGGCTGAACGTGGATAATGATGCGCCTCATATAAATTTAGCTTTCTGGGGCGATGCATATCGAACGAATCATCAAACTTATATTTCGGGCCGAACGAAGATTCAACTCTCAGCGCTTGATAAAGCAAATGAGGCAAAGCACATATACTACAGAATCGATAATGATAGTTGGCGTTCGTATCAAGAGAGACTCGCGTCTCCCGCTTCCGGGGGTAAACATACCATACGATACTATACGATTGATCAAGTTGAAAACGCGTCTTTAAAAAGGAAGAAAACGTTTGTTACGGATGTGACCGCGCCGCAATCCAAACTGCAAATCACCGGACCTTCATTTAAAAGCGACGGCAAACATTATATCGGTTCTCAAACCATCATCAAGATACATTCGGGCGATAACGGTTCAGGCGTGAAATCAATTTTCTATCGCATCGATAATGGCAGGTGGGTATCGTACAAAGAGGGCATATCTATTACCTCGACAGGCTGGCGCCGCCTCTATTTTTATGCCACGGATCATGTCAACAATAAGGAAGCGCTAAAGTCTCGCCGGTTTTTTGTGGACGCCGAAAAGCCCAAAATCAATATCATTGCCCGCATCGGGGATGAAGACAGGATTATTTCGGAAAACAACAAAACGATTCCGCCGGAGGCTTTTATTTACTTGTCATCCACTGACGCCCAAACCGGAATCAATAAACTGACGTATTCCATTAACGGCAATCGCGCGCAACTGTATCGCACACCGCTCACAAATTTTGTCTCCGGAGATACCCTCGATTTAGAAATTAAAGCCTTCGATCGCGTCAATAATAGTACCCGTAAACAATTGAGATATCGAATAAGTATGGATCATTCGCAATGATGAAACGGCATTTCCCGATAATTAAGAGCTATTGGCCTATCCTTTTGAGTTTTTTGTTCCTGACCGGCTCCGCATCCGGAGCCGGCGCCCAGCATGCGGACACCATAAAAAAAGCGGTACGCCAATTTATACCGCATTCAAATAATAATCAGAATGAAATGCACTGTATGATGCAGGACGATCGCGGTATTATGTATTTTGGGCACGAGAAAGGTCTGTTGGAATTTGACGCCAAGTATTGGGAAGAGGTGCCCTATCCTCATAAATCGGGAATCTATTCAATGGCAAAAAATGACAGTGGTCGTATTTTTGTGGGCGGAAAGGGTGAATTCGGTTATTTAGGCGCCGGTTATACGGGACAAATGCGCTATGTATCCTTGTCCGATAGTTTAGCCGATCGGTTTCATATCAGCAATGATCCTGTTTTTAAGACGGTTGCCTACAAAGGCGGGGCGGCATTTTTATCCGACCATATGATATATCTGTTCCATGAAGAAACCAGCACGCGTATATCAACCAGCGATCATTTTTATGGTGCGGCGGCTTTGAATAGCCGGCTCTATGTTATCGACGGAAGAAGTGGTTTAGCCTTGGTGGAGGGCGGGCAGCTGAACCCCGTAAGCGGAGGCAAACACCTTCGATCGTTTGTATTGCTGCCGTATCCCGGAAAAAGGTTGTTGATAGTCGGCAACAGTGGTACGATGTACATATTCGAACCTCCGCGCAATACGAATGTAAAACAGGCCTCCGCGCCATCCTTGACCTTGTTGAACCAAAAGGATAATCCGCTTAGAGGATATCAGGTTGTTAGCGGCGACGTTATTAATGAATCGTACTTTGCCCTGGGTACGACCCGCGGCGGCTGCTTTATCGTCAATGCCAGCGGGAAAGTGGTCTTGCATCTGGATAAATCGAACGGTCTGCCCGGAAACGATATCTACGATGTTTACGGCGATGCAAAATATCAATTATGGCTTGCCACGGAGGGCGGCATTTCATTGATCGATTTGCCGGCGGTAATTGAGAATCTTGATGCGGATCGGAAAAAAAGTGAACCTGTATTCAGGGCGAGTATCCGCCGCTGTCAAAGCACACTTAATGATTCGGTTATATTTGGCGGCGCATTCTATCGCCGTTTAAACGGCATCCCTATATTGCAGCAACTGGAACACTTGTATCATGTTTTTTCTTCTAAATACAATTCGTTTCGTTTTTCTTATTCCGCCATTGACTATAAACATGCCGACCGTCTGCAGTTTCAGACGTATATGGAAGGCTTGGATCAAGACTGGTCGCCATGGTCAGAACGCACCTTTAGTGAATACCGCAGTATGTACTGGCGCAAATATCGTTTCCACGTCAGGGCCCGAAATCCCGAAGGCGATATCAGTAAAGCAGCCGTGTATGAGTTCAAAATAAAGCCGCCATGGTTTGAGAGCTGGTGGTTTTATCTCGGGCAGGTAATTTTTATTTTCCTTTTGCTTGTCCTGGCCTGGTCGTTTAAACGCCTGAACAAATCGGAAAAATTCTCTGAAAAATTAACCAATGTGGCGGTTATCGTCATGTTTAAATATATTTACATTGCGATTGCGCCGATCATAGGCATTTTTTCCGCCGGTATCGCATTTTTCAAAATTTTAACCAGCGTCGCGCTGGGATTTGTTATTGATCCGACCAAAGCCTTTATCAATACAAAACTCACGGACCTTATCGTAAAAAATAACGACATAACGACCGAAACGGGTGAAACGGCTGAATCGGAAGACGCAGGTGATTATGCTGATATGACGGATGAGATGCAATAAAAGCGCCGGCAGATGTAACGAGTTATTTTTATCCCATTGCAAGAACATACCCACGTATTTGATAAACGATTTGCCCCATTTCATTGCCATTACGTATTCAGTAAACGTTTTCCGCGATTGATAGCGGCGTTACGCCTGCATCATTCATAGTATAAGTAAGATATTTCGCTGTTGAATCCGGTTTATGAAGATTCCGGGAATTGTTCCCAACGTCCCATGATTTGAAGCGGACGAAGCTTGTCGCGATTGCAAGTACAAAGTTTTTGAAAGTTCAGACCGTTTAAGGGAAAATATAAATATATTTCAGCAGGTAAGGTATTTCGTTTTAGGGATGAAGAAGGGGGGCATCTAAAAGACAAATAGCGTCTCCTTTACACTTTATCGGGAAACCGTGTAAAGAAGACGCCGTCTATTTTCATTACGGTGTTATTTTAATTATTTCAGCAATTTATTCAGGAACTTGTGATTTTGTTTCTCTTCATTAGCAGGACCACTTTCTGCTTTCTCATTTTCATTTTGTTGACTGTCCAGCAATTTAATCTCTTCGCGTCTTATGGCAGGCGTTATTCCGTTTTGCGTTAGATGGCTCCAGATGCTTCGTATAACCTCCTTTTTAAGCGCATTTTTTTTACCGTAATCATCGGTTTGATAAATGACTAGATAAGTTGCACAATATTCGCTGAAACCGTCCAACCGGCTGGTGGGTTCAATGGCATCTTCCACATCATTGACGGCTTCAATTAATAATTGATTGATCGTATCCGGATCGTGTTTTAAATCGATGGGAATAGGATGCGATAGAAAAACTTGATTGTTGGGGTAAGAGTAGTTGATGATGTTCGATTCTGATACGTAGGCGTTTGGTACATTCCAGTTGTGCCCGGAGACATCTTGCAATTTGGTGGTTCGCCATGATATATCGGTTACCTTGCCTGGTTCGTAAGATGCGATTTTTACCCAATCGCCCACCCGGAAGGGACGTTCGAGATTCAGGGCGATTCCTGAAAAGATATTTGAGATGTTCATTTGAACGGCCAAACCAATGATCATGGCTGTCATACCGGTCGTGGCGAGAAGGCCGGTTAATGTTTGTCCGAATACAAAAGACACAATGCCGAAGGTGGCCAGGAGAAAAATTACGAAGTTTGTCATCTTCCTGACAACCTCCGGTATAATCTGGTTGCTTTTCCGTTCGAGGGGCAGCCATAAGTAGTATTCCACAATACGTGTTATGAAGAAAGCCGGCACAAGCCACCAAAGAATATCATAAGCCTTTTTTAATAGTTCGAGGTATTTCAGATCGAGGATGCCCACCATCTGATAAACGAACAAATTTTCACTCGATAATAACAATAGAAAGGATAGGATCATCAAGATGAGATTTTTCATTCGGGGGTGGTCGCTATCTCTGATGTTTGCCGGGGTGATTGCCTCATCCGATTGACGCTTTCGTGCGATAATGCGTTTTAGAAAAGGAAATGTGATTTTTTGGTTGAACAGAAAGATTAACAAAAATCCGATCAGACTTAATAGAGTAAACCACAATCCAAAGTTGTCCGGCATGGAGCCGCGAAGCGAGATAGCATCTTTTTTTATAAAGGTGGAGTAATTAAACCTGGAAAAATTGACGGATTCATCTTTGAAATTGATATACCTGGGATTGCCCAGTGAATTTACTTTTTTTATATCCTGGTAACAAAAAAGCTTGTTCAGCGTCCAGCCCGAGGACGCGTTAAATACTTTATTTTTGATTAGTCGGTCGAGCACCGAACGTCCTTCTGTCATTCCCATACCGATCAGGTCGGTTACCAGAATCATATTATTGTGGGTTAGATTTTCATGTCGGAAACTGACCCCGATAATGTGTTGGCCGAAGGGCGGCGGATCGGCCTGATAGTCGAGACGGAACAGTCCGTTTGCATTATAGAGTTGGTATGTGTATTGGTCTGTATCCACTTTTTTTAGCGGCGATAATATTATTTCTTCCTGAGCGTTTAAAAATTTAATCTGCTGTGGATCAAAGGAACCGGTATAGCGAAACCAAATGGAAAAATCGAGGTGGACTTGATTATTGCGCAAATCCAGCGAATTTATTTCATTGATTTTGAGTCCGGTATAAACCACATTGGTTTTATACATGTATTGCTTGTCAAACATAATAATTTTGTTGTCTTTAATCTCTTTTTGCAGATGGGCGATGGCGTTGATATTTTGTATGGGTTTAAGCTGAGTGAGCGCCGAAATGATACTTTTATTTTTGAATTTGCCTATGGAGATCGGTTTTTTTGTGTCGCCGTTGCGATCGAAGTAATTCAGGCCGGTTACGCCTTCAATAGCTTGGTCCATCGTATTCAGGCTTGCCAGATAATCCTGTATTCTATCTCGCTGTTCCGCTATTGCAAGCGTGTTCCCAGATGATAATACATTTTTTATAGCTTCCACGACCAACTTGGCCGCATCATAGGCAAAAGCCGCCCGCCAGCCCGGTTCGGAACCGTAAATCTCATTGTAAGTTTCTTTAAAGCGATATGCTTTGATGCCGGCGTTATCAAAAATTAAAGGACTTGTAACGTAGATGCCGTTGGTATAAAAACCGGGCGTGCGTCTCTCTTTGGGCTCGTTTTTAAATTTCTCTGCAAAGGATGCAGAAGCAAAGGCGTCGGGAACCAAAATGGCGTTTTTCATGCCGCGATCTTTGATCATTTTAATCAATTTTGCGCCTTCACCCGCATGTGTCGATAAATATATCATACCGTTATAATTTTCTTGATCTAGCCGCTCGATATAGCTGCGAAGCACGCGATTCAAATAACGGTCATCGTTTTTAAACTGCCACTTGTATTTTACAGCCATTCCTAACTCGGCCGCTGTATTTTCGAAAATGTCCGCCAGATAGTGGCCGTAATCCAGGGATTCGTGAATGATGCACACCTCTTCCACGCCTAAAATTTTATTTACATAGTTGGCGAGAAATCGTCCCTGCAAACTGTCATTGAATGTATTTCGAAAGTACCAATCGTTTTTCTGCGTAACCTTAACGTTGGTGGAAAACGGACTAATCGCGGGAACCTTGTGTTTCTTGTAAAGTTCGCCCGCCGCGATGGAGTTTGAACTAAAGTGATGGCCGATAACCGCCACAGCTTTGTTTTCATCAATAATGTTTCTGGCCGCCTCTTTCGCCTTTGCCGTATCATTGCGGTCATCGAATACATCCAACACGATCTTTTTTCCGTGAACGCCGCCGTTTTGATTGATTTCATTGAGATATAAACGGATGCCCTGAACAAGGGACTGGCCGGCCTTGGTGCTATTCCCGGACATATCGGCTACGGCTGCGACATGGATGTCATCGCCGGACTGCGCCCGGCTCGGGCTCGTGGACGCCATTAAGATTAAAACGAGAGGTAAAACCGCTAATTTGGATTTCATAAACATCATTTGAACAACTCCTTTACATTGATCCTTTTGGAAAAAAGAACCGGTTATTTTACTTCCGTATTTTATGCGTTAGGTTGTAAACCAAACCATTTTTCGCTCTTTATACAAAAATCATAATCGACATGCATGGCCATTTTTTTAACAATTTGTAAATATTTTTAATAAGGAAGACGACGTGCTGAAGGACGCTGCATTCTGAATTGACATGAGGCATAAATAAATGGACGACAGCTGCGATGGAATTTTATATTTCAATGAAGCGACCCATGGAAAATGGGCGTCGGTACCTTATCCAACAGAGCGTCAGCCGTCGGTACTGAAATCAACCTTAACGGCAAAGTTAAATTTAACTGATTCCGGGCGCATCCATTTGCATTCGGCCTCTTAACTTCCTTATTATAGCTCCGGGCTGAATAGTGAACCAACGAACGGAAACAAATGCCGCAGAAACTAACCGCTGATAATAAAACAAAAGCGCAGGCGTTTATGGAAACCAAAAACCGTCCGTCTCCGGAAGAACGCGGCGTGGGCATTTTGCTGGGAACCGCCGTTGGCGATATTCTCGGTGCGCCGGTGGAAGGTTATTCCCGGGAACGATTGCTGGCGGAGCTTGGCGTAATTAAAGATTTTATTCCATCGGGACGGGGTTACGGCAATTATACCGACGACACCGAAATGACGTTGGCCCTGGCCGGAGCCATCATAGAAGAAGGCGGCGTAAAGGCGGCAACCTGCGCGGAGAAGTACAGCCTGTTTTACTCGCCGCAGCGCGGCTACGGCGCCGGAGCGCATCAGGTGTTACATGCTTTGAAAGGAGGCGCCGATTACCGGCAGACGGGTCGCATGACCTTTCCCGACGGATCGTTCGGTAATGGCGGGGCCATGCGCATTGCTCCGGTGGGTTTCGTGTATCGCAATGCGCCGGACGACGTGCTTTATCAGGCGGTATACGATGCCGTTATGTGCACGCACGTTCATCCCGAGGGCGTGGACGGCGCAGCTGTTCAGGCCCGGGCAATAGCATTGCTGAGTCATATTGAAGACGCCGAAACTTTAAACCCTGTAGCTTTTTTATCCACCCTTAAAAAGATTGCCCGCACCGCGGTTATGCGTCAGAAGATGGATATCTTAATGCGGCTGGTTGAACGAAATGACTCGCCGGAAGCCGCCATATTAAATTTAGGCAACGGCATACGCGCTTCGGAAGCGGTTCCGGCCGCATTGTTCGCATCGTTGTGTAATTACAAAGATCCGGAGCAGGCTGTTATCAACAGCGTCCACCTGGGCGGCGACGCCGACACCATCGGCGCCATGTGCGGCGCCCATATGGGCGCATTGCACGGCCGTGGTTGGATACCACTCAGATGGTTTCGAAAAATTGAAAACGAACAAAACGGCAGGGAAGCCATGATCGATTACGGAAAAGCTTTGGCTAAAATCAATCCTTAATCATTTAAGCCGGAGGCTCCCATGCGACGCCGTTTCTTTTTTAAACGAAGTTTTCAGTGGCTCTCCCTCTTATCAGCTTTACCATTCATCTCTTCCGGTAAGGCGCTTACCAGTCAGTCGCCGATGCCAAAACGATCCCTTGGCAAAACCGGACAATCCTTATCGATTATCGGGTTCGGCGGTATTGTGGTTAAAGATTTTCCACAGCCGAGGGCGAACGAACTGGTCGCAAAGGCCTGGGATGCGGGCGTCAATTATTTTGATGTGGCTCCAACTTACGGCAACGCCGAAGAGCAGCTGGGTCCCGCGCTAAAACCGTATCGCAAATCGGCGTTCCTGGCATGTAAAACCCAGGAACGCGACGCCTCTGGAGCGGAGCGCGAACTGAATCAGTCGCTTAAAAAACTGAAGACCGATTACTTCGATCTGTACCAACTACACGCCTTAACGTCCAAAGAAGATGTGGATAAAGCCTTCGCCGAAGACGGAGCAATACAAACGTTTATGAAAGCTAAAAGAGAGGGCAAAGTGCGCTATCTGGGCTTCTCCGCCCACTCCGAATACGCGGCGCTGCGCGCCATGGAGTTATTCGAGTTCGATACAATCCTGTTCCCGGTCAATTTTGTTTGCTGGTACCAGGGCGACTTCGGACCAAAGGTCGTTAAAAGAGCACAGGAAATGAATATGGGCATATTGGCGCTGAAATCAATGGCATTTACCCGTATTACGGACTGGAATAACAAACCGTATGATCGCCTTTGGTATATTCCCATCGAAGATTCGAGATTGTCCGAACACGCCGTTAAATTTACGCTTTCAAAAGGCGTTACCGCTGCGATTCCGCCCGGAGACGAACGCTTCTGGTGGAAAGCAGTGGATATTGTGCGTAACACTGAAAATTTGAACGTTACAAAGCAGACGTTATTAAAGAGAAAAAGCAAAGGCGTTACACCGTTGTTTCAGACATAAGCGATATGAGCAAAAGGTTCCAAAGCCGTGGGCAATCGGTTCGCTATGGATTGTATCGGTCCTGAATCCGATTCTTAATGGTTCCATATTTAAAGGGTGGAAATAAATATGAAAACGATAAAGCTGGGCATCATCGGATGCGGTATCGCCGCCCGCAAATTACACTGGCCGGCGTTGCAAGCTTTAAGCGACCGCTTCGAAATCGTCAATGTTTGTAACCATACCGAACCCAAAGCAAAATCGTTCGCCGAGATGGTGGGTAATGTGCCGTATGTGCTGGATTACAGTGCATTACTCGATGACGATAACGTTGAAGCCGTTTCGATCATTCTGCCGATCGAACTCAATCATCGGGTGACACAGGACGCCCTGAAAGCGGGTAAACACGTGCTGGTGGAAAAACCGCTTGCCGTCGATGCGGAAGAGGGGCGCTCCATGGTGAACTTCAGCCAGCAATACGACCGCGTTACGATGGTCGCCGAGAATTTTCGCTATCGGCCGGTCTATCTTCGTTTAAGACATCTGTTGCAGGAACGGGTTGCAGGCCGTACGCATAGTTTCCAATGGAATAACTTTTTTCTGATTGATGCGAACAACCCTTACAGCCAAACACGTTGGCGCATCAACCACCGCTACGAGCGTCGGCCATCCGCTGACCGAACGGCGTGCTCGGCGTGTCGGCCAAACACGTTGGCGCATCAACCACCGCTACGAGGGCGGATTTATTACCGACGGCGGTGTGCACTATGTGGCCGCTGTCCGTCTTCTATTCGGCGATATTCTGCAGGGGTACGCCCAGACCCATTCCGTAAATTCCAAAATCGGACGCACGGATCAGTTGCGTTTTCAATTTATAACGGATCGTCAGATATACGGGCAATTAAATTTCAATTTCAGTAGCAATGGTTTTAATGAAAACCGGTTGCTGATATTCGGCGATCAGGGTACGTTGATCGTAACGAATGACGATATCGTTTTACAAAAGGCGGGGGAAAGCCCCGAGCCTTACAGCAGCCCGGATGACGACGGCGGGTTAACCGGCGAATATGAAGATTTTTATCAGGCGATTACGCAGCGCAAGCCGCCGGTCAGCAGTTTTGAAGAAGGGTTCGCCGATTTGCAGGTGATCCTCGGCGCTCTGCAATCCGCCCGGGAAGGGAAGGTGCGCGACTTTCGCGACGCCTACCTGGTGGGTTGAGCATGTGGAATGACGCTGCCGTAACCTATTGATTATGGAATGGTTGCGGGATGCGCCGCGTTATTATTCTCATTTAAATTATAGTCCCTACATTTCTGAAGTTTCGATAAACCTAAGAAACGTTTTATAACCTCTAATTCGCTTTTACCGAAATGTGTAATTGGTAACGATTACACATTTATAACCGGCTTAAGGAAACGAACGGACCACCCATTAACCCGGCGGCCACATCAGGCGGCGTCCGCTTAAAACATGAAAGTGCAGATGAAAAATACTCTGGCCGCTGTTTTTACCTTCGTTGAGCACCAGACGAAATCCCTTTTCTTTGAATCCCATTTTTTCCGCCATGTTCTTGGCCACATCCAGCATTTTACCCATAAGATGCCGGTCGTTCTCTTCAAAGTCGGTCAGCCTGGCGATGTGTTTTTTGGGAACGATCAGCAAATGAACCGGCGCCTGGGGGTTGATATCCCAGAATACGGCAAGGTCGTCATCCTCGTATTCCATACGACTGGGCACCTTTTTGCTAATAACCTGGCAAAATATGCAATCATCCAGCGCCAAAATAAACCTCCTCCTGTTTCTGGTGAATATACATTTGAATGGCTGCTATAGCACTTACGGCAGCGGTTTCGCTTCGCAAACGTTTTAATCCGAGCGATACGCCCTGCCACGTTTCGTGGTCATGTATCGCTTTTACTTCGTTCTCCGAAAATCCACCCTCCGGGCCGATCAGCAACAAGACCTGTGCGGAAGCATCCACACCCGATTTCGCCGTAGCCTCGAGAATCGGCGGGTAGCGTTGGTCGAGCGCGGCAAAACAAACATCATAATCTTCGGACCGGGATAGAATGTCTTGCAAAGAATCGCAAACGATAATTGCCGGTAAATAAAAACGCAGGCTCTGTTTCATGGCCTGCCGTAAAATTTTTTCAAACCGTTTCGTATTGCGGGTTTTAAAATTACTGTGTTCCCCTTCGAACAGTAAAAAATGGGATACGCCTAATTCCGTACCTTTTTCCAGGATGAACTCCATCCGTTGCGGTCGAATAAAACTGAACGCCAGCGCCGGCGGCGGAAATCGACGTTCTCGGTACTCTTTTTGATCGATCCTCAGCGTTAACTGCGGTTTCGTTTCCGTAATGGTCGTCCGGAAAAGCCAGCCTTTACCGTCGGTAACTGAGATAACGTCGCCTTTTTCCTTGCGCATGGTTTTCAGCACGTGTCTGCGTTCGAAATCGTCCAGAACAATTTGGTCCGAATGGATGTTTTCGGGATATGCGTAGAATAGCTCCATGATGCTGAAAATATCTAAAATGTAGGCATAAAATGCAAAAAAGATTCGAAAAGCTTAAGTGTTGAGAATTCCATTTAAATGAATTTCTTTGTTTAATAAAAATTCCAAAGTTATTCAAAATTTACCTTGTTTATCCATAACTTGATTTTAAAGAAATGAATAAAGATATTTATGAAATAATAAAAACAATGGATGGAAAATCAATGAGCCAAATAAACATTTCATCTCAATTCAACGCACATTCAGATTTTATATTTTATGAAGGAAATGCCTTAAATATCTTTCAACAGATACCAGACAAATTCGTGAGTCTTGTTGTCACATCTCCCCCTTATAACCTTGGGAAATCTTATGAAACTAAATTGGAAATAGATGAATACTTAGAACAACAAAAATCTATTATCAGAGAGAGTGTCCGGGTTTTAAACGATTCGGGTAGTATTTGCTGGCAAGTAGGTAACTATGTAAATCAGGGAGAAATTTTACCATTAGATATTATTTTATATCCAATATTCAAAGAATTTAATTTAAAATTAAGGAATCGCATAGTTTGGTATTTCGGTCACGGTCTGCACGCTAGTAAACGATTTTCCGGACGATATGAAGTGATCCTATGGTTTACGAAAAGCGAAAAGTACACTTTCAATTTAGATGACGTTCGTATTCCTCAAAAATATCCTCAGAAAAAATATTTTAAAGGGCCAAAGCAAGGCGAATTTTCAAGTAATCCTTTAGGGAAGAACCCAAGTGATATTTGGGAAATTCCAAATGTAAAGGCGAATCATGTAGAAAAGACAATCCACCCTTGCCAATTTCCGATTGAATTAGTAGAACGGTTAGTTTTAGCGCTCACAAATGAAAATGAGTGGGTTATGGATCCATTTATGGGAGTGGGTTCAACAGCAATTGCTGCCTTAATGCACGGGAGAAAATCAATTGGCGCAGAAATTATGCCTGAATATGCTGAAATAGCAAAAAAGAGAGTTAAATCGGCTGAAAAAGGTAAGTTAAGAATACGCCCTATGTTTAGGTCTGTTTATGATCCTCAAAGTTCTAATAAGACCATACCTCCAAAACAAGTTCGAATCCAATCCCCCTCTAATCACAACAAGACAAAAATTGTTAACACACAGATGGATATTTTTGATAGAATTAAAAGGTAACTCATTTTATGAAGATTGTATATGAATATTCTCATTTGGGCGGCTCTGAAATTCTGAAGGTGCATCACCCGGAATTGGATAAAGAGATTTATTCAATCATTGATGATGTGAGACCTCAACGTACGAAGATCAGTAAGGAAAAAACGATGAAGGGCAGAGAATTATTCTCTCCTAAGGAGATGAATCATCAATTTAAAATATTGTTTAATGATAAAGGATATACCGAATTGCGTGATCGTTACCGTATCACAATTCCACGAAGCGATACAGAAATCCAGGGAGCTTATAAACAAATCGATTTTGTCAAACAACGGGTATTAGTTGAAGTACAATTCGGAAAGTACGCTTTTATGTTCTATGATATGGCTAAATTCCAATATTTTTTTAATGAGAACAAAGCAGACGTTGGAGTTGAAATTGTTCCTTGTCATGCCTTACACAAGCAAATGTCCACTGGCGTATCGTATGGCGAACAACTCGTTTATGATATTGAACGTCTGAAAAGACATTTCCCAGCTGTTCCCGTCAAAGTGATCCTGATCGATCATCTTTGAGATTTCATCACATTATTGTATTAATTATAGTTCCATTCTGAATCGCTTTTATGTGAACTGGCAAGATTATCACAGACCAAAATTCAAATAATCCGGGTTGTTAATTTTTCCCGTCGTTCCAGCAGCTTTTGCATCTCTTCTTTAGAGAGGCTGAAATCGATTTTGAGGGTCTTGCCTTCTGCTTTGATATCAATCTTGTTTAAGATATCCACGATCCGGCGGTCGTCGCTCACAGCAAGTTTGAGGGTTGCCAGAGCGCCTTTGATGGCGTCTTTAAACAGCTTTGCCGGTTCGGTTTTGCTGAACATACCCACGGCGTCCATTTGCATTTGGTCGCTCAGCTTCATCGACATGTCCATATAGCGGATGGAACGTAAGCCCTGCCATTTATCGGTCGGTATTTTTTCGTGAATGTCTGCCATCAGGGTTTGGGTATCGAGGGAGAGCCACATTTGTTTTTTATATTTGATACGGTTGAGGCGTTTACTAAGCTCTGGGTTGAGGCTGTTTTCGTCGTCGCCTGCTGCGCGTTCAAAATACGTTTTCATCAACGTGGGGTGGGCGAGAACGATCCGGTTCGGTTCGGGAAACGCCAATGCCAGGTCTTCTTCTTCGAAAAGGTGGACGGATTGTCCGGCGATGGTTGTTTGCCGCCAGTCCTGTTTTCCGTCTTTGGCGTCCTCCTCTTTCAGGTAAGCTTCGATTTTTTTGCGCTCAAACTTTCCGTCGGCGACCATAATACCGCGCCAGTGCTTGCTTCCTTCCGGACGCATACCGGCCACATAAAATTTCTGAACCGCCTTGCGCGGATCGATACCGGTGTGTTCGCGGAATTCCTCGAATTCCCGCTCGGCCGGCCATTGTTCCGATTCCACGAATGTACTGAAGAAGGGACTATGGCGCACCTGTTCCACATCCATGTATCCGTAAACTTGTGCGTTCTGTGGTAATTGTGCCAGCTGCGCCTGCATGGCATCGCTAAATGTTACCGCTTCCCGTTTCTGGCATGAAACGGCAACCAGCAAAACGAACATTAAAATCGATGTAAATTTCAGAGTGGTAAACCGCATGGTGGCCTCCTAAAAATTTTTACGTTTAAAGATAACTATGGAAATTCCCAGCATGGCGACGCCGAATAACAATGTGGACCACAATGGCATCCATGAACCGATCTCGGCGCCGCGCACAACTTGTTGTGTCATAAAGCCCAACTGCGCCATCTTTGGCAGGATATAATAAAGACCGTCCAGAAGATACCCATAAAACCTGGCGTTGAGCAGGGCATAAATTTGGTCGCGCTGCACCAGCAATGGGCTGAAAAAGATAATAAAATAGGTTACCATCAAAGCGATGGGGCCGTTGCCCCCGATAACGTTGATAAACATCATCAAGGTGAAAAGCACGGCAAAGGTAAATACGATCAACAGACCGGCCGTCAAGAACCCCCAGTTCCAGATGTGGGTTTTGAACGCAATGATCAATGCCGAAAACAGAATCAGATAAAATATGTTGATAGCTACCACCGCTATGCTTCCAAGATAACGACCCAGTAAAATCTGCCAGCGACTGAGCGGTTTGCTGATGAATAAATCGATGTAACCGGGTTCCATCAGGGAAGTGATGAGGTTGCTGCATGCGAACAGCGACAGAAAAATCCCGCCTGAAAACAGCAGGACCGAAATAAGACCCTCGATGCCGTGGATCAGTTTGTTAAGATTAATGGTGTGGCCGAGGTCCACTCCGAACACGGAGATGGCGGATTGCATACCCTCCACCACTTGCAGATTGATGGCAAAGAGCAGGAGCAGACAAAGCAGCGTGGACAGGACGAAAAAAACCACAAAGATTTTTTTGGCCAGCGTTTCGCGCAACGTTAGTAATATCAGATAGATAAATTTGATCATAGCAAAACTCTACGTATGTTCGACCACATCGATAAAATAATCTTCCAGCGAAATTTTTTCCGGGATGATGGCCCTGATCTCGATATTTTCATTGCGTATGCGATCGATGAGGGTATTTAATTCCGTCTCGTTTTGTACCTGTACCGTGAAATGGCGGTTGTTTTCAAAGGGGAGGTTCATTTGCCGGCAAAGCGTTTGTAAGGGCTTGGTTTCGCCTTTTATTTGAATTTGATAGCTTCCCTGCAATGCAATTAGCTCTTGTAACGAGCCGCTCCGTACCACCCGTCCCTTCTTTAGAATCGCCAGTTCATCGCTCATGCGCTCCACCTCGGATAAAAGGTGAGAATTAACGAAAACCGTCTTGCCTTGATTACGCAGCTCGATCAGAATGTCCCGGATTTGGCGCCGGCCCATGGGGTCGATGCCGTCGGTGGGTTCATCGAGAAAGATCAAATCGGGCCCGTTAATCAGAGCGTGGGCCAGGCCCAGGCGTTGCATCATACCTTTGGAATAATTGCGGATTTTGACATCCGACCACTCCGAAAGTGCTACGATCTCCAATAAATTAGGGATGCGCTCCAGTAAATCGGGTTTCGGGATATGGCTCATTCGACCAAAATAGTAAAGCACTTCGCGGGCGGTTAAAAAACCCGGAAAATGATGATTCTCGGCAAGATAGCCGATACGGTCATGGCAGGAGGACGCGTGAATGTCCTCTCCGAGGATATGAGCTTTGCCGTTTGTGGCATGCACCAGTCCCAGTAAAACTTTGACGAGAGTGGTTTTGCCGCTGCCGTTCGGCCCCAAAAGGCTGTAAATTTTGCCCTGCGGTACCTGTAACGATACCTCTTGCAGAGCCTTTACTTTTCCGCGGGAATAATGTTTACTGAGTTGATGGGTTTCTATGGCGTACATAGTCTATGTCCCTTCACTTATGCAGATGGTTACGTAAGGGGAGGCGGATTGTTTCTGCCAATTTATGTCCGGCGCCAAAGGGATTCGTTATTAGATGAAACCGGCGATCAGATAAAAGAGGGCGGCCATGCCGCCGGCAAATAAGGCGTAAGGTAATTGCGTTTTTACATGATCGATATGATCGCTGGCCGATGCCATGGACGAAATAATGGTTGTATCGGAAATGGGCGAACAGTGATCGCCGAAAACACCGCCGCCCAGCACCGCCGCCACGGCCAGCGGAATGCTGACGTTCATAGCTTCTGCCATGGGGATGCCGATGGCGATCATAATGGCAAAGGTTCCCCAGGAGGTTCCCGTTGAGAATGCGATAAAACAACTGACCAGAAATATGATCAAGGGGATCAGGTTGGGATTGAGCCACTCCCTGGCCAGGGACGCTGTGAAGACGCCCGTGCCTAAATTATTGCAAACCTGACCGATGGCAAATGCAAGCATCATCAGAAGCGCAAGCGGAATCAGCCCGCCGATTCCTTTAAACGTTAAATCCAAAATTTCCTGTAATTTGAATATGCCCTGAACACGATACATGATGATGCTGACCAGCAACGCCGTCAAAACCGCCCAAAGGACGGCCGTTGAACCGGAGCCGTTTCCCAGCGCCTTGAATACGGCGCTTCCCATCGACATCGATGCAATACCCTCCACTTGCTGCCAACCGGTGTAAACCAGACCGACCGGCATCATAAATACCATGGTTGCAATCGGGACAATCATGTTTCGCGCTTTGGCGTGTACTCGATCTTTCTTTTCGAGCGCGATCACTTCGTTGGAGATCATCGGCCGCGCGCCGTCGGCTAGAACTTTACCCGTGGTGCGCGCCCGATGTTCGGCCTTGCGCATGGGACCGATATCCTTTTGCAAAAGGATGACGATCAGAACCAGTGCCATTGCCAGCAAAGGATAAAAATTGAGTGGATAGGCTTTAATCATAATATTCAACGGATCGGAGAAGCCCTGTGCGATTAATAATCCCATGATATAGGCTCCCCAGGCATTGAGCGGAATGAGAATACAGGTGGGCGCCGAGATGGAATCGCCGATATAAGCCAGTTTTTCCCGCGGAATTTTGAGACGATCGAAGATGGGCCGGAATATGGAACCGACGGTTAACACATTAATGCTGGATTCAACAAAAATCACAAAACCGGTGCCCCAGGCCAGCAATTGCACAATGCGCCGGCTGTTGGTATGTCGGCGTTGTTCGAGGTAATGGAGGAATCGGTTTACAATGCGGACAAATCCTTCGACCCCGCCGGAGCGTTGAATGTAGGCGATAAGGGCGCCCACAAGAGAACTGAACATGATTGTACGGGTATTGCCGGCGTCTTTGAATACATCGACCAGGGCCTGGACTGTGTCGAGCGTCCCGATAAAGACATTACCGCTGTTTAATATCACCCATCCGATCCAGATGCCAAATAAAAGAGATACGAAGACCTGACGTGTTTTAATCGCCAGAATGATGGCCAAAAGCGGAGGTAAGAGCGACCAAAATCCATAATGCTCCATAAATATCCTTTTCTAAAGCCAGTGATCATTCCAATAAGTCATTACGGCGACGATGATATAAAAAAAGCCGTCGTAAAAGAAGACGGCTTTAAATTATGATATTTGGATGGACTTATTCACCGCTGGGAATGGGATGCTGAACTTTGCTCACATATTCTTCATAATTGAACGGTTTATGAAAGGGATTGTCCTCATTGTGGCAGGTTACGCATACCTCTTCCGTCGGCATGACCAGGCCGTTGGCCAACGATTTTTCATGGGATTTCATGACGCTCATAGCCCGGTATTCACTGCCCGGTCCGTGGCACGATTCACAAGAAACAGCCTCTTCAATGGAAAGTTTACCTTTGGGGTCGATAAGCTTTTTATCCACGGTGGCTGCGGTTGCATGGCAATTCAGACATTGATCCGCCTTGGTCGGGTCCGCAATGTCATTTTCCTTGGCGAACTTCATGGATTTTTCGCTGCTCAACGATTCCAGCGCCTTGGCATGGGGACCCTCTTTCCAAATTTGGTACTGTTTGCCGATCTTGCTGCTCATATGGCAAATTTTGCATTTATCTACGCCAACATACATAAAGGTCTTCTCTTTCTTTTCTTCCTGAGCAAAAAGAGAAAGCGACCACATTAATACGATGGTTAGTGTCCATAATAACCAGTTCTTACGCATAAAACCTCCTTAAAAGTAAATTAGTACTCAGGTATCGTGCAAAATGTAACAATCCTTACGAAGGCACGCAAACTATTTTTTGGTGTTTTCACATAATCCCGATTTCGGATTGACGGGACTTTACCAGACTTATAAAAAGCGGCGATCCTATGGTACACTGCTGGCAGGGTATGACGTTTGGGCCGCCATTTGCAAAGTTTTCCGTAATATAATACTTTAAGCGCTTAAATCATTGTACAAGCATTACGACCTTTGCGGATTTACCATGCTTAAAAACAGAGATGGCGTCAGGAATTGGTACGGCTTAAACCGCCAGTTTATCATATATTTTTTACTTTTCGCCTACATCCCGCTTTTCATCTTCAGCGTTCTGGGTTATTACCTCAACAAAGATCTGGTTAGGGAAGTCCATCTTAATCATTTAAAAGATTTAAACGCCATTACCCGGGCGCGTATCCATGACCGGATCCGGAGTTTTGAAACCGATATTTATAAGCGGTTTACGATGGCCAATCATGATGTGAACCAGTTAAAGCAAATGTTGGAAACTTCGCCCGGATTCCGGGACTTTTGGATCACCGGACAGGGCGACACGCTGACCAATCGCAGCGGTGCACAATTGCCGGCGTCTATGCCGGAAACATTCAAAAGTACGTGGTGGTTCGATAAGGAACAGGATGCGTTTTATCTGGTTACCGCATTAACGAACACGGTCGACGTTATACAAAAGCTGAATCGTAGCTTTTGGATGCCTTTGCTAAAAAGCGATGATGCAGGTCTGCAACACATTCTGTACTCCCGGCGCCAACGGCTATATATCACTTCCGGCCAGGACACGGCTGCCAGCTCTTCAGTAACCGGCGCTCAGGACCAAATCAATAATGATGCGATGTCGGTCGGCCGCTTACTGCCCGAAGGAGCACACCTGAGCGTTGAGCGCCCGGTTAATGCTGAATGGCAGCTAATAACCCGTAAATCGACCGAGGGCATATTTGCGGAATTAAAGGGCTTTCTGTTCGAAATAATCATCGCCAATGTCTTCATCGGTATTTTCATGCTGATCATTGCCGTCATCCTTTCCCGGCGTATTACCAATCCCATTCATTCCCTCATCCGGGAAGTTAAAAAAATCGGTCGGGGCGAGTTAAGCCAGCCAATCAAAATTCAAACGCGGAATGAGGTGAAGACCTTAGCCGATGAATTCGAACTGATGCGCCAGAAATTGATGGATTCCTACGCGAATCTGGAATCTAAGATCGAGGAACGCACCGAAGCGTTGAGGGAAGCTCAATTTCAAATTTCACATCAGGAAAAGATGGCCAGCTTAGGTATTATGGCGGCCGGCGTTGCACATGAAATCGGCAATCCCCTTACCAGTATCTCATCCATGGCGCAGTTGATCAAACGTAAAAGCGATGATGATAGCGTGGTGGAATATCTGAACACCATTCTCGAAAATATCAATCGTATTTCAAGGATCGTTCGCGAACTGGTCGATTTTGCGCGGCCCTCCAGTTACGAAGCCAATTATGTGAACGTCAACGAGTTGATCGAAAACGCGGTGAGTATCGTTAAGTATGACCGCCGGGCCAAACATGTGGATATCGAACTGGATTTAAGCAGAGATTTACCGGAACTCTACCTGGTGGCGGACCAGTTACTGCAGGTCTTTATCAACATTTTGATTAACGCCGTGGACGCCCTTGGAGGCGATAAAAGTAAGATATATGTGCGTTCATACCAGAAAGAGGATTTTATCTATATGGAATTTGAGGATACGGGCGTGGGGATTCCTGAAGATAATATAAGTAAAATTTTCGAACCGTTTTTTACCACCAAAGCGGTGGGCAAAGGAACGGGCCTGGGCCTGTCAGTCAGTTATGGCATCGTTAAAAACTTTGGCGGAACCATCGAAGTAAAAAGTGTGATCGGCCAGGGCAGCCGTTTTACGATTAAAATTCCGGAGAACACGGAGGAAGCAGAATATGAAAGCTAACATCCTGGTGGTGGATGACGAGCGCACCATTCGCGATTCTATCAAGACCGTCCTGGAAGACGACGGCTACGAAACCGATACGGCTTCTAACGGCAAGGAGGCGCTGGAACTGGTAAACGAGAAAGACTATGAGATCATTATCACCGATCTTAAAATGCCTGAAATGGACGGCATGGAACTGGTAGAGCAGTGCCAGCATATCTGCCCGCAGACCTCGGTGGTAATTATCACAGCCCACGCCAGTTTAGAGTCGGCGATCAAGGCACTCCGAATGGGCGCTTACGATTATATCCTCAAGCCATTCGATTTTGAAGATGTTTTGCTGAAAATAAAACGCCTGCTAAAGCATAAGGAACTTGTACTGGAAAATCAGGCTCTGCGGCGGGAGGTCGAAGATCGCTATAATTTCAGCAATATCGTCGGTAAAAGTCCGCAAATGCAAAATGTCTTTGAGCTGATCCGAAAGGTGGCGAAGACTAAAGGCAACGTATTGATCACCGGTAAAAGCGGCACGGGTAAAGAACTGGTGGCGCGCGCCATTCATTACAACAGCGATCGCAAAAACAAACCCTTTGTGCCCATTAATTGCGGGGCGGTTGTCGGTACCCTGATGGAAAGCGAATTTTTCGGACATAAAAAAGGCTCGTTTACGGGAGCGGTGCGCGATAAAGACGGGCATTTTAAAATGGCCAACGGCGGTACCCTGTTTCTGGATGAAGTGGGAGACATTCCGCTGCACTTGCAGGTGAAATTGCTGAGAGCCATTGAAGAGTCCGAAATTCAGCCGGTGGGCAGTGCCTCGCCCATTAAAATCGATGTGCGCATTATTGCGGCCACCAACCGCGATTTAATGGAGGCCGTGGATCAGGGTACGTTTCGCGACGATTTGTATTACCGCCTCAACGTGGTTGAGATCCGGCTTCCTTCACTCAATGAGCGGCGCGAAGATATCCCCTTGCTGGTGGAACACTTCATTCGCAAATACAACACGGAACTCAACCGCAACGTCATTAACGCCGACAACGAAACGATGCGCATTTTGATGAATTATCCCTACAAGGGCGGAATTCGGGAGCTTGAAAATGTGATCGAACGGGCTTTGATCCTGTCGGAAGGGGAATACATAACCAAAAAAGATTTACCGCCCAATATGGTGGATGTGGAATACGCAGCTCCGACGTCGGATCGTTTGAAAGACGCCGTGGCGGCTTTTGAGCGCGAGCATATCGCCCATGTTTTGAAAAAATACAACAATAACAAGGAAGAAGCCGCACGCGTGCTGGATATCAGCCTTTCTTCGCTATACCGTAAGATGGATGAATTGAATATAAAAACGTCATAAATGATCATTCGGGTCAAACAAAATCCGTTCAGCAAAAGAAGTGAACGATTTGGTTGTGGCTGATTCATTTTTAGTTTTCCCCTCCTTAAATGTTTTTCTGTACACACAAGGGTTTAAACCTTTCAAGCACCTGCCGAACGTTTTCCTTCCGAAGGCAAATGTTATTGAAGCGATACTTTTTTAAATTCTATTCTGATTTTTTGTGAAAAAATTATTATATTCATAAATAGGAAATGTTGTTTTTGACGAAAACACACAAAGTGTTATTGTGCTTCGTTTTGTCAGCGGGGCCGTTAACGCTCATTTTGAACTGACAAGATCATTCTATTGAAATTGAAGGAGGATTACATGATCCGGAAAGAAGAGGCCCTACGTTACCATTCCGAAGGACGGAAAGGTAAAATTGAGGTTGTGGCTACGAAACCGTGCATCACACAAAGGGACCTGAGCCTGGCTTATACGCCCGGCGTCGCCGAACCCTGCCGTGCCATCGAAAAGGATTTTAATCAGGTATTCGAGTATACCGCCAAAGGCAATCTGGTGGCGGTCATCTCTAACGGAACCGCCGTTCTGGGCCTTGGCGATATTGGCCCCGAAGCGGGAAAACCGGTTATGGAAGGCAAGGGCGTTCTGTTCAAACGTTTTGCCGATGTGGATGTATTTGATATTGAGTTAAAAACCAAAGATCCCGATGAGTTTATTAAAGCCGTACAACTGATGGAGCCCACATTCGGCGGCATTAATCTCGAGGATATTAAGGCTCCGGAATGTTTTTACATCGAGGAGACGCTCAAACGCACCATGAACATACCCGTGTTTCATGACGATCAGCACGGCACGGCCATCATTTCGGGCGCCGCCTTATTGAACGCTCTGGAGCTGCAGGGTAAAAAGATCGAAGATGTGAAAGTCGTTTTCAGTGGAGCCGGCGCCGCCGGCATCGCCTGCGCCGATCTGTATATCAGTTTGGGCGTCAAAAAGGAAAATCTGTATCTGGTCGATTCCAAAGGCTTGATATATCACAGTCGTGAAGCGGGCATGAATCCTTATAAAGAGCGCTATGCCAACGGCGATAAAGCGGCCTCTCTGGAAGATGTGATGAAAGGCGCCGATGTGTTTGCCGGCGTTTCCATCGGCGGGTTGGTTACGAAAGAAATGGTTAAATCCATGAATGATAATCCCATCATTTTTGCCATGGCTAATCCCGATCCGGAAATCACTTACGATGATGCTTTATCCGTTCGCAAAGACATCGTGATGGCGACAGGACGCTCTGATTTCCCTAACCAGGTAAACAACGTACTGGGCTTTCCGTTTATTTTCCGTGGCGCTCTGGATGTGCGGGCCAAAGCCATTAATGAAGAGATGAAAATTGCCGCCGTCAAAGCCCTGGCGGATCTGGCAAAAGAAGATGTACCGGATTCGGTCATAAAAGCCTACGGCGGCAAGCCGATCCGATTTGGCAGGGAGTATATCATTCCCAAACCGTTCGATCCACGTGTACTAATCTGGGAAGCCATGGCGGTTGCTAAAGCGGCGGTTCAAACCGGCGTGGCCCGGCAACCAATCGAAGATTGGGAAGCCTATCGCAATCTGCTCGAAAGCCATTTGGGACGCTCGTATGAAGTAATGCGATTTGTCATTGATAAAGCTAAAATGCGTAAACGCCGCCTGGTTTTTGCCGAAGGCGAAGAACTACAGATTTTGCGCGCAGTTCAAATTCTATTGGAAGAGGATATCGCCGATCCCATTCTAATCGGTAATCCCGATGCCATAAAAGAACGCGCCAAAAACCATAATGTGGATATCGGCGGCGCTTCCATTGTGGATCCATTGAATTGTCGCAAACACGAACTGTACGCCCAGGAATTATATCGTCTGCGCAACCGCAAAGGGCTTACCTATACCGCCTGCCAGCGCATTCTACGGAATGACGCTAATGCACTCTCGGTGATGATGGTGCGCATGGGCGACGCCGACGGTATGTTATCGGGCGTCAATCACTATTATCCCGAAGTGATTCGTCCGGCTCTGCAAATTCTGGAGGTAGAGAAAGAAAAACGCATTGTGGCCGGTTTGTATGCCATGGTGATGGAAGACGACATGATGTTCTTTGCCGATACAACGGTCAATATCGTACCTTCCGCCGAGACGCTGGCCGAAATTGCCATCTTGTCTGCCGATGAAGTACGACACACCTTTGAAATCGAACCTCGGATTGCAATGATCTCCTTCAGCAATTTCGGAAGCGTGCGCCATCCTCTGACGAACAAGGTGGCCGAAGCGGCCCGTATTGTAAAGCAGAAACGACCCGACCTTCCGATTGACGGCGAAATGCAGGTGGATCCGGCGGTGGATGAAGATCTGCTCAACCGCATTTACGATTTCAACGATTTGAAAAAACGCGCCAATGTCTTGATCTTCCCCTCGCTGGAAGCAGGCAACATCGCCTATAAATTGATGGCGAAACTGGGCGGAGCCGAAGCGATCGGACCCATTCTGGTCGGTCTGGATAATTCCGTTCATGTTTTGCAGCGCCATTGCGATGTCGATACGATCGTGCGTATGAGCGCCATTGCCAGCGTCAATGTTAAATAAACGAACCACCACAGCCCGGGAGCTCTTCCCGGGCTTTTTATCTCTTTTAAGAACCCGCCGCCGGCCGACTGTTGCGTCCCTTCTCAAACCGTGCAATGCCATGCACATCAAATGATATTACGCAGGCGTTCGTAATGGTCGGTAAGGGCCTGTCTGCGCAGTAAGAATGAACACGTCGCTTGTCGAGCCGTGGGATAAACAATTTGGAACATTCAATATAAGAGGTATAGCGGAGCGAATAAACTAAAACCATACAATTACGTAATGTCTTTAAACCATTGCAAAATGAAAACCACAACGGTATTCATTGGCGAATAAAACATTAATTGAATATATTGTTCTGTTAAATTACAACATATCAGGGATGCAAAAAGGGTGACGAATATTCAAGAGGAAAGAGCTGCGTTGCCAAGGGTTGGCGTGGGCGCCCTGGTTATTAAGGACGATCACGTTTTGCTTGTTAAGCGCAAATACCCGCCCGCTGCAGGTTATTGGGCGATACCGGGCGGAGGCCTGAAGGCCGGAGAACGGTTGCATGAGGCGGCGGAGCGCGAAGTTTTGGAAGAGACCGGCATTCACATAAAGGCCGGCTCCGTGGTTTATGTGTTTGATATGATCGATCGCGACGAAGCGGGTCGAATACGTTACCACTACGTGATTATCGATATGAAGGCCGATTATTTGGGCGGCCAAATCAAAGCTGCGGACGATGCTCAGGAAGCGCGCTGGGTTCATAAAAACGAATGGCGGGATTTGGATTTGTACTCCGAAACCCGCCGTTTTCTGGATGCGTATTTAAACCATTAAATGAGGTTGTAAAGCGTTGCAATGAGAAAAGGACTTTTATTACCTGCCATTAATATTGTAACAGCAGCGTTGGTCTTAACCGCCTGTGGTGAAAAACAAAGCCTGCATAAGCTGATCCCTTTGGAGGATTTTTTCCGTAATCCGCAGCAGACGTCGCTGGAGCTATCGCCGGACGGAAAGCATCTTGCTTACTTACAGCCCTGGAAAAATCGCCTCAATATCTTTGTTCGCACCCTTCACGGCGACACAACCAAACGTATCACACAATCCACGGAGCGCGATATTCCGGCTTTCGGCTGGGCCAATAACGAGCGAATTGTTTTCGTACAGGACGAAGGCGGCGACGAAAATTATAAATTGTACGCGGTCAATATCGACGGCAGTCAACAAAAGACGCTGACGCCCTTTGACAGCGTCCGGGTTCGAATTATCGATATGTTGAAAGATAATGAGGATGAAGCGATCATTCAGCTTAATAAGCGCGATCAGCGTTACTTCGACGCCTATCGCATTAATATCAATACCGGTCATTTGGAGATGATCGCTAAAAATCCGGGCAACATATCGGAATGGATGACCGATTGGCAGGGACGCCTTCGTCTCGCTGTTGCAACCGAAGGCGCAAGCAGCCAGATTCTTTACCGGGAAAACGAAAAGCAGGATTTTCGTACGGTTTTCACCACCAGTTTTAAGGAAAAGCTGCAACCGCTCTTCTTTACCTTTGACAATCCCAAAGCGGTTTATGCGCTCTCCAATTTGGACAGGGATAAAATCGCTATCGTACGTTTTAACCTCGAACAGCGCCGGGAAACCGAAACGATCTATCAGCATCCCGATGTGGATGTGGAATATTTGCTTAAATCGGAACACCGCAAGACTATCACCGGCGTAACATATATTCTGCAAAAACGCCACTACCATTTTTTCGATGAAGAGCGTAAGCAATTACAGAAAGAGCTGCAAAGCCGTTTACCGGATTACGATTTAAAAGTGACCAGCATGAGCCGGGACGAACAGCAGGTGGTGGTGCGCACTTATAGCGATAAAACGCGCGGCGCCTATTATTACTATAATCGTAAAAACGATAAATTCCGTAAATTGGTGGAAATTAGCCCCTGGTTGGATGAAGATGACATGGCCGACATGGAGCCGATCAAATATCTCTCCAGAGATAGCCTCACCATTCACGGCTACCTTACCTTGCCCAAAGGCGTGAAGGCTAAGAACTTGCCGACCGTTATAAATCCACACGGCGGGCCCTGGTTGCGCGATGTGTGGGGTTTCGATCCCGAAGTACAATTTTTGGCTAACCGCGGTTATGCGGTTTTGCAAATGAATTTCAGAGGATCGACCGGCTATGGTCGCCGTTTCTGGGAGTTGGGGTTTCAGGAATGGGGCGATGAGATACAAAACGATATTACCGACGGCGCCTATTGGCTCATCGAAGAAGGCATTGCTGATTCCAACCGTATCGGTATTTACGGCGCTTCCTTCGGAGGCTATGCCGCTCTGGCCGGCGTCGCCTTTACACCGAACTTGTATGCATGCGGGGTCAGCTATGTGGGTATTTCGAATATTTTTACATTCTTGGAATCCCTACCTCCTTATTGGCAGCCGCATAAATCGATCATATATGAGATGATCGGACATCCCGTCGATGATAAAGCCTTATTAAGGGCGGCATCGCCGCTGTTTCATGCGGATTCCATCAAAGCGCCCATGTTTATCGCACAGGGCGCCAATGATCCGCGCGTCAAAAAAACCGAGTCGGATCAAATTGTGGAAGCCCTGCGCAAACGGGGTATTGAAGTACACTATATGGTCAAAAAGAACGAGGGCCACGGTTTCCGTAACGAAGAGAACCGCTTTGATTTTTACCGCAAGATGGAAGCGTTTCTGGCCAAACATCTGGGCGGACGCAAAACGTCTGTACATAATGAACGCGATCCGGATGATAATCATAACTAAAGCGGGATGCAGGCTACGTTTTGTACTCGGATTGATTGCCACATTGGGCTGTTGCCATTGCTCCGATAATGAATCCCATTATGTTGACCGGTTTTTTCAGACTCCGCCTTGTTTCGATTACTCCTTTCAGCGGCGACGCTGAGAATGATTGCATGCCGACCTTCGAAAGGGTTTGGCCATTAGATTGCTTGCGAAGGGCGATACAGCTCCTCGCCCATAGGACGCATGTAAATATCTTATAATACGGTTTGCTTCAAAAAAATTACAGGATTAACTTCATACAATATTCGAACAAACCATCAAATGTGAGGTTGTTATGCAAAGACGATCATTCATAAAAACCACACTGGCAGGTATGGGGGCGGGTTTAGGAACGCGATGGATAAATCCCGCCAAACTCTGGGCGGAAAACGGCAATGGCGGACCGCTGGTGGTCAGTAGCTATAACGGTAAGGCCGCCGCCGATCGGGCCGTCAAATTGATACGCGAAGGAGAGGACGCCCTCAATGCGGTGATCGCAGGCGTCAATCTTGTGGAGGACGATCCGAATGATCATAGCGTTGGCCTGGGCGGGCTGCCCAATGAAGAGGGCGTGGTTCAACTGGATTCATGTTGTATGCACGGTCCGACCCACAAAGCCGGCGCCGTAGCTGCATTGCAAAACATTAAGAATCCCTCCAAAGTGGCTAAACTGGTCATGGAGCGCACGGATCATGTATTGCTGGTCGGCGAAGGCGCCCTTAAGTTTGCACGCGCCCACGGATTCAGGGAGGAAGAACTGCTAACCGATAAGGCGCGTGAAATCTGGTTATACTGGAAAGAAGCCCTTTCGGAGAAGGACGATTGGTTTTTACCGGCCGATAAATCGAAAATACCTGAAGACATTCGAAAAATGTTTAATATCACCGGCACCATCACCTGTTTGGGGCTCGATCTCGACGGCAATATTTCGGGCGTTACCACCACAAGCGGGCTGGCTTTCAAAATCCCGGGAAGGGTGGGCGATAGTCCTATCATCGGCGCCGGTTTGTATGTGGATAATGAAGTAGGCGCCTGCGGTTCGACCGGCCGAGGCGAGGAGAATTTGAAAAACCTGACCTGTTTTCTGGTGGTCGAAGAGATGCGGCGCGGTTTGTCGCCCGAAGAAGCCTGCTTGTCGGGCGTTAAACGTATCGTCAGCCATGTTAAAATGGATCATCTCAAAGATGAAAAAAGCAGGCCGAACTTTAACGTACGTTTTTATGCTTTGAATAAAAAAGGCGCTTTCGGTTCCGCTTCCATTTACGGGCCTTCGGAATTTGTTGTGCATGACGGAAAAGCAAACCGAATGGTTAAAAGCGCTTACCTGTACGAACGATAATCATTCATAATCTGAAAGTAGCGTAATTTATGAAGTCACCTATCAAAAACCGGAGCTTTTTAATCGTCGTTTTTTCCGCTGGTTTAGTCTTGTTTCAATGTGTATCCGAAAAGCAACAATCCGGGGAAAAAATTCTCGTCGATATCGGCGGCAAAACCATCTCCAAAGCGGAATTTATCCGACGCGCCGAATATACGATCCGTCCGCCATATGCCCGCGGCAATTCCAATATCGATAAGAAAATCATTATCAATTCGCTCATCGCCGAAAAACTTCTTGCCCTGGAAGCAGGAGAAGACAATCCGCTTACCAGGAACCCGCAATTTCAGCGCTATATTCAGGGCCGTAAAGAACAGGCCATGCGGCAATGGCTTCTTAAAATGGAAGGCGCAGACAAGGTGGAATTAGACAGTACGCGCCTTAAAAACGCCTACAGGGCCGCTGGCCGTAACTATCGCGTACAATATATGAATCTTAAAGATGAAGATCAGGCCCGGCGCATACATGAGCGATTAAATCAAACCAATGCCGATTTAGAAAGCGTTTACAGACAGTTAGGCGGCAGGGATTCGTTGCCGCAGCGGACGATCAAGTGGCAGCAGCCGGAGCCGGAGGCGATTAAAAATGCCCTGTTCGAACAACCTTCGGAGGTAAAGGAAGGCGACCTTCTTCCGTTGATCGAGGTAGGCGAGAACGAATATTTAATCGTACAGGTCGCCGATATTGTCGAGTCGGTACCTATGAGTACATATGAACAACAAAAACGATGGAATGAGGTTCGGGAACGGTTGATGCAGGAAGCGTCCCTGGATCGCTATGCAACATTTGTTTCTGAGGTTATGAAAGGCAAAACAATCGAATTTGTGCCTCAAACATTTCGAAAATTAGTGGAACTGGTCGGACCGATGTATCTCGTATCGGATAAGTCAAAAGAAAACCTCTTTCTGGATCAATCGTTTGGCCGCGAGAGCCGCTGGCCGGGCGGGCAAGGATTTGAGGCCGGCCTGGCCGGTCTGAGGGATAAACCGCTGTTCAATTACGAGGGACGGGTTTGGACCGTGGCCGAATTTGAAGAAGAGTATGAACGCCATCCGCTGGTCTTTCGTAAGAATAATTTTAGCAAGGGCGAATTCGCCGAACAGTTTAAACTGGCCATTGTGGATATGATGCGCGACCGCGAACTTACCAATGTTGCCTATGAGCGGGGTTACGACCAGGTTGATGTGGTGAAGCGTTATACCGGTATGTGGGAAGACGCACTTCTGGCGATGTATCAGAGGAACGCCTTTCTCGAACAAAAGTATGGCCCCGGAGCGGCCGACTCGCTCGCTTCCATTCAAGCCGTTCGAACGCATTTAAATCCCTATATCGATGAGCTGCAAGCCAAATACGGCAACCGGATAGGCATCGACACCGAGATATTTAATAAAATCGAACTAACCAATATCGATATGTTTGTCACGCAGGATAATGTGCCCTTCCCGGTGGTGGTGCCTTCGTTCCCGTTGCTGACCACGGACCACCGGCTGGACTACGGCAAACGGATGGAATAGAAAGCAGAGATATGCGCGAACGCACGTGATGGCGCCGAAAGATATCGCGAACGTTATAGACCGGAACGCATAATCGGTGCATCGTACAGGAAGTGGTTTGGATTTGAATTGCATACATTTTATGTCCGGCAAATGAATCAATCGGATGCGAAATGTCAGAAAGTACGTTTACCATAACCGCGCCTTTCGTTATTCCGCTATTGGGCGATTTACAAACCTTAGCCGGATTACCCCAAATCGTAGCCGCCGTAAGACCGGCCATATCCGTACAGGCTCATGTGCATGATCCAAAGCGTATCGTAATAAAATCCGAAAGCACCCAAAGCGAAATTTCCTTTGACCTGAAAACGCCCAAAGAGTACGAATCGCCTGATGCACAGGCGAATCTCCCGAAATTCCTTGCAAGGGTTTTACAGAAAGAAGGTTTACGATTCAACCAGGGTTGCCGATGTTGGGTGTACCACCCGTCATTCCCCACGAGCAATACGTCCTATCGAACAGTGGCGTCTTTAATATGGATGCAATTATTTTTGAGGTTGGCGGGTAAAGAAGATCCTTACGGGCATAATGCGCAAGCACTCATCGAACAATACGCCGTTCCCGGCGGATTCACCGTCGATGAAGGAGCGTTGCATACGGCAGTGATGGGCGGCCTGCGCTGGATCCAACCCGGAACGCCGCCGAATATGGAAAAATTGAGCGATAAATTACATCCTGTATTATGGGTTGTACCGCCGAATTCTCAAAAAGTACGATCAGCCATTAATAGCGGCATGCAACGGATAAGACTGGTTTTGCACAAAGTACTGCAGTCGGAAGCGCCGGATTTAAACGATATTTCAGAACGCGCCGTCAAAACGATGGATGATCGCCTGGCGCCCGAAGAGATTAAAATTTTGCGCGGGGCAGCTATCATACGGGACCTGACCGATGAAGCCCGGCGACTGATGTCGGTCTTTAACTGGGATCATGAATTGTTGGGTAAATTATTCAGCGATCACCATAAGGTTTACGACCTGCTGTTCGAAATCAGCACCCCTGAAATGAATGAGATTGTAGAAGGGGCATTGCAGTCGGGGGCGCTGGGCGCCCGCCTGTCGACTCTTGGCGGCGTATTTATTTATGCGCCTCCGGCCTATGAAGCCATCGAAAAAACGCTTCGTGAAGCGGGCTTTGACGTGTATCGACTTAAAATCGATGGCAATGGATTGAGTGTTAATGAACATACATAAATTAACAACACGGTAAGTATGAGCCGCCGTAAACAGAAGATATTGAATCGATGATTTTATGATTAAGCGGATGCACAACACACTTGTCCAGAATAAGTTGTTGACTGATCCCTGAAAGCCGTTGAGACTCCGCATGCCCCTTCTGTTTGTTAGGGGCAGGGTCAGAACCGTAAAACTGGAATAACCGTGAAAAAATCACCCTTAAATTATGAAAAATCAGCATGCGTTATTTTCAATTTCATTTATTTTGGACAGTAGTCAAGCGGATGGCTGCTAAGAATCACTAATGCAGTAAAGCCCGTAATTTACTATTTTAGTGATTCAGTAATTCAACCATTCAAGCGGTTGAATCATCATCCGGTACAATTGTTTTTGGAATGCGCCAAGCTTTATTGCAAAATGGCGTAACATGCGTTGTAGATGAGCAAGGGAATACAGTATGATTTTGGCTACTATTGACTGGTTGATTATTCTTCTCTTTTTCGTACTGGCCATCGGTATCGGGATTGCGGTTTACAAGAGGGCGGGTAAGAACACCGAAGAATACTTTCTATCGGGGCGTAATATGCCCTGGTGGCTGTTGGGCGTTTCCATGGTGGCGACCACCTTTTCATCGGATACGCCCAATCTGGTTACGGATATTGTGCGTCAAAACGGCGTGGCCGGTAACTGGGTGTGGTGGGCGTTTCTATTGACCGGTATGTTAACCGTCTTTGTCTACGCCAAGCTCTGGCGCCGGTCCCGGGTCATGACCGATCTTGAATTTTATGAAATACGATACGGCGGTAAACTGGCTTCGTTTTTGCGCGGATTCCGTTCGCTCTATCTCGGTCTTTTTTTCAATGTGATGATTATGGCAACCGTCTCCCTGGCGGCTATCAAAATCGGTAGTATTTTTCTGGGTTTGTCGCCGCTGACGACCATTTTGATTGCATCGACCATTACGGTAATCTACAGCGCCCTGGGTGGCTTGCGTGGCGTGATCTGGACCGACTTCTTTCAATTTGGCATCGCCATGGCGGGCGCGGTGGGCGCCGCCTATGTAGCGGTAACCCTGCCTGAAGTGGGCGGCCTTTATGAACTGTTTACGCACGAAGCATTGGAAGGAAAGCTACGACTCCTGCCGGATTTCTCCGATACAGCCACGCTGATTCCGTTGTTCATCATCCCCATTGCCGTGCAATGGTGGAGCGTTTGGTATCCCGGCTCCGAACCGGGCGGCGGCGGATATATTGCCCAGCGTATGTTATCCTCGCGCACCGAAAAGGACGCCATTGGCGCAACGCTGTTTTTCAATGTGGTGCATTACGCCGTGCGACCCTGGCCCTGGATTTTGGTGGCGCTGGCTTCGCTAATTGTTTATCCGGACCTCGCCTCCATTCAACAAGCCTTTCCCGGTGTTAAGGCTTCCGTCATCAAAGATGATATCGCTTATCCGGCCATGCTCACATTTTTACCGACCGGTTTGCTCGGACTGGTGGTCGCCTCTCTGATTGCTGCTTATATGAGCACGGTCAGTACGCATCTAAATTGGGGCGCCTCCTACATTGTGCACGATTTTTACAGGCGCTTTGTTGATCCCGATGCTTCGGAGAAGAAGCTGGTCGCGCTGGGACGTTTCTCGACGATTGTGCTGATGATTCTGGCCGGAGTAATTTCTCTCTGGTTGAAGAACGCTTTGCAGGCTTTTCATATCCTGCTCCAGATAGGCGCCGGAACAGGTTTGATTTTTATCTTGCGCTGGTTCTGGTGGCGCATTAATGCTTTTACCGAACTTAGCGGCATGATTGTATCGTTTATTATCGCCGTTGTGTTTGAATTCGGATTTCCCGAGGTGCCCTCCCATATTCGTCTGGTGAGCGGCGTGGCAACAACCACGGCTATATGGTTGATGGTAACCCTGCTAACCCGGCCCACCGATGAGCGCGTTTTGCGCAATTTCGTGAAACTAACCCGGCCGGGCGGTCCGGGCTGGCGTAAAGTGATGGAGCGCGCCAAAGCCGAAGGCGAGATTTTAGATCGCGGACAGGAAGCCGCCGCCTGGGAATTGCCCCGGGAGATTTTGGCGATGGTGGTCGGCTGCGTTACGGTTTACAGCGCCCTGTTCGCCGTTGGATTCTGGATTTACGCCAATATTCTGCCGGCCATTTTTACAACCATTGTCACCGCAGGGGGTACCCTCTTTATATTCCGCATCTGGAATCGCCTGCACACAAAGTGATTGGGCCCGATAATGACCAATAAACAGGGAAATGTTAACCACAGAGAACGCAGAGACGGGCTAAGAAGAAATATTTAATTAGCTTTATATGCTTAGTGATTTTCATGGCCTGTATCCCTTTTTTATTTCAAAAACAGCATACGACGTGTACGAAGATCTTAAAGAACCAATAATGATGCGCAATCTTAGACGCATCGCCGTGCTATATAAACGACAACAATGCGTCGTTAATATAACACGTGCCATTCAAGTTAATCCGTTCCGTAGGAACGAAATATTTATAGAAATTGAAGCGCCCGCAGGAAATACGCGCGTCCGTTCAGGGACGCAACAAGAATCGATCAATACGATTTCGGATTCAAGGGAGCATATTGATTGTAAACGTTCCTTAGTACCTTAGCCGGGACATTCTTGCTTTTTTCCCGAATGAGTTGGGGACAGGTTGGAGACCCTGGAAAGCGGTACTCACCCCAAATGGCTTAAAAATAATGTTTTTATGCCAAAGGTCCGAAGGATGCCTTTGCAGGACCTCTTCGGGGTGATCCTTTCGAAAACCCCAATCCTTCGGGGCAAAAAGAATAGTGTTAAAGGTTAAATGCTTAGATATCAATGCCGAGTATTTATTGATAATTTGTTTGGCTCTGGCCTGTCCCGATGCTATTCGGGGCTTATCCGGGTTGGGTATACCAAAATTAATTTGCCTGGCATACGTAAAAAAGTTACTTTTCGAGTAAATTAATTACTCTAAATTGAGCATATTATGGTAAGGTTGCTTTAACAGGAATTGCATCATGGTCAGTTTTAATAAAATTTTAGTATTGGGTCCGCATACCGACGACGGCGAATTTGGCTGCGGCGGTACCATCGCAAAATTTATCGAAGAAAAGCGCGACGTTTATTACGCCACTTTCTCCTGCGCGGAAGAGTCGGTTCCCGAAGGTTTGCCTAAGGATATTTTGCTGAAAGAGGTGAAGGCTTCGAGTAAGGTACTCGAAATCCCCGAAGATCATCTTTTGATCTACCGCTATCCGGTAAGAAAATTTGCTCATCATCGTCAGGATATTTTGGAAGATTTGGTACAACTGAATCGCAATATTAAACCTGATCTGGTACTGATGCCTTCGGCCCATGATCTTCATCAGGATCATTATACCATTGCGGTCGAAGGCCTGCGCGCCTTTAAATTTACTTCCGTACTGGCTTATGAAATGCCCTGGAATAATATCAATTTTGAGACGCGGGCGTTTGTATATCTGGAAGAACGGCATATTAACAAGAAATTGGAATCGGTGAAGTGCTATCGCTCGCAGACGGGGCGCAAGTACGCCAACGAAGCGTTTATAAAAGGTCTGGCGCGCACCCGCGGCGTGCAATGCGGGCGGGATTTTGCCGAAACCTTTGAAGTGGTTCGCTGGATTATAAGATAGTTGAGGGAAACGCATGGCCAAAAAATTGAAGGATCTCTACGATAAACGTAAGGGTAAATACGCCAAACCCACAGAATCCGAACATTTTTTACTGGAATTGAATAAAACGCTACAGCAGAAAGAGCGGCGAATCTACGACGAT
Source organism: uncultured Calditrichaceae bacterium (assembly GCA_964542915.1). GTDB lineage: Bacteria > Calditrichota > Calditrichia > Calditrichales > Calditrichaceae > CAZIVP01. Next base: position 284,315 of record CAZIVP010000003.1, on the reverse strand, counting down.
CAAGCGATTAAGCATCCTTTCATTTTCGTATTCGGTTTACCGCGCTCTGGCACGACATTAATCACGCAATTAATTGCCCACGCTTTTGATCTGGGTTATATCAACAATTTTGTCGCGCGGTTCTGGCTGGCGCCGCTGCACGGTATCAAACTCTTTCGCAGTATTTACGGCGATTATAAGCACACCGATTTCAAGTCCGATTTTGCGCGTACGTCCGATATTTCCGATATCCATGAATTTGGTTACTTCTGGCGGCACTGGCTGAAAAAAGAATCGTTTGAAGGCGTTACCCGCGCCGGAGAGATCGAAAGCAGTATTGATTGGCAGGGATTGTATCAGGTGCTGGCGAACATTCAAAACGTGTTTGACCGTCCCATGGTATTTAAAAATATTTTTGGTTCCTACCATTTGAAAAAGATGAAGGATGTGCTAAAGCGGGTGATTTACGTTTATATCGAGCGCGATCAATTGGACGCCGCCCTTTCGATATTAAATGCCCGGAAAAAATACTATGGCGATCCCAATACATGGTGGAGCTATATGCCCGTCGAATACGATCAAATAAAAGATTTGGATTACCGGCGGCAAATCGCCGGCCAGGTTTATTATCTCAAGCGTTTTTACGACAATGAAATCGAACGTAACCGACTGGACAATGTGGTTCGGATTTCCTACGAACAAATGGCAAAGCAACCGCGTTCGGTTCTGGAGGCCATTGCCGGTAAAAGCGTTCAACTCTATGGATCAAACTTAAATATTGTAACGAAACCGCCGGAACGGTTTCCATTTCGTACTTATGAGGATCATGAAGAAGAACGGCAAATATTCAAACAATTGATTGCAGAATTTGCGAATGAGGATATGAAGGGCTCATAAGGGGCGGCAAGGGAAGTTAAAAGTAAAAAGTTGAAGTAGAGAGTAAAAAGCGGGAGCGGGGCCGGGATGTGGCGAGCCGATTTTTCATAATTCGGGATACGGCCTGCAGTATAATAAAAGAGAAAACAGGAATGAAGAGCGTTAAGGGCGAACATGACTGAAGATAAAACGAAGACCATGGCCATGCATCAGGCCAATTATATTCCCTGGATCGGTTATTTCTATAAAATGATACGTTGCGATATGTTCGTTTACCTGGATGATGTGCAGTACCCCCGCGGGCAAAGCTTCGCTGCCCGTAACCGCATCAAGACGCCAAACGGGCCGGCCTTTCTGACGATACCTGTCTCTCTTCCCAAAGGCAGGAAGGGTAAGGCGTCGTACATGGAGGCAACCTTCAGCGATCGAAAGTGGAAAGAGAAACATCTGAAAACCGTTACGCTGAGCTACAAGAAAGCGCCTTATTTTGATGAGATTTTCGCTATATATGAGCAGAATCTTAAACAATACGAGCGTTTGTTGGAACTGAACATCGCTTTGATCGAATCCTTTGCCGACTATTTAAAAATCAGCAGCGAGCGGCGGCGACTGTCGGAGTTGCTTGAACAGCACGGCCAGAAAACCGACCTTATTGTCGATATTTGCGGGGCGGTGAACGCCGACCATTATTTGTCCGGCACCGGCGGCGGTAAAGATTACAACGACGAACAGCAATTGGCGGCGAACGGCATCACGTTAATTTACAGCGATTTCGTTCATCCGCAATATACACAGTTATGGGGCACCTTCGTTTCTCATCTGTCGATTCTGGATTTGTTATTCAACGAGGGACCCAACAGCAAAGCAATTATTGAGCAGGCCGGTCAATACGGCGAAAAATCATGTTAGACACGTTAATCACTTCCAAGACGCGCATAAAACTTTTGATGAAATTTTTCCTGAATCCCAATAATACGGGCTATTTGCGTCAGCTTGCGGAAGAGTTCGGCGAATCGACCAACGCCATTCGCCTGGAGCTCAATAAGCTCTCGGAGGCACAGATAATCCGTTCCCGATTACAGGGACGGAATAAAGTCTATCGCGCCAATACCGGTCATCCGTTATATGAAGACATTCGTAATATCGTTTTGAAATCAACCGGCATCGATCAGGTGGTTGCCAATATCATACGCAAGTTGGGCGATTTACAGATGGCTTTTATCCGCGGCGATTATGCCAGGGGAATGGATTCCGGTTTAATCGATCTTGTTGTAGTGGGGGACCATGTGAATACCGCTGAACTGGAGCGTGTTCGTCAAAAGACGGAGCGCTTAATTCAACGTAAAATTACCGTTCTCCTTTTAACGAAGACTGAATATGAAAAACTGGGTAAGCATTTAATGGAGGAGCCGTGTCTGATCCTGTTCGACACAACAACCAAATAAAGATCGGGATGATACTGGACATTGACTTTCCGCCGGATGACCGTCCGGAAAAGGAAGCACTTAGTTTAATTGATGCCGGCTTCGAGGTTTACATATTGTGTGTAACAAAAGATGAAAAACCGTTACGTGAACATTACAAAGGGATTGACGTTACGCGCATCCGTTTTAATGCTCAACTGCGCAAAAAGCTGAGTTCGGCCTATCTTGTGTTGCCCGTATATCGCTGGATATGGCGCAAACACGCCGAGCGTTTTGTCCGGGAGAACGATATCGACATTTTGCATGTGCATGATTTACCGCTAACGGATATTGCCCATACTCTGGCCAGAAAGTACAACCTGAAAGTAGTATGCGATCAGCACGAATACTGGAGCAACTGGATCGGTACCACGGCCCATTACAACACGCGGATCGGCAAGATTGTACGGGCCCTGAGCAACTGGAAACGCTATGAAAGGGAACAACTGGCGAAAGCCGACCTGGTGATCACCGTTACCGACCGTTTACGTGAGCAATATATTCAGAATGTGGGCATTGCACCGGAAAAGATCATTACCGTACCCAACAGCCCTTTGAAACGTATTTTCAATCCCGATAATGTGGATGATTCGGTGGTTCGGCAGTATAAAGATTCCTTTGTGCTGTTTTACGCCGGCGTGATGAGCATATTACGGGGTATTGATGTGGTTATCGAAGCCTTACCGGAATTGGAAAAATCCATTCCCAATATACGGTTTGTCATGGCAGGCCGATTCAGTCGCAACTGCAATCCGCTGGAAATGGCGCGGCAAAAGGGCGTGGCGCATCTGGTGGAATACGCCGGCTGGGTTCCGGTGGACAAACTGCCTTCCTATTTGCAGGCCGCCCATATTTGCGTGCATTTACCCAACGCCAGAGCCAAGGAGGAAGCCAACAATACGATCGCCACAAAAATGTATCAATACGCGGCCATGGGCAAACCGATTGTTACCAGTGAAGCCCGTATGATGCGGGATTTTGTGGTGGAGAATGGTTTGGGCGAATCCATTCGCAATGGAGACGCCGGCGATTTCGTGGATAAGGTCGTTGCCATTTATGACGATTACACGGCGTATAGCAGGCAGGTATGGGATAATAGCCGCAGGTTGTTGCAACACCAAGCGATATTTTGGGAAGATACGGTGAGTGAAATGGTGGAATATTATGAAAAATGCCGGATGCAAGGTAATCCTTCGAGGTAGGAAGATTGCGGATAAAGAATGAGTTTTTGAGAAATGTTCTGACATTGATGTCCGGCACTACAATTGCTCAAGCGATTCCCATAATCATTTCACCAGTACTTAGCCGAATATACACACCTCAGGATTTTGGCGTTTATGCTTTATATACTGCTCTTGTTACAATCTTTGTGGTCGTGGCTACCGGCCAATATCATCTGGCTATAATGCTTCCTAAAAAACAGGAGGAAGCATTTAATCTTTTATCCTTATCCCTGCTTATTGCACTTTTTTGCTTTGTCCTCTTTTCCGCTGTTGCCATTTACTTCAATGAAAATATTGCGGATTTATTGAATGAACCGCTATTTGCCGGATGGGTGATCTTTTTCCCAATTGGCATGCTCTTTATGGCAGCGTTTCGAAATTTTACTTACTGGTTTAGCAGAAAAAAGAAATTTAAATATATTGCGACTGCCACTGTTGGAATGGCTGTTGGTACGGCATCTTTTCAGTTACTACTTGGTTATTTTGATTTTGGGCCGGGCGGATTGGTTTTTGGCAACATAACTGGTTTAATCACCGCCACACTGATTTTTGTATACTTGGTATTAAAATTTGATAGAGAGTTATTTCCAAAAATTTCCTCATCCATTCAAAAAGAAATGGCGGTAAAACACAGAGAATTCCCTCAGTTTGCAACATGGGCGACTTTATTGAATAGCCTTTCAACCCAAGTGCCTGTATTTCTATTATCGTATTTTTTTGATAACACAATCGTTGGTTTTTTTGCATTCGGATTACGTCTTTTAAACAAACCAATCAATCTGCTCGGCGCATCAATGGCGCAAGTATTTTATCAACGCGCCTCAAGAGCCAGAGAGAAGAGCAAAGACGAGATGACTCGACTTGTGTGGAAATTGTTTTCGAGATCGGGGTTGGTAGGATTTTTACCCACGGTGATACTGGTTGTATATGCCCCGATTTTGTTCGAAACCATTTTTGGTCCGGAATGGGAAACCGCTGGTGTTTTTGTTAGATGGCTCGCACCGTGGTATTACATGGTGTTTCTAACAAAACCCATCATGAATGTTATTAATATTGAGAAAAAATTAAAAGCAAATTTGGTGTTTAATATTCTTTTTATAACGACCCGTGTTGTTGCTTTAGTTATAGGCGGTTATTTGCAGGACCCACACCTAACAATCATTTTATACGGCATGGTCAGCCTGACTGTAAAAAGTATTCATCTCATTTGGATATTACACATATCCGGTATAAAGCTAAAATTATAAACAAATTACATTAATGAAAATGAATATGCCTTTAATTCCGTCATAACATAACTAATATAATATTATCATTTTGAAAAAAACCACAAGGATAATTTTAAAATCTATAGTTTTACTTATACACTTAAAATTTTTTGAACCTCGGATATGGAATTTAAATAGAACAAATTCAATGAAAATTGTTCATTTGTTGTCCATTTTAAATCAATCCAGTCCGGAAGGGAAAGATTTTCTTTTAATGGATTCCAATTGATTGTCTCTTGCCAATGTCTAAGGGGGCTTCTTGTCAAATTGAGTCTCATTTTCAGACGGTTAATAGTTTTGGGATAGTATTCGGTCCAAAAATTATTTTTAATTCGATGCGGTTTTTTCTTCCCATCTTTTTTAATTTTAATCAACGCAGGATTATGCTTAAAAAGATGATTGATCTGTGTGTTAATATATAAACGCTGATTGAGTAAAAACTTAACCGGCAATTCTAAAAAGAAATCCATTATCTCATAATCGAAAAAAGGCAATAATATATTTTGTTTATCGGTTAAAATATCAATAGAAGATCTTATTATATATCTCCTTTGTCTTTGTTCTCCATTCCATCGATTGTATGCCGTAATTAAATCCATTCCTTCCGGGATATTCTTTTCCAGATTAAAGTATAGAAGCTCAAAATAATCTTTGTTTTGGTTTAAAAGAAAGCGGGTAAGTTTTGATGACTTAAAATCAAAAATATAATTAATTATATCATCCTTGGATTTCCATTTCCACATTTTTAATTTAATGTTTTCACCCGCCATAAAGTTAGCATCGTGGCCCGGAATAAAATAGTTATTGAAATATTTTAGTGAATTATTTAAAAACAATACCTTACGTTCGTAATGAGCACAGGTTATGGGATCGTAATTACCGATCTCATTGTTTTGAATCATTCTCAATAATGCCTGATCAAAGTATAAGATATTATGACCTAAAACATGTGATAACTTATTTACAACTCTTCTTGCAGTTTTAATTTCCGGGCTGAATGGCGAGCTGCCAAAAGTCATCGCAAAAATATCAGTGGCTTCTCTGTCAAAATAGGCAGCCAATAAACGGCTATCCAGTCCGCCACTGAGGGGTATATAAGCTAAATTCCCGTGTGATTTCACATAATCGGTGTATATTTTAATTCGTTCATGCCATAGTTCCGCAAATTGTCGTTGCAGCACCTTTTCCTTTTGATGATTGCTAAAGGTATATGCAAAATGCCAGTAACTGTGCTCTTCCAGTTCAATTTTGCTATCCCTATGATATATTTTATACCAGCTATGTGGCGCAGGTTCGTAAATGCCCTCAACAAGGGTTTTATCGCCCATAACGTAACCGAAGGTTAACATTTCAATGGCCGCATCTTTGCGCATTCGACGATTCGTTTCCGGCAGGATCGCCTGCCATTCGTTACTTATGGCGAAGCGATTCTCCGTAAGTGTGTAATAGAGCGGAAAGACGCCCCAACGATCATTAAAAATATACAGATGTTTATCGTTCAAAATGACGATATTGAAAGCCCCGTTGTAATCCGGCAGATTTTTAAAGATAGCGCCTTCGAGGAAATGGGTTTTCAGATGTTCTAAAAATTCATCACCATAATACAGGCGATTATTCCAGATAATGTATCCTCTGAAATAAATATGAAAATGATTGTTAAATTTGTGTAATCCATATTGGGTACATTCTGTCCCCGATAGAATGACTTTCATACAACTAAATCCACTTTATTGTGTTTGCTTCCAATCTATCCGAGCCGGATAATGAAACCAACCCGTAGGATACAATTTGTAACAGCGATGCATATAGTCTTTTAACATATCAAAGTATATTTTTCGTTTAAATCTGTCATGAATCAAAGGGGTAAAAGTATATCCTAACGCTTCGGATACCTCCGAACCATTTTTATAAGGCAATTTTTTTATATTTTTGTGTTTTGGATTAATCGAAAACACGGAAAGAGCCGTTTCAATTTCTTCCCTGATGGTCTTCGGCGTTTGTTTAAACCTATCTAAACCACTCTGGCTGATCGGTTGATTCGGTTGGTTTGTCCACGTATTGATGGCGCTTTTGCTTTCAGTTCTATTTGGATTTAAAATTTTATCGCTAAAGGAGAGACCTAAAAAGACCATTAAATTTTTGAGTGTGGTTTCCGGGTTTTTGACCAAATCTTCATAATTCAGGCGGTAATAGTTCGGATGGTTTTCTGCTTTGAGGCCTGCAGACATGTTATAGATATACATACCTGCAGCGAAGAAAGGAGAAAAACCGCGGTTTACCAAAGAGGCGGTTGCGTCATACGGCGATCGCGTCATGTGAATGACCCTTGCATCATTAAATGTGTCGAGAAAAAGATCGAATACGTAAGAATTCGAAGGGGTTTTTTCTATCCAATGACGGGCATTATGTTCCTTTAAAGGTTTTGAGAAATATAATGATACAAACGATTCCAAACGTGTTGTCTTTTGTATTATTACTCTCAACTCTTGTTTACTCCATCCATATTCTTTTTTCAATAAACGCGTTCCTGTATAAGGGACCCAACCTCGGGTGGATAAAAAGCGCGAAGGCCAGAAAATTTTCTTCTTTGTCCTATTCCAGTTGGTAAAAAAATCTTCTTTATTAAAGAAATTTAATTCAGGACCACTAAATATGTCGGGATGGCGGTTTAAAATCCTCCTGAGTAAGGAACTGCCTGTGCTACCCGCGCCGCCGATAAGTATTTGCATTCATTCAACTCAAAATTTTTACTATATATCATTAAATGTTGATTCCATTCATTAATGGATACAATGTAACGTAAATGAAAAATTTAATACAGAAATACAAAAATGTCCATTTAAAAAGTATGTCCCGGGAGAGGTTGAATCGGTTTGTTTGTACCGAGGAGGAATTTGGGCAAGAGCCAATATCAAGTGAAAGGAATGGTTGACTTACCCTGGCCGTTGTTTCTCCGATTATGGGTCTGCTGGTCCGAAACCGTCATCAGAACAGTTAATATATAGCATTAAACGCACTGATAAACGATAGATGCTTGATGAACAGATAATCATCGTTCCAAACAATTAAAGATTTTTGTAAATAACAGCTTTCTTTGATAATTTCCGACTTTGATGATAGGAGAGTGTTTATGCGTTTCAATCAATGCGTCGCCGTATTCTTCTTAATAATAATTCCATTAGGGATGATGCTGAGCTGCCAGGACACCGGTACCCGTCCCGATGAAGTGCAATTCGTCCTGCCGGACAGTAATGTGCACTTCATCGAAGACATCCAGCCCATGTTCGAAGCCAAATGCAGCTTCGAATCCGGGTGCCATTCACCGGAGGATACAGGCAATCCGCCGCTCTATGTGGAGATTATCAATCGAAATGGCATTATCAATTACCGGTTGACTTCAACCGGCGAACAACTCATTAATTTAGCCATCCATAAAGATAATCCGCAGCTGGCGCCCCTGTATTTAATATTGAAAGAGGGTTATCCCGATCCCGTCGAAGATCAAATGCCGCCGCTTTTACTGGGCCGCGAACCGCTCAACGAAAACCAACTCAACGGCATTCTGCAATGGATCCGTGAAGGAGCCCCGGAATAATGAAGCTGCCGCCGCATTTCGAATTTACCCGTAAACCGACGCCTATCCTGAAGACGGAACGTGCCGTTAACGATATACGATCCTACCGGCTATGGATTAAACGCGACGACCTGACCGGTGTGGAATTGAGCGGCAACAAGGTACGCAAACTGGATTTTTTGATGAAAGAAGCCGTGGAGCAAGGCGCCGGTCGCATCATTACCTGCGGCGGTGTGCAGTCCAATCATTGCCGGGCGACCGCTTATGTTGCTGCCAAACTCGGATTGAAAACGACGCTGGTGCTAAAAGGAAACCCGCCGGAAACCGCCACGGGGAATTGGATGCTGAACCGCCTTCTCGGTGTGGATATGTACTATATTACGGAAGAGGAGTACCGCGATGTGGATACCATAATGGCAAACATCGCCGGCGAGTCCGATGAGCAATGTTACGTTATTCCCGAAGGCGGATCCAACGAAGTGGGCGCCTGGGGCTATGTAAGCGCTTTCCACGAAATTATTAAACAAATCGGGCAGCAAGGACCGGCGATCGATACCATCGTTACCGCAACCGGCAGCGGCGGCACCCACGCCGGCTTGCTCATCGCCAGGTGTTTGACGCAGTCGCCGTTGCAGATCCTTTCGGTGAATGTCTGCGACGACGCTGCATTTTTCAGCAATAAAATTGATGATATATTACGGCGCTTCAAAAAGCGTTTCGCGGAAACACTGACGTGGCGCAGAGAAGATATCCATATCGTGGACGGATATGCAGGGCAAGGTTACGGCGCGCTTGATAGTCGCCTCATACAAACGATTACAAAGATTGCGCAAACCGAGGGGATTGTGCTCGATCCGGTATACGGGGCCAAAGCCTGGACGGGAATGATCGATCAAATGAAAAAGGGCAACATACCGGGCCAAAACATTCTCTTTATCCATACCGGCGGCGTTTTCGGGTTGTTTCCCTATGGCAACCAAATATTTGCCTGAGGAATCGTTCCTAAAAATACCGGTTGCGAATGCCAGGCAAATCACAATGTTTAATTCCTTTTATTAATATTAATCCCTTGAATTAACACGATGGATACAACCAACGATCCGTTTTATAAATCGCCGCAATGGACCGTCAAGTGTATTGTGATCGTCGTTTCAGCTCTGGTATCGGCGGGCATTTGTATTATGGCGATTGTTTTTTTCTCAACCTTGCCGGATGTGTCCGGTCTCAATAAGCACAACCCGGATACCACGGCGCTGATGCGTTTGCGTTTACTACAGGCGGAGAGCAAAAAACAAACGTATAAAATCCGCCAGTACTGGGTGCCCTTCAATGCAATCCCTGATTTGCTTAAAAAGGCGGTGCGGATTACGGAAGACGCCTCCTTTTATCAACATGAAGGCATTGATTATACGGAGCTGAAAGAAGCCATTAAGGAAAACTGGGAGGAAAAACGGTTTGTCCGCGGCGCCAGTACGATCACCCAGCAACTGGCGAAAAATCTTTATTTAACGACCGATCGTTCGCTTTTGCGCAAATTGAAAGAGTATTTTATCGCAAAACGCCTGGAAGAACAATTATCGAAAGCGCGGATATTTCATTTATATCTGAACATCATCGAACTGGGCGACGGGCTGTTCGGCGTCGAAGCGGCGTCCCGGTATTATTTCGGAAAATCGGTCCGCTTCCTAACTTTGGAAGAGATCGTGCGGCTAACAGCCATTATTCCGCGGCCCTTAATTACCGATCCCAATGGCGGCGACGGCTGGTTGCGCTGGAAGGCGCGCTGGATATTGCGCACGCTGAAGCGCTACGGCTATATCAATCAACATCAATACCGTCGTACGGTACGCCGTTTTCAATAAATGAGCCCCATGCCGATTTAAGCCGGAACAAAGCCGGCGACTGACGATCAATCGGCCTGGGATGAACAAGGGCAAATCAGGAAAGCCGAGAGGAATACATAGTTAATGTCCATAACAATGTTCACATTTTAATCGAAAATGAGATAAGAATAACGCATCGTAATCATTCAAAAATCATAAAGGAGGATAACGAGGTGGCAGCGATCGATTTGAATCAGGCCAAACAACTTTTCGAAGAAGGACGGCTCTCCGAGGCGCAACGTCAATTACAGCAAGCGGTGGAAGAAGACGAAAACCAGGTGGACGGCTGGTATTATCTGGCTTTGATCGCCTTTAAACAGGACCATTACGAAGACGCAATTACATACGCAACACGCGCCCTTTCGATAAAAGAAGACGATGAGCGCATACACGCCCTTCTGGGACAGGCCTATGGTTTAAAGGCTCAGCAAACGGGCGCCGTTAAGGGCGCTATGCTCATGCCCAAAATACGAAAAGCCTTTGAACGGGCTTTGGAATTGAATCCCGAATCACTGCGGGCGGCCGAAGGTCTGTTCATGTTCCATCTGTTCGCACCGTCCGTATCCGGCGGCAACGCACGCAAAACGCCGGAGTTACTGGAAAAGATTAAACAACTCGATGAAGCACGTGGATATATGGCGGAAGCTCTCTCGCACATTAAAAAACAGGATTATGAACAGGCCGCAACTTTGATGGAAAAGGCCGCCGATACAGGCGCCCGTAACAGTGAAATCCAAATGCGCGTCGGCCGTTTTTTCATGGAACGCAATCAACTGCAGGGCGCCGAAAACTGTTTTAAACGTTATATCGAATTGAAGCCAAAAGACGCCGCAGGATATAACAGTATGGGCGAATTGAAAAGCAAAATGAATGAACTTCAGGAGGCGTTAAACCATTTCAATCAAGCCGTCGAATACAACCCCGACAGTGCGCCCGCTTATTACAATCGGGCTGAAGTTTACATGAGTCTGGGCGAGACCGATCTGGCGAAAAACGATTATCGCTATCTTGCCGAACATTTTGCCCAGTCCGCCAGCGGTCGTAAAGCTAAAAAGGTGCTCTCCGATCTTTCATAGTTGGGATAAGCCGCCTTGTCCGCAGTGATGCACCCTGTAGCGGACCTGCCCGGTATTCGGGCGCGGGGCAGTAGTACACGGCCGTAATGGGTTAAAGAATCACGACTGGAATGGCCGTTAAAACCACCTTTCAGGGACCGAAGCATCAACGGCTCTTAATGAAAGAACGACGCATATCAGACTTGGCCAACATAAAAAAGAAAGAGAAAAATAACGTCTCTAAACATGCCCCAGCCCTGCATCCCTCACTACGAAGTGGGGAAAGGCTTAGCCCGGTCTGCATTTTGATAAATTGTTTTGGTGAATATTAAGTTATTAATAAACAATATGTGTTTCCGGATTAAATTTATTTTAGTCAGTATTGCGAATTGCTGTAAAAATGTAAAAGCCCTCGCTCCGGCATTGTGCCGGAATCAATTTAAGCTTAAATTCAATACATTGTGCAAAGCGGCCTTATGGGCCGCGCCGTTAATAATGTATAATTGTATAATGGAAAGGAAAAAACAATGCCTGAAGTAGTAAAATGGATCGGCGTCCTTTTAATGACTTTGTTTGTGTTATTTACCGCCTGCGAACAAAAAACCGAAAACGGCATGATTGTAACAAAAGAACCCTTTGGGAAAATGCCGGATGGAACGGTTATTCACAAATTCACTCTGAGCAACGGAAACGGTATGGAAGTGGCTGTAATCAATTACGGCGCCATTGTGCAATCTATTAAAACGCGGGATCGTAACGATAACATGGAAGATGTGGTGCTCGGATTCGATGATTTGCAGAGTTACATTGAAGACGATTCTTACTTTGGCGGTTTGGTGGGGCGTTACGGCAATCGCATCGCCGAAGGCACATTTACGCTTGAAGGTCAGAAGTATACTTTAGCCGCCAACAACGGTCCCAACCATCTGCATGGCGGTAACAAAGGCTTCAATAAGGTGGTGTGGGAGGCCGAAGCCGCTTCGACTGAAGAGGCCGCCGCCGTAAAGATGCATTATCTGAGCAAAGACGGCGAAGAGGGCTATCCCGGCAATCTCAATACAACCGTTACATATAGCCTCAATGAAGCCAATGAGTTCGAAATTGAGTATGAAGCCACCACCGACAAGCCGACGGTCGTAAATTTAACCCACCACGGCTATTTTAATTTATCGGGCAATTGCGAACGCAGCATTTTGGAACATGAATTGTATATTAACGCCCACCGCTTTACGCCTGTGGACGAAACGCTGATACCCACCGGAGAGCTGCGCCCGGTGGAAGGCACCCCGTTCGATTTTACGGAGCCCACGCCCATCGGCGCACGCATTAATGAAGATAATCAACAGTTGCAATACGGGAAGGGCTATGACCACAACTGGGTGCTCAACGAAGTGGACGGCACCTTTAAACTGCAGACGTCTCTCTACGATCCCAAAAGCGGACGGTTGTTGGAAATTTACACGGTCGAACCCGGCATGCAGTTTTATTCCGGTAATTTTCTCGACGGTTCGATCACAGGAAAAAACGGCAAAACATATCAATACCGTTACGGTTTATGTCTCGAACCGCAACACTTTCCGGATTCGCCGAATCAGCCCGATTTTCCGTCGACGGTTTTAAGACCGGGAGAAAAATATCAAACAGCGTCGGTGTACAAATTTTCGGTCCGCAAATAATGATTAAAATCAACGGTACGGCTTGAACAAGATATAGGATTGTTGAATATCGGTACCCGAATCCGGCCTCAAAGACGCCGTTTTAAGAGCGGACGCTCCGGCAGGCAAAAAATGTAAAATAAACGACCTCTTTCCGCAAAACGCGGGGGAGGTTGTTTTTAAAAATAATTTCTGAGATGCTTCGGCAAGTTATTAATTACGTGTAATCCGTTCTTAAATGCGTACTTTTGATTTGTTTCCTTAACAAACAACAGTACATGCTCACCGATTTTATCGTCTAATCTCTCTCTTTTTAATTGTAAGCTTCGCTAAGACACGATATTTACCAAACCATAAAAACCCGGATTATTTCTTGCATTTAAGGCCCATCTGTTCGTAGTTTTGCATTTAATTAGTAAGTTAAGTGAACTAATTAATATTGACGTTTACGTTCCTTCTGTGGTTGAGACATTGTGGCAGGGCAATCGTTCCTCAATGGCACTCAGCCCGGATGGTTACACGATCGGACTTGCAGTGCTTTACACAATAAACGTTCATCTCATTCACGTTCGTTGGTCCAACCAAACATTAAGGAGGTCTTATGGTTCCCAAATTAACCCGTATTCTTTTTATTGTAACCGTTACAGCGTCGTTCCTGTGGGGGCAAACCACCACCGAGGAATGGCTGATCCTTGAAGGCGACGAGAATGCTCCGACCTGGATGCAAACGCAGGACGCGCGGGGTATCGATTATAATCCGGCGTCTTTCTGGAACGGTCGCAATCCCAATGTTACCGAATCCTGGATCGTGAAAGCCACCGGTGAAGACGCGGCCGCGTGGCAAACTACGGGACAGGCGCGCGGCATCGACTTTAACGCGCAGTCTACCCACAGCGGGAATACTATTCTTTATGCGGATAACGCCGGTAATCAGGTACACGTGCACAGCGCCGCCGACGGAAGCTATCTTTGGAGTTTGGATACCACCGGCGTAAAGGAAATTTTTGAGGGCCATACCGTTTCTCCTTACCGTGTCGCCGTGACCGCCGACGGTCAGGTCTTTGTAAATTCATTTGACGGCATTGTGGTTAAATGGGCGAATGACGCCGCTGAAACGCAACCCGAAGTCGTCATCGATCTTTCTGAAGAAAGCGGCAACAGCCGGGCGCTCGAAGCGGTCGGTCAGGGTAATGATGTTCGGCTCTTTCTGGGAAAGGGAACGGATATTCGGGTGTTTGACGATGATGGCAGCGGCCATTTTATGGAGGCGACCAACCGGGCCATCACAACGGATTGGCCCAATGAATGCGAAGCCATTGCAGCCGTGGATTCCAATATGGTTTATGCCGCCAATGGCGATCCGGCCCAAGACCAGAGTGTTAACCGGCGCGTCTATGAATTGACGGAATCCGGTTATGTTAATAATGAAGATAAAGTGAATCAGTTGCCCTATCTGGCCTGGTTTGTTTGTCAGGGACTGGACGTGGGCGACGGTTACTACATCATGAGCGAAGCCGGCGGCTCCAACGACGGTTTCGCGGTCGGGACCGTTGACGGCGATAATTACTCGCCATTGATGGGCGATACCGACGGCGATGATATATACGACGGCGGCATGGACAGCCCGGCAGCCGTTACCGATATCTGTTTTGATGCAGAGAGCGGTATGGTGTACTGGACGGCCGCAGGCGCCGACGAATTTTCGGGCATCGGCGCCATCCGTATCAATGAATATAGCGGCAATACGATCGCCATCGCCGATGATGACAACAACACCGTCCACATCCATAAAGCCGCCAACGGCGACTACCTTTACGATTTATCCAATGAAGGATTGCCGGAGAATTTCTGGGTGAGCGTCGTCGATCCGTACCGTGTGGCTGTGACGGACGACGGTCAGATATTTGCTCACAAGTTTAACGGAACCGTCGTGCGCTGGACGAACGACGCGGATACCACAAAACCGGAGATTGTGATCGATTTAAGCGGCGAATCCGGCTCTTCGAGAGGATTGGAAGTGGCCGGATCCGGAGACGCGGTTACAGTCTACCTGAGTAAAGGCGCCGATGTGCGCGTCTTTCAGGATGATGGCAGCGGAAATTTCGTTGAAAACAACGCTATGAAAATCAACGCGCCCTTCGCCGATGAAGCCGAAGGCATCGCCGCCCAATCCACCGAGCGCGTATGGCTGGTCAATAATGCCGCCTCGGCAAGAGCGGTTTATGACTGGACCGGTACCTCTTATGCATTAAACAGCGAAGCGACCGCAGCCCTGCCGTTCCAGGCCTTCTCCGCACAGGGAGTCGATGTGGATACAACCGAACAACTTTATATTCTGGGTGAAGGCGGCGGCGATCTGGATGGTATTGCCATAGGCACAACCGCCGGTGAAAATTATCCGCCGGACCCCGCCTCGCTGGATAGCGACGGCGATGGCGTCTATGACGCGTCCGGACAGATCAATTCCGCAAATTTTGTTGTGGATGTGGCCATCGATCGCGAAAATAATTTTGTCTATTGGGTCTCGGCTGGCCCGGGCGGCGGCTTCGGTAAATTGAAAGCCAATGTACCACAAACCACGACCATCGCCGAGGTAGACCCCGATTCGCTGCATTTCGGTGAAGTTACAGTCGGAGGCTCCGCCATGCAGTATGTGGATTTGATCAATCTCGGCGATAACATGTTCACCGTCGACAGTATTGCCTTCGGAACCGCCGACTTTTCAACGTCCATAAACGATACCGTCGTTGCCGAAAATGATACGATTCAAATACCGGTTACATTTACGCCGATGGCGGAAGGCATGGCGAAAGATGAGATGATCATTTATACGCCCACGGAAACCTTGCGGATATATCTGAGCGGAACCGGTTACGAACTGCTACCGCTGAGCTGGCGAGTGCATGCGGATTCCGCTTCTTCGGATTGGTTTTATATCGAAGGCGAGGCCGAAGACATGGTGCGCGGCATGGCGAAAAATCCGCTCAATAATCATTTATATGTGGTCAGTCGTGTAGGCGGTAACTACCTGTATGTACTGGATGCCGCCAGCGGCGATACATTAAAGCATCTCAACACTGAAGGCATTTCCGAAGGCACTTACGAAATCAATATGGTGGCGGCCACGCAGGACGGCCAGATTATCGTCGGTAATCTGGCGGCCTGGGGCGGACAGATTTTCCGCTTATACCACTATAAAGACGAATTTGATGAACCCACTTTGATTGTCGACGGTTTCTATGAAGATTACGGTGTACGCGTGGGCGATGCACTGGCCGCCGTCGGCCGCGGGGATCACATCAGAATATTCGTTTCGGGTTCCAACGCCGATAAAATCATTACGTTCGAGACCAGCGACGGAAGCAATTTTAATCGTACCGAAGATATCGATTTGCCGGAAATTAATGCCGCACGGTACGGTATCAGTCCGGTGGATACAAGCGGTCAATACCTCTTTGTCAACGGTCCGGCTACAGCGCCGCGTTACATTAAGGACGATGGAACCGTGCTCTATGAATTCGATACCGATAAGGTTCCATCCGGAACCAGCATCGAGTATTTTGAAATCGATACGGAAAGCGGCGACGTACGTCGGTTTGTTGGCATCACCAACGCTTTCAGCTCCGGGACCTCGGTCATAGAATTATTGGGCGAACCCGGCGAGAATTTATGCTCCGATTATCAAATGCTGGAATCGGCGACCGAACGGTATGAGGTCAATACCAACGCCAATGCAACCGGTCAGGCGGTATATGATAACATCAACAATGCGCTGATCGAACTGATTACGAATAACGGTATTTCGTCTTACAGCCTTGATCGCGTTGTTCCGGATGCCGTCACCGATGTGCAGCGTTTGGCCACAATGGATGAAGGCTTCGAAGGCGCGGATCTGCCGGACGGTTGGTTGGTATTCGCCGATAGCACGGAAGCGGGCAATCCCGATCCGGCCTGGACGGTAACGGATTATGTCGCCCACAGCGGAGATCAGGCGGCATATATGCCCAATTATAATACCAAGTCACGCTGCTGGTTGGTAACGCCTGCGTTGGATCTGGCGGCGGAAAATGTCTTCTTGAATTATTACCTGAAAGACGACTGGAATAATGCTTCCAACGATTTCGGCTCACAATTGAAGGTATTGGTTTCAACGGCATCGCAAAACGATCCTTCTGATTTCACATTGGTGGAGACGTACGACGAGAGCGAATTTTACGATGCCTGGGGGTTGCGTAACATCGATCTGAGCGCAGTTGAAGGGAAGCATGCATACGTGGCCTTTATGGTGGAAAACTTCGGCGATCCTAATGACAGCGACGCCGGCGGCGATAACTGGTGTCTGGATGATGTACATCTGAGCGATACGCCCACGGATATCGAACAAGTGGAAAACGGGCTGCCGACTCAATATACGCTGGGCCAGAACTATCCCAATCCCTTTAACCCGAATACACGGTTCGAGCTAACCTTGCCCAAAAAGGAAGATGTTCGGATTGAGATTTTTAACGTGCTCGGCCAGCGCGTACTGAAGCTTCACGATGGTCTGATGTCGGCAGGTGTTCACACCTTTACGGTCGAAGGCCATGCCATGTCCAGCGGTATTTACTTCTACCGCGTCAAGGCCGGGCAATTCACGCAAACGCGTAAAATGGTGCTGATGAAGTAAATTTTCGGCCTTGTACCAAGACCCTCCGGGATGCCGGCACAAAGAAAATCCGCCGGCATCCTTTAATTTTAAGGTGCGAATGCAGCGTTGCAGCAACAGGGAAATTCCCTGCATGCAGATATTTGAATGAAAGGCTTCTCCTGAAATTTTGACGCGGAACTCATGAAAGCACGGCCCGGGCGGTTAACCGGAAGCTGAAAAGTGCGGGCTCTGAATAAAATGGATGGCTCTATTGAAGAATCGGAGAATGGATTTGCAGAAAATACAATTTGGCACCGATGGCTGGCGGGCGATTATTGCGGATGATTTCACATTCGATAATGTTCGCGCCGTTGCGCAAGCCTATGCCGGATATATGAAAGAAAGGTTTAATAACGAAGCGCAGGCGGCAATCGGATACGATACACGCTTTCTCTCCGCAGAATTTGGGCGGGCTTTTGCCGAGGTTCTGGCCTCGAACCGCATCCATGTCTTACTGAGTCCATCCCACATTCCGACGCCCGTCCTGGCGCATGCGGTAAAACACCGGGCGTTGGAAGGCGGGGTTATGATAACAGCCAGCCACAATCCACCGCAGTATAACGGGATCAAATTTAAAGATATATACGGCGGGCCGGTTCTGGACCGTGAAATGAAACGCATCGAAGCGCATTTATATCGGGAAGCCATCCGGCGGGATTCCAACCTGATTAACCGTTATCTGGAAGAGGCGGATTTTCTGGATGATTATAAAGCCCACTTGAAACAATATCTGAATCTCTCCGACATCCGGACGATGTCGAATCGGGTAGTGATTGCAACCATGCACGGAGCGGCAACCGGAATATGGCAGTACCTTACGGAAGAAATGGCGTCGCCGTTAGCGATAGTCCAGAATACGATTCACCCTTTGTTTAGCGGCCGGCCGCCGGAACCCATCATGGCGAACCTAAAGACCCTCCGGCGGGCCGTGCGAAAAAAAAACGCCGAACTGGGCATCGCATTCGACGGCGACGCGGATCGCTTAGGCGTGGTTGACGGCGAAGGTGAATTTGTGCAACTGCATGATCTGATGCCGATGTTATTCGAATACCTGATTAAAAGCCGAAACGGGTCGGGAACAGCCATACGTACGACGTCCATGGCCGATACCATCGACCGTATGGCCGAACAGCACGGAATGAGCGTACGGGAAGTGCCCGTTGGCTTTAAACATGTTACCGAGAGAATGCTTGACGAAGATGTTTTAATCGGAGGTGAAGAGAGCGGCGGTTTCGGCTATAAGAATCATCTGCCCGAACGTGACGGACTGTTGTCGGCTTTACTGGTGTTGGAAATGCTCGGCACACAAAAGACAACCATCCGGGAAAAGGTCAAGGAATTAAGGCAACGATTCGGTCCCTTTGCTTATAAACGAATCGATCATTATTACAATACCGACATACTTTCAGCCAACCTGGAGGTATTACGCTCCAATCCACCTGCCTTTATTGGCAAGCATCGTGTGCAAAAGGTTACAACCGTCGATGGCATCAAGTTTTATTTTGATGACGACTCGTGGATGTTAATACGTGTTTCACAAACCGAACCGCTGGCTCGTGTTTATGTGGGTTCGCATTCCGAAGCAAATGCGGATGCAATCATCAGTGAAGGGAAAAAACGTATCAGCGGAGATCAAAAAGTACGCTAATGTGCATTTTACGAACGATAAATGAAAAAGGATATGGATAGGCTATGGAGCGATACGGAACATTTTCGAAGGATCGTAAGGAATTTATTATCACAAAACCCGATACGCCTGCGCCGTGGGTGAATTATCTGTCGAACGGTCGCTACAACGGCTTGATTTCCCATACGGGCGGCGGCTATAGTTTCTATGAGAGTCCGAGAGACAGCCGTATTACCCGCTGGCGTTATAATTCAATGCCCATGGATCGACCGGGTCGGTACATACTGCTAAGAAACGCCGAAACGGGCAACTACTGGTCGCCCACCTGGCAACCGACCGAAACCGAACTGGAGCGCTATGAATGTCGCCATGGTATGTACTATACCCGGATTGATTCGCAATTTGCCGGAATCGAACACCGTATGCTCTATTTCATTCCACCCGAAGACGATCTGGAAATATGGAAGTTAACCCTTATCAACCACAACCGGTCGCCTGTCGTTCTTGATATTTTTGCGTTCGCAGAGCTCGCGTTGGGTCATGCGCTTGTGGATTTGATCAACCAACCCAACGATCAGCATTTTAATGAGGTTTTCTTTGATAAGAATGATGAAACGCTGTTCGCTTCCAAGCGTTACTGGGTGCGTTACAGCGGTCCCACCGTGGAACAGGCCAATGAAGCCTGGGATAAGGTTGTCTGTTTTGCCTGCAGCGAGAAGGTGAAGGGATGGGACGGCAGCAAAGAAGCCTTTATCGGACGCTGGCGTTCGGAACGGAATCCGATTAATGTTGAACGGGGAAAGTGCAGCAATTCCGAGATAACCGCCGGTGACGCCGTGGCGGCTTTACAAACAGAAGTGAGGCTACAGCCATCTGAAGAAAAATCCATAGCGTTCCTGATGGGGATCGTTCCTCGAAATGCGTATCGGCAGAACGCCCGTACTCTGTTGCAAAAATACCGGAATTTGAATACCGTTGACGGTGCTTTCCAAAACTTGCGCGCGGAATGGGACGATTACCTCGATCATGTTCAGGTGCGGACGCCGGATGACGACATGAATACGATGCTCAATGTCTGGAACCAATACCAATCGTCGGTAACCTTCAAGTTTTCCAGAGACGCATCATACCATCACGGCGGTTTGCTGTTCGGTCGCGGCTATCGCGACGCCTGCCAGGACCTGATGGGACCCGTAATAGCCCGCCCGGCCTGGGTCCGCAAACGGATTCAGGAAATGGCGCAATATCAATTTAGCGACGGTAGTACGTTTCATCTGTATCATCCTTTGTCCCGAACGGGCGAACGCACCGGTCACTCCGATACACCGTTGTGGTTGCCGCTGGCTGTTACCGTCTATCTAAAGGAAACCGGAGATTTTGATTTTCTTGAGAAAAAACGCCCTTTCTATGACGAGGATAGCGGAACCATTTATGAGCATATGCGGCGCGCCGTCTCGTTTACGTTATCCAATCTTACTGAACGCTCTCTTGCTAAATTCGGGCCCGGCGATTGGAATGATACACTGGATTATCTGGGACGGAAAGGACGCGGCGAGAGCGTATGGGTTACGATGTTTTTGGCCTATATTCTGAAAGAGATGAAACATTTAAGCGCTTTTCTGAAGAAAAACGAAGATGAGGCCTATTACAGGCACGCATACGAACGTATTGCGACCGCCATCAATCAACATGGCTGGGACGGCGCCTGGTACATCCGCGGTACAAGCGACGAAGGCGATGTTATCGGTTCGGATCAAAACGAACAAGGCAAACTGTTTCTAAATACGCAAAGCTGGGCGGTCATCAGCGGCGTGGCTGATAACGGGCGCGGCGAACAATGTATGGCATCGGTAAAACAGCATCTTGAAACGGATAAGGGGCCGAAGATTTTACATCCGCCATACACCCGCATAGACGACCGAATCGGCCTGGCCACCCGCTGTGTTCCGGGTAAAAAGGAAAACGGCGCCGTATTCAATCATCCCGTAAGCTGGGCGATATTAGCCGAATGTCTCCTTGGGCATGGCGATCGCGCATTTCAAATCTATAAAAAGGCGCTGCCTATGAATCCGGTCATCGATATAGACCGCTATGAAGTGGAACCGTATGTGTACGCCGAATATGTTACCAGTCCCGATCACAAAACTTACGGACAGGCCAGCCATTCCTGGCTTACCGGTTCATCGGCCTGGATGCTGCGCGACGGTATCGATTATATTCTGGGCATACGCCCCGATTACCGGGGATTGGTTATCGATCCCTGCGTACCGTCGGAGTGGTCTTCATTTGAGGTGAAGCGCGTCTTCCGCGGCAAAACCTATCATATTGACGTTTCCAACCCGAATAAAGTACAAAAAGGCGTTAAGGAAATGCGGGTGGAAAATCAGCCCATTGCCTGTGGAATGATCGATTTGAACCATCCGGATATGCAGCATTTGTTGAAGGATAAAACCGCCGTACATGTCCGTGTGATAATGGGGTAAGGTCATGGAGAAATACGAAATGCTGGATACAATCAGAGGCGGCCTTATCGTTTCATGCCAATCCGAGCCGCCCGAACCTATGGCCAAACCGGAATATCTGGTTGCCATGGCGCAATCAGCCGCTATAGGAGGCGCTGTGGGCATTCGAACGAATTTGCCGCAAAATGTCCGGGCCATAAGCGCATCTTTGGATCTACCGGTCATAGCCATTTATAAAAATCGTTACGCGGATTCCGAAGTCATTATAACGCCAACCGATAAGGAATTAAAAGCGCTTCTCGCGACGAACGCCGACGTCGTTGCCATGGATGCCACCCAACGTCCACGCCCCCAAGGCCAGTCGTTAAAAGAGCTGATCCGAATGGTACGCAACGAAAGCAACATGGCGCTGATGGCCGATATCTCAACGGTTCAGGAAGGCGAAGCGGCAGCGGAATTGGGATTTGATCTGATTGCCACCACGCTTTCCGGCTATACGCCATATACAAGCCACAAGAACAAAGACGGTAAACCGGATTTTCAATTGATCCGGGAGCTGGTTGAACAACTCGGAAGCGCAATCCCTGTCGTGGCGGAAGGGCGTATCTGGTATCCGCACGAAGCGAAAGAAGCGTTGGACTGCGGCGCCTATGCCGTCGTTGTGGGCACAGCGATCACGCGGCCGTGGGAGATAACCAAACGTTTTGTCAGAGCTATGTCCTGAACATTTCAGGTTCGCCAGAAAAACCGTTTTCGTGTAAAAAACGAGACCATGACCGCCGTTAACAGCGTATAAGCGCAACCCCGTACAAAACCCAACCAGGGTGATACGGTCCATTCCCGTAATAGCCCATCCAGAGTGCTAAGCCCCAAAATCGGCCAAACCACATTGGCAAAGCCCACGTATGCAATCATCGGATTCTGCCCGTTGTCGACCAGCAGACGCAACAACCATGTTTTGATATTATGGAAATCGAGGAGAATGGTAAAGATCATTAAAATAATGAAGGAAAGTCCGGCGGTTACAAAATAATAGCTGAGGGTGGCATGATCCTTTTTTATGCCGCCTTCAAAAGGCTCAAGGAAAAGCCCCAGTACCAGCAAATAGGCGCCGTATTGAAATAATACGGAAAGTAACCGTCCGTCGGGATGGTCGCTGCCGCGTAGCAACCAATGAACCGCGATAAGTAAAAGCAACGTCAAAAACAAATTGATGAGCAACCAGCGCGCCTGTAACGTTAGCAGTGTTTCGATCACAATTAGTAACAATAAAGCGATGAGAGCCGGGGCATGCCGGGAAGTATATTGAATATCCCGGTTTTTCAGTTTTAAACGGTCCCGCCATTGCACAAAATAATCGCCCGCAATCGTACCCGGAATCACAATCAGGAGATACTGCAGGTATGAGAATTTGTAAATAAAAGGAATGGGACTGGCCTCCCATAACCATTGCACCCAACCTTCCGCGCCATGGCTCAGTCGCGCTGCAACCAACAATCCCATAACGGCGATACGGATGTAATGGCTTTGACGACTGATGAGCCAGAGCAACGATGCAAAGCAATAAGCGTTGGTGAGCACAACAATGATAATGTCGCTGCGTTGTAATGAAAAGCCTTGCCCGTCCGGATATCGGAGATAGATGAGCATGGCGACCGCCGCTAACCAACCGGCGATCTTAACGGCGTATTGACCGCGTTTGGGAATCCAGGCCGGAAAGCGGGAGAAAACGGCAAACATAATCACAAAACCGGCAAGCGCCAGCAACCAGGCACGGGCGCTTAAATCGGGATCAATGATGTGAGGACGCACGTGTTGGAGGAAAACGGCAAAAAAAGCCAGGAGTAAGGTACGTTCCAGAATATGCCATACGATTGCACCATAAGAGACCTGCTGTTTGATGCGTTTGCCCAGCGCCAGAGGGATGGCGGTGCCCAGAGCAAACAGGAACAGCGGGAAGACCAGATCGACCCAGGTTAAACCGGGCAGTTCAGGATTTAATGTGTGGTCGGGCGGCGGTATTTGGGCGTGATACATCCAGGCCGGTAAAACGCCGTAGGGAATGACGCCCGAAAGGATCATGGTAAGGATGGCAAAGCCGCGCAGAGCATCGAGGCTTAAAGCGCGGGGAGGCATTCGGAGAGGTTGATGATTCGACATACGGCCTGCTTATTTTTTCTGCGCCGCGATAACCACCAGTTTTTCGTTGGGCGGCGTGTCTTTCAATTCTACATCCATCAGAGCGGTTATCTGAGATTCCTGCACCAGGCCGGTCATATCGATGATACGGGCGGATAAAAGGATAAAAATATCGGGTACCAGCGCTCCGGCGTCGCCGTATAAGGTCAAATCTTCTATATAATCGGAGACGACGCGTTTAACCGCGCCGGGATCGGTTTCGCTTACGGCACAGTCGCTTATTTGCAGTTTAATGATGCCCTCGCGATCGATGACGCGCAACTTTTTGCTCGTCTGCCGGAAGAGCCCGAAAAAACGTTTCTCCTCGCGGGTGAGTGTAACAGCGCTGAGAAAGTTGGTCTGACCTTCAATCGTTAATTCCGATGTTTGGGCTTTTAACGATGCAGCGCATACTTCCAATAATTCCGCATCGCTCAGAGGCTCGATATTCAGATCGCGGGTACGCATTTCGCTGGAGCCGGTTGCCACCGCGATAACGCGTTTATTGCGGGAATCCACTTCAACGCTGACCTCAATCGACTCCGGTACGGCGCCCATATTTTGTACCGACTCCATGGCTTCCTGGCGAATCGCAATGATATCCGATTCGCTGGGATTGATGATGTTGCGTTCCACCGAATCGCGAATGATGCCGAGCGCAGCGCCGATGGCCGAGATTACTTCTGTGTTCTCCGCAATTTTATGATCGAATCCCAACAGTTCGGCGGTGAAGGGCACAAGAGACGGTGCGCCGCCTCCTCCGCCCACAAAACGCACAATCTCGGGATCCAGTTTGTATTCGCGTATCAATTGCTTGATCGTCGGTTTTATTTTGTTTGCGGAGATGGTCAGGATTTCCCGTGCGACTTCTATCGGATCCCGATTGAAATATTGACCCATGGCGTCAAAAAATTGCTTCAATGCCTGCGGGTTCGCTTCGCCGTGACCTTTGTCTTTTACATAGCCCAGATAATTGGATGCGCCGGTTGGCGTGATGGTATAACGCCTGTCCTGCCGGCTGCCCGCCGTTACATAGAGATAATCGTCGGGATCGCCCTTTTTGGGCTGCATGGTATGCCATTGGGGGGCGTCAAATTCGGCCTGATCGGTAAACGCGATGTAATGCAGATTTGCTATATGGGCGCTGCGCGGACCCACATCGACCATGCGGTTGTCTTTTATGCGCGGCATCGAACCGCCGGCGATGCCAAGCGTTCGTACATCAAGCGTACGCAAAAAAAGCCGGTTGCCGCCGATCTGGGCGCTCTTCACCTGTGGTTTGCCGTTTTTGATTACCGATATGTCCGTCGATGTGCCGCCCACTTCCAGAAAAATCGCGTCTGAAACTTTGATGTACATGAGGGCGGCGGCAACGCCGGCCGCCGGACCGGAGAGCATGGTAAGGATAGGGCGTTTGCGCATCTCATTAATATCCATAATGCCGCCGTCGGAGCGCATGATCATCAGCGGGGCTTTAATATGACTTTCACGAACGGAATTTTCAGTCATATCCGCGGTTTCCAGCATTTTGGGCATCATGCTGGCATTGATTACGGCGGTACGGGTTCGGATGCGCAAACCGTAGAGTTTGGAAATTTCACTGGCGGCGGTCGCCAAATAGCCCATTTCCCGGGCAGTATTGCAGACTAATTTTTCATTGGCGGGTTGATCGACGCCGAACGCTTCGGATGCGACGATCACTTCGGCGCCCGCCTCGGTCAGCCGGCTTATGGCCTTGCGGGCTTCATCTTTGGTGATCCCGTTCTTCGCATCCAGATATACGTGCCGCGTATTTAGGAATTTTCCCGGCGAGAGCTCGATATCCTGTGCTTTGGTGTCGCGGGATGCAATTTTACCCTCCAGTCCTTTACCCATGCCGACTATGCCAACCGTAGCCACGTCGCCTTCCAGCAACGCGTTGGTTGCCTGCGTTGTGGAATGGGCAATCAGAATGATTTCATCGGGATCGATCGCTCCGTTTTCCAATACGTGCTGCAGGGATTGAACGACGCCGAGAGCAACGCCTTCATCGGCTGTGTGCGTCGTTGCCACACAGGCTTTGCCCGCAATATCATAGCGGGCTATATCGATTGCCACGGCATGGGTGAAGGTGCCGCCGACGTCGATTCCGATTTTTATCTTTCGCTTTGTTTTCATAAGCTTGGCAGTGCGTTCATTTGATCCTGTCCCTTTAGAAAAAGTATAGCGCTGAGGCCGTTAAACCGAGAATGGCAATAATCCAGGTGTACGGAATGGTATTCCACAGCACCTTTTGCACATCCTGCTGCATTTCATTGGCAAGCCAGACATTGTGGGTGTTGGTGGGATCGCTGATACCCTGTACCTGCCCAACCGCCAGCAGAAGCCCCATGATGGCGCCGGCGTTGAGACCGCTGGCCAGAAACACCGCAGCCAACCCGTATCCCATTCCCCATATATTCAACGGTCCGCGGTAAAGAGCAAAGGGCGTGAGCAGACTGAAGATCAGGATGTATAAAAGGGCCGAATCCGGAACGATGTGCGCCATTACCGGCCGCAGCAGATTTAAAACAGGCCATCCGCCCGGCCACGAACCTTCGGGCCCCATAATGGCGTTCAGAAGCATACCGATGCCGAACATCATCGCCACGGCCGGCATTACGATGCCGCCGCCTTCCAGTACCGACCGAACGAGGGTGTTCAGGCTGCCTTTTCGGAAGGTTGCAAGAAACAAATAAAAAAGACCGCAGATAAATGCGGCGATAAAATTCATACTAAAAATGAGGATTAAAAAGAGCGGGATAAGCGGTGTGAAATAGGCGGTCCAGTAAATTTCAGGCGGTTCGGAGCCGCGGTTACGGATCAGTCGCAACGCACTCAGGACAACCAACAGAATCATGGCCGCTCCGATCAAATACATGAGGCTTCGAATGACAGCCGACCAGGATTGTTTGATAAACAACTGATAATCATCGGGTAGATAGTTGAAGAGAAACGCGGCAGCGACGAGCAGTAAAATAATGAAGAGCGCCGTGCGCAGGATGCCCTTCAGATTGAGGTCGTGGCCGTCCCGGAATAATTGGACGGTAATATAAGTGAGGGCGCCGAGAAAAGTGATGGCAAACATAATCAGGGCAAAAGGCCGGATCTTTTCAACGGTCAGGCCCAGTACGTCGATATAAACGGCCCAGTTGCCGGGATTCAAAATACCACCCATGCTGAGCCCGATCAGGAATATGCCGACAACCGTCATCGGACCGATGCCCACGGAGGACATGATAGGCAATACAATGGTCGCGACCATGATAATGGCGCCCAAGCCGCCCATCGTAGTAAAGAGCAGTGTAATCAACATCAGCATGATAACGGCAATGATCCAGGGATTATCGCCGGCCAATTCCGCCCCCTTTTTAATAAAGCCCTCGGCGACGCCGGTTTTCTGAAGCATAACGCTCAGCATGCTTCCAAACAAAGCTACGGTGTAGGCATTGTGGAGTTTAACGGCGCCTTCGCCGATTACGAATTGTATGGTGTCATTCAGGGAGACGCCGCCCGCTACGGGGATGAAAAATGCCATCAGCGGCAGGGCCATAATGGCGGGTATCTTGCGAAAAAACATGGCCAGCGCCATGACCAGGAATATGAGCAGGAACAGGACTAATTGGACATTTTCCATAACCGCATTGCACGTTTTAAATTGAAATGAATTTTCATTTTAACGAAAATGTGTTATATTTAATGTACTTAGTTAGATAAGTTAACTTACTTTCCATGTTTAAATTTGGCAAGTAAAGTTTAAAAAAAAGATAACGAAAAACAAAAAAAGATTGAATTTCCAACATCAGATTGCGACTTTTCAAGCCATGATATAGATAAAGCGATTAGAGGATGATACATGCCATGTTAAAAAAAGCCGACACACAGTTGATAAAACTGTTAAATGAGATTCAATTGCTCAATCTCATCCGGGAAGAAGGCCCCATCTCGAGGATCGAACTGGCGCGCCGAACCGAGATGTCGAAAGTAACCGTCTTTGAAATTATCAACCGCCTGATCGAGGCCGGTTTTGTGATTGATATTGGTAAAGGCGAAGCATCGAGCCGAGGCGGCAAGCGTCCGACGCTGGTCAAGCTGAATGCCGGTAACCATTTTGTGATCGGCATCGAATATAAACGCACCGAAGCGCGCATTGCTCTGGCGGATATCGAGGCCAATGTCATCGATAAAAAGAAGATCCGCTATTCGGCGGGCGCCGACCCCCTCAAGGTATTGCAGCGCACATGCAGCCGCATCGATCGCATGTTGAAATCCGATCAGGCGTCGGCCGATAAGCTGGTCAGTATTGGCATCGGTGTACCGGGGCTGATTAATTACGAAGAAGGAAGGCTCTATTTTGCCGATACTTTGCGCCATTGGGACACCATCCCGATCGCCCATTTCTTTTCCGAACGTTACAACGTGCCCGCCATTTTGGAAAATGACGTCAATACCATAACCATCGGAGAGAGCATCTTAGGCGCGGGCAAAGAGTACTCCAATATCGTAAATTTATGGATCGGCGACGGCGTTGGCGCAGGGATCATTTTACACGATCAACTGGTGCAGGGGCTGGCCGGCGGCGCCGGCGAAATCGGTTATCTTGAGTTGAACGGTTTTTGCAATTCCGCCAAATTGAGTTATTTATATGAAGATCAGCAGTATTTCGGCGACATTCTACAGGTGAAGCATCTTCAAAGCACCCTTGCCGAACATCTGGGCCAATATGAAGGTAAACCGGCGGATGAACTGACCTTTCGTCAGATTATTCATATTGCCGAGAAAGACAAGGGTGTATTAGGAGAAATTCTCGATGAATACATCCGTTTGGTCGCCATTTTATGCATGAGCATGATCAAAATGATCAATCCGGAAGTACTCATTCTCAGCGGAAAAGTGGTTGAGCAGTCCAAAAACATTTTTGAGCGTATCAAACAATCGCTCCGTGAGAACGGTCATCGCTTTACCCATACCTCCACAAAAATACGACGCGGGCATCTGAAAGAAGAAGCCGGTTTACGCGGCGCTATTGCCATGGCATTGGAGGTCATCTTCGAAGCCAAAATGTCAAACCGTCCCTTACAGAATAAAAAACGATAGGAATTCAATTTAAGTAACCGTGATCGGTACACTCCGTGCACACAGCGTGGGCTAAAAAACGGTTTGACGGGTCTGAAAAGCGGTACGAATCTTATCATTGTTATATTGGATTTTTTCGGCTTTGTAATCCACCGGTAAAAGCGACCGGTGAACGGTTTGCCAGCGATCGCCGATCATCTTTTTCCTAACCTGCTGTTCAGCCTCCTCGAACGGTACAAGGATTGTATCCCGGCGGACGGCGCGAATAACGCTATATCCACGCTCCGTTTTAATGGGCGCATAAACCTGGCCCGGCTCCAAACGGCTTGCCCTTTGTCCGATTTTCCCATCCGCCGACGATACGGTTTTCGTGCAATCTGCTTCGCTCGGGATTTGGCTGTATTTTCGAGCCAGCTCGGCAAAGTCGGCGCCTTGTTGCAATTTCCGCGCGAGCATGAGCGCGGTATCCCGATGCGCCGTGCTCAGTTCATATATCTCCGTTTCAATTCTTTCCACAAAGCGTGATGGGCGTCGATGATAGTAGGCGCGCAGATCAGCACGACTTATATCGAGCGAATCGCTGCTGTGATACAAGGCGGCGTAATACAGATAAGTAATGCGCTGTCGTCGCCATTTTTCCCGCACCACCGGATCCCGGTCATAATCCCGTTCCAGGGCGTATTGGCTCAGAACACTGTCGCGTACGGCGATTTCCACCGCCTTCTTAAGATTGGGGCGTAAAAGGTTACGCGGCAGGTTTGGTACGGCCTGCCAAAATTGATTCACACGGAAGGGGCGGTCGTCCACGGTGGCCAGTACCCGCTTGGCCAGTGGTTTTTGCAGCGGATCAAGTTCCAGAGGCGTCGCGGGTTGGCCAATGTTGGCGGGTTGATTTTGTATATAAGGCGCCAGCGTTTTCCAGACTTGCCGGATTGCGGGTACGTTTATGACCAGCGATTTTTCCCACAAAAGTTGGCGCGTAAAGCGTGCGGCCGCCATATCAAATTTTCGGTTGTGAATACGGCGCCGCATGTTTTCCATTTGGCGGCTGCGCGGTTCATTGAAACGCATCGTCTGTCGGATGGAATCTATCCGGAAAATATGCCAACCCATCAGCGATTGAACGGGCCTGGAGATTTGCCCCGCCTTCAGTCGATAAAGCGCCTGCTCCACAGGCCAGTCGGTGTCGCCCCAGCCAATCCAGCCCAATGGCTTGAACAGGCGTATTGCAGCGGCGCGTTCGTCATGCAATATGTGGTAAAGGGAATCGATCCGACCCCGTTTGGTGGCAAAAATCTGCGCAACGTACATTTGCCGGTTTTGCCGGCGCAGCGCTCGCCGGACCGTTTGATCGTCGGGCAGGGCAATGGTATCGCCGATGGCCTTTTCCAGCAAACGCCGGCGCACAAAACGCTTCAAATCACGATTTAGTTGTTTTTGAAGACGCGGTAACGTATCCAATTGTTGCCGTTTCGCCTCTCGCGCAATCAATTGCTGTTCGATTAGTTGACGCAGAAAACGACGCCGTAACTTCGGGCTGTCTTTCTGTTCGGTTTGTTGCCAAAAGT
This sequence comes from uncultured Calditrichaceae bacterium, assembly GCA_964542915.1. GTDB lineage: Bacteria > Calditrichota > Calditrichia > Calditrichales > Calditrichaceae > CAZIVP01. The sequence goes on along the minus strand of CAZIVP010000003.1, from coordinate 253,723 downwards.
TGTAATAACTGCGTTCGAAATCGGAGCGTGTGATTCGGATATCATCATATTCCGCAAGAATAACCGCATCCTGATTTTGGCGGGACTGGCAGTGTAAACAAAAAGCCGGCAACAGCAATGTGTACAGCGTTTTTAAGACGTAAGAACGAAACTTCATAAGCATGATTCAATCGTATTTTGCGAACATTTGTCAAAATTGATAAAAAAAAGGCCGGAGTCAAGCCGACTCCAGCCTTTCTTACCCTTTTACCGTTCGATTACTTGGTCAGAATCATTTTACGCATTTCCACATTCTGTTCCGTTTTAAGGGTATAGATATAAACGCCGCTGGCCAGTTGTTTGTCCGCCGTCCATTGGATTTTATAACTACCGGCGGGCAATACGCGGTCAACCAGCGTGGTAATTTCGCGACCCAGGATATCGTAGATTTTGAGCGTAACCGATCCCGTTCTTGCCACATCAAACTCGATGTTGGTGCTGGGATTGAACGGATTGGGGTAATTCTGTTTCAGGTTGAATGAAACGGGTTTACCGGTCGGCAAAAATTCGGTTTCGATCGCCGTGACATGGCTGGCATTGGTGGCGACCACCTTGGAGCGTAAACCAAAGGCGTATGAATCGCGCCAGAGGCTTCCGTTGGGCCCGAAACGCAGAAAATTGGCTGCGGTTTCATTGGGCCGGTCTTCATCCGTCATGTCGAAATCCACCGGCAATACGTCGCCGTCTTCCGGTGTATAGAGCGGCCATTCGATCTGCGCCACATCGGTCGACGGTTTGGCAATATGCCCGGCCAATGAAGCAAACGGCACTTTCCACTCCAGCGTGTAGCCGGTTCCGTCATCCCAGACTTTAATAGCAAGGTCGGTATCGGAAATCAGGGTATCCACATAACCCCAGTTGTAATTGATGACATCGCTGCCCGAAGCAAAAAATGCGCCGTTGGCCAGGGTATTGTCATAGGGCTGTACCGGAAAGCCGACCTGATAATCCGGACCGACGGTTGCGCTGTCGGGATCATCGTCGGTGCCGGGTTTGATGCGGTAAGTACGTCCGCTCTGGACGGGATCGCCCGTTTCCGGATCGAGAATATTAACGATATTTTCATGGGGGCTGTGCGGCATCATACCGATATCGTATAGTCCGAGGTAAGCGGCGAAATGGTCCTTCTGCCACATGGCGCCTGCATTTTCAGCGGTATAGGGATCATGAATGAGCAAGCCTTCTTCGTCGCGCACATAGGCTGCAAAATAGATGTTATCATTATCGACTTTGGTTGCCACATAACCGCCGAAATCGGCCGGAGAAGTGAGCGAGTCGCCACCGGGATAGAAACCGCGATTGGGCGAATCCATACTGATACCGATGAACTGCGAATGGGCCCAGTCATCGATTTCGCCGTTGATGGTTATATCCTGTGTTTCAGCCCATTGGGTGAATATATAATTAGACCGTTCGATGGATGAGGCGTCGCGGATGATCGCCCGGCCGCCGAAGCCGTAGGAATCGCGCCAGAGGCTGCCGTTGGGCCCGAAACGCAGAAAATTGGCTGCGGTTTCATTGGGCCGATCTTCGTCGGTCATGTCAAAATCGAAAGGAATCACATCGCCGTCTTCGGGTGTATATAGCGGCCATTCCACGCCGGAGACGGGGGAAGAGGGCGCTGCAATATCGCCGGCCAGGGAAGCAAACGGTACTTTCCATTCCAGGGTATAGCCCTTGCTGTCATCCCAAACTTTGATTGCCAGCTCCGAATTGGCGATAAGCGTGTCCACATAACCCCAGTTGTAATTGATCATGTCGGAGCCGCTGGCGTAAAATGCGCCGTTGTCCAGCGTGGTATTGTATGGCTGAATCGGAAAGCCGATCTGATAATCGGGACCCAAAGTGGCGTTGTCGGGATCGTCATCGGCGCCCGGTTTGATGCGGTAGGTACGTCCGCTCAGAAGCGTATCGCCGGAAACCGGGTCGAGGATGTTAACGATGTTTTCGTGCGGACTGTGCGCCATGGTGTCGATATCATACAAACCAAGATAAGCGGCAAAATGGTCTTTTTGCCACATCAATCCGGCGTTCTCGATGGTATAGGGATCGTGGACCAGCACGCCGCCTTCGTCGCGCACATGGGCTGCAAAGTAGATATTGTTATCATCCATTTTCATGGCGACATGCCCGCTGAAATCGGCAGGAGAATCGGTGGGCTGTCCGCCTTCATACCAGGCGTGATTGGGGCCGTCCTGTGAAATGTAGATAAAATCGGCGTCCGTCCAGTCCTCCAGCTCGCCGTCGACCGTAACGGCATCGCCGTTAAGCGGAACGACATAGAGATGAGCCGTCCTGGGAGCCTGTGCCAGCAGGATGCCGGCTCCGAGTAAGAGGGTTAAAAAGAAAGTAGCCAAGCGCATACAAACCTCCTTGCAAAAATGTTTGAAATTTGGTTGAAAAATAAATTATTTTGTAATAAGTTAGTTAAGGCAACTAACCTATAGATCAAAAATATAATCAAAATCATGTTGAAAGCAAGTGAATTTTTATAAGGATGGCCGCTCATGAAAAAATCCCCTCATAAAGCGCCGAACCCCCGTCCGTATCATTGGCATGAACCAATAAACCGCGCCGCTTCGATTATTACGATACCGTTTTGTTTTATAACCCTTGTGTGGGCGTTGATTCTTGTCGGCGTCTCCGCATGGTCCCTGCCGGCAGGGACCACCGGTAAGATAGCCGGCACTGTTAAAAATGCCAACAGCGGCGATGCGCTGGCCGGCGCCAACGTGGTTGTTAAAGCCCGGATGGAAAACGGGCGTGAAGTCCCGTTGTCATCGCCGATGGGCGCTTCCGCCGATGGCGAAGGACGCTATTTTATCATCAACGTCCGGCCGGGCGTCTATATTTTGGAAGCCTCCTATATCGGCTACCAAACCATTATCCGTAAAAATGTGAAAGTGGAGGTGGATCGTACCACACAAGTCCATTTTGAACTGACCGAGCAGAGTTTAACTTCCGAAGAGATTATGGTTACCGCCGAACGCGATCCGTTGGTAACCAAAGACCGTACTTCCGCTTCGGCAAAGGTATCCGGCGATGACATCGAAGCATTGCCCGTGGAAAATTTTGATGAAGTCGTGAAACTGAGTGCGGGGGTCACCACGGGGCTGGGCGGTGGCATCCATATTCGCGGCGGACGTTCATCGGAAATCAAGTATTATGTGGATGGAATCTCGGTGAGCAATCCGTTCAATAATAATCTGGCCGTACCCGTGGAGAACAACGCCATTCAGGAGCTGGAAGTCATCAGCGGTACGTTTAACGCCGAATACGGACAGGCCATGAGCGGTATTGTTAATATTGTAACCAAAGAGGGCACCGAGCAACTGAGCGGAAGTTTTTCGGCATACAGCGGCGATTTTATTTCCGATCGTACCGATGTGTTTTATAATATCGATGAAATCGACGGTTTCGCGCAGCAATATTTCGAGGGCCATGTCAGCGGACCGGCGCCGCTTATACCCAACCTCAAATTCTTTGCATCCGCAAAAATCGAAAATCAGGACAACTGGTTGTACGGCCGCCGCGTCTTCCTTCCCAAAGATTCCACCAATATGACCAGCCCCGATCCCGACGATTATTATATCGAAAGCAGCGGCGATTCGGCTGCCGTGCCCATGAATCCCTACAAAAAGTTTTCGGGTCAATTTAAGTTGACATGGCAGGCCGCCCAAAATTTAAAGATGTCGTACACCTTCATGGGCAATCAAAGCGAAGGCCAATTTTTCAGCAACTATCATAAATTAAATCCCGGGTCGCGGCCGACCCAATACAGCTATGGTATGAATCATGTGTACCGATTAGAGCAGCAATTGAGCCAGCGTATGTTTTTCAACGTCAATCTTGCCTATTATATTAATGATGTGGAAACCTACAAATATGAGGATCCGAAAGATCCGCGCTATCGTTACATGTATCATCGCGGCGCTTACCAGCCCAATTTCGTGCTCTCCACAGGCGGCCTGGACCCCAATCATTTCTACCGGCGCAGCGAAACCTATTCTGCCCGCGCCGATTTTATGATGCAGGCGGACCAGTACAATCTGGTGAAGCTCGGCGTGGAGGCCAGGCGACACGACCTGAATTATGAATTTTTTACCCTGATCGTCAATCCCAGAGAGTACGGCGATTATGAGCCTCGCATTCCGCCGCTCAGTTCGACCCAGCACGATCGCTATAATAAACAACCACTCGAGTTTGCAGCTTATATTCAGGACAAAATCGAAATTCAGGATTTAATCGTAAACGCCGGTCTGCGCTTCGACTATTTTGACGCCAACAGTAAGGTACCGGTGAATTTTGAAAATCCCGGCAACAATTCCGATTATGGCGGCGCCCTCCCGGAAGACGAAGCCTATGAGGACGCAACGCCCAAAACCCAATTGTCGCCGCGCCTCGGATTAGCATTTCCCATCAGCGCCCGCGGTGTGATACACGCCGCTTACGGTCAGTTCTTCCAGATACCGACATTTTCTCGATTGTATGAAAATCCCGAATTCGAAGTGATCGGTACCTACAATTCGTTCATCGGGAATGCCGATCTGGATGCGCAACGGACGTCCATGTATGAAATCGGTCTGCAACAACAGTTGACGTCTTTTTTATCGGTTGATATAACGGCATTTTATCGCGACGTGCGTAACCTGCTGGGCGCCCGCCTTTACGAAGCAGCCAACGGGACGATCGTCTACGGACGTTATGTCAACACCGATCACGGCAATGTGCGCGGTATTACGCTCTCCGGCACATTACGATTGCCGCAGAGCGGTTTGTCAGGAAGCGTCGATTATACCTATCAGGTTGCTAAAGGTATTGCCAGCGATCCGAAACAGAAGTTCTACGACGCCGGCGGCCGCAACGAAAGCACACTCATCCTGGTTCCCCTCAATTGGGATTTGCGGCATACGGTCAACGCTTATGTCAATTACACTAAGAGAAGCTGGGGCGGTAGTTTGATCGGACGTATGAATTCCGGTTATCCGTTTACGCCGGCCGATCCGACCACACAGCGCGAGAGCCGGATTATCGAACTGCGTAACGCCGGCCGCTATCAGGGCGAGTTTTTTCTCGATTTAAGGGCGTATAAACGGTTCAACTTTAACGATATCCGTACTGAAATTTTCTTAAAAGTGGAAAATTTGCTGGATAGCTATCGAAAAGATTTACTCCCGGAGCTGGATCCGCGTGATGAACAGGCCCATCGCGAATTGGAATGGGATCAGGTCAACAGTCGCTACGAATATGTATTGAATCCCGGTGCGCAGCCGGTTCCGAGGGAGGTTAAAGTCGGTGTTAAGTTTGATTTCTAAGAAGGGACGGCATCCAATGACAAAGGATACACACGCATTTGTATTACGATCAAAAACCAGTTTAAGGTTGTGGTTTCTGGTTGTATCGGGTTTTGTTTTAATGCTTTGGACGCGTCTCCCGGCGCAGAACGGCAACATCTATATCGATCCCGACAAGAGCGATCCCACCCTGCGGCGGGTATTGATCATCAATGCCAACCAGGTTTCGACCGATGTGACCAATTACGGTACCATCGGACGCGGGAATGATAGCGATGTGGCCAGCGGAGGCGGAGGCGTATGGCCCAAGGGCACCGGGCATGACCATATCCACGAGATGACCGGTTTTATTGCGGCGCGTGTACGCAATAAAGACGGGCAACCTACCTATATTATTTCGGATGGATACCGCGACCCGGGCGGCGCCACAAGCGAAATCGATCCCGTTACCAACATACCTTACACGTTCCAACCCGTACCCGGATACATCAATGAAACACAAAATGAAATCGCAAACGCGCTTAATCCCAACTCCTGGCCCGATACCTGGCCCGGCAAAGACGCCAGTTGGGACGGTAAATGGAACGGTTATTTCGGTCTGAACCAGTTCAACGCCGATCAGGAAGTGTTATACGTAATGGATGACGCCTGGAACAAGGAGTTTAATTTCTATCCCTATGAAGATGATACGACCCGTCGTGGGCTCGGCGTGCAGGTGGAAACCCGCCTTTTTCAGTGGACGCATCCGCTGGCCAAAGACATCATCTTTATCCATTTTCAGGTATCCAACGCCGGCGATCATACATACAGTATCGATGAAGACAGTATCTTCTTCGGCGGGTATGGCGATATCGGCGTCGGCGGACGTGGCACCACCGATGATGACGCGGCTTTTGAAAAACAAATGGACCTCGTTTATGGCTGGGATCACGATAATATCGGCGTGTGGCAAAAGTATCGCGATATTCCGCCGGGATACATCGGCTGGAAATTTTTGGAATCGCCGGGAATCGATGACGACGGCGTTGATAACGATGAAGACGGTTTGCTCGACGAGAGTCGTGACAATGAAGCGGGGCAGCTCGTGTTCGGTCCTGTCGGTATCTACGGCGATCCCAGGGAGCATTTTGAAGGGGATGAAGACGGCGACTGGAATCCTGAAACGGATGATGTGGGACAGGACGGCGCCGGTCCGCAGGATGAAGGTTATCCCGGTCCCGATGCCGGCGAAGGCAACGGCAAACCCGATCAGGGCGAACCCAATTTCGGTCGTCTGGATAACGACGAAAGCGACCAGGTCGGTTTAACCAGTTTCACGGCGCCGCTTTTCGGGAGCGTCCTCATCACGGATGAAGACGCTATGTGGCAGCGCATCAAACCCGATTATTTTACCGTACCGCAACAGGGCGTTAACCAGTATTGGATTTTCGGATCGGGGCCCTTTAATCTTTCGCCGGGAAATACGGAGCGCTTCTCCACTTGCTGGGTCTTCGGTCTTGATGAGCAGGCGGTCTTTCAGACCGCTCAGGTGGCGCAGCGCATCTATGATGCCGATTACCGGTTCGCAAAACCGCCGCGTCAGCCGAAGCTTGAAGCGGTTGCCGGGGACGGCAAGGTGATTCTGGTTTGGGACGATCTGGCCGAACAGAGTCGCGATCCCATTTACGGCCATGATTTCGAAGGATATCGTATTTATAAATCCACCGAACCCGACTTTTTGGAACCAGAAGATATTACCGATGCCCGCGGAAATCAGGTCTTTCAAAAACCAATTGCTCAATTTGATCTGGCCAATGGTTTGGTCGGTCCGCACCCCCTGCAGGTGGGCGAAGAGATCGGATCGCCTATTGGCATCCATTTCTATATGGGCGATGACACCGGCTTGCAACACTATTTTATCGATGAAGATGTGATTAACGGTCGTACGTACTATTATGCCGTAACTGCCTATGACAAGGGATATGACAAGGATTTTTACGAACGGGGACTGGCCGATTCGCCCTATCTGGCGCCGATCACACCCAGCGAATCGCCCGCTTCCATAACCGTCGAAGGCGGTGAAATTTCCAGTAAGGATCCCAATACGGCCATTGCAACGCCCAATCCCGGACCGACGGATTTAAGAGCCGGCGGCACAGATGTGGGACGTTTTCTGGAGCAGGCGGAAGGCGTGGCCACGGGGCGCATCGCCATTGAAATTATCGGAGAGGAATTGTTAAAAGACGCATCGTACAGCGTCGCCTTTTCAACCGAATCGGCCGGTTCCGCGGTGGAATACGAAACCAGCACCTTTACTCTGGTGAATGAATCCAGCGGCGATACCATACTCAACCAAACGGAAGTGCCGCGCAATTTTTCGACAGGTCAATACCAGCGCAACTGGACGCAGGAAATTCTGGATCAGGGCTTCGTATTGCAGTTTCAGAATGAATTTCCCCATCCCGATTCGGTTAAGGAAGCCTCGGACTGGAGCCTGGAATCTCAAACCAATATGGATTTTAATGTACGCCCCTTCTCAGAGGCTTCGCCGGTGGTGCAGCCCATCTCGTTCGTCGTCGAATTTGGCGACAGTAACGAAGTTCTGGATTCGGCCCGTACGTCTCGATTCGGCGATAACAAGAAAGCGGTGAATTTTAAGGTTTACGAAAAAGATACCGGCGATCCCCTGGAATACGTTATATCCGAGCAATCCCGATCGAATAACGGGCGTCTGGACGCCGACGGAGAATACATTTATCTGGTATTTAAACGAACGCCCGATGCGGTCTTCTACAGCCAGTCCTGGTTACTCACACTGAAAGCGCCCACTGATGCGGAAGGAAATAAACTGCCTGAATCGGAATGGAGGCCGCCGCAAAAGGGCGACCGTTATATCGTTCGTAATAATATCCCGTTTTCGGAACGCGATCGCTATGCCTTTAAAACATTCAAGGCGACCAAAAAGGAGCATGTTTCGCAGTCCGTGCTCGATGAGGTGCAGGTTGTGCCGAATCCCTATGTGGTCTCTTCGATTCTGGAAAAGCAACCGTATTTTACCGGAAGGGGCGAGCGTTTTATCCGCTTTATCAATTTACCCTCCCAGTGTACCATTCGCATCTATACCGTAAACGGCGATCTGGTTCGTACGCTGCAACACCGGGGATTGGAAAACGGAACCAAGCGCTGGGATTTGGTCAGCAAAGACGGGCTGGAAGTTGCCTTCGGTCTCTATGTTTACCACATCGATGCCCCCGGTATCGGCGAAAAAATGGGCAAGTTTGCCATCATAAACTAACGCATTAACGAGACTCAAATGGAAAGGTATTTGAGTATGAAAATCCTACATAAAGTAACGTTTATGCTTTTATTCGGAGCGGCGCTTCTGATGGCGCAGTCGAAGGTCGGAACGACCGCCGGCAATTTTTTGCAAATCGGTGTGGGTGGCCGCGGTGTAGGCATGGGCGGCAGCGCGGTGGCCCATGGCATCGATGCCTCGGCTTTGTACTGGAATCCGGCTCTGGCAGCAGGGATCGAAAACCATCAGGTTTATTTCAACAATATCGCCTGGTTCGCCGGCATCGATTTAAATTACGGCGCCATGGTTTTGAACATGGGCGGCTGGGGTAATATGGCCGCCTCCTTCTATGTACTGAATTCCGGGGAAATGGAAGTGACCACCGAAGAACGGCCGGAAGGCACCGGAGAACTATTCACCGTCCAGGAAATGCAAGCCGGCATGAGCTACGCGCGTAATTTGACGCAGCGCTTTAACATCGGCGGCTCCTTTAAATACATTCATTCGGCCATCTGGAACATGAAAGCCTCGGCCGTGGCGGTGGATTTGGGCCTCAGTTATCGCACGCCGTTCAATCCCGTCGTTATCGGCATGAGCATCTCCAATTTCGGAAGCGAGATGCGCCTTCACGGCCCGGATACAGCTGTACGATTCGATCCCGACCCACGGGTGGACGGAAACAACGACGGTATCATAGCATACCAGATTACACGATCCTGGGATTTGCCTGTGACGTTTCGCTTCGGCGCCGGATATGAGGTATTAAAAAGCGCATTCCATCGCCTGTTGCTCAGCAGCGACGTCCTTTATCCCAACAATAACGACAGTCATATCAACATGGGCGTGGAGTACAGCATACAGGAAAGATACTTTCTGCGTACCGGCTACCGTCAGATTTTTATCGACGATGCCGAGGGCGGGTTTACCGCCGGCGCAGGCATCATGCTGGAAAATATTATTATTGATTATGCCTTTGCCGATCACGGACGGTTGAACGCGGTACAATATATATCGCTGGGCTTGCGTTTTTAGAAAGGCTCGTAAAAACGATTATGAACCGCCGCCCAAAACCCGTAACTTTGACCTGTCAATGCTGTCTGTTGCGGTTTTACGATTATACGGCGGTTTGTGCACTCACGTTTAAAAAGGTATTTGTGTATGAGACGTTATAATACAATCCCGTACAAACTGTTTTGGCTGTTCATATTGGTTATTGCTTTGCAGATAGGCGTCGCCCGGAATATGCAGCGGGAGTTGCGCGGCGTCTGGATGACCAACGTGGCTTCCAGTGTCATGTTTTCAAAACCGAATATCGCCGAAGCCATGGACTCGCTCGCAGCGTGGGGCATCAACGCAGTATTTCCGGTTATTTACAATAACGGTTATACCCTCTATCCCAGCCTGGTTATGCAATCCGTTACAGGCGCCGGAGTGCATCCCATGTTCGAAGGCAGAGATGTTTTGGCGGAACTGGTCGCCGAGGGTCATCGCGTGGGCATCGAAGTGCATCCCTGGATCGAATACGGCTTTGTCGCTTCGTTCGGTCAGGAGGGCGGCCCGATTTTGGCCAATAATCCTGACTGGGCCGGTAAGCGCTACAATATGGATACCGCCGAATCGGATGATCAGTTTTACTGGATGAGCCAGGCCAATGAAGAAGTCCGGCAATTTTTGATTGCCCTGGCCATTGAAATCATACAAAATTACGACGTGGACGGCATCCAGTTGGATCGTATCCGCTACGGCAATGTGCTGGACAATAACGGCAATATAACCACTTCTGACTTTGGTTATGACGACGCCCATGTTAACCGTTATCGTGAAGAGCACGACGGCGCCGATCCTCCGCCGCCGACCGATCCGTCTTATATGGAGTGGCGCTCAGAGATTCTAAACGAATTCATGTGGAAATTCTACGACGCCGTCAAAGCCGAAAATCCCCATATCATCGTTTCCAATACGCCTGTCGTTTATCCCTACGGTTACAATAACTTTATGCAGGACTGGCGGGACTGGGTTAGCCAGCAAACGGTCGATATGATCAATCCACAACTCTATCGCCATGATCTCAGTTCGTACGTTTATGAATTGAATAAAGTGTTAAACGGCCAGATTCCCGAAGATTACGAACACTTTTATCCCGGCATGCTGATCCGTTCGGGCAATTATCAGGCCGGCATCGATTTGGCTTCCGGATTTGTACAGGCGAACCGCGAACGGGATGTAAGAGGCGGCGTATTCTGGTTTTACGAAGGTTTGCCTGCCATCGGCAAGGCGTTGCGAACCGGCGTCTTTTCGCAAGACGCCCGCCCCTTGTTGCGCGGAATCGTGTGGCGTCCCAAAGCGCCCATTGTTCAGGAAAGCGCCGATTCCCTGGTACAAATAAACGGCGCCTGGCAGGAGGTTGAAGGCAGCGGATCCGATGGTTATTACAGCTCGGACGGCCATGCTCTGAGCGCCCGGGGCGGATCCGGCGCCTCTGTCACATATTATGCTTCGGTCGATAATGAAGCCTATTATAATGTGTATGTGTATCAGCCGTACGGCAGCGACCTGGCCCAGGCCGTTCCCGTGAAATTGCTGGACGGCAGCGGAATCACCAAGTATATCGACGAAAGCGATGTATCCAACCGTGGCTGGACTTTTATCGAAACCATGTATTTTCAGGCGGGCGAGCAACCGGTTGTGGAACTCAGCACAAGCGGCGTTTCGGCTTCTAAAACAGTGGTAGCGGACGGTATTATGCTGCAAATCAACCGCCGTTTTAGTCCGGATGTAGTTGTGAATCTGGGAGACCAAACTGAAAAAACAGCGGCGCCGGACCGCGTGGAATTACTGGATAATTATCCGAACCCCTTCAATCCCGAAACACAGATTCGTTTTTCGCTTCCAAAAAAAGGCCGCGTTACGCTAAAGGTATATGATTGCAACGGCCGCTTGGTTCGCATATTGCTGGAGCAAGCGCTTGCGGCCGGTCGCCACAGTGTCCGTTTTCATGCGGGCATGCTATCCAGCGGAATGTATTTTGTGCGTATGGCTTATGGCAATGTGTTGAAAACGCAAAAAATTTTGTTCGTAAAGTAAGGCTATGCGCAAAACGTTCCTTGCAATCATTCTAACCGCTTTTCCTTTCCTCTGGCTGTGCGCTGCGCATCCTGCGGAATTTCGTGCAGTCAAAATTACCAGTGTGGACAGCGATGTGTTGTATTCCGATCGCACTATTGCCGAAGCCATGGATTACCTGCATTCCATCGGGATCAACGTGGTTATTCCCGTGGTTTGGAATCCGGCCCTTACCTTATATCCCTCCGCGGTGATGGATAGTCTTACGGATATAGCGATCAATCCCAAATTTGAAGGACGCGATCCGTTGCAGCGGATTGTCATCGAAGCCCATCGCAACGGGATGGAAGTTTTACCCTGGTTTGAATACGGATTCGCCGCATCCCACAGGGCATACGATAATCTTCCGACCTATCAAACGCTGATGGATCAAAATCCGGGCTGGTTGACGAGGGATAACGACGGCAACGTCGTTGTGGTCAACGACTTTTACTGGTTCTCCGGTATCCACCCGGAGGTACGGCAGTTGATGTACGATCTGGTCCGGGAAATACTCAGCAATTACGATGTGGACGGCATCGAATTTTCGGATCGAATTCCCGCCATGCCGTATCAGGGCGGATACGATCTGGTTACCAAAGATATCTACGCTTCGGAGCACGAGGGCGTTCAGCCGCCGCTCGATCCGTCGGACGAGGATTGGATGCAGTGGCGAGCAGACAAGCTGAGCGATTTTTTCCGCGAAGTACGAACGATTGTAAAAAACCAAAGTGAACACCTGATGGTCTCTTCCAGCCCAAGCGTATATCCCTGGAGTTTTAACAATTATCTGCAGGACAGTAAAACGTGGCTGCAAGCGAGGATTGCGGATAATGTCATCCCGCAGGTTTATCGCTACAGTTACCCAAATTACAGCAAACAACTGGGCTACTCGCTCGATAATTTCCCGGGACAGGAACATCTCGTTTTTTCAGGGATGTTGATTAAAGTAGGCGATTATCTCATAGACGCCGACACTTTAGTGCAAGAAATTCGCCTTAATCGTTCCCGAGACGTAATGGGCGAGGCATTCTTTTTTTATGAGGGCTTAAGGGAAAACAATAACCGGCTTGGGAACGCCCTTCGGGAATCGGTATATAGCGAGAAGGCACCCCTTCCGTATCGTGAGGATAATCGTTGGCGACCGCCCGCTCAGATTGCCGACGGACAGGATGGTGCCGTTCATTATCTAAGCGAAAACTGGCAGATCATTGAAAACGGCGGTTATCAAAACCGGTACCGGTGTACGGATGCATCCGAAGTCGATTCCGTCCGCTTTCGCTTTAAGGTGCGCTGGCCGGCGTGGTACGATCTTTATATCCATATTCCGTATCAACATGGCCTCACCCTGGGCAGCGGCCAGTACACGGTGTACGACACGGATACCACGTATTCGATTCTGCAAAGTCAGGAGAAGCTGCAGGGCTGGGCCAAACTTTCGAGTATCTATCTGAAGCCCGGCGATCAGAATGTTTTAATGCTCGATGACGAATCTCTGGAAGAAAGCCGTTATTTGATCGCCGACGCCGCCATGTTGATGATTAACCGGCGCCTTTCGCCCGATGTGATTATCCCCACGGGCATAGAGGCTAACAAACGTCTGTCGCAGACGGACGCCGGAACGCTCGTTTTACAATCCAATTATCCCAATCCGTTCAACAATCATACGACCATTCGGTATGAGTTGCCCAGCGCGAGCGATGTGTCGTTGGATTTATACGATGTCCGCGGGCGGCGCATTCGTTCGATCGATCGCGGGCATTGTTCTGCAGGTCGGCATGATGTCATATTGAAAACGGACGGTCTGGCAAGCGGCGTCTATCTTTACCGCCTCCGGGCCGGAGAGTTAAGCGCGACCGGCAAATGTCTGCTGATTAAATAACGGGTAGCGGGAGGAGATACGGAGAGTAAAGCATGACGCTAATCGATTATGTGATTGTGATTGTTTATCTTTCGACGATGGTAGGCGTTGGGATGTACTTTCAGCGTAAGGCGTCGCAGGGCATCGACGATTATTTTCTGGGCGGCCGGCGCCTGCCCTGGTGGGTTTTAGGCGCTTCGGGTATGGCGTCCAATCTGGATATCAGCGGCACCATGATTAATATCGCTTTCATTTACGCCCTCGGCGCCACCGGTTTTTTCATCGAAATACGCGGCGGTATAGTCCTGATCATGGCATTTCTGATGATTTTTATGGGGAAATGGAACCGGCGCGCCAGCGTCATGACCATGGCGGAGTGGATGAAGCTACGCTTTGGCGACGGTCTGGAGGGCAAACTGGCCCGTATTCTCGCGGCCGCTTCCGTATTATTGAGTTCGATTGCCATTATCACCTATTTTGCGGTAGGCGCCGGCAAATTTATCGGCGAATTCCTGGGGTTCCCCGCCTGGGTGGGGTTGCCGCCGCGTTTCTGGGCTGCTGCGCTCATGATTTTACTCGCGACGATCTACACAGTCGCGAGCGGACTCTACGGCGTGGTCTGGACCGATGTCTTCCAGGGTATACTCATCTTCGGAACCATCGTCACCATCTGCTTTATCGCCATAACTCAGTTCCGTTTGCCAGCCGATTTTGCCGTTTCGGTGCCGCTCAAAGACGAAGGCTTCACCATTTTGGAAACAACACGCCAGGCGTGGACTTCGATAGTACCCCCATGGCAGATGCACCTGCCCGAATCCACGGCCTATTCCATTTACAATCTTTTCGGTTTAACCATCATCTTTTACCTGATCAAAACGGTAATTGAGGGCAGCGCCGGAACAAGCGGTTATATGATCCAACGCTTTTTTGCATCGCGGAACGACCGGGAAGCCGGATTGCTTTCCATGTTTTGGATTTTATTGCTTTCCCTGCGCTGGCCCTTTGTGGCTGCTATCGCCATTATGGGTATTGTTTTTGGCGCCAACAGCGGTCAGGTGATCCAGGATCCCGAAACCGTTTTGCCTATCGTCATTAACCAGCTTGTACCCATCGGATTGAAAGGGTTGCTTGTTGCGGGCTTAATGGCGGCGGCTATGTCCACTTTTGATTCGGTGGTAAACGCCGGCGCTTCCTACTGGGTGAAAGATATCTATCAAACCTTTATCAACCCGCATGCCGGCGATAAACAACTGATGCTGCACAGTCGCGGTGCTTCCGTAATCATTGTGGGGCTGGGTTTATTTTTTACCCTTAAAATCGAGAGCATCAACGAAATCTGGGGCTGGATTCAGATGAGTATCATTTCGGGACTAATCATCCCGCTGTTGGTGCGATGGTACTGGTGGCGACTCAACGGCTATGGTTTCGCAATCGGCACCTTTTCCGGCATGGCGGCGGCTCTGTTTCAAAAATTTGTGTTCCCCGACTGGCCGGAATATTTGATCTTTTCCTTTGTGGCAGCGACGTCGTTGCTGGGCACCATCATCGCTACCATGCTTACACGTCCGACAGCCAATGAGACGTTGCTCACGTTCTATAAAGAGACGCGGCCGTTCGGATTCTGGAAGGCCATTCGCAGGCAATTGCCGGAGGATACGGTGGCAAAAATCAATGCCGAAAACCGTCGCGATATCGCCGCCATCTTTTTCGCTGTGCCGTGGCAACTGGTATTATTCATGACCGTGATGATGGTGGTGATGGAACGCTGGGATATTCTCGGCGTGCTGTTCATATTGCTGGGGGGTTTATCCACGGGATTATATTTTCTGTGGTACCGGCATTTGGATCCCAATTGAAAATGGGCATAAAGCCTAAATAAGTTTGTAATAATGGTATCGAAAATGAATAAGCAACGCATAGAATGCCATGTGCTCGTTGCCGGCGGCGGTACAAGCGGTATCTGCGCCGCGATCCAGGCGGCGCGGGCCGGCGTGGAAGTGGTGTTAATGTCGGAAAACGCCTGGTTGGGTGGGATGCTTACGGCGGCAGGCGTGAGCGCCGTTGACGGCAACCACGATTTACCGAGCGGTTTGTGGGGTGTGTTTCGTCGCCGATTATACGATCATTACGGAAGACCCGAGGCATTAAAAACCGGTTGGGTTAGTCATACCCTGTTTGAGCCGTCGGTCGGTAATCGTATTTTTCATGAAATGGCCCGGCCTTACGAAAACCTGCACATTTACAAGCACATGGAGCTGCGTTCTGTGCTCAAAAAGGGGCAAAGGGTAAGGGGCGCCCGATTTATTGATGTGAACGGCGCAGAGATCGAGGTACAGGCCGCGATTTCTATTGATGCAACCGAATACGGCGATTTTATGGCTGCCGCCGGTTGCGCATACCGGCTGGGACGCGACAGCCGGGAAGAAAGCGGCGAAGCGAACGCCCCGCATCAATCCGATCAATATATTCAGGATCTGACCTATGTGGCCGTATTGCAGGATACGGGCAGACCGGTTGGCCAAACCCAACCTCAACCGCCCGGATATGATCCCGAACTTTTTCGCGGTTGTTGTAAGGAGTGGTCGACGCCCGGTAATCAGCCGCAGGTGGATGCCGCAACCATGCTCGAATACGGACGCCTGCCCAATAACAAATTTATGATCAACTGGCCGATCCGGGGCAATGATTATTTTGCACTCGTACCGGAGATGTCGCACGAACAGCGCCGTGAGCAGTTGCAGCACGCCAAACGGCACACCCAGCACTTTGTACGGTTTATCCGGGAGGAACTGGGATTCGATCATCTCGATTATGCTTCCGACGAATTTCCGGGTACGGATCGACTGGCGCTCATCCCTTACATTCGTGAAAGTCGCCGTCTAAAAGGCATCGTTACCCTCACCGCGGATGATATCGTTGATCCCTACGCCAATCCCGGTCGGGCGCTTTACAAGAGCGGCGTCGCCGTGGGCGATTACCCCATCGATCACCATCACGAACCGGAACTGAAACAGCAGGAGCATTATCCTTCCATTCCTGCCTTTAATGTACCTTACGGCTGTATGGTACCGGCGGAAATCGACGGATTGTTGGTTGCTGAGAAAAATATCTCCGTAACGCATCTGGTGAATGGCTGTACGCGTTTGCAGCCGGTGGTTATGCAAATCGGACAGGCCGCGGGCGCCGCGGCCGCGCTGTGCGTGCGGGATCAAAAACAACCGCGCGATATATCGATTCGCGCTTTGCAACAAGTTCTGCTGGATAACGGCGTATGGCTCATGCCTTTTAGCGATGTGGATGCGCAGTCGCCCGAATTTAATGCCCTGCAAAAATGTGCGCTCAGCGGGATGCTGAAAGGCCGGGGAGAGAGCCGCCAGTGGGCAAATCGTTTTTATATTTTCCCGGAGCGCGCCGTTACCGGCGCAGAACTAAATGCGGCCTTGCGCATTCCGGAAACGAAGAAACGCCGGGATGCGTCGCTTTTTAAACCGCATGAGACGGTTACGCTCGGATCTCTGCTGCTAACGATTTGGTCGATCCTCGGGCGTCCGAACAACAAAAACGAACCATCGAACTCGAAGGCGGCGTTCGACTATTTTAGAGATCAATCTTTCGCAGAAGCACTGGGATTCGATGAAGGCAACGCGTTAAAAAAAGAGGCAACCCGAAGACAATGGGCCGTGTTGTTGGAATACAGTCTAAATCCATTTCAAAACACAGATGTCGATATTGCATTTGACGATTAAGCGAGGCAAATCTTTGAAATATTTATGGATGGTATTATTGATCGTAATCGCTTGCCGCACTTCCGGTACAAATTCGGGAACAACCACGCCGGCGGAGGTGCGTGGCGTCTGGCTGACCAACGTGGATAGTGATGTGTTAAAAAGTCACGCCAATATCGCCGAAGCCATGCGGTTTTTGGCCTCCCATAACTTTAACCTGGTTTGTCCGGTCGTCTGGAACGGCGGCTGGACGCTGTACCGGAGCGCGATTATGGATTCGCTTTTCGGGCGATCCGTGCACCCGGATTATAGCGGACGCGATCCCTTGCGCGAGGTAATCGAAGAAGCGCACAAACAGGGCTTAGAGGTCTATGCCTGGTTTGAATACGGGCTGGCAAGCTCGTATCAAAAAGGCGGCGGCCATATCATCGAACGCTTCCCGCAATGGGCAGCAAAGGACCGTCACGGTAAGTTGTTAATCAAAAACGGATTCGAGTGGCTGAACGGCTATCATCCTGAGGTACGCACATTTATAACAGAGCTTGTTACGGAAGTCGTCAGAACGTATGACGTGGACGGCATTCAGGGTGATGATCGTCTGCCGGCGCAGCCGGTGGAAGGCGGTTATGAACCGTATACCATCGAACGCTACAAAAAAGACCACGACGGCGAAGAACCACCTGACAATCCCAATGATCCGGGCTGGATGCGCTGGCGGGCGGAGCGATTAAACCAACTGGCGGAGAGGATTTATAACGAGGCAAAAGCGGTCAATCCGGATATTGTGGTCTCATGGGCGCCCAGCGTTTATCCCTGGTCCTACGAACAGTATTTGCAGGATTGGCCTACCTGGCTGCGAAAAGGATACGCCGATGTGGTGATTCCGCAGCATTACCGGCATACGTTTGCGGAATACCGTGATGTATTATACTCTCAACGGTATGACGCTCTGAAGCTGGAAGCATCGGAAATGAATCGTATTTATCCGGGGCTTCTGCTGAGCGTGGGCGATTACCTGATGGCGGAAGATTATATATTGAAAGCGGTGCGTTTGAATCGCAAAGAGGGCATACAGGGAGAAGTATATTTTTTTTACGAAGGTTTGCGGCGGCAGGACGACGCCCGTGCAAAAATCTTAAGGGATTCGGTTTACATCCAAAAGGCGATAATGCCGACGTTATTAAAAAAATGAGTATATAACAATAACTTCAAATAAACGCTGTTGATTTATGGAACTGCACACTTTTTTAGAAGAGCTCGGTATAAAAGAAGGCGAACATCTATTGCTCCATAGCTCAATACGTCGACTCCGGAGTGCGATCCCGAACTTCAGCGCCGAAGACCTTATTAATGCCCTGCAAACGATCGTGGGCAAGGACGGATCGCTCATCATGCCGACCTTCACATATTGTTTCAAAAAGACGCAGGGTGAACAGGAAATTTTCGATCCGGAACGATCGCACAGTAAAGTCGGCATGTTAACGGAAGTATTTCGCCGCTGTGAAAACGTCGTGCGTACAGCGTCGGCCACGCATTCATTTGCATTGTGGGGTGCGGTTCGGGAAGCGATTGACCGGCACAACGCGCCCTCCAGCCCCCTGGGAGAAGGCAGCGTTATGGATTGGCTCGCACAACAGGAGACCGGACGCATATTCATGCCCGGCGTCGATTTTCAATCGCTGTCGTTCGGGCACTATCTGGAGAATATCGCACCCTTACCCTGGATTGCATTTTCACCCTGGGAGCATTTGCACGTTTTGCCGGTAGGCGTATCCGTTTTCGGGGAACAACCGCTCCGGCAGGCACCCGGCTGTAGTAAACCGTTTGCAAACTTCGAACAGTATCTGAGAGCGCATAAACACATCGAACCGTTCCGAAAAAACGGATTATCCGGTTATCTGTTATCGGTTCCGCAGCTCTTGAAAGAGGGTCTGTACTATTTCCGATCCTATCCCGATAAACTGCTGTGTGCGCCGAATACCTGCGAGCCCTGTGATAACCGGCGCTTTTATTATTTAAAACAATTGAAACATGATTAAATAACGCCGGTCTGAACCGGAGAAGTTTTTATGACTTTCAATTTACAAAAGAGGATTGGAATTTGAATCGGCTCGTTATAAGGAGCAGCCTGGCGCTGTGTTCGATGCTTGCCTTTCTGACGGGCTGCATGCCCGTTCAGCGGGAGACCGGATATCGACAATTATCGTCCGAGCGCGCCGTAAAGGCCGAACGGAGTCAGTTCAGACATGAGTTGATTGACCATACCATTGAAAACGCCTTAAAACAGCCTTTGGCCGGCTCCACCGAGCAGTCTTACATGGGCGCATTCTGGGCTATGGGCCTCTTACGCTATACGTCGGACGTTACGGACTCGGCCGCTGTTACGGCTTTAAAGCAATTTGAACAGCGTTCGCCTGCGTTTCGCCGCGCCTTATTGGAAATGATCATCACCGCTTATCCCCATCGTTTCGATGAACCAATAGCAGCAATTGCCAACAACACCACTGCAAATACCAAATTATTCTCGATGTGTGTGTTTTATCTGACCCGGGAGGGTACTGCCGATCTCAAAAATCAATATGCAGCGCTCATGAGAAGGCGGTTTCCGAACTGGCGGGATGACCCGATCTTAACCATGCTCGAAGCCGATTTGACCAACAGAGCCGGTAAGAAGAAACGCCCCCCGTTGGCGGATTGGTTTACGGCGCCTTTTTTTGAAGGGGAAACGGTGGTCTTCAGCCTCCAACGCGAAGACCGGCGCTATCCCGGATGTTTAATCATACGTAATCGGGACGGCGACTTTTTACGTACGAATGACGGAACGCTTTTTCATGTCGGCCAGTTAGCGTTGTCGGCAAGTCAGATGCCCCCGTATCTCACCAATGGAAATACACCGCAGGGCGTATATGCCCTGGAGGGATTTACCGTTTCCGACAATGTATTTATCGGGCCGACGCCTACCGTACAAACCCGTTTACCGTTTGAAATCGAACCGCAGGCATTTTTCCGGGATACATCGTTCATCCGTGAGCGCTGGCGCCGCGGTTTGTATGAACAGTGTTTACCGGCATCCTGGAGGGATTATTTGCCGGCGTATGAAGCCTATTACGCCGGTAAGGCCGGCCGGACGGAGATTATTGCCCACGGTACCACTATCGATCCTGAATTTTATGAGGATGCAATTTTTTACCCGTTTACGCCTTCGCTGGGTTGTTTAACCACTTTCGAACTCTGGAATCCACGGGACGGGGTCTGTTCGGTCAGCGGGCAATGGGCGTTGGTGCAACATCTCAAAAAGATGGATGCCGGCGGCGGTTATATGGTCGTTTTGGAATTGGATGATCGACCGGCGCCGGTTTCTTTAACCGAAGTGCTCCCGGCAATTCTGAAAGCCGAACAAATGAATAACAAATCAACCCAAAGGAAATAAGCTCGTATATGCCCATTAAAAAATTTACAGATCAACGTGAAGCCAGCCGACTCCTGGGATCGCTTGGCGAGCGGTTTACGGTAATCCGCAACCCGGATTATGTACATCCGGCTTATGAAATTGTACCATTAGCGCCTCCGCCTTCGCTTCCCTTAAATGAGGTCAGGGCCATTGTCATGGATATGGACGGCACCACAACAACCACCGAAACGCTTTGTATTCATGCTTTGGAATTCATGGTACGGAAAATTACCAACCGCATGGATGAGCGTTCCTGGCCGGGTTTAAATCGCGAACGGGATTATCCCAACATCATTGGCAACAGTACAACCCGCCATGTGGAGTACCTGATCGAAACGTATCGATCCCATATCGATGAATATGCTTTAAAAAAAGCCTTCGCAGAGGCCGCTGTCTGGTTTCTGCAAAAGGGTCGGGATCCCAAACGAATCCAGGAAGTGCGCATCAATCTTCAGCATTTCGGAGGCGAAGCCCTCCGGGATGTGGAGCAGCGGCGGCAAATAATAACGGATGCGAATGGCAGCGGTCCCCGATCGGAGCGCATGCTGGAAAATATCGCCAAAGCCCTTATCATTACTGATTTTAATGCGATTGTGCGGGCGGCGGTGGACATTTATTATCAGCGTTATCACCAAATTCTGGCGCAGATTGCAGACGGGCAGTCTGTCCGGCTCTCGGAAAGCTTATTTAATGATCCGGGCCATAATCTGATCGAACCCATGCCCGGCATCGGTGTGATGCTCGCGCTGGTCAGGGGCTGGCTGCAGGACGAAGCCCTTCCCGTAGTTGAATCGGAATGGACGGATCGAAAATCATTGCGGCTCGATGAACAAGTCCGGCAGCGTTTACAAAGGCTCGGTAAAGCTTTTGCCGAACGACCGGCGAAGATTGCGATTGTAACCTCTTCGATTGCTTACGAAGCCCATATTGTGTTACAGGAGGTGTTTCGCGTTTTAGCAGAACGGATACAGCGCTGGCCTGTAAGTCCGGAACGCAAAGCGTTTCTGAAACAGCAATTTTCCGATTACCAATCGCTTTATGACGGAATCATAACCGCCAGCGATTCCAGCGAGATTCGCCTGAAACCGCATCGCGATTTGTATAGTCTTGCCCTGCATCAAATGGGTATTGATAAGAACGAGTTCGATAAGGTGATCGGATTCGAAGACAGCGAAAGCGGCGCCATAGCCATCCGGGCCGCCGGCATCGGTTTGTGCGTGGCGGTGCCGTTTTCCGAGACGCAGGCCCATGATTTCGAAGCGGCAACAATTGTTTGTGAGAACGGTTTGCCGGAAGTGCTGATCAGGCACGGACTGTTTCTGGAACCGAGGATCGGTTAACCGGATGTTATGATGGTTTGAATCCATACAAAACAAAGGAATGATCAATTCATAGGAGTTATATGTCTGCAAAGCGAATATTTCATGTTATATCGAATACACACTGGGATCGTGAATGGCGTTTCCCGTTTCAGAAAAACCGGCAAATGTTGGTGAATATGATCGACCGGCTGCTCGAGATACTCAGGAATGAACCCGAATACCGGGCTTTTCATCTCGACAGCCAGACGGTTGTACTGGAAGATTATCTGGAGGCGCGACCGCACCGCCGCGATTTGCTTAAACGTCTGATCGGCGAGCGCCGTATTCTGGTTGGCCCGTGGTATATATTACCGGAAGAATTTCAGGTGGGCGGTGAAAATCTTATTCGGAATTTATTGAGAGGCCACCGCATCGCCCGTGCATTTGGTCATGTAATGAAAGTGGGCTATTCGCCGTTTTCATGGGGCCAGATATCCCAGTTGCCGCAAATATACCAGGGATTCGGCATAGACGGCGTTATGTTTTATCGCGGGATCAACAGCCTCGACAGCCCGAAGGCGGAGTTTATCTGGGAAGGTGCGGACGGAACCCGGGTGTTGAGTTCTCGCTTTTCGACCATGCCGCGATACAACTTTTACTTCTATATTTATCGCCCCGTCATTCACAATGAACAGGTCGCCGATATCGAATATCCCTGGAATCGCGGCGGGCAACCGTTTCATTTTGCAGATCCCGAATTATACCGGGAGGATTACCGGCTTTTAAGGCCAAACAATGATTATTTTAAAGGGAACGTCAAGCCTTCCGTCGAAAAGATCATTAAAGAACAAGCTCATGATTTTACGACGCCCCATATATTTTGGGCCGAAGGACACGATTCCAGCGGTCCCAATCCCAAAACGGTTCGGTTGATTAAAGACGCCGATGCCTGCCTGGAACATGATGAAGTACGCCACAGCACATTTGAATCCTATCTGGCGGAGCTGAAAGCTGAGATGGATCCCGAGAAACTTAAGCTGGTTCACGGCGAACGACGCAGCAGCCAGTATGATCACCGTTCGGGAAATCTTTACGGCTATACCACCTCGGCGCGTATGTATCTGAAACAAATGAATTTTGACACGGAGCGATGGCTGCAGTTATATGCGGAACCGTTTAATGGAATGGCGGGGCTTCTGGGACTGGATACCAACGACCGTTATCTGGAGTTGGCATGGCAACGGTTATTGCAAAATTCGGCGCATGATTCGATCGGCGGCTGCAGTCTCGATGACGTTCATGACGATATGGTCAATCGCTACAAACAATGCCGGGAAATCGCCCGCGGCGTCTTCGGCCGCGCCTGCCGGCACCTGGCGAAACAGTTGGACCTGACTTCGTATCCCGAGGACAGTCTGCATCTGGCGGCCGTTAACCCCAATACGTTCACCCGTAACGAAATCGTTGAAGCGTATATTGATGTCCCGGAAACATTGGATCGCGATTCCTTTATTTTGAAAGACAGGGCCGGCGAGGCGATCGAGGTTCAGATACTCTCCAAAACCAAAGTCGAGCCGGTATTGGAACAGATGATCGACCGGCCCATGTATTTTTCCATGATGCGGTACCACTGTTTTATCCGGGCGTCGGAACTGCCCGCCTTCGGGCTTAAAACGTGGCAAATTGTTCCGGCCGGAAAGGAAGAATCAGCTTTGGCGCCGCTGGGATCCCAACAAAACGACCGGCCGGTGCTGGAAAATCGTTTCATTAAAGTTGAGGTAAATAAAGACGGAACCCTGAATATATTTGATAAAGAAAACGGGCAACTGTTTGAACGGCAAGCCTATTTTTACGACGAAGGCGAAGCCGGTCACGCCTGGGTTCATGATGCGGCGGGGCCGTTTATTACCAGCCTAAAACAGCATGCGCAGTGCGCCTTGAAAATGAACGGACCGTTGGCGGCTACCACGGAAATACGATTATCCCTTGCTGTTCCGCGAAACCTTGAGGCGCGCAGGAACAATGGACATCATGTCGATCTTGCGGTTACGATGGAGGTGACGCTAAAGGCTGACAGCCGAAGGGTGGCGTTGGTCGTGCATACGGATAATACCGCCGAAAGTCACCGTTTGCGTCTTATGTTTCCTTTAAACCTGAATGCCCCGTACTCCTATGCCGAGGGGCAGTTCGACGTGGTACGACGCGCGACCCACCGTCCCGATACTTCAGACTGGGTGGAACAACCCATGTATGATTATCCCATGCACCACTTTGTGGACGTAAGCAACGGAACAACCGGCGCCGCCGTCATTGTGGATGGATTGAAAGAATATGAAGTACAGGATGATCCTGATCAGACACTGGCCATTACCCTGTTCCGCGCTTTCCGCTACGTAGTGCAGCCAAGCTCCTTTCAGGATTATTCGGATCAAAAAGGATCGCAATGTTTGGGTCGACAGACTTTCCGCATGGCATTTTTACCGCACGCCGGCGACTGGCAGGAGGGCGGCGTTTATCAGGAAGCTCTTAATTTTAATAACAGCGTTCGTCTTTTCCAGACCGGAAGAAGCGCCGGCTCGCTGTCGCCTGACATTTCACTGATGTCGATTGAACCGGAAGAGCTGATTTTCAGCGCCTTTAAGCCTGCTGAAAGCGAACAAGAGAGAAGCTATATTTTGCGTCTGTACAATCCCACCGACCATTCCATTTCGGGCCGTGTCTCATTTTTTAATACCGTTCGCAGGGCGGTATACGTGAATCTGGAAGAACAGTTATTGCATGGCATTGAACCGGAGCGCGGTAATACAATACCCGTTCAGGCGCAACCCAAAAAAATCGTTACCGTTAAGATATTATTTGAAGAGGCGGCGTTATGAGAACAAAACGTTTTATAATCATCGTTGGTTTGTTATTAATCTGCGGTCCGCTGACTGCGGACGAAATCCAGTGGCAGGAAAATACCGATTATGCACTTCCCGAAGGGCTGCGCTTGTATGAAGGCCATCGAAGTGATCCTGCTCTTAATGCGTATTATCTCGATGTGGATTTGAATCGTGAAGACCTTACCATTCGGCCTTATATATCTTCCAGCCGAAAACTGGTTACCGATTTTACCAATGATGCCGGCGCTTACGCCGCCATTAATGGCGGATTTTTCAGCGGCGATATTTCGGTTTCCGCGGTCATTTATCCCATCGGTCGAATAAAAGCAAGGAATGTAAGCAGTGTGAACCGTGAGGAAGTTACCGGCGCCGACGAGCCGTATCCCGTCATTCGCAGCTTGTTCAGTATGGATACCACCGGCGTCCTTTCGGTTGATTGGATTTATCATTTTGACGGCACCATCAACGGTTTGTATAAATTCGATCAACCCCTGCCGTATACCTACCTGGACAACGACCCGCTTCCGGCGCCCGCAAAAGAAGAAGGTACGCTTTTTGCCGAAGTGATGCTGGGCATCGGTGGTGTGCCTACGCTGGTAAAGGACAGTGCGGTGCATGTTACGTATGACGAGGAAATACTGTGGGGCTCCGCCGGATATGATAACGGCGATCCCCGAACGGCGGTGGGATATACCGCGCAAAACCATGTCATTTTATTCGTCGCAGACGGCCGGCAATCGCAAAGCGCAGGTCTGGGATTACCAGAGATGGCTCAGATTCTGGTAGATCTGGGTTGTGTGGAGGCCATGAATCTGGATGGCGGCGGATCGACGCAGATGGCCGTCGGCGATCAATATGTCAATTCGCCGTCGGAGGTCCGCGGAGTGCCTTCGATATTGGCGGTCGTACACAAGGATTCTTTGAATTTGCCCAAAGAGCCGCTAATCGAAACTGTAATCGACACGGGTGATCCGGAATGCCGGTTATATGGAAGCGGTTGGTTTCAAACAGCCAATGCCGGTTACTGGGGAGATACGCCCTCTATGCTCAACGAAAAAGGCGACGGTTCGGCGTACGCCCGTTTTGCAGTACCGGTTAGCACGACCGCCGAATACGAACTGCAAGCCTGGTGGGTGGCGGCGTTTAATCGCTGTACCGATACGCCGTTCATTACGGAGCATCGGAACGGCGTGGATACGGTCTATATGGATCAGTCGGCAAACAATGCCACATGGGTACCGTTTGGCCGTTTTTATTTCGAAAAGGACGATTCTGCGATCGTCCGCATCACCGATGGTGCAAGCGACGGCACATATATCGTGGCCGATGCCATTCGTTTGGTTGCCAACGACACGACGGCCACATCGATTGATCGCGAACAACAGGCGTTACAACCGGCGCGGTTGGTCCTCCGTCAAAATTATCCCAATCCGTTTAATGCGGGAACGGTTATTGAGCTAAGCGTTCCCAAACAAATGGGAACCTCCCCGGTCAAATTACGGGTATTTGACACCGCAGGCCGGCTGGTGAAAACCCTCCACGAAGGAAAACTCGCAGGAGGGAATGTGCGCTTTTACTGGAACGGTAGCAACGATTACGGTGAAGCCGCCGCCAGCGGCGTTTACTTTTGCCGGCTGCAGGCTGGCAAAAGTACGAAGAGTATTAAGCTGTTGCTCCTGAATTAAAAATGCGTTTCTTTTGAATCTCAAGGATGGGCACGAAGGTCCGGCGTTTCCGGCGATGAATCGCTTTCAAAACGGATCTACACGCGCCTCCTTGAGTATGGCGGTGGAAAACCGGCACGTTATCTTCTGCCGAAATCGATCGTAGTGGAGATTACCGGACAGGCAACTTCTGCATGTATAATGTCCCACCTAATGGATGTCGTCAACAGAATTACATCGTTATTGAGGTTTGCATAAACTTTAACTAAATTGTATTAAATACAAATGCTGTCATTTAACAGGAACGAATTAAAAAAATTCAAATCAATAACGGTTTTGTTGTGCCATTTAACATATTTATACATCAAACCCTTTCAAAAATCAGCTTGATTATGGCCATGGATGAATCCGGCATGGGGATTGGTTAAATAGATTTAAATCGCAAACATTTAATTCAAAATGCTGATATAAAAACAGATACGTAAAAACATAAAAGGGGTGAGGAAGCGATGCCAGAGGAAAAACCGGTAAAATTAATTACCAGGAATCCTCAAATCGAGGATATCATCGATAAGATCGATAAGATTGCCGCTTCGGACAGTTCGGTCTTATTGGTCGGAGAGACCGGCGTGGGCAAAGAGATTTTTGCCGATTATATCCATCACAGCAGCGATCGGCGTGATCAGTCCTTTGTTAAAGTTGGCCTCTCGGCTTTACCGGCGGAATTACTGGAAAGCGAATTGTTCGGTCATGAAAAGGGCGCATTTACATCCGCCCACTCCGAAAAACGGGGTCTGTTCGAAATGGCCCATGGCGGAACCATATTCCTGGATGATATCGATGACGTACCCATGAGCATTCAATCCAAACTATTGCGTGTGCTCGAATCCCGGGAGCTAATGCGAATCGGCGGTACCGATGCCATCCCGGTAGATGTCCGACTGATCACGGCCTCCAAAGTTGACCTGAAAATATTGATCGAAAAAGGTAATTTCCGTTCGGACCTCTATTACCGCATCAATGTGGTGCCTATTTCCATACCGCCGTTACGTGAACGGCGCGAAGATATACCGTATTTGGTCGAATATTTTTTACGGCGTTACGCTTCCGATAACCATTTAAACGTATCGGAAGATGCCATGAAAGCGCTGCTTGCCTATTCGTGGCCGGGCAATGTGCGGGAACTGCGGAATGTGGTGCAGCGCCTGGCGCTTTTTGCAGAAGATACCATCCAATTACGTGAACTGCCGCAGGAGATACGGCACGCCGATGGCATGGGCGAATTGATGAAAGCCTGCGACCGTTGTTTTTACGAGCAATCCATGAGCTTTGAACAGGTCGTTTCCTGTCTTGAAGCGAATCTATTGATGAAAGCCCTGCGCGAGACGGATTGCAACCAATCCCAGGCCGCCCGGCTGCTCAAAATGAGTCTTTCCACCTTCCGGGATAAACTCAAAAAATATGAATTGCTGCATGAAAAATTGCCGCATATTTGCGGAAAACCATAAATAGATTTACGGATTTCCGCAAATTTATACAAACTCTTTCCCTGTTAAAACCCATTTTACGCATATTCCGGTTAAGGCATAATTATTGCCTTTATATATCCGTGTTATGAAACGGAGTCCGGTGTATTGAGCCAACGTCCTGTAAAACGAGCACTTTCCGGTCATATCGTGGAAATCCATGTGGGCGAAAACAAACGGTATGGCAAGATTCTGTGCGATCCTTACTATCTCAATATCGATCTCGACGGTTTGGAGGATGTTCACCTCGGCGATACCGTCAAAGTGAACTATAAATGCGAAATTGTGAGCGTGGAACATCTGGTGGAAGGGCCGAACCGGCCCGAAGAAATGTGATCGCTGTCTTAATTTTGGTAAAGAGGTATGTTGTAGCCAAACGTGACGGCCGTATTCAAAATGAATCATATTTCGATAACTATAGAGCGTATTTACAATCGGAGGAACAGGTATGTCCAGAAGAAACATGAATAAGGGAGAGGGCGCGAGCGACCGGGGCCCATCCGAAGTACGCGGCGTTTCCCGCAGGGATTTTCTGAAATTTTGTACGGCGATTACGGCCACAATGGGGTTGCCACTGGGAATGGCCGATTTGATTGCCAAGACGATCGAAGATCCGAAACGGCCGCCGGTGATCTGGCTTCATTTTCAGGAGTGCACGGGTTGTACCGAATCGCTTTTAAGAGCGACGCATCCCACGGTGGAGCATCTTGTTTTGGATTTAATTTCAGTGGATTATTCCGAAACCCTGATGGCGGCCGCTGGCCACCAGGCCGAAGCGGCCCTTCACCAGTCCGCTGAGGCTAATGAAGGTAAATTTATTCTGGTCGTGGAAGGCTCGGTGCCCACCAGGGATGACGGCATTTACTGCCAGATCGGTGGCAAAACCGCTTTACAGATCATTAAAGAATTGGCTCCTAAAGCGGGCGCCATTGTGGCTATCGGATCCTGCGCTTCCTGGGGCGGCGTCCAATCGGCAGGCATCAATCCCACCGGCGCAAAAGGCATCCATGAAATTATTCCCGATCACACGGTCATCAATTTACCGGGTTGTCCGGCCAGCCCTTACAATTTGCTCTCGACCGTCCTTTATTATCTGACCTTACAGAAAATACCGCAATTGGACGCCAAATCGCGACCCAAGTTTGCATACGGTCGCCTGGTGCATGAAAACTGCGAACGGCGGCCGCATTTCGATGCCGGACGATTTGTCAATGAATTCGGGGATTACGGCCACCGCAACGGCTGGTGTCTGTATAAAATAGGATGTAAGGGACCGGAAACCCACGCCAATTGTCCGGTGCAATTGTACGGCGATGTGGGCGCCAACGCCTGGCCGGTTGGCACTGGCCACCCCTGTTTCGGCTGTACCGAAAAGGAAGTTGGATTTACCAAACCGATATTCCAACAGGCCAGCGTGTTCACGGCAGCGCCGCCCGCCATGTTTCCCGATATTAACCAGGATAAAGGCGGCGGTATGGGATCGGGAGCGGCGCTGATCGTCGGCGCAGCCGGAGGCGCCGCCGCTGCATCGGCAATTAAAATCTCCAAAAATCTGAAGAAGGTTGGAGAGGCGGAAACCGATACTGAAGACAAAGCCGATCAAGACCAAAACAAATAAAGGAGACGGAAAGATGAATATCGAACGCAGAGATTTCTTCAAAGTTCTTTCCGTCGGCGCTGCTACCGCGGCCGGAGCTAAATCGGTCCGCGCCCGGGAGTGGCAGCATCGCGGAAGGAATCCCGATGCGCCGGCTATCCTTTACGACGCAACGCTTTGTATCGGCTGTAAAACCTGCGAAGTGGGTTGTAAAGAGGCTAACGATCTGAAGGTGGAACATTCGGAGCTGGACCGCTGGCATGGCGTCAATAAGGTCTGGGATTCCGCAGCGGATTTATCCACGCAATCATATATTAAAATCAAGCTATATAAAAACGGCGACGGCACAGTGAAGGACCGGGCCGTGGACGGTTTCTCGTTTATACGGTCTGCGTGTATGCACTGTGCGGAGCCCGATTGCCAGTCGGTTTGCCCCACTTCCGCTCTGATTAAAGATGAAAAGACAGGCATCGTCGGCTGGAACATAGACGCCTGCTGCGGTTGTCGTTACTGCCAGATGGCCTGTCCCTATGTGATTCCAAAGTTTGAATACGATGAAGCCTTCCCCAAATTACAAAAGTGCTTCTTCTGCGAACATCGCCTTGCCGAAGGCAAAATACCGGGCTGTTGCGAGGCGTGCCCCACCGGTGCAACCATTTACGGAACCGTGGATGAAATTCTGGCGGAAGCGAAAAGACGTGTTGAACGTAAGGAAGGCGAGGAATACGCCTATCCGCTCCATACCGTACATTCCGATGACAAAAAGAGCCGCCCCGTACATGGTTATATCAATCATGTGTACGGCGAGCATGAAGGCGGCGGTACGCAGTACTTCGTATTATCCGCCGTTCCGTTCGAAAAACTGGGTTTACCCAAATTACCGCCGCATTCGGCCAGCGGTAAATCGGAAAAGTTACAGCACACGTTGTATTACAATCTAATAGCGCCTCTGGTTCTTTTGGGAGGCCTGGTAGCGGCTGCTTTCAGGAACACAAAACATGAAGACAAAGGCGAGTAGAGGAGGGCGCACGATGACTTTACTTAAACCCATTGACGGTAAAATCTGGACAAAACCGTTCAAAGTGCTGACCATCCTCGCTGTAATCGGTATCATTTTGATTATTAAGCGCTTCGTATTCGGATTGGGCAGCGTAACCAATTTAAACGACGGCTATCCCTGGGGGTTGTGGATTGTATACGACGTGGTCACGGGCACGGCCTTCGCCTGCGGAGGATACGCCATGGCGTTGCTGGTTTATATTTTTAACCGCGGAGAATATCATCCGCTGGTCCGCTCGGCGCTATTGGTCAGTATGTTTGGCTACACGCTTGCGATCATTTCCATCTATATTGATGTGGGGCGCTGGTGGCAGTTACACAATGTGTTTTTGCCCGCCTATTACAATCCTAATTCCATTATGTTCGAGGTGGCCCTTTGCGTCTCGCTCTATGTCGTTGTTCTCTGGATCGAATTTTCACCCGCCATTTTCCGGAAGCTGCAAAAAGACAAGCCATTGCGTCTGATCAATCGCACTATGTTTTTCTTTATCGGCCTTGGCGTTTTATTGCCGACTTTGCATCAGTCCTCATTAGGCGGATTGATGATCGTCGCCGGGGAAAAGCTTTCTCCCTTGTACCAGACGCTGTTTATACCGCTGTTATTCTTGATTACAGCCATTGCGCTGGGCTATGCTATGGTCATCTTCGAATCCTTATTCGCTTCGGTTGGACTGAAACGGCCGCTGGAAATGTCGTTGTTATCGAAGCTTTCCCGTTACATACCCTGGTTGTTGCTGTTATTTCTTGTGATCCGGTTCGGGGATATCATATACCGCGGTCGCGCCGCAGAGATGTTTGCCCTCGATTTGGCAGGATCCATGTTTTGGATCGAAACCGTCCTATTTGCGGCGGCGATGGTCATGCTTTTCCGGCAAGCCTATCGCACTCAACCCCACTTATTGTTCATCGCTTCGATACTCATTGTGCTGGCCGGCGCTCTGTACCGATTCGATGCGTTCATTATCGTATTTAATCCGGGGCACGGTTATCACTACTTCCCGGCCTTCCAGGAAATCATGATCACGGTAGGCATCATCGCTATCGAAATTATGGGTTACCTCTATTTTATCAAACGTTTTCCGGTACTTCCGGCAGTAAAACACGCATAATAATGTTGAAGGAGGATATATAAATGGCAAAACGAATCACGGTCGATCCCGTTACCCGAATCGAAGGACATCTGCGCATTGATTGCCAGGTGGATAACGGCAATGTAACCAATGCCTGGTCGTCCGGTCAGATGTGGCGCGGCATCGAGAATATTTTACAGGGGCGGGATCCGCGCGACGCCTGGATTTACACCCAGCGTTTTTGCGGCGTGTGTACGACGGTGCACGCTATTGTTTCCGTCCGCGCCGTTGAGAATGCGCTGGACATGTCGATCCCTAAAAATGCACAATTTATCCGAAATATGATTATAGCGGCCCACGGAATTCATGATCACGTGGTTCATTTCTTTCATCTTTCGGCTCTTGATTGGGTGGATGTGGTGTCGGCTTTAAAGGCCGATCCCAAACAGACGGCGAAACTGGCGCAAAGTTTATCGCCCTGGCCCAATAACAGTGTGCGTGATTTTCAAAATGTGCAGGAGCGACTGAAAGGTTTTGTTGAGTCCGGCCAGTTGGGTATTTTTGCGAACGGTTATTGGGGCCATCCGGCCATGAAATTACCGCCCGAAGTCAATCTGATCGGAGCGGCTCATTATCTTCAGGCTTTCGAATACCAGCGCAAGGCCAACCAGATTGTAACGATCCTGGGAAGTAAAACGCCCCATATTCAAAATTTGGCGGTGGGCGGCGTTGCCAATCCCATCAATCCCGACAGTCAATCGGCTCTGAATTTCGAACGCCTCTATTACATCAAATCGCTCATCGACGAGATCGGCAGCTTTATAAAGGATGTATATCTGACGGACGTGGCTGCTGTGGCGGCTTTCTATCCCGATTGGTTCCGGTACGGCGCGGGCGTTACCAATTATCTTTCGGTACCGGATTTTCCCGAAGATCCCGAAGGAACGGTGTTTGGGACGCCGGGCGGATACATACCGGAAGGCGACGTCGGTCGCTTTATGCCGATCGAGAGTTTCCAGGACGATTTGTTCAAAAAGAGCGTTAAAGAGAGTATTAAACATTCCTGGTACGACGGGGACTGGAACCGCCATCCGTGGGAAGAGGAGACCAAACCGCGCTACACCGATTTCAACGACAACGGTAAATATTCCTGGGTAAAAGCGCCCACCTTTAAAGATGCGCCGGCTCAGGTGGGGCCGTTGGCCAATGTACTGGGCATGTATGCGGCGGGCCATCCGGAAACGAAGAAATACGCCCATATGGCTCTGGATAAAGTTAACGCCGTCGGAAAACTGAACGCCGGTCTCGAAGCCTTGCACTCCACCCTGGGGCGACATGCGGCCCGAGCCGTTCGTTGCGCCGTGCTTTACGAAACGCTGAAGAAGAATTATAAGATGTTAATCGATAACATCTCATCGGGGGATATGGAGACGTTCCGAAAACCGGTATTTCCGAAAGGCGAACAACGCGGCTTTGGATTCCATGAAGCGCCGCGCGGTACGTTGTCGCACTGGGTCGTCATCGACAGCGGTAAAATAAAGAATTATCAGGCCGTGGTGCCTTCCACCTGGAATGCGGGCCCGCGCAATGATGATGATGCCATGGGACCGTATGAGGCCTCGCTTATTGGTAACCCCATTGCACAGGAAGATAAACCGTTGGAGGTATTGCGCACGATTCACTCTTTCGATCCCTGTCTGGCTTGCGCCATCCACCTGCACGACAATGAACGCAAGGATTTTGCAAAGGTAACGGCCTGGTAATGAACGACGTTAATACGGCTATTCTGGCGGTCGGAAATTTATTGCAACGGGACGAAGGCGTAGGTATCCATGTTTTGCGCCGGATGGAAAAACAATGGCGTTTCACACCGGAGATTTCTTTGATCGACGGCGGAACGATGGGTACCGACCTGCTGCCGTATCTTGAGGCGCACGAACGCGTGATCATATTGGATGCCGTCAATTTCAACAAGCAGCCGGGATTTATCGGTACAATTGAAAACGAGGATATCCTGCGGCGTATCAATACCAAACTCAGTATCCACCATCTCGGCCTGTCGGACGTTCTGAGCGCCGCTCAGTTATTGGATATTGAACCGCAGGAGCTCTATCTTATCGGCATCCAACCCGAAAATATCGAGATGGGGTTGGAATTAACGGAGGGCATTCATAGCCGGGTCGATAAAATGATCGAAATAGCCGTCATGAAATTGCGGGAGTGGGGCGTAAGCGCCCATCCCGTAAAAGCTTTAAAATAAACGGGAATCGGCGTGCGCCATTTGATTTTAAAATGATTCGTAACGAGAACGGTTTGTAAAAGTATGATGAGTCGATCATTCAGCGAGTATACGATTCTGCGGTTGTTTTTATTATTGATTGCACTCCATTCACTGATAACAGGTGTTATGCTGATTACATTGCCGCCCTCGTGGATGACGCCGTTTGGATTCAACGCCATAACGGAACCGTTTTTTAAAGCACAGGGCGGCGTCTTTCACCTGGTTATGGTCGCCGCCTACCTTCCGGCGGCCCGGAATCCCAACGCCAATCAAGTTCTGATTCGGTTTTCGATCATCGCCAAATTAATGGCCGTATTGTTTCTGATACCGTATTTCATATTTGTCTCTTCAAACCTGGTTGTGTTACTATCCGGTTTGGGCGATTTATTGATGGGAGCTATTTTGTTCTACCTTTGGAAGGCCGTACAAACGAAGCAATCGATTTCATGAAGAAACACCAAACGACCATACTGATTACCGGTGCCACGGGTTTTATCGGCAGTTATCTGGTAAACCGTGTTAAGGATAATTTCAACGTTTACGCCATGTCTCGCCGCCGTCCGGTTAACTTTGACCATGAGAACCATCCTAACATTCTGTGGGTGCAAACGGATGTGGGCGATATGAAATCGGTAGAGAATGCCATTCAATCATTGCCCAAACAATTTCCCGTAGATTTTATTATTCACCTGGCGGGTTTCTACGATTTCAATTACGACAATAATCCCCAATACGAACGCACCAATGTGGCCGGTACGAAAAACCTGCTTGAAGCGGCCAAAAACATGAATATCAGGCGTTTTATTTTTGCAAGCTCTGTGGCGGCATGCGATTTTCCGCGAAAAGACGGAGAAAAAATTCACGAAGGAACGCCGGCGGACGCCAATTTTTCCTATGCGATTTCAAAGCGCAAAGGCGAGGAATTTTTATCCGAATATTCAAAATACTTTAACTGTTCGGTGGTGCGCTTTGCGGCGGCATTCAGCGACTGGTGTGAATACGGCCCCCTTTATATTTTTCTGCAAACCTGGTTGACCCGTAACTGGAAATCGCGTATTCTCGGCGGGAAAGGTAAATCGGCCATACCTTATATTCATGTGAATTGTCTGATCAATTTGTTATTAACAGTGATTGATAAAAGCGACGCCCTGCTCGCCATGGATACTTATATTGCCAGTAGTTTTGTTTCCGTATCGCATGAGGAACTGTTTAATCTTTCCACCAGGTTTTTTTACGGCGAAACGAAGCAATCCATTCACATGCCCAAAGCGATCTCGGCGTTGGGCTTGCTGACCATGGATACGATTGGCCGCCTTACCGGAAACCGTCCGTTTGAGAGGCCGTGGATGATTCGATACATCGACAAACAGATGCTGGTTGACAATTCGTATACGCGTGAAATTTTGAACTGGCAGCCGACCCGGCGCTATATGATTCAGAGGCGATTACTTTATATCATCGAACACATGAAAAGTTATCCCTTCGAATGGCAAAAACGAAACCGCGTGCTCCTCAAACAGGGCAACGTGAATCCAAATTTCATCATTTATGAAGCTCTGGATCAGGAGAAGGACAAAATCATCGAGCGCTGCATCGATCATTTGTTAAGTGAAGCACATTACGAAACGTTCAGGAGTTACCATTCCATAGATCGCGCCGTTTTAAAGAAAGATACCGTAACCCTGTTCAATTTCCTTTCCGTTGCGGTGCGTGGTAAAGACCGGATGGCAATTGTTAATTATGCACGCGAAATTGCGGAAATCCGCTATCAGCAAAATTTCAACCCGCAGGAAGTAATAAATGCCATCAAAGCCATCAGTCGTATTATCCGGGAAGAGCTGATGAAACAACCGCATCTGAAGGATATGCAACAGGCCATATACGATGAAATCACCCTGACATTTCAACTGGCTCAGGATGAAATCGAGGGGAAATTCGAAGCGATTTTGCGCAAGGAACATCCGCTGCGCACCCTCAATCTTAACCGCAACAACAACACAGCTGTTAAGACGACACCCCCGCAACACTGAAATTATGCCGCATTGAGCTGAATTTTTATTCAGTCTTCTTGACTTTATAATTGATTAATGAACACCATAAACATTATTTTGATTGCTTGACTTTCTGTATATGAAGTTGAAACTTTGCTATATTAAACGGTTTTCAATGTCGATAAACGGAAGACAATAAAACGATGATTGCCAGGCGTTTTGTCATAAAACGGCGGATACCGAAGCGTTATCACTGTGACGTTTATACGGCTTATGACAAGCTCAGTAAAAGCCACCGGTGTTTACTGGTAATGCCGAAACGGATTCGAACCGATCCCGAGGCGCTTGCTTTTGTAAAACAGACCGCGTCCCATTTGCGCGCACTGGATCATCCCGCCATTGTTGCCATTTACGGTTTCCACGAGACGGCAACGACCGCATTCTTGGAGCTCGAGCATGCGGAAGGGCGATCTCTTGAAGAAATTCGCAATGATTCCGAAGAAAAACGCCTATCGGTTCGGCGTGTCCATCCCTGGGCTGTCGAACTATTGCAGGCACTCGCGTACGCTCATAATAATAATCTTCTACACCGGGATTTGAATCCACTAAACATATTGCTGGATAACGACAACCGTATTCGTCTATTGGATTTCGGGCTTAATTACGCCATTCAAAAAGCGCTGAAGGATGCCGGCGGTGAACCGGCTTCTGATGTTTCAGGCTTCAGGGCGCCAGAACAAATAACGGAATCTCAGATGACCGTACGCAGCGATATTTATGCTTTTGGCGCCGTTTGGTATTATCTGCTTGGCGGATCACTCAACAATCTGCCTACTTCCCGGGCGGAAGCCCACCGTGAGATATCTGCTATCGGAGATCTTTCGCCCGGGTATAACCGTATTCTGCGAAAGTGTCTCGCGTGGGATGCGTCCGAACGATATCATGACTGCGAATCGCTGCTCGAAGAGTTGCAAGCGCTGGAATTGCCGTCGGCCGTTCCGTTGGAAAAACCACAACCGGAACCACCGGTATTGGAAGAAACAAAAGATGTGGACAGCGCTGCATTTCCGTTTAGCGATAAACGGATACTGAAAGGAAAGCGTGCGTTTATGCGGCGGTTGGGTTCACTTAATAAAAGTATCATTATTACGGCGGGTGCGATGATCGTTTTGATATGTATGCTTTTTCTTATACCGGATGATCCTAATGGACACGAACCGGATCAGCGCGCAGAAAATTCGGAATCACGTTCGGACCCTTTTACAGAGGCAAACCGATTACAGAAGGCCTTATTAAAGGCAGCCGATTCTTTGTATAAAGCGCGGCAACTCATTCGACCGGCGGGCCATAATGCGCTGGAGTTTTATCGACAGCTACGAAAGACGTCGATCAACAACCAAACGGTCGACCGGCGCATTGATTCCGTCCGTTTGTCTGTGCTGGATCAGATAGAGAAACTAATGGCAAGCGGACGATACTATCAGGCACAGACGCTTGTTTCCGCGGCGATCGAGCAGTTTCCCGGTGAAACCGCATTTTTGGACCTCAAGGAATCGATTTTAAAACGTTTGAATACGCCGGCCGCGCCCGAACAAATGAAACTCGAAATTCTCAATGGCATGGGAAAGCAGGGCCTTGCACACGCCTGGGCCGAGAATTTCGAGAAACAAGGATATCGCATAACGCGTGTTGAAAATTATCGCAATAACGGCGCCGTTGATTGGTCGGTTCGACAAAGCAGAATGGTCAGCCATATCGGCGACAATCACCAGTTAAAACGCTTATCCGAACAAATTAATTTACCCTATACCATAGAACTTAAACGGGCTTCGGACCTTGCATCGCCTCATGCAACCCTGATACTGGGATCGGATTATAATGAGCTGAAGCAACCGGATTAACGCTGAATTTCGATTTTTCACCCTGACATTAATCAAATGATTCATAATGAAAACGGCATATCAAACCGTCTTCGTGGTTGCCTCCCTCCGAGCCTCAGCAGCTTGTTCCGCGGAAATCTGCTTAAAAAACATATTTTTTTATTTAAAAAACGATTTTAACCCACGACTAAGGTATTAGAGCCAAGAATCAAAGAGAAAAATAGGAAAAAGGTTTTCCTATTTAAATGTAAAACCAAACGTAATAAGGAGGTTCCAATGGCTTCTGATTTAGCACGAATTGCTGCGAATATTCCGGCAATGAGGAACATCAACACACTCAGCAATATCAGTAGCAAGATTGCTGACCACCAGTTGCGGTTGTCAACCGGTAAACGGATTAACTCGCCCGGTGAAGACCCTGCAGGTTATATGCTGGCACGTGGACTGGAAGCACGCGGACGCGGTTTAAAAGTTGCTCTGGACAATGTAAGCAACGCCCAGAACATTTTGGATGTGGCCGAGGGCGGTTATTCCAACATCATGGACATTTTACAGACCGCCAAAGAAAAAGCAACTCAGGCAGCCGACGGCAGTTTGTCCGATACTCAACGGCAGGCCATTCATGACCAGGTCGACGCCCTTATTCAGGAAGTGGATGAAATTGTCAGTGCAACCACCTTTAACGACAACAGCTTGATCGACGGTACGTTCAGCAGTAAAGATTTTCAAACAGGCGAGGCTGCAAGCGAGACCTTAACAGTGACCCTGCAGGACGCCGATTCCGCCGCATTGAGCGTAACCGTTGGTGCTTCGGCTGGCTCCGGCGACATTCATCTGGCTTCACAGGAATGCGCCAATGCCGCCATTTCGACCATTGATACGGCTATCGATACGCTTTCCGATCGGATGAAGGAAGTGGGCGAATATAAGGTGCGACTGCAATCCAAAGAGACTACGCTGTCCAACTCTATCACCAACACGGAGGCTGTGCGGAGTACAATCGAAGACGCCGACTTTGCCAAAGAACAGATGGAAGTTATGAAGCTGCAAATCCTCCAGCAGACAACGATCTCTTCGGTAACGCAGTCGAACGCAGCGCCGCAGCAAATACTCTCCATGTTCCGTTAATACCGGGAGCGCATTAAAAGCGAATCAAACTAGGTGGGAAGTTGCTTCCCACCTTTCATTGTTTCTAAAAGGAGCGGAATCATGTTAACACAACAGCACATGCGAAAACGAGTTCGAACACGCGTACAAGATCCTTACCTGGCACAAAAAGTTCTGTCCGCCACTCCCGAACAATTGATCGATTATTTGTATGGAATCGGTATTAAAGCCTGCCATCGCAAAGACAGTGTTAAAGCCAGGCAAACGGTACAAACGCTGATCGACGCTTTGAATTTCGAACACAACGAGACAGCCGTTACCTTTTTCAATGTATATCGCCATCTGCACCATTTGATAAATCAGAAAAAATTTGATGAAGCGCGTCGCATTTTGACCGATATTAAACAAACCTGGT
This sequence comes from uncultured Calditrichaceae bacterium, assembly GCA_964542915.1. Classification (GTDB taxonomy): domain Bacteria; phylum Calditrichota; class Calditrichia; order Calditrichales; family Calditrichaceae; genus CAZIVP01. Next base: position 214,204 of record CAZIVP010000003.1, on the reverse strand, counting down.
CTGAGGCATTTAAGTTGGTTTAAGGAGAAAGCATTATGACACCGTCATCCATTTCCGGTTCGCAATTTTCATTGCAACAATTGGTTGACCAGTATATGCAGCTTGAATCGATTCCGCGCAATCGTCTGATCGAACAGAAAAAGGGATTGCAGAACACAAAATCGATTTTCTCCGATCTGGATTCCAAACTTTCGGCGCTTGAAACAAAAGCCAATTATTTTAACGACAGCGTTTTTAATCCGTTTGCAGCCAAGTTGGCCTCTTCTTCCGATAGGGATCGGGTAGAGGTTTTAGCGCAGAATAGCGCCGTTAACGGCAACCATACGGTCAGTGTGGAACGACTGGCCAAATCCGACAAGCGGGTCTCCGATCAGTTTGCCGATTCGGCGTCTGATTTTACATCGTTCACAAGCGATGAAACGTTTACCATAGAAATCGCCCATCCCACGGATGACGACGGCACCAATCGCGTTAATGTCGAAGTAACGGTGTCCGGCTCCGTTTTCAGCGATACCAACGAGGTCGTTCTCGACGCGGTTGCGGATGCGATTAACAACGCCATGTCGCAGGCGGTAACCGACGAAACCATCAATAGTGATGAAGTAGTGCACGCTTCTGTGGTTAAAGAAGAAAGCGGCGTCTCCAGACTGGTACTCGGAAGCCAACAGAGCGGCTATACTTATCGAATGGATTTCGGCAGCAGCGACTTATTAGATGCTTTGAATATAAACAACAACGCCCTCGCCGAGGGAACGACGGGCGGTTATATGACGGAAATCGGTACAAGCGCCACAGACAGCGCACTGAACAGTAAATTTCAACTGGACGGACTAACCTTTTATCGGGATAGCAACACTGTGGACGACGCCGTAAATGGTCTCACACTGAAATTATACGATGTCTTTAGCCAGGAAGAAACCATTACCGTAGAGACAGACGTTGAAGCAATACGCGAAGATATCAGCCAATTTATCAAAACATATAATGAAGCGATAGATTATTTACGTAAACATACACGCGTCAATCCGGACACGTACGATCGCGGCGCTCTATCTACAGAATTGATTTACTCCGGTATGTTGACGGACCTTCGCAATCTGGCGACAGGCGAAGTGAGTACCACGGATTCCGATCGTTATACCATGTTATACCATATTGGAATTGAAACCGATCAGGAAGGGCATCTTGCAATTGAGGATGCGGATAAACTGACCGCTGCTTTGGAAAATGATCCGGAATTGGTTGCGGATTTGTTTCGAAGCGATGACGGCGTTGCCCAACGCATGGAAGGGTATATAGAAAACTATGTTAAAACAAACGGCGCCATCGATCGGAGCAAAAAACAAATCGATACCAAAATCAGTAGTCTGGATAATCGCATCGATTACATGGATGACTTACTTGCTAAAAAGGAAGAACGGTATTTCGAACAATTCGCCGAATTACAGAAATCGATGTATATCCTTCAAAATCAACAATCGTATTTCAATACCTTTTTTGGATGATTAAATCCACGAGGTGAATCATGGAAGACTTAAAAATTCAATCCAACAGCAAGCTGGAAAAACCACAACCGGTTTATCCGGGCAACGACGCCAAGTTGAGAGCCGAAGACTCTCCGAAGCAAATGCCCACAAAACAAAAAGACGAAACGCCGCGGGAAAGCGGCGCCGTTGATGCGGAAAAACTGGTGGAAAAGTTGAAGCAGCATCTGAAATCGTTCAGTACGAAAATCGGATTCTCCATCGACCGGCAAAGCCATCGTACAGTCATTATTGTTATGGATAAGGAAACGGGCGAAGTTATTCGCAAGATTCCACCGCAAGAGGTCATGGAGCGATTGGACAAACAGGAAGAACTTGCGGGTTTACTATTTCAAAGGAGGGTTTAAATTGTTTCATCAGCCGGATATGACTTCTTCAGAAAAGTTACAGGCCATTTTGGATCAGGAGCTTGATTTTTTCAAAACGGTGCTGCAATTTTCAAAAAAGTTCAGAGATGAGGTAAACCAGTTGCCTGTCAATGTGATTTCGAATATGGTACACTACCGGCAGGAGTGGGTTGAAAAAATACAGAAATTGGAAAAAGAACGGGCGAATCTTGCTGTGGATGAAAGCAGTGAGCGGGCCGATGCGGTTCTGAGGGAAATTTCTGATATTGCGGAACAATTGGTCGAGATCGATCGCCAGATTTATCAAAGCTTACAAAATAAAAAGCTTAAATTTATCAGGGAACATGCCGATACCGCGGGTCAGAGACCCTCAAATTTGAATAATAATCGATCCATATTAGATATCAGGCAGGGATGATTATGGCCTCCATAAAAAATATCTTAAACATTGCCGCTCAAACCGCCAAATTGAATAAAAATTCATCTGCGGATAAACCCGCACCATCGGAAAAGGCGGATAAGAGCGATAATTCGGGAAACAAGGTTTCGGCCAAAGACAGCGCTCGAATTTCGGAGACGGCGCGGGAATTGGCGGCGGTAAAGACGGAAGCCGAGCACTACGTTCAAACCGTGAAAGAAAGCGACGAAAGCGAACCGCAAAACGAGAGAATTCAGGCCGTTCGGGAAAATATTGAGAACGACCATTACTCACGACCTGAAGTGGTGGATCGGATAGTGGACAAACTGTTGAATCTGCCGAATTATTTGAAACAGAAATAACGGGACGATACGCCGGAGCTTAACAAAAATCCCGTCCTTTCGCTCCTGCTTTTTGAGCTTATTTTCTGCATGTATTCTTAGCCCATTGATATTTAATGTTCTCAAAAGAGAACATTGGAAATCGGTTTGAATCACAATGAAAAATCAGAGAAGGAAAATGACGTATCAGGCTTTTTTCGTATTATTTGTATAAACACCACACCTGAAGCTACAATCCTCCAAAACCGCTTGTAATCCGCCATCGGCTGTTCTATCTTACGTTTATCCGCAATAACGAATTAGGATGAATGAGCCGACAGATAAAAATGGTCGTAACCGACCTGGACGGCACGCTATTGAACGCCCGTCAACAGGTTAGCCGTGCAGATTGGACCACATTAAAGCGCCTGAAGAAAACCGGCGTCGTAAGGGTAATTGCAACAGGCCGTTCTCTTTATTCATTGAGGAAAGTAATACCGGACGATTTCCCCGTGGATTATGTAATATTTTCATCCGGTCTCGGACTGATTGACTGGCCAAATCAACGCGTTCTGTTCGCCTGCTCGTTGGCGGCGGCGGAGGTGAGCAAAACCGTACAAATTTTACTGAACCGCCAATTGGATTTTATGCTGCATCCACCCGTTCCCGATAACCATTATTTCAGGTATTACGCCAATGGCAGAGAGAATCCTGATTTCTGGGATCGCATTCAACTCTACGAAACATATGCCAGCCCGCTCGACCCTGTCGCGGATCACTATGTCGCTGCCTCGCAAATCATTGCGATTCACCCGGATGGGGACGCATTGGTTGAAGCTATCCGAGAGGAGCTCATACCGCTTAATGTGGTTCAGACCACCTCGCCGTTGGATCACCGTTCCTGTTGGATCGAAATATTCCCACCCGAGGTATCAAAAAGCGCCACATCGGCTCGTTTGGCTGATCATTTGCATATTAATGCTACGGAAGTCCTGGGTATTGGTAATGATTATAACGATCTGGATTTGTTGCAATGGTGCGGACGGTCTTTTGTTGTCGCCAATGCCCCGGAATATTTAAGCGCTCTGTTTGAAACCGCCGCAAGTTATGAAAATAGCGGATTTAGTGACGCCGTTGAACGATCCGGAATCAAGTTAAAATCTTGAAATATATTTCATTTAGCACTTTTTTCCAACTCCTAAATTATTTAAGTTTTATTGCATTCGGACGAAGATAAGACGGATATACCCGATAAAGTTCAAAGAAGCATTGTTTTAATGGTGTGTGTGATAAGCATTGTTTACCGGCATTAAGAGTACTGAAGCTTTGCTTGTCGTAGGCCGGCGTCAGCGCCTGCCTGAGCTGCGATCGTTAATTGAGGAAAAGCAGACCAGACGACCGAACAGATTTCTAACGGCGGTTTTATCCCTTATAAATAATCACAAACAAGTCCTCGCTTGTAAGGTGATAGATTCAATTTTATTAAATGCATTTTAATGACATGAAATCATCATACATTGGTAAATTAGTAGACAATTATCGTATCCTGGATGTTTTGGGACGCGGCGGTATGGGGTTGGTATTCAAGGCGCTCCACGTTCGCCTTGAAAAAATGGTCGCATTGAAGATGATCAGTCCCGCCCTGGCCATGCAGGAAAATTTCTTAAAACGCTTTCAAAGCGAAGCCCGCACACTCGCGCGCTTGCAAAATCCGCACATTGTTCAGGTCTATGATCTTCGCGAAGAAAATGATCAATGGTTTATTGTGATGGAATATGTTGAGGGTACGAGTCTCACCGATAAGATTAAAAAAGAAGGTCCTCTGCCTGTAGAAGAAGCGCTGGATATTTTCGATCAGATGTTGAATGCGATTGGTCATGCTCACGGTGTGGGTATTATCCACCGCGATATTAAGCCCGCCAATGTGCTCCTCTCGAAGGAGGGGTTGGTTAAGGTTACGGATTTCGGTCTTGCGAAAGACCATCATAATACAAGCCACACCCAAACCATGGCGAGCGGCGGCACGCTCTTATACATGTCTCCCGAGCAAGTGCGTGGATTGGGCTTTACCGACCTGCGCAGCGACGTTTATGCGCTGGGTATAACGCTGTACGAAATGCTCGCCGGAAAAGTACCGCTCAATATGGATACGGCGGATTTTGACTTGCGCGAAGAGATTATTAAAAACGATTTTCCGCCGCCCTCGGAGTCCAATACCCTCGTTCCAGATAATCTGGATATTATTGTGGCCAAAGCCATGGCCAAACGACCGGATAACCGCTTTCAGAGTGTAGCAGAACTGCAAAAAGCTGTCAATCTTTTTCGACAAAAACAGACGCTGGTCGATATTCCGCATATTACGCCTGACAATCAGGTTGAACTTCCGGAAATTAAGGAATCCGGGGAACTTCCCAAAAAAGAACAAGAGCCGGTCGATCGGGTTAAAGAATCTCAGGCCGAATTTGAAGGCGATGAAATTTCGCCCGATACTCCGCTAAAACGATCTTGGAAGACGATGGCTGTGGTTTTTACGGTACTAGTTGCTCTTGCCATTGTGATGGTTTTTCTCATGCCGCGGTCGGCGAACAAAGAAAAAAGAGAAACGCCTGCCGTTGCCTCGGTTACTCTGGAGAGCGAACCCGCAGGCGCCCTGGTAAGGATTAACGGAGATGAAATCGGCAAGACGCCAATTTCGAATCATGCAGTTGCTGCGGGCGGCGTCAATCTTTCTTTTATCAAAGAAGGCTTCCAGCCCTTCGACACCACGGCAACGTTCAGGAATAGCAGTTATCGTATTTTTGTGCAATTAAACAAAACACAGGAAACGAAGAGCGACATCGGGTATCCTGAAAAAAAAGACGAGGAAGTATCGGCAACTAAATTAAGCGAAAAAAACGAAAGGTTGAGCACACGAACCAATCAGGACGGCAATAAACATTCGGTAACAAATTCAAGAGAAAAAGCCGCCCCCGAAACACGTTATGGCACGCTTACCATTCATTCGCAACCCGTGGAAGTGGAGGTTTGGTTGGATGAACGACATCTGAAAAAACGTAACCGTTCAATCCGAATTGACAGCATTCAACCAGGGGAATACACGCTAAGGATGGAAGCCGACGGTTATATGCCTTACACAAATAAGGTACGGTTCGGCGCGGGCGAACAGGCGCGAATAGAAGGGCGGCTGGAGCCTAAAAGGGCGAACCTTTCCGTACTTGTAAAACCGTGGGGATCCATTTATATAGACGGCGAGCTGCATAAGAAAGATACGAATGTAAAATACAACGTTTCGTTGCCATTGGGCGAGCATACCATTGAAGCCGTTCATCCCACCCTCGGAAGAAGACAAAAAGCCATTCAGCTTGAAAATCCGGAGGCGGAAACCGTGGTCATCGATTTTAACCGCAAGATACCCGTGAGCATCACTGCATTTGATCAAAGCGGTAAACCGGTTTGGGCGCGAATCGTTATTAACGGCAGACCAACGACAGAGAAAACCCCGCGTCGGGTCGAATTGAAACCCGGCACCCATACCATTTCAGTACAAATGGATGGGTATCGGCTTGTGAACGGTCCAAAAACCATTACGGTGAAGCAGAACGGCCTTGAACCACAAAAATTTATTCTGCAAAAAATCAGATAATTCACTCTATCAAGGCAGGCAGTAAAGTGTTTGGGCATTTGGATCGGAAGTACAAATTTAAATTTTTGTAACTTAAAAAAAATGGGTATTTTCGTTTGAACGGGCGAATGTTTATTCATCAGAGAAGAGTGAAGGGTGCCATGCCGCGCAATATTACTTTCATCTTTAACTTCATATTATTATGGGCAATAGCTGTGGAGGGGCAAACGGCAAAAACGGAACCGGATTCTTGCCGTAATGCCGTTGAACAAGCACAAACACTTTATTACGAAGGGACGTTTGATGAAGCCATCCAAATGATTCGACCTTGTCTTGAGAAAAATGTTAGTGATGATTCATTAAAACTCAATGCTTACAAGATTTTGACGCAGGCGGTGCAGGCCAAGGGCAATGTAAGCGCGGCCAAACGAATCGCCCGGTCCCTGCTCGAGCAGTTTCCTGATTACCGTCCAACTATCGACCAGGAGCCGCCGCAATTTGTAGAACTCATTGAAGAGGAGAGAGAGAAAACGCTTCCGAAAACTATTGAACAAAAGAAGGGCATTAAAAAGGCCGGCGGCTGGAACCACTGGTATTGGATTGGCGCCGGCGGGGCGGCAGTCATTGGAACCGGTATATACCTGTTTTTACAAGGCGACGATAAATCGGACGAGCAGAATGCATTGCCGTTGCCGCCGGATTGGCCCGATAATCATCATAAATAACACCAAGCGTAACGATGAATAGAGCTATTATTATCACCGGATTATTGATTGGTTTGTCCTTTGCGTCCCTATCTGCGCAAACCGATGTCTCGGGATCGATCGTCGGCGAAACCTGGACGAAAGCAGAATCGCCGTACAGAGTTGTGGGCGACATCAATGTGAAAAACTTGACGATCCAACAGGGCGCGGCGATTCATTTTACGGGTAATCATTTGTTCGAAATTACGGGGCGATTGATTGCGTCGGGCAGTAAAGAGGATACAATTATTTTCAGTGCGTTACCGGGTACCGATATCGGATGGCCGGGACTCGAATTTAAAGAGAGTATTACCGAATCTCAGTTGCGTTATGTCCGGATTGCCGACTCCGATACAGCAGCTGTGGAAATTCGGGGAGCGAACGTTACCCTGGAACATCTTACACTGAATCGCAATAACGGCCACGGTTTAAAACTCTCCGGCATAAGCGCTACGCTTAATCGTGGAACCATCAAACAAAATGCCGGTCATGGTATAATACTCGCCGATAATGCCCATTTAAGTGTTTACAATTCCATCATTAACGCTAACGAGCAAATCGGAGTCAACATTGAGAATGGCGACATGGGTCTGGAAAATTCGATTGTTGCCAATAACGGACAGGGCGGCGTATTCATCATGAGCGCTGGCATGGCTCTGGAAGCTGTAAACAGCGTCATTGCTTACAATCAGGGCACCGGCGTATTTGCCCCGAGCGCCCAGGCAAACCTGCTTAATAGCATCATTTACGGGAATACCAATCAGGTTGGCGGCAGTACAGACAATATTGAAATACGTTACAGTAATGTGGAAGGAACCTTTGACGGCGTCGGCAATATCAACGTTAACCCCGCTTTTAGCGATACAACGCGGACCTTTCAACTAACGGAACAATCGCCGTGTATTGATGGCGGTGATCCCAATGTTTTTTATAATGATCGCTGTTTTCCTCCTTCAAAAGGTGGAGTGCGCAATGATATGGGCGCCTATGGCGGAAAGGGCGCAAGTCTCTGGTTTGAACCGCTGTATGTAAAACCGGACACGCTGGATTTCGGTAATGTAACGGTGGACAGCACCAAGAGAAGGATTATTCGGATTAAGAACTACCGCGATACTTTACAGACCATTGAAAATTTAACACCGACGGGCGGAGACAGCCTTTTTTTTATGGCGGATACAACACAGTGGCAGTTGGCGCCGTTCGACAGTGCGGAAGTCGGCGTTTCGTTCAGGCCCACGAAAACCGGTGTTTTTTCCCAGACGCAACTCGAAATCATTAGCGATCTGGATCAACATATAATTCCACTGCTTGGACGCGGCGTGGTTTCCGATATTTTTTTGGAGACCAGCACCTTGAAATTCGGACTGGTGCGCGTGAACGAAACAAAAGATCGACTTCTTAATATTTTTAATGTCGGTTCTGACACCCTTCGAATTTGGAAGTTTCTATTACAGCCGCCTTTTTACCTGGCGGATGAAGATACACTTTCGACCATTGCTCCGTTCAAGAACGATTCCATAACCATCGGATATCAACCGGATACTCTGGGAACAATCCGGGACTCTCTGATTATTTTGAGCAATGATCCGGATGAAGGTGAGACGGTTGTAGACCTTCAAGCCGAGGGAACGGCCCCGCTCATCGAAATAGATAAAGACACGGTCCGGTTTGAGCGCGTTTGGGCGCGCTCCGATTCATCCCTATCTGTAATTACCCGCAATACCGGTACGGCCGATCTGCATATCAATGAAGTGAAACTATCAGCGAATCTGAATCCCGAACATTTCCGGGCGACGTTTTCGGGCCGCCCGTTACCATTGCGTTTATCGGCGGGCGATACGGCGCATTTAAACCTGCGTTTTGCCCCCGATTCCATCGGCGTAACCGAGGGATTGGTGCGTATTATCAGCGATGCCTGGCTAAAGGACACTCTCGATATAACGCTGCAAGCGCGGTCGGTGGCGTCTGTGATCGATTTTTCAGAACGAACCATCTCGTTTAATGATACACGCATTGATTCGCAACGTACCCGTAACGTAACGGTTTCAAATACAGGTAATGCTCTTCTCAGGGTCGACAGCGTAAGCCTTGAGAGCAACGCTTCGGAAAGTTTTTCGATTGCAGCTGACGTATTCCCAATGACGATTGACACCGCTTCTCAAGGCGAAAGTCTCGATATTGTATTCAAGCCGCGGGAACCGGGTGCTCTGGAAGCTAAACTGCAATTTTACAGCAATGATCCTTTGAATGATTCCACATTTATCATGTTATATGGCAAAGGGATTGCACCAGCAGCGCAGCTCAGCCATTCCGCATTGGATTTTGGTTCTGTATTGGTTGGCTCAGACAGTAGCCGGACATTGTCGATAAGCAATACGGGTAATGAGCCTTTAAAGATCGACAGTCTGAAGCTTACCGGAACCGATACCGCCTTTTACAGTTGGCAGACGGATGCACTGCCGGCTACGATTGCAGCAGATGACGAACCTCTTGGGATACAGTTGACGTATGCGCCTGTCGATACCGGTGTGAGTCTGTCGCAGCTACATATTTATAGCAATGATCCGCAACAAAATGATAAATCCATCGCTTTAACCGGTTATGGTGTGCGGCCCATTCTGTATCCTGGCGAAACCGAGCTTGCCTTCGGGACCCATCCCGTTTCGGGCGATACGACCATCTTGTTACCGTTGGAAAATATTGGCAACACGACGTTGAACATTTCTAATATGGAAATTTTGGGCGCCGATTCGAGCGCCTTTCTTTTACCCGACGGCAATGATCCTCTAATCATTTTACCCGGCGGAAAGGATACATTGTCAATCCGGTTTGCGCCGACCACCGGCGGTTCCAAACAGGCAACCTTACGGTTATACTCCAATGATCCGTTTGAGAAAACGCAGGATATTATTCTTTCGGCGCGCGCCGGTATAGCTAACCTGCGAATGAGTCGGTCAGCCATTGATTTCGGAAGGATACAGATCGGACAGTCTCATGTCATTTCTGTGAACATCTTAAACAACGGGGATGCCTATGCCCGAATCGATAGCATTATTTTGAGCGGCGAAGACGCCAGTGCCTTTATGCTTTCGGCACCCGATATCCCGTTCAGAGTATCGGCGGACGGCGATTCCCAGAACATTCACATCCAGTTTCAACCTGATCGCCCGGGTTTAAAAGATGCACAACTGGTCATAAATAGCTTTAATACACTCAACGTTGATCTGAAAGGCACGGCCATTTTCCCGGATGCCCCTTATATTTCCAGTTCTGATACGACGATCGATTTTAATTCGCCGTTCATAAATGAAACGGTGGAACGTAGGATCCATCTTTTCAATTTCGGGGCTTTGGAGCTTCAAATTGACAGCGCCGGCATCAGCGGAGCGCATGCCTCGCAATTCCAACTTCTCGGACCGGAATTACCGGCCGCCGTCCGGTCGGTGGATGATTCGCTCATGCTTACCCTCCAATACCAACCCATTGCCGCCGGTGAAAAAGAAGCGCAATTAGATTTATTTTATAACGACGCCAGCCGTTCCCCGTTTCGGATAAAACTGTATGGCGGTGCAAATGTCGATGAAACGCCGGCGCAATTTAACATGGATACCAGCGCTTTGGTTTTTAATTATAACGAGGATACTCTGGTTGAAGTAGGTATTAGCGATGCGGAAACGGAAATTGCGCAGGTGCGAATGTATTTGCGAAGGGCGGGAGAACCCGACTTCGACGAACAAATTATGCAATCCGGCGCAAATTCGATATGGAGCGCCACCGTCAGCGGCGCATTTGTTACCGAACGTGGCCTGGAATACTATTTTGAGGCCGATCACGGCGGCCGAACCAGCGTCTTTCCCGAAGGAGGGAAAGCAAATCCATTAGGAGCTAACATACACATTGAACATATTTCATTCCCTACAGCTACTGTCCCGACGCTCTATCAAATGATCTCGATACCTCTGCAAACGGGTGGTCAGGATTTGCGCAACCTGTTTACAGATGATTTGGGAAATTACGATAGTAAAAACTATAGAGTTTTTACTTGGGATCATCAAAATGAAACGTTTGAAGAGTTGAACAATCTAGATTACGTACCTCAACCCGGCCGGGCAGTGTGGTTGGTTACCCGCGATTCCATTCTACTTGATTTGGAAAATGTGACCTCAGTTCCGACGACGAATCCGTATTCCATTCACTTGCACGAAGGCTGGAATATGATAGCGACGCCGTTTGCTTTTGATGTAGACTGGCAATCCGTTTCGCAATGGATGACATTATACCATTACAACGGCAATGGATGGGTTAACGCTTCCGTAATGGAACCCTTCGAAGGGTACGCCGTAAAGGCGATAAAAGATACAACTATTTCGATCATTCCTCTGGAGGCCGATACCACACAGGCTCTGCAGAAAACACAACGGGCAGATGAAGAAGACGCCGGTTGGCGCATTCAGTTAATAGCAGAACGCGGTCGCTTCAGGGACGAACACAATTTTGCCGGCGCCCGCATCAATGCCAAGGAGCAATGGGATAAAAATGATGCGTTCGAACCGCCCGGCGTTGATCGTTTTGTCTCTCTCTATTTTGACCGATCCGATTGGCAGCCGTATCCCGATCGCTATAATACCGATATACGGGCTTTGAACCAGGAAGGCTATGAGTATGATTTTACCATTAAAAGTAACATTAATGGCAGAACGACGCTTACCGTCAAAAGTGAACAATTACCTGATTCTTATGATTGGGTAATCGTTTCTCCGGCAACCGGAGTGAAATATGATGGTCAGGAAATCCATATCGATCAGGAAAACCAGCGATTTATACTGATCGTAGGAAGCGAGAAATATATTTCGGGTTCACTGGAACAATACAGAAAAACGCCGGAAACTTTTGAAATACAACAGAATTATCCGAACCCTTTTAATCAATCGACCGCGGTCGAATATCAGTTACCGGAGCCAACCGATGTGGCTGTCTTTGTTTACGATATTTTAGGGAGAAAGGTAGCAACGTTAACAAAGAGGCAAACAATGGAGGCGGGTTATTACACGGTGCATTGGGATGGCAATAATGGTGCGGGATTCCCCGTATCCAGCGGTATTTACTTTTTGGTTGTCCAAAGCGGAATTGGCAATCGTACCATTAAGATGGTGCTTAAACGTTAGAAAAGGATTTCATTAAATGCAATTTAATAACAAATTCGAATTACCATTTTTTACTCCGCAAATCTATGATGAACATTTGTTCTCTGATTTCATCGAGCAATTTATCCATAGCCACCGCTTGCATTTTTTTGCGGGCTTTGGCGCTGTATTTGCGTTTTTCATACTGTTCAGTTACTATACTTCTTCATTTGCACAAGGCGTTGTGTCCATTTCAGAGACAGCCCCGTATTTAGCCGGACTGGCTGCTTTTTTTATAAGCGGTATATGCATGCTTCGTAAATCATGGCGGACATACATTTCAATTGTAATCACAATTCTTGTTATGATACTTAGCGCCATCATAACATACGTGTATATTCGAAGCGGCGCCGTTGATCAGGCCATCTATCCCCTTGCCTATCTTACGTTATTGGTTTTGAATTATGCCTTGCTGAACATTCGCTTTATCTATGCCACCATCAGCGGGTGGACGATTTTTGCTATGTACAGTTATGCGGCGTTTAGTATCTCAATGCCGATTGCCAGTTGGTTCCGGGATGATTTTATGATGATCTTGCTGAACCTTTCCGGCATGTTTTTAATTTATCGCTATGAAAAAAATGCCCAACGGTTATACCTGAATGCAACGACCTCACGCTTGGCCGTGGAGGAACAACAAAAGATCAGCGGCGAGCTGGAAGAAGTAAAACATAAAAACGCCGAACTTTCCAATTTAAACGAAAACAATCGCAAAACGCTCGAACAGAAAGCGCAAAGAGAGCGTTCGCTCGAATCCCAGAACGCCGCCTATAATCTTATAAACGATATGGCGGTGCGCTTTATCGGCATGCCGATACACAAATTTGATGCCGAGATCATCGATAACCTGAAAACATTGGCCTACTTTTGCAACGCCAATCGCGCTTATATTTACTTACTGGGCAGCCAGCGTACTAAATTGATTAAGACGCACGAATGGTGTGCCACCGGTGTGAGCAGTAAAATGGCTAAACATGAAGAGGTGAACAGCCCCGATTTCGCCTGGTTTATGAACCAACTAAAAAAAGATCAGGCGATTATTGTGCATAATGCGCAAAAATTACCGGCGGAAGCGGCTACTCAGAAGGCAATTGCCGATGTTGAAAAGGTGGAGGCTTTTATCAACGTGCCTCTTTTCTTTAAAGACAAGTTTGTGGGGCTGATCGGTATTGATAATACCAAGACGTACGGTCAATGGGAAGGCCTTCATGTGGATTTGCTGCGCTGGGCCGGCAATATTTTCATGCAAGTGGTGCAACGTAAAAGGGAGCACGAATTAAACCGTGAATCCGACGGTCGTATGCGGCGTCTCTTCGAGCGAACCGAGGACGTCGTGTTTATCTCTTCGCCCAATGGAAAATTGCTCAATATAAATCCGGCGGGTGCCAAGCTGTTCGGTTACGATTCGGTAGAAGAATTATTGAAAGTCGATATCGTCAAGGATTTGTTCGTCAATCCCTCCGACCGTGTCAAATATCAACGCCTGATCGAAGCACAAGGGCATGTAAAAGAATACAAATTAACACTGAAACGTAAAGACGGACAACATATAAACGTGGTAGTAACGGCAACGGCCGTGCGTAACGAGGATGAAAAGATTATTGCTTACGAAGGCATCATAAGGGATGTGACCGAAAAACACCAGCTGGAACACCAATTGTTTCAGTCGCAAAAAATGGAATCGATCGGTTTATTGGCCGGAGGCATTGCTCATGATTTCAATAATATATTAACGGCCATCAATGGTTACGCGGAAATGATTTTAAGCGATATGAATGAGAATCATCCGCATTACAAGAATGTACGCAGTATTTTACGCGGTGGTAAACGGGCCGAAAATTTAACGCGCCAGCTTTTGGCTTTTAGCCGCAAACAGATCATCGAACCACGGGTTGTCAATATTAATCAACTCATCCAAAATCTGAAAAAGATGCTGAACCGGCTTATCAATGAAGATATCAATCTTACCCAGAGTCTCAATGAAGATGTGGCGCGTATTAAAGCCGATCCCGGTCAAATTGAACAAACGTTGGTGAATCTGGTCATCAATTCACGTGACGCCATTAATGAACTAAAGGATAAGTCGGCCACGCGCGAGATTTGTATTAAAACCGATAATGTGTATCTGGATAAAAATTTTGTCGCCGTCCATCCCGGCAGTCAGGAAGGCCATTATGTATTGATTGCAGTGCAAGATAGCGGCATAGGCATGGATGATGAGACGCGGCAAAAAATCTTCGATCCCTTTTTTACGACGAAGAGCGAAGGCCAGGGTACGGGATTGGGATTATCCACGGTCTACGGCATTGTTAAGCAGAACAACGGATATGTGGATGTAATCAGCGAGCCCGAGCAGGGCACAACGATTAATATTTATTGGCCGATCACCGGCGAAGCAAGTGATAGCAGCACCCAAGAAGAAAGCAGTGAGCTTGTTAAAGAAGTGAGCGAAACCATACTGGTCGTGGAAGACGATCCCGAGGTCCGGGAAATCACCTGCTCCTTTCTGGAAAATATGGGCTATAACGTTTGGCACGCTTCCAATGGAGTGGAAGGATTAAATGTGGTTAAAGAGAAAGGCGCCGATTCGATTGATCTGCTTTTAACCGATATGGTAATGCCACGTATGGACGGCGAACGCCTGGCAGAGGAAGTGCTGAAACTTAATGACCAAATCAAAGTCATTTTAACATCGGGGTACACCGACAGTAAATTGATGCAAAGCGGATTTAAAAATAAAGGATATTTTTTCCTTCCGAAACCCTACTCCATTCAAAAAATGGCAAAAAAGGTTCGCAAAGTATTGGATAATTCGCAATCCTGAACGCCACCAAAAGAAGGCAATGGTATCACCATAATCCGCACCGTAACTTCATGAGCAATTGGGCTCTACCTTCCATAGCTATCTCGCCAATTTTAGTGGTTAAATGAATCCACTCCGGTGTGAAAACAAGTAAAATATCGTGCCTTCCTGAACAGGTGCCGCCAATTGAGATGTTGAAAAAAAGCGCCGCGCCCCAAAATGGATTGCATGATTTTGACGTTTGAATTTTAAATGAACTATTTTAATAATCTTCCGTTCTGCATCGGAGAATGAAGCATTGTATAACATATTTTGGAAAAGTGAGGTTTATATGTGGGCATCGCCCCTTCTCTCTTGTTTTGACGCGTTAATTCCATTAAATTTCACATTTTTATACTCGAAAGTCAGGAGAGTTGGATGAAAGCGCTCAGCTATGGGCTGAATTATATACTGCCGGTTATGTATCTGGTCGTGGTAGTGATCTATTTTTATATTTTCTTCAGAAAACGCAAAGATCTGGAGAGCAAAACATCCTATGTGCTGCTGGGTCTGATATTGCTCCATGCCCTGGAGATAAGTATTCGCCATGTCGCAATCCGGGCAATGCCATTATCGACCGCGTTTGATGCACTATCGTTTCTTGGATTCTCGATTTTACTGGTTTATTTCATCATCGAGCTGAGCGTTAAGAACCGGAGCACCGGTTTATTTATTTTATCCTTTGCCTTTATTACGGTTTTGATTTCCTCTTTCAATCATCAATGGAAAATGGAGACAAATCCACTGCTCAATACGCCGGCCTTCGCCTTTCACGCCTCGTTAACGCTTGTGGGCCATACAGCCTTGGCGCTGTCAGCCATATATGCACTTCTTTACATCATGCAAAATCGAAATATGAAATATCGGCGATTCGGTGTGATATATGAGCAGCTACCGGCGTTGACCCACCTGGAAATGATGAGCATCCGGTCGGTGGCCATCGGAATTATCCTGTTAGGCGCTGGAATCGTACTCGGCCATATTCAGGCGAACAAACTGCTGGGTTCCTTCTGGTTAATGGATCCCAAAGTTATTATATCGGATATTATCTGGTTGATATATGCCGTTAGTTATGTTCTGGCCAGAGTATTGAAATGGCGGGGGCGGTTTATGGCCTATCTGGCGGTTACCGGTTTTTTAATCCTCCTCTCCGGATCACTGATTACGATTTTGTTAGCGGAATCATTCCATAAGTTTTATTAAACATGGTTTATTATGATCAATCAATACGTACCCGTTGCGGTTATTGGTTTATCACATAAAACAGCGCCGGTAGAAATTCGCGAAAAGGCGGCGTTTAGCGCCGATGAACAAAAACGCCTCCTCAGGGACTTGCCGCAACAGTTCGAGCTCGAGGGCTATCTGATTCTCTCTACCTGCAACCGGACCGAATTATACCTTTCGGGCGATGAGATCAATATTCATCTTTCGAAGATTCGGGCCTGGCTGGATAACTTTAAAAAATGTGATTATTTCAACAATGATCAATTGACCTATTTGTATAAAGGTAAAAGCGCCGTTCAGCATTTTTTTAAAGTGATTTCCGGTTTGGATTCGCAGGTGCTCGGGGAGCCGCAGATAACCGGTCAGGTTAAAGAAGGCTACGAACAGGCTCACATGGTGGGAACGACCGATACATTTCTGAACAAAATTTATAATTTTGGCCTCCAGGCGGAGAAGAAGATCCGAAGCGATACCTTCCTTTCCGATGGCGCGGTTTCCGTGAGCTATGCGGGCGTTGAGTTGGCAAGAAAAATTTACACCAATCTAAACAATAAAAAAGCGTTATTGATTGGCGCCGGAGAAACCGCCGAGCTGGCGGCCACCCATTTCATCGAAAAAGGCTTACAATCCATTAAAATTGTGAACCGTACCTTCGAAAAGGCTCAACAACTGGCCGAACAATTCCATGGATCCGCCTACCATTTGGAAGAATTAGAGCAGGTACTACAAGATGTTGATATCGTAATATCGGCGACGGCAAGCGATCAATATGTTCTAACTGCGAAACAATTTTCAGCCATTACGCGTCGCCGCCACTACAAACCATTGTTCATCATTGATCTGGCCATTCCCCGCGATATCGACCCCAAAGCCAATAACGTGGAAGGAATCTATCTGTATAATCTGGATGACCTCGAAGAGGTGGTGCAGAAAAATCTGGAGAGCCGCCGGCAGGAAATTCCAAAAGCCATGAAGATTATTGAAAACTATGTTCGGGAATTCAACGACTGGATGGCCACCCATTCCATTTCATCCACGATACGGTTATTACGAAAATACTTTGACGATGTACGTTTGAATGAAATCGAGCGCTTGAAGAGCCGCTTGCCTGAGGAAAAGCTGCCGGAAGTGGATTACTTAACGCGAAGTATCATCAATAAATTATTGCATCAACATATTAAAACCCTCAAAAACGGCAATTCGGATGAAAAACTTCAACAAAAGAAGATTGAATTGATCCATGAACTTTACGAGTTGAGCAAGGATTAGCAGACGATGCCAAACACCATTCGCATAGGGACGCGCGGGAGTGCGCTGGCGTTGTGGCAGGCGGATTTTGTCCAAAGCCGTTTGGAACAATGCCATCCCGAGTACCGGTTCGAACGTAAGATCATAAAAACCGAAGGCGACCGCGATCAAAAATCTTCCCTCACCAAAATCGGAGGGCAGGGGGTTTTTACAAAAGCCATCGAAGACGCTTTGCTCGCAGGCGACATCGATATCGCCGTACACAGCCTGAAAGATTTGCCTTCCGCCATGACGCCGGGATTGGAGCTAACAGCGGTTCCTGAACGCGGGCCAGTGGCTGATGTGTTGATCACGCGAAACGGTCAGAATTTGCAACAACTGGCGGAACATGCGGTGATCGCCACCGGCAGTATCCGGCGAAGATGTCAGTTACTTCGCCTTCGTCCCGATATATCTCTAACCGATTTGAGAGGCAACATCGATACGCGATTGAAAAAATTGAAGGACGGGCGTTACGATGCCATTATTATGGCGCATGCTGCCCTTCACCGTCTGCAATTGAATGATGTTCCCTATCATGTGTTTAGTCCGGATGAAATGATTCCTGCGGTAGGCCAGGGTGCGGTGGGCGTTCAACTGCGTGAACAAAACGATGCTTTGCGGCATCTGGTCAGAGCGATTAATGACGCTCCGACCGAAGCTGCCGTAGTAGCGGAGAGGGCCTTTTTAAAACGGCTCGACAGCGGATGTCAGTTCCCCGTAGGCGCCCATGCCGAATTAAAAGACGACCATTTGCATCTGAGAGGTTTTGTTTCGAATGATGACGGAGGGCGCTGGCTTTATGCGGAAACGGAAGGACCGAAAGAAGAGGCTGCTTTATTGGGAGAGCGTCTCGGAGAAGATTTAATTCAAAAAGGCGCCAGGGATATTCTGAAGCAATTTCAATGACAATGACACCCTTAACGAATAAGACTATTGTGATAACCAGACCGGAACACCAGGTCGGCGAAATCAAAAATACGCTGCAGGATCGGGGCGCGTGGGTGTTGATATTTCCCGTGATACGCATTAGCGAAACCGAAAACTGGACGGACTGCGATCGGGCTATCGGCCATTTGTCCGATTACGACTGGGTGCTGTTTTCCAGCGCCAACGCCGTCCGCTATTTTATGGAGCGATTACATCAAAACGGAGCTCCGTTTTCAGCCAAACATATAGCCGCGGTTGGTAGTAAAACGGCAGCGGTTCTTCGGAAATGGAAGCTGGAAGCGCAACTCGTTCCCAAAACATTCGACGCCGAGCATTTTGCGGAAGCGTTGAACGATCATGCTTTGGAAGGCAAAAATATTTTAATACCACGTTCCGATATTGCCCGCAATACATTACCGGAACGTTTAAAAGCACAAGGAGCCAATGTACATTGTGTTACGGTGTATCGCACCGAGACCAATCCCGATGTGGATGCGGAACGGATGCGGGATCGCCTGCGGCAGAAAGAGATTGATGTTATTACGTTTTTCAGCCCTTCGGCGGTGCGGACCTTTATTGATTTGGTCCGCCGGGAGGTGTTAACGCAAGCGATTCGCAACCACACCATTCTGGCGGCCATTGGAAAGGTGACCGCCGATGCATTAATAAAGCAAGAGCTGCCGGCGCATATTATCCCGGAGAAGAGTACGGCTGCGGCATTGATTTCAGCTATCGAAACCTATTTTGGAAAGGAGTTGGTATAACGATATGAATTTTATGAAGAACGATGATTATTTATATATACGCGCAATTAAAAAACAACCGGTGGACCGGACGCCTATATGGATTATGCGTCAGGCGGGACGCTATCTTCCGGAGTACAACCGTATACGAAAGAAACATGATTTTTTAACGGTATGTAAAACGCCGGAACTGGCCACCGAAGTAACTCTGCAACCCATCCGCCGTTTTTCCTTCGACGCGGCCATCTTGTTCTCCGATATTTTGGTCATTCCGGAAGCGCTGGGAATGAAGTTGGAATTTATGCCAAACCACGGGCCGAAATTATCGCCGCAAATTCTTGACGAAGCGGATATGCAAAATTTATCGCCAGGCAACCTCGAAGAGCGATTACAGTATGTGCCCGGGGCCATAAAAATGATTCGCAAAGAACTGGACGAAACGGTACCGTTGATCGGCTTTACAGGTTCGCCTTTTACGCTGGCGACGTATATGATCGAAGGCAAGCCTACCCGCAACTTTAAGTATATCAAGGGTATGATGTACAGCCAACCGCAAAACCTGCAACGTTTACTGGAACTTTTAACGGAAGCAGTCAGTCGTTATCTCAAAATGCAAATTCAGGCCGGAGCACAGGCTGTCCAGATATTCGACACCTGGGGCGGGATTCTGCCTGCCCATCGCTATTATCAATATTCCGGCCAGTTTCTCGAACAAATCGTTCAGAATTTAAGCGACGAAAGCGTGCCTGTTACGGTTTTCAGCAAAGGCGGTTTGCATATTTTAATCCAATTGATTAATACGGGCGCCGATATGCTGGGCGTGGATTGGATGACCGACATGTACGAGGCCAAAATGTCGGCCGGCGAAAAAGCGGCCTTACAGGGCAACCTGGATCCCACGGCGCTCTATGGCGACAAGGAAATCATCCGGTCCGAAGTGCAACACATATTGCGGGTTTTCGAAGGCCAAAGCGGGCATGTTTTTAATCTCGGTCATGGTATTTTGCCCGATGTTCCTCTGGAAAATGTACAGTTTTTAGTGGACGAAGTACGCGAGCAAAGCATGAAGTTACACAAACGACCGATTTAAATTTAATCTTATGCAAAGCAAAGGGGAGTGATCCCATGCAACATACAATTCCGATGAATGTAAATATCGAACTCTTAAAAAAATATGACCGGCCGGGTCCGCGCTATACGAGCTATCCCACGGCGCCCTATTTTCATGAGGGCATTGGAGCTCCGAAATATATCGAGCACGTGACCGGGGAAGGCAGTGATAAACCACGGCAGGATATTTCGCTTTATTTTCACCTGCCGTTTTGCGATACGCTCTGTTATTTTTGCGGCTGTAATATGCTGATCACGCACAATCCGAACCGCATTGAAGCGTACATCGATTACGTCATAAAAGAAATGGATATGTTAAAGGTGCATATCGGAGACGGTCGGAAGGTAGGTCAGTTGCATTGGGGCGGCGGTACGCCCACCCATCTTTCGCCCGATCAAATCCGGCGGCTTGGAAACGCCATTCGGGAGCGCTTTGTTTTCAGCGACGACGCGGAGGTCAGCTCCGAACTTGATCCGCGCGAACTGACACGCGATCACATGAAAGCCCTCAGCGAAGTTGGTTTCAACCGTTGCAGCATGGGCGTGCAGGATTTTGATCCCACGGTTCAGAAAGCGGTCAATCGCATCCAGCCCGAATCCATCACCAGACAGACCGTCGATTGGTCGCGCGAGCTGGGCTTTAAGAGTATTAATATCGATCTGATGTACGGGTTGCCGTATCAGCATGTGGAAGAATTCGAAGCGACGATTGATAAAATACTGGCGTTCAGTCCCGACCGGCTGGCCGTTTTTAATTATGCCCACCTGCCGGATATGATCAAACACCAGCGTGTGATCAAAGATGAATCGCTGCCTACGCCCGAGGAAAAACTGCAACTTCTCAAACTCAGCATCGAAAAGCTGACCGGCGAGGGATACGTTTACATTGGGATGGATCATTTTGCCAAACCGGATGACGAGTTGACGATTGCCATGCGGGATAAAACCCTTTACCGGAATTTTCAGGGCTATTCCACCCGCGCCGGCCTGGATTTGTTTGCACTGGGTATGTCCAGTATCAGTATGCTGCCAGGCCTCTATGTTCAGAACTATAAAAAACTGAAAGAATATTACCGCGAGATCGATGAACAGCGTTTGCCGATCATGCGCGGCTACGAACTTTCGGATGATGATATCCTGCGCAGGGACGTCATTTCTCAACTGATGTGTCACTTCGAGCTGAGCAAAGATTCGGTAGAACGTAAATACAGTATCGATTTTGATACGTATTTTGCCGATGCCTTGACGCAACTTCAGCCGCTCGAGGAAGATCAACTTGTGAATATGGACAATGGAATCATCCGGGTCACGGAAGAGGGTCGATTGTTGATTCGCAATATTGCTATGTGTTTCGACGCTTATTTGAAAAAGAAGGATACGAAAAAACCGCGTTTTTCACGCACGGTTTAGTTATCGCAAATCAATTCAACAGGATAATCCATGGCGACAGCAGTTATCATTTCAAATATGGGCGGACCGGATTCACTGGATGCGGTTGAGCCCTATCTATTCAATATCTTTAAAGATCCCGATATTATTGATATCCCGTTGCCGGAATCATTGCGTATTCGCTTTGTACGGTGGCTGGCCCGCAAGCGCGCCGATGAAAGCAAAGAGATTTATCGCAAGATCGGCGGGTTAACGCCTTTGATTCGAATCACCGAACGGCAGGCCGATCGCTTGCAAAAATCGTTAAATGCCCTGGATTTGGATGAATTCCATGTATTTCCGGCCATGCGTTATTGGCATCCGTTCGTGGAAGATGTATGGCAAAAAGTGCTCGATCAGAATTTTGAACGCATCATCGTACTAACGCTTTATCCCTTTTATTCCACCACAACCACCGGGTCGTTGGAAAATTTGGTGCTCACGCTCAACAAACAAAGCGGGATTCCCGATGACCGTCTTCTGATTATCGACCGCTTCGGCAACCATCCTACGTTTATCGAAGCTATGGCGGAACAAATCAACCGGGATTTGCGCAAACGTGCTCATTTTTATAACGGAAAACCGGCGCAACTCATGTTCAGCGCGCACAGTATTCCCATGCGCCGTATTCGTAAAGGGGATCCTTACCGCGATGAGATCGAAAAAGCCGTGCAAATGTTACGCACCAAATTGCCTGAAAATGTCAACATTCATCTCTGTTTTCAGAGCAAGCTGGGACCGATCAAATGGCTTGAACCGGCCACGGACGAATTAATTGATGAACTGGCCGAAGAAGGCATCGATCATTTGATCGTTTATCCTCTGGGATTCGTTACGGACAATTCCGAAACATTGTATGAAATCGGCATGCTCTACAGAGATCAGGCCGTGGAGAAAGGAATAAAGAATTTTTACCGAATTGCGGCGCTTAATGTCAAGCCTTTGTTTATTAAAACGTTAACAGAGGTTGTAAGCGATCGTTACAGAGAAAAATTCGGAGTATCCTGATTTTCTATGCCTATGAAACAAACAGCGGAGCCGGAACCTGAAAATCCGTCTCAAATACGTATGCGTAAAAATGGATGGCGGGTACAAGGAACGGTCAGGCGAAAGAAGGTATCGGATCATTGGGTAACGCAAGGTGATTTATTCAAATTGAAAGTATGAACAGGAAATAAGCACTCATGAATCAAAATAAAAAAACGGCCGTCATCGGCGCGGGTATTTCCGGACTAACAACGGCATACTGGCTGCAAAAAGCGGGTCGGGATGTTCATGTCTACGAACGCGACGAACATATCGGCGGCTCTATTATAACGGAAAATGAAGATGGTTTTTTAATGGATCTCGGACCCAACAGCGCTCTGGAAACCTCCGAAGTGCTTAAGGATCTTATCCGTGAGCTGGGCATAGAAGAGCAGAAAATTTATGGAAACGAAGCTTCCAATAATCGCTACATTGTACGTAGCGGCAAACTGCATGCTTTGCCCATGTCGCCTGTCAAATTTCTAATGACGCCTCTTTTTTCATTCGGTGCAAAGTTGCGATTACTTCGGGAGCCGTTTTTAAAACCGACCGACGGTGGCGATATTTCTCTGGCAGATTTTGTACGCTATCGACTCGGCGAAGAATTCTTAACTTACGCCATCAATCCTTTTGTGGCCGGTGTATATGCGGGTGATCCCGATAACCTGAGTACCGCCGCCGCCTTCCCCAAGCTTTATGCACTCGAACAAAATTACGGCAGTTTTATCCGCGGGGCTATAAAAGGAAAACGCGAACGAAAAAAACGGCAGGAAGTGGCAAAAGATCGCGCCCGTCTGTTTTCGTTTAAAGAGGGCATGGCCCTGTTTCCGCAAACGCTGGCCGCAAAACTGAAGCATTCCGTTAATACAGGACACGAGGTTAAAGAAATTGAGAAAGATTCGGATAACCTGCGGCTGATATTAGAAAACGACGGAGTTGAGCAAACAGAATCGTTCGATGAAGTGGTGGTATCGATACCCACTTACCGTATGGCTTCCGTATTAAAAAAGCTTGCGCCGCAGGTGGTTTCGTCCATAAAAAAAGTTCAATATCCGCCCGTGAATGTGGTATTTATGGGATTCCATCGCGATGATGTGCAACGCGATCTCGACGGTTTCGGTTTTCTCATCCCCAAAGCCGAAAACCGACAAATCCTGGGATCGATATGGAGCTCATCCATATTTCCCGGAAGGGCGCCCGGCGATCATGTGGCGTTCACTACTTTCGTCGGTGGTACACGACAACCGGAAGTCACCGAATTAAACGATCAGGAATTAAGCGCGCTGGTTCAAAATGAGCTGGACGATTTCGTTGGTATTAGCGGCGATCCCGTGAAGGTTCGTATCAAGCGATGGAGTAAGGCAATCCCGCAATATACCATGGGCTATCATAATGTTCAGCGCATTTTTGATGAACTGGAAGAAAACGTTCCGGGTTTATATTTTGCCGGCAATTACCGGCGCGGTATCAGCGTGGGCGACAGCGTTCTTTCCGCCCATGAGACAGCGCAAAAGATGTTACAATCGAAACCGTAACATACATTCGATTTCGAGAACGGTAATCACAAAAGGAACGAGGTTTATTATGTTTACACCTTACCATCGTCCGCGGCGTTTGCGACGCAGTGAAAGTATCCGCCGTATGGTACGTGAAACTAAAATTTCGGTTGATGATTTTATCTACCCCATGTTTGTCGTGGAAGGCAAAGACGTGAAAAATCCCATACCATCGATGCCCGGAAATTATCAATGGTCTATCGACCTGTTGGTGAAAGAAGCAAAAGAGGTTCAGCGCCTGGGCGTTCCCGCCATTATTCTGTTTGGCATCCCCGCCGAAAAGGATGATCGCGGGAGCGATGCCATGCGCGATGAAGGTATTATTCAGAGAGCGGTTCGTGCGGTAAAAGAAGCGGCGCCGGAATTGTACGTAATCACCGATGTCTGTTTTTGCGAATACACCGATCACGGACACTGCGGAGCGATCATCGAGGGCGACGTGGATAACGACAGCACGCTTGAGATGTTGGCTCAGCAGGTTATCACCCATGCCCGTGCAGGCGCCGACATGGTGGCGCCGTCAGGTATGATGGACGGTATGGTGGCGGCTATTCGCGAAGCGCTGGATGACAATAACTTTTACCAGGTTCCGATTATGAGCTATGCCGCCAAATATTCCTCGGCGTTTTACGGACCTTTCCGCGATGCAGCCGAATCCGCGCCGCAATTCGGGGATCGACGCACCTACCAGATGGACCCGCCCAACGCCCGTGAAGCATTAAGCGAGGTTGAACTGGACGTGGATGAAGGCGCCGATATTATTATGGTGAAGCCGGCCTTACCTTATTTGGATATTATCTGTCGGGTGCAGGAACGCATCCATTTACCGGTGGCAGCTTACAATGTGAGCGGCGAATTTTCGATGGTTAAAGCGGCCGGAGAAAAGGGTTGGATCGATGAAAAGAAGGTCGCCCTTGAAATGCTGACTTCCATCAAGCGCGCCGGCGCGGATATCATTTTAACCTATTATGCCAAAGAAGCCGCCCAATGGCTCAACGAACGCTAACAAGGAGGTAATTGAACAATGCGACTGGAAAAGAGCAGCCAATTATTCGAACGCGCCAAAAAAGTAATGCCCGGCGGTGTTAATTCCCCCGTGCGGGCGTTTAGTTCCGTTAAATTAGATCCCCTCTTCATAACCTCGGGAGCGGGAAGCCGGATATGGGATGCGGACGGCAACGCCTTTATCGATTATGTGGGTTCGTGGGGCCCGCTGATTCTGGGACACGCCCACCAAGAGGTGGTCGAAGCAGTGAAAACCATGGCGGATAAAGGAACCAGTTTCGGTGCGCCGACCGAACTGGAGAACGAGCTGGCGCAACAAATCATCGATATGGTCCCGTCGGTGGAGATGGTCCGATTGGTGAATTCCGGAACCGAGGCCACAATGAGCGCCATCCGTCTGGCGCGCGGCTACACGGGGCGCGACATGATCGTGAAATTCGAGGGCTGTTATCACGGCCACGGCGACAGCTTTTTAATTAAAGCCGGATCGGGCGCCATGACGTTCGGCGAACCAAACAGTCCGGGCGTACCCGAAGGTTCGGCGAAAGACACCCTGACGGCGCGCTTCAACGATACGGAATCGGTTAAGGAACTTTTTGAACAATTCGGTGAAAAGATTGCTGCGGTGATTGTGGAGCCCGTGGCGGGTAACATGGGCGTTATACCGCCCGATCCGGGCTTTTTGCAGGGCTTGCGTAAAATTTGTGATCAAAACGATACGCTGCTCATTTTCGATGAAGTTATGACCGGGTTTCGCGTCCATCCGGGTGGCGCACAGGCACTCTTCGATGTTACCCCTGATATAACCGCTATGGGTAAAGTGATCGGAGGAGGTATGCCGGTCGGCGCGTATGGTGGCAAAAAAGAAATTATGGAATTGGTATCCCCGGCGGGACCGGTTTACCAGGCGGGAACATTGGCAGGAAATCCATTGGCTACCGCGGCAGGTTTGAAAACGTTGGAAGTGATCAGCCGAAACGGTTTTTTTGAATCTCTGAATAAGAAGGCCAATCATTTCTTCCATGGAACCAAATCTTTTATCCAAAAACATCAGCTACCCCTGACGGTCAATCATGTGAATTCCATGGGGTGTCTCTATTTTAACGAAAACAATGTACGTGAATATCGGGATGCCGCCGCATCGGATACGGATACATTTTCCGAATACTTCTCCGCCTTACTGCAAAAAGGTATCTATATTGCGCCGTCGCAATTTGAAGCCATGTTCATTTCCGGTGTGCACAGCGACGACGATCTGAATATCACTGCTGAAATAATGCAAAACGCCTTACGGGAAATGTTCAAATAAAGTGAATGTGAATATTCAGTAGCGGGTATGAATGGAGCACCGCTTTATTTAAAAGACAATTTGCCCGGTCTGTTTTACTAAAAGGGCGGGACGCTTGTATATCTTTGAATTCAGTCTAAAAACGGATGTTCGCCGTCTTTGAAATCAGGCAGATAATGCGGCGGTGCGCTCATGGCCTGTGTATACCTGCGGTTCAGTCGCAATTCTTCCATAAGGCTGACCACCGTTCTGTATTCGCCGTAACGAATGGATCTTGAGAGCATTGCGATTTCCGGGGCGTAGTGAGCCGGATAATACTGCGACATTAAACTGATGTCGATGTCGCTGTTAAACGTTTCTGCAAGCCATCGTACCAATTCTTGCGAACCGGAAATTTCGTTCGGTAATATCAAATGCCTCACCAGTAAACCGCGATACGCAACACCGCGCCGGTCGGTTTTGAGCGGCCCGACCTGGCGATACATCTCTTTAATTGCTGCTTTGGCTACCGATACATATCCGCGGGCCGCTGAATATTTGCGTCCATAATGATCATTGAAATATTTAAAATCGGGCAGGTAAATATCAACAATACCATCGAGCTGCCTGAGTGTGTAGATATCTTCATAGCCATTACAGTTGTAAACGATCGGGACCCGTAATCCGAGCGGAATGGCTTCGTAGATGATGCGCACCATTTGCGGCACAAAATGCGTGGGGGATACGAAATTGATGTTATGGACGCCTTTGGATTCCTGCAGTTCCACGATGCGTTCGGCCGCCGTCCGGAAATCCGCGGAACGGTTTTCGAAATAGGTACGGTTCTGGCTGATGTCGTGATTCTGGCAATAAACACAACGTAAATTACAACTCCCGAAAAATACGGTGCCTGATCCCTGAAAACCAGAAATGGGCGGTTCTTCTCCGTGATGATCGCAAACCGAAGATATGTAAGGCCGGTAGCCGCCAAAACAACAGCCTGAAGATTCCCTAAAACGGTTAATATTGCATTGATGGGGACAGAGATCACATTGTTCGAGTCGGGCTTCCAGGGCCTTTAAGCGCTCTTTTAACCGGCCGTCCTCATATAGATTTAAATACGAGGGTTTTTGAACGGAATGCATGGTTGTATCCAATTTAACAATTTCACGTGTTGTTTCTTGATTTATCGCTATAACCGATCCAATTTTAATTTAGATATGGGTTTAGTTGAATGTCAAGGTTTGGAATTTACTTTACAAACCGCTGGTTGCATTGGATAGAATCATTGACCGAATAAAGGTGTTGGATGGAGGGAACGGAATCATTATCGAAAGAAATATCGTATTATTTGAATGTTCAGCCCAAATTGCCGAATAAGTATAATACATTTTGTGACCTGGATACACAACGCGCTCATGCGGACGCCCTGTTTTTAAGCCATCAGATAGCCTTGCTGCACCGGCAATGGGAAGCCGCCATGGCTGCTCTTGAAAAGGTGGTGGTTTTGCGTCGCCATAATATAATGGCCACGGAAACATACCTGTTGCCCCTATATATGGAGTCCAAAGTTGAAAAGCCTTCGGGCGGTGATGTCGAATATTTCAAGCGCGAGCATCGCCTGATCGAAAAACGACTCAACGGATATATAAGACTTATGGGCCGTAAAACATTGCATCCGGACCGAATCCAACTGGATATGGTGCGTCTTTTCGATGAATACCGCTCCCTGAAAGATTTGTTCGATCACCACGACGCGCGAAAACGCCATATTATGTATCCCTTTCTTGATACCAATGTCGATAATCGAAATCAGGCCGCAATACTTCAACAGATTGTATTGGAACAGGCAAAGCGATTGGAAGAGGTATTTTAATCAATTTGCGAATGGTTTCGGCTGTGACGCCCCATGGCTGGTTAGCCGGTTGAAGGCCCGTTCATGATTTGAACCCTGCAATTAATAAATAAAAAAGGGAAAACAGACGATTTAAGATGCATTTGGGAAACAAACACAACGAGCTACAGAGATTGTTTGAGCGGTTGCAACAGGCACAGGAGCTCTGGTTACAGCGAAATACGATCCAGGCCAATTCCCGGTTCCATGACATACAAACAGAACTGCAAGCAAGTCTTGAGGAACTGTTGGACCGGGAAAAGACATTATCGCAAACACCGCTTGTTCAGAAGCAGGCCCAACATCTTCTTAAACACATGCACTGGTGGCGACGCCGATTGGAGGCCATGCAAGTCAACCAACTTTCGGATGAAGCTATCATAATAGAATTTGATCGCCAGTACACCATGAAGCGTGTATTTAACAATCTTATAAACGCCCTCCATGAAAAATCCGGATAAACGTACATCAAAATCGAACGATGGTGACAAAGCCTGATTGCGGCAAAAAAATGATTTCGTTAAATCTGCGGTTGCTCCACCATAACTTGGCTGAAAACGCCCGTTTCCTGCATTCCTCTCCATTTCGTTATAGGGCAGGAAGGAGGCCCCTCACGATATTGTATTTTAATATTTTGATTTGGTGAATACCGGTTATTAAAAAACAACATAAGCGTCTGCTATTTACATCTATTTTAGACAATTTTGATTTGTTTTCAATTGTAAAAATATTTGACAAAATAGGTGTATTATTGTACACTAAAAGTGTACGTTGGTACTAAAAAGGAGAAGTAATGTTATTTCATGATGTTTCGTATCAAACAAAACATAGCCATACGCATAGGTTTCTGAAGCGGGAAGAAGGTTTAACGGAGAATGAGTGCGAATATTTTGAGGAGCGAGCGGCGATCATGGAATATGACGGCGGAGTCGGCCGTGAAGAAGCCGAAAACAATGCATATCTCGAGCTTCTTCAAAAGCGCCGTCAATATCTTGAAGCGAGTTGAGTTAATTTAAAGTTCAATCTCCGGGTAGCCTTGCTTTGCAGCTATTAAACTACGGAGCGTTGTTCCAGTTCGTTGTTATCATTATTGTTTTCGTTGGAAGTATTTTTGGGCTTACGGCCTTTATGGATGCGGGATTTGGGTAATATCACTTCATGAGGTCCGATCACCGCGCGTTCGCCAATATCAACATCGCCCATGATGGTTGCCTTCAAACCAATGGTGGCGCCCTTCCCTATTTTGACTTTCGATAACACTAAATAGCCCTTCTGACCGTAATGCCCTATGATATGCGCCGAACCGCCGATGGTCACCTTGTCTTCGATTTCTATGAGACAGGGATCGGATATATTGGTGGTATTAATTTGAACGCCCTTACCGATTTTCATTCCCATCATCCTGTAAAATAACGTATTCAGTGGGGTGGGTGTGATAAATTCCAGAAACGTATAGCGTACAATATAGGTCAGGGCGTTGTGGATATACCAGGGAACGCTTTCGAGCGAAAAATAACTCCCGCGGTATGGTTTCAGTCGGAAGGGAAGTAGAAAATTGACCAGGGGGATCATGAAAATCAGAGTAAAGCCATACAAAAAATAACCGCCGACGATTCCGATTCCCATGGCCATGGCATGGAACAATGCATACCAGTTTGAGCCCAGATCGCTCATAAAATTAAAAAAGAGGATCCCCGGCGTGGTCGAGACGCCCATGGCCAGTATACCGACCAAATAGAGAGGCATTAAAGCGGCTAAAAAAGCGCCTACTCTGAATTTACGCAAAAGGCGCTCAAATATACCGCCGATGCCTTGTTTTCCGGATGTCGTGCTGTCGACATCCTCTTTTGTATTTGTAAATTTCTTATCTTCGATAATCGTGGTACTGTTTTCATTTTTGTCAGCCATTGCGAAAGACTCCCCGATTGATTAACATAATCACATTATATAGCGATTAAAATTAGTAATCAAGCTATACAATAAATTGTCTAAACGCACATTTAACCTTGAAATTTCATATCAGATGCATATCGCTTTAATTTAAAGGCGAAAACTTACCAAATCGACAAAAAATAGCAATGAGATTTGCGTTATCTCACGAAGATTATGAAAAAAAAATGCTATTAATGAATTAATGGTAGCAAAAGTTCAAAGTAGCCATGGAAGGATAATATGGATACGTTAAATAATCACACCGATGTCGATAAAACCAAACACAAACAGATCCTGAAGCTGGTTACCAATAGTTTTTACAGGGAATTGGTCAATTACGGAATTAACAACAGTGACATTGTGACCGTTTCTGTTAACCTGCTAGATCACATTACGCAGGGTGATAAAACGCTCACCGATACCAATGATTTTTATAATGCGTTATTTAAACCCGATCTGATTCAGAATTGTTGGCATGAACAAAAGCTTCTGGCATACGATAAGGTTCAAATTAAACCGCTTCAGCATTCAACCATTCCGTTAATAAGCGATTGGTTAAAGTCCCAAAGCAGTCAGCAAACATTCATTCGGTTTTTCCCTAAGAATCCCGACGCATTACAAACGTATTTATTAGAAAAAGAAGATCGCCATTATTTTCAGATTCAGTATGAAGAAGATAACATTGTGGGCATCATTGGTGCGCATGCATTGGATCCGGTTTCCAAAAAGATAGAAATGAAAAAATTTGTCGGTAGCGAACATTTTCGAGGAAGAGGAATCGGTAAACTTGCAACATTTCTTTTTCTTTACTATGCCTTCGAGATAATCCAATATAATAAGGTTTTTATCAATTCCATGGATACCAACATTCAGAACATCAATTTGAACAGTCGTTTTGGATTCGAGCTTGAGGGCATTCTGTACAAAGAGGTGCTCGTGAACGGAAATTACAGGGATGTTTTACGGATGAGCTTATTAAAAGAAACATGGCAAAAGCTTTTTAATACGGAAAAGGTGCCTGATTAGGCCCGATAGTCCGGGAAAGGAGTCGTTTACATCGGGAAAATAAAAATAATCCATATAAAGATTTCATCCAGTTGATACGATCCAACTTTACCTGATATCTTTTTTAATAGAAACATTTTAATAATAACCTTCCGCTTTTATTCCTGCCCGAATATTTGTAACTTTTTGATCGATCACTAACCCAATAGAGGTAGCGTTTCTGTGAAATAATGGTCTCAAATTGGCCGTTGAAACTTTTTTTATTGTTAAATTTTTAAAAATATAAATATTTTAGCTGCATGTGGCTTGAATAGGCAGCTGTTTGTAAAAAACTACTTGTATCATTGAAACGCAGAGTTAAAAATGTCAAAATTCACTTATCTTAACAATGTGCATCCTGAGTATATCGAACAACTGTTCCGTCAATATCAAAATGATCCGGAATCGGTTGATAAAAGCTGGCAAGCGTTTTTTCAGGGGTTTGAATTCAGTCGTACAAGCCGTGACGGCGAACCGGAGGGCGGAGCAGCCCGGAAAGAAATTGACGTTTTAAATCTCATCAATGCATATCGTACCCGAGGACACTTATTTACTAAAACCAATCCGGTACGTACCCGGCGTAAATACCGCCCCACCCTTGCTATGGAAAATTTTAATTTAAGCGAAGAAGATTTGGACACCGTATTTCAGGCCGGCGTGGAGCTCGGATTGGGCCCCGCTCCGCTTCGTAAAATTATTGAACATCTTGATGAAACGTACTGCACTTCCATTGGCGCGGAATATATGTTCATCCGTATTCCGGAGCGCGTACGCTGGTTGCAGGATCGGATGGAAAAGAATCGTAACCGACCCGATTTTCCAATTGAAAAGAAACGACAGATCCTCCATAAACTGAATCAGGCGGTTGTTTTCGAAAATTTTTTGCATACGCGATATGTTGGACAAAAACGCTTTTCACTGCAAGGCGGCGAGACACTGATACCAGGCCTTGACGCAGTCATCGACAAAGGCGCCCTGCTCGGCATCGAGGAATTTATGATAGGGATGCCGCATCGGGGGCGGTTGAATGTGCTGGCCAATATTTTGAACAAAGGCTATGATGAAATTTTTTCTGAATTTGAAGGAGAGGCGTTTGCTGACGCCATTTTCGCCGGCGATGTTAAATACCATCTCGGCTTCAGCAGTGAAATCGAAACGAGTAAAGGTCAACAGGTTCAGATTGGCGTTGCTCCCAATCCTTCTCATTTGGAGGCAGTCGATCCTGTGGTGGAAGGCATGGTAAGAGCCAAAATCGATACCAAATATCAGGGTCGGCGGGATAAAATTTTGCCTATTTTGGTGCACGGCGACGCAGCAATTGCCGGACAGGGTGTGGTTTATGAAGTGATACAAATGTCACTGCTTAACGGTTATTCCACCGGCGGCACCATTCATCTTGTCGTTAATAATCAGCTGGGATTTACAACCAATTACCTGGAGGGACGTTCGAGCACGTATTGTACGGATGTGGCCAAGGTTACGCTTTCGCCGGTGTTTCATGTGAATGCCGATGACGCCGAAGCGGTGGTAAACGCCATTGAAATGGCAGTGGAATACCGCCAAAAATTCCAGACGGATGTTTTTATCGACCTCCTGGGATACCGTAAATACGGACACAATGAAGGGGACGAACCGCGTTTTACCCAACCCAAGCTTTATGACATTATTGCCAAGCATCCTGATCCGCGCCAGATTTATAATGACAAATTGCTAAAGGGTGGCAGTGTGGAAGAAGGCATGGCCAAGCAAATGGAAAAAGAGTTCAAGAAAATGCTTCAGGAAGCATTGAAAGAGGCCAAGTCTCAAAAAGTCGATCCCAAGGAAAAAAAGACTTATCTGGACACCTGCGATTCCAAAAAACGATTCAGCCGAAACAGCTTTGATCCCAAGCCAAAAACGGCGGTGCAAAAAAAAATACTATCGAAAATTGCGGACAATGTTTTTACGATTCCGAATGATTTTAAACCATTCCGTAAAATGGAAAAACTGTACGAGGACCGTCTGGAAAAATTCCGCGAAGGCAAGGCCTTGGATTGGGCCATTGCCGAATTTTTAGCGTACGGAAGCCTATTGAGAGAGGGCGTCCCGATTCGGTTGACCGGTCAGGATACGGAACGCGGCACCTTTTCGCACCGGCATTCGGTAGTGCTCAGCGAAGACGCCGAAGAACGATATGTACCCTTGAACCATGTAGCTCAGGAACAGGCGACCTTCCATGTTTATAATTCGCCGCTAAGCGAATACGGCGTGATGGGTTATGAATACGGTTACGCCTGCGCCCGGCCCGAGGGCCTTACTATTTGGGAGGCGCAGTTTGGTGATTTCAATAATGGAGGACAAGTCGTCATCGATCAGTTTATAAGCAGTTCGGAAACGAAATGGAATCGCACAAATGGTTTGGTGCTTTTCCTGCCGCACGGCTATGAAGGACAGGGTCCCGAGCACTCCTCGGCAAGATTGGAGCGTTTTCTGGAGCTAGCGGCAAACCAGAATATGCGTATTTGCAACTGTACGTCGCCGGCTAATTTCTTCCATCTGTTGCGCACCCAGCCTAAGTACAGCTTTCGGGCACCGCTGGTCATCTTAACACCGAAAAGTTTGTTACGGCACCCGCGCTGCGTAAGCCCGGTGGAAGATTTCACAAAAGGGACTTTCAAAGAAGTGTTGGATGATAACGAAGCCAATCCGGACAAAGTACAGCGGGTCATCCTTTGCTCCGGTAAAATTTATTACGAGCTTTTGGAAAAAAGGGAACAAGAGGAGCGCAACGATATAGCGCTTATCAGGCTGGAGCAAATTTACCCCATGCCGCTGGAGCCGCTTAAGGAAATCACGAAAAAGTACGGTAAGGCAAACGAATGGTACTGGGTTCAGGAGGAACCTGAGAATGCCGGCGCCTTATCGTATATGTATCGTAATTTTGATCTGAAGCCGCTGCATTTTATTTCGAGACCGGAAAGCGCCACGCCGGCTACCGGTTCATATAAGCTGCATAAGTCGGAGCAGGAAGAAATTTTGCAAAATGCGTTTGCAAAAGCACCAAAATAATAGATTGAACGGGATCATTTGAGTCAAATTTGACTAAATGTTTAAAGAAATTATAAAGCATACATATTGATAAAAGGAAAAGCTATGAGTTTGGAAGTTAAAGTTCCTGAAATCGGTGAATCCATTAGTGAAGTGACGATCGGCCAATGGCTTAAACAAAACGGCGATTCGGTTGAAATGGATGACGTACTGTGTGAAGTCGAGTCTGAAAAAGCGACGGTTGAAATCGTTGCTGAAGAAGACGGCGTATTGCAAATATTCGTTAAAGAAGGCGATACGGTGGAAGTCGGAACCGTGATCGCCAAAATTGAAGAAGACGGAAAATCGGAGAAACAACCGGAAGCGAAAGCCGAAGCCGGGCCTGAAGAAAAAGAACAAACGGATACGAGCCCAAAAGAAACGCCGAAGGAACAAGAGGACGAGAGCCGTGAAACGGATGCGGATGCCGGGCACGCTAAAATTTCGCCGGTGGCGGCCAATATTTTAAGAGAGGCCGGATTGCAGGACCAAGACATCGAAGGCAGCGGCGTCGGCGGCAAGGTCACCAAAGCCGATGCCTTGCGTCTGGTGGATGAAGCTAAACAAGGCAAAGAGGCCCCGAAAGAAAAGAAGGAAGAAGCTCCGAAACCGTCCGCCGGGAAACCGACCTTTTCTCGCACGCAAGGTGATCGTACGGAACGGCGGGAACGCATGTCTACCTTGCGCAAAACCATTGCACGACGGATGCTGGAGTCCAAACAGGGTACGGCCATGCTGACGACCATGAATGAGCTGGATATGTCGGTCATTAAAGATCTCCGTACTAAATACAAAGAGTCATTCAAGGAAAAATACGATGTTAATCTGGGTTTTATGTCTTTCTTCACCAAGGCCGTAACCCATGCTCTGCAGGAATTTCCAATGGTTAACGCCCGGATTGACGGTGATGATTTGGTGTTCCATGATTTTTGCGATATCGGGATCGCGGTTTCAACGCCACGCGGCTTGGTTGTTCCGGTGCTGCGGAATACGGAAACAATGAACCTGGCACAAATCGAAGCGGAGGTCAATCGCCTGGCCGAACGCGCCCGGGACAACAAACTAACCATAGATGAAATGACCGGAGGTACATTTTCCATCACCAACGGCGGCGTATTCGGTTCTTTAATTTCAACGCCAATCATTAACGCACCGCAGTCTGCAATTTTGGGTATGCATACCATTCAGGATCGGCCGGTGGTTCGAGATGGTCAGATTGTCATTCGTCCCATGATGTATATTTCATTGTCGTATGACCATCGCATTATTGATGGCAAGGAGTCGGTGACATTCCTGATACGGGTTAAGGAAATACTGGAAGATCCCATTCGCCTGCTGCTCGACGTGTAATGCACCGAGATTGATTCGGAATGATATGGCAAATTCCGTTCCAGGGATTTGCCATTTTTATTATACTAATATTGATGCAGCCCACCTTTGCCACTGCTATAATGGCCTTTGTTGCCTGTTCATTTCAGAAGACGCAGAAAGGCAATGCGTGCATCCCTAAAATTGAGAATACAGGCGGAAAAACAGCAGCGTTATCCATAAATTTTAATGGATTTCGTTTGGATTTAAAAGTGATTCATTATAAAATTATAGAGAGCGAAAAAAACATTTTTAACGATACAGATGAGAACGGCTGTAATAATTTTGAATTACATTCAAATGTGATCAATAAAATGACGCAGAGTTACGAAACGAGGAAAACATGCTTAAGAATTTTAATGCGCTTCTGGATCGTTTATCCAAACAATCGACCCGGAAAGTTGCCGTGGCCATGGCTCAGGACAAAGATGTGTTGCTGGCACTGGAAGCCGCCCGTGCGCGCGGTTTAACGGAGGCGGTTCTGGTTGGATCACAAAACGAATTAGAGAAAATTGCCGATAGCGAACATCTGAATCTGAATAATTACCAGATCCTGGATGTGGGAGGGGAAAAGGAAGCGGTTCAGGAAGCAATTCAAATCATTCATCGCGGTGAAGCTCAGGTATTGATGAAAGGTCTTTGCAGCACGGCTTCATTTTTAAGAGGTATTTTACATAAAGAAAATGGCCTGCGCGCAGCCGATTTGTTATCGCATCTGGCCATTTTCGAGAGCCCGCACTATCATAAATTATTATTCATGTCCGATGCAGCCATGAATATTGCCCCCACGTTGAAAGAAAAAATTGCCATTACGGAAAATGCAATTGGCGCCGCCAATGCTTTGGGGTACAAAGAACCCAAGGTCGCCATGATTTCGGCGGTTGAAAAAGTTAACGCCGACGGCATGCCGTCTACGGCTGATGCGGCGATTATTTCCAAAATGAATGAACGTCAGCAGATTAAGTCAGCGGTGATTGATGGTCCGCTGGCGGTCGATAATGCGCTGTCGAAACGCGCCAATCAGGTCAAAAAATTGCAGTCGCCGGTGGGCGGCGATGCCGACATTTGTATCGTTCCGAATATCGAAGCTGGTAATGTCTTTTACAAACTGTTAACCATACTCGGAAATGCCCGCGTCGGCGGCGTGATTTTGGGGGCTTCGGTTCCCGTTGTATTGACATCCCGTGCGGATTCCGAAAATTCCAAATTTCTTTCGATCGCATCGGCCCTGGCCATCAGCTAAAGTATAGGAGAATCTAAATTATGCCGGAAAAAGAAGCGATGCTATTGGTGATCAATCCGGGATCGACGAGTACCAAAATTTCAATTTTTAAAGAACAACGCGAAGATTTTACCATTACAATCGCACACAAAATTGAGGAGCTTTCACGCTTTAATCGCGCCTCGGATCAGGATTTATACCGCATGGAAATAATCGTACGGGTTTTAAGAGAACATAAAATCCCGTTGCAGGAAATCGACGCCGTCGTCGGGCGCGGCGGTCTTCTAAAACCCATTGAAGGCGGAACCTATATGGTTAATGAACATATGGTTGCCGACTTGAAACGGGGCGTTTCGGGCGATCATCCCTCCAATTGCGGAGGATTGATCGCTTATGCAATAGGCAAAGCCCTGGGTTGTAATGCGTATATCGTCGATCCGGTTGTGGTGGATGAACTGCAACCCAAAGCACGGATATCCGGAATGCCTCTGATCGAGCGGCGAAGTATTTTTCATGCACTCAATCAGAAGGCGGTTGCCCGCCAGACGGCCGAAAAGCTAAACAAAAAGTATGAACAGGCAAACGTGATCGTCGCACATATGGGCGGCGGGATCACCGTGGGTGCGCATAAAAAAGGGCGCGTGATCGATGTGAACAACGGACTGGATGGCGACGGCCCCTTCAGCCCTGAAAGAAGCGGAGGCGTACCGGTGGGCGATCTGGTAAAGGCTGCATACTCCGGCGAATACACCCTCCCTGAAATGAAAAAATTGATTAAGGGACACGGCGGCATGGTGGCTTATCTGGGATCGCATGATTTACGGGCTGTTGAAGAAATGGTGGAAGATGGCGGCGAAAAAGCCGTCCTGATTTACAATGCCATGGCGTATCAGGTAAGTAAGGAAATTGGGGCCATGGCGGTTGTGTTAGAAGGTAGTGTAGATGCCATTGCCCTGACCGGAGGTATCGCTAAAAGCGAACGGTTTATCAAATTGATTAAAAAACAGGTTAAATTTCTGGCGCCGGTGTATGTATTTGCCGGTGAACAGGAAATGCTGGCTTTGGCCTTAGGCGGTTTGCGCGTCATCCACGGCGAAGAACAAGCCAGGGTCTATCAATAAAGTGCTCCCAACTCAGATTACTCCGTCCCCATCATTATGTGTGTTCCCACCGGATTGTAAATGTATCTTTTTCTGTAAAGCGGTCATCTAACGTGCATAAAAAAATTAAAAGCGAGATATTATAAATGGATGCTGTTATAGGTTTGATTGGGGGAGCGCTTGCCGGTCTTGTGATCGGTAAGTACGCTTCGCGATTGGGTTTGGGATGTCCCCTTATATGCAATCCTAAAATAAGTACCGTTTATTTTGCAGTGATAGGATTACTTATTGCAACCGGAAAATAGAAAGGATTATTTATGGCAAAAGTACAGGCAAAAGCCGTGCAGATTAAAGGCGTAACGTTTAATGGTATCACAGACAGCAAACATTGGGTTCCTATGGACGGGCCGGAACAATTTGGCGGATCCAATGCCGGCATCCGTCCCAAAGAGTTGTTATTGCTTTCGCTCATCGGTTGCACCGGCAGCGATGTAGCCTCGATCATGAACAAAATGCGCGAACCCTATACCGGCTTTGAGGTTACGGCAGAAGCTGACATGTCCGAGGAGCATCCCAAGGTGTATAAATCCATCCACATTATCTATAAAGTTTGGGGTGAAGGTATAAAGGAGGCCAATTTACAGCGGGCCATCGAATTGTCGACGGAACGTTATTGTGCCGTCACGTTTATGCTTAAGGATTCGGTAAAAATTACCCATTCTTACGAAATCAATCCTGAAACATAACCATCTTTGAACATCAATTGATTATCCCGATCAGTAAAGCCGGTGCGAAATCGCGCGCCGGCTTTTTTAAAATCCTAATGATTTATAAATCATGCCGAATATATTACTGTATAATAGACTCTGGAAAGCACGGCTTTTCTGATTTGATAGATTGCAGGGGTCAACGGTCAGTCTTATTTTAATATCCCGGTCCGTTTGATGGGATGTAACAACGTTTTGAGATTAATTCAAAATGAGAAATAAAGACCGGTTTTTAATCAAAGGAAGGAGTAAACGGCATGAATCAGGCGTTAATCAACTGGCAGGAGGCCTTGCGCCGCATAGGTGATGATGAAGAATTTCTTGTTGAATTACTAAAAGAGCTCGGAGTACAACTGGAAGAACAGTTGGATTCTTTAAAAGCCGCCGTAATGAACGCGGAGTACGATCAAGTTTCCCGGATAGCGCATAGTTTAAAAGGGGCGGCTTCCAATCTGAATGCTGATCGGTTCGCGGATTTATTTCTTACCCTGGAAAATATGGGACGGGATAAAAATCTGACGCAGGCCGGCGAAACATTGCAGGCCATCGATGATACCAAACAGGAATTCGATCGTTATTTAGAACAATTCTGATACAGAACTCCGGGCTTCCAATTGTTTTTGCAACATATCGATGGGCGTTGCAAGAGCGGCAATATCGATCAACTCAGCGTAATGAGCTCTCAAAAGGGCGGCGCAGGCATTCAAAGTACTTCCCGTCGTAATAACATCATCGATCAATAACAGGCGAAAATCTTTTACCTCGCCATTCAATGTGAATGCATCGATGACATTGTGTTTACGTTGATTCCGCGAAAGTTTTGTTTGCGATATCGTGTTCTTTGTTCTTGACACTAAACAGCCATGGAAGGGAAGATTGAGTCTTTTGCTCACGCTCCCGGCAATTAATGCGGATTGATTGTATCCACGTTCCCGTTCACGAACCGGATGTAAGGGCACGGCAACTATACCATCATAATTTTGGTGATTGAGTGTTTGTACCAGCGCTTCCGCCAGGTAATCGGCAATGGAGAGAAATCGTTGATATTTGAAAAAATGGATCATTTTTTGAATGGTGCGATCAAACTGATATACGACGATCAAATCATCAAAGGCCGGATATTCGATCTCATCTTTTAAGATTTGCAAATGAGCTTCGGGCATTTTTGAAAGGGATGCAATACAACGTTCGCATACCACTTTTCGGCCCGACGGTAAGGGGTGTTCACAGGAAACACAAAGAGCGGGCAAAAAAAATGAAGCCAACGGTTCGATGAACTGTTGCCGTAATGTATGTGTCCGGTGTCTTGTCATGAAAAAGAAACGGAACGGATGTTGTTGTTAACTCCGTTCCGTTCTATTTGATTTTCGAATATACGGCGCTTCCCGCTTAATTATTTCCACTAAAATTGCATACTGAAGCTGACGCGCGGTTCCACGCGTTCCTGCGGTACATATTCATTCTTCTCGGCATCATAGGTAAAATTCCAGCGATAGAGCATGCTGACGTATACGAAGCGATAGGTACGGTAGCCAATCTCCGCCACTGCAACAGAACGATTGTCTAAAGTTCGTACATCTTCAAACGTCTCGATGCCCACCTTGTCATAACTGTATTTTAATTTGACATTCGGAACCAGGTCTTTGGATCGCGCTTCCAGGTGCAAAATACCGCTGTTTTGGGTATTGTTTATATGCTGATAATTCCCGATTAGTGTTATTTTCCCTAAGATCTGCCCGGCTAATTCGCCAAAGATACCCTCCTGCTTCGAAGCAAAATTTGCAAGATATTGTTGCTTGCTCAAGCTGAGCCCTGTTTCATTGTAATAGGTAGCCTCAAGTTCTCTCCGTTCCAGTTCGTATAAGGTATTGAAATAATTGGGTAAGAACTGCTCGCCGAGGAAACGTTTCTCCAGTTTTGCATATAAACCGAACAGCCCTATTAAACTCGGCACGCCTGCCTTAATACCGAAAGCTTTACCGTCGCCATAGTTATTGATTTTTGCGTAATCGGCGTAGATGGTCGAATTGAAAATTTTTGATTGGATGATAGGTAGACCGATATCGGCGCCCCATTCATAAATGCCGTTTTCGGTATCATTGGAATTGTCAGGATCCACATCGGTTACATAAGTGGCGCCCACCTCAAGTCGATTGATAATCGGCATTTGCAAGCCGTATAGCGGTCTTAAGTAGAATCGGCCGCCCAGTATTTCCAGATTGCCGAGATTACTGGTCATGGATTCGAAGCCGAAGTGTTTAAAATCCATATCCATGGCCAAACCGATTTTTCGACGATCGTAATCCGCCTCATTACTGTAATAACCCATTATGAATCCGTTGCCAAGTGTTGCGCCGTCCAGAGTCCCTACACGAAGGTATACGGGATCGTTCTTTACGCCCCAACGTAAATAACGGATCATTCGCAAGGCGCCTGCCCCCTGATCCCAACTGCGTTTTCTGAATTTGAATCCTTCACTGTTATTGAACAGAAGCTCAACGTTGAGTCCGACGCCCAATTTACCGAATGAGAATTCCGGCGTTAATGTAAAGGTTGTGTAGCTTTGGCCGTCGATCCAAGTCATACCGAGACCACCGTTAAAGTTGTTTTCTTCACTTTGCATCCATAAAGGTTCGACCTCCTGTGCTTTTGACAACGTCGCCGTAAACAATAATAGCATGATGGTGAGCATGAGATGTCTCATAATAACTCCTTGTTGCTAACATTATTCATAAGATGGCCGTTTAGTTAATTAATGCGGCACGATAATTATTATTTTATGAAAGGTTATGAAAACAAAAAATGGGATTCAAGCAAAAAATTGAGCTTCTGGCAATTCTTCGATTGCACGTTATGTACTAATATTTGTTGAGTACCATCAACAATGTATCCGGTGAACGATCAGTATCAAACCAAGGCGATTAAGCCGCTCATCCGGCAACGTTTGTCTGTTTCTGCTACACTTTAATGTATAGAAATCATACAATACCGGCGTTTTGTCCATTCCAAAACGAATTTTTTAAAGCTGAATATCTTAAAATTATTTATTTATAAATATATAAAAAACAATAAAATAAAAAATTTGAATCAGCATTCGGACACAAAATGGCATGATACCTGCAAACGATATAGACGAACATGGAAATAAATGATTTAAATTTTAGGAGGTAACATGCAGGCGAATGCAACAACCGTATGGACTGATTTTAACACCAGCAAGGATGCAGGTTACCGTCAGGAATTGATGATCAGATATATGGGGTTGGTGAAATACGTGGTGCGACGAATGATCAAATCATTTCCGCCGGCGATTGAGGAAGAAGATCTTTACCAGATTGGAACGCTTGGGTTGGCTGAAGCGATTGATCGCTATAATCCCGACTTTGGAATCAAGTTTGAAACGTATGCCATACCGCGTATTAAAGGCTCCATTATTGATGAATTGCGCAAAATGGATTGGATCCCAAGATCTTTACGTACGAAGATCAATCATATGAAAGACAAAACCATGGAGTTGGAACAAAAATTCAACGATGAGCTTACCGATAATGATATCGCCAATAGCATGGGTGTTAAAATTAAAGATGTCTATAACTGGAAACGCGACATGAATTCTCTCAATTTGCATTCACTCGATAAACCCATCGATGAAAATAAAAGACAATCATTATACAACCTTATTGAAGATACCAGTACCGTTAAGGCGGACGAAAAAATTGAAGATGAGGAGATGAAACAATTATTATTAAAAGCCATAAAGAAGTTACCGGAAAAAACCCGTTTGGCCATCACTCTCTATTATTACGAGAAGCTGACATTTAAAGAAATAGGAAAAATCCTAAACGTTTCCGAATCGCGCGTATCGCAAATCCATTCCGAAACGATCGCCCGGTTGAAGAAAGAAATAAACAAATTAACAACGGCCTGAAGTTTTGTGGCACAACGCCGATATAATAGTTGCACTGTTCACAAAGAATCATTTATATTACACTTTTTATATAATCAAATCGGGAATTTGACTGGTAATTTTTATGACTCAGGCCAATACGTACCCCAGAGTACTGATTGTTGACGACAACAAAGAAAACATCGATCTAATTGCGTATTTTCTTAAACCCCAGAATTATCAAATTATTATTGCGCATGACGGCGCCGAAGCCCTCGAGAAGATCGAAAACGACCCACCCGATATTATTTTACTGGACATTATGCTTCCGAAAATGGATGGTTTTCAGGTTTGTGAACGCGTAAAGAAAAATCCGGAAACCATGTTCATCCCCATCATAATGATCACGGCTCTTAAAGATTTAAAAGATAAAATTCGAAGCCTGGAAGCAGGCGCGGACGATTTTATTTCGAAGCCATTCGAAAATGTTGAGTTACTGACCCGGGTTAAATCGCTATTACGTATAAAAAAGTACCACGATGAACTTACCGTCAAAAATGCCGAACTGGAAGAAAGAAACCGTTCCCTGGAACGGATGGATCAGTTTAAGGAAGAACTTAGCCATTTAATCGTGCACGACATGAAAAACCCGCTGTTTGTCATTCAGGGCAACCTTCAAATGATGTCCATGGGCCTGGATCAAAATAAAACCTCCATGGTCAAGAAATACCTGGATCGGATTGATCGCAGTACACAAAATTTGTCGCGGATGGTACATAATTTAATCGATATATCCAAAATCGAAGCCGGAAAGATGGAGCTTTCGCTTGAGACCGCCGTATTGAATGAAATCATCGAAAAGTCTACAGCGCGCGTGTGGGATTATCCGGAGAATAAGGCTAAAGAATTACAGCCGCATCTCAGCAGTGATTTGCCGTCGGTGCGTATTGATATTTCTGTAATGGAACGTGTGATGGATAACCTGGTCAATTTTGCCATGGCGAATGTTGCGGAAGACGGCCGGGTTGAAATTGAGACAAAATCCGATGGCCGTAATATTTACTGCACCGTCCATGATTATGGTGTGAAATTACCGGCAAAATATCAGGATGAAATGTTTGATAAGTTTCGCCAGCTCGAAATTAAAAATGAAGGTTACCGCGTGGGCAGGGGACTCGGATTTACCTTTTGTAAATTGGCGGTTGAAGCACATGGCGGTAAACTTTGGATTGACTCGGAAAATAAAGTC
Organism: uncultured Calditrichaceae bacterium; assembly: GCA_964542915.1. Lineage (GTDB taxonomy): Bacteria > Calditrichota > Calditrichia > Calditrichales > Calditrichaceae > CAZIVP01. The sequence goes on along the minus strand of CAZIVP010000003.1, from coordinate 170,081 downwards.
GGCAACCGTTTTGTGTTTAGCCTGCCTGTGAAATCCACTTAAATTACCGCTGATTGAAGAATTTTGAACCTTTCTCTTTGCCTCGATTAAAGTTTGACTGCTGTCTTCCGAAAATAATATTCAATTGATACTAAAACGCGTCTTATGAAAGATATTGCATGCCCGAAGAGGTCAATAAAGGGAAAGCGATGGATAAAGAGAACAGGGAGTTCGATCTGCAACTTGAAAAGATAGAATTGGTTAAATTACGAATCAAAAACGGTTATTATAATCGAGATGACGTATTGGTTAGAGTGGTCTCCGAGATTTATGAGAATAACCTGAAAAAAAAGAATCCCTAACCAGATCTTAAATTTAACTTCTCAAAGGTACTTTAAGGCGCAAAAAGGCTTTTTGCGACCTATCCTCACCTGCAGGTTTTTCAAAGAATGCATCCCACGCAAAGCTAATCGATAAATGCAAAGTCCGGTTTTCAGGGCAAAACTCGATTGAACTCAATCGATGAGTGTCTTAATATTTCCAATTTTTGTCAAAATTAAGATGTATATCTTGTTTTTTATTAAATTAATTTTCATATTATGACCTCTTTTGATAAAGGTTGTAATATGGTGGAAAAAAACAAACGTTCACTCATCTATACTTATGTATTTATTGCCTTTATCTTTTTTTTAGCATTCGGTCTGATCCATCTGTACTATCCTGCATTCCAGCATTGGTTTGTTTTTATTGCATACGTTTTTTTCTCAAATTCATTCGTGGCTATTCCGCACGAACCTTTAATGATATACTACGGTAAAGAATACGGTGTTTGGATGCCCGTTTTGTTTGCCGTAATCCCGACCGCCGGCGGCTGTATTCTGGATTATATCGTTTTAAGGCCCTTATTAAAAAGCCGATATCTGCATCGGCCGATGAATTCAACCATGATGACCAAGGCCATTCGGTATTTTCGTCGTTTTCCTTTTTCAACCCTGTTGGTGTTTGCAGTTTCACCGTTACCGTTTTACCCCGTACGCATTTTGAGCGTTGCTTCCGAGTATTCCGCTCTGGGATATACGTCCGCCGTTACGATCGGACGCATTCCGCGCTATCTAATTCTCGCTTATGGCGGCTATAAGCTAAAGTTGTCGAATGAGTTTATCATCGCTTTGTTTGCGGCTTTTATTGCGATTCCAGTTCTGCTCAAGCTCATTCAAAAGGGAAAACGCCGCATATTTTTAACAAAATCCAAATCAAACGCTAACGGATTGTATGATAGATTGTAAATTTGTTATGAAAATGAATCCTGTTCGTAAAGATTCAAAACGGTTCAAGTCAACATGACAAAATAAACAATACAAAGGAGGTGATAGCGTTTTAAGACTCAGTTGAATATTCTAATCCCAATTTATTCTGTTTAACCTTTAATAATATGGAGGAGTTATGAAGCAACTGACTTTACTATTGTTCCTCGCCTTGTTTGTTTCATCCAATCTTTACGCCGGAACCATTGCCGGGAAGGTAACGGCGAAGGAGACAGGCGAAGCTTTGGTTGGCGCCAATGTTTATTTGAAGGGCACAACCGTTGGCGCGGCTACGGATGCGGACGGTATGTATCGTATCCAGGTGGATGACGGAACGTATACCATTGTTTGCGACTATGTCGGTTATGCCGTCGCTGAACAGGAGGTGGATGTATCCGGGACCATAAAGGTCAATTTCCAATTGACCGAATATTTGTTTGCCCAAACGATCAACGTCGTTGCTGACCGTGCACGCGAACGTGAAACGCCGGTGGCTTTTTCCAATGTGGAGCAGGAGGCGATGGACGTGCGACTGGGTTCGCGCGACATCCCGCTGGTGCTGAATACCACGCCCAGTGTTTATGCCACACAACAAGGCGGCGGCGCCGGCGATGCACGCATTAATATCCGCGGATTCAACCAGCGCAATGTGGCCATCATGATCAATGGTGTGCCGGTGAACGATATGGAAAACGGATGGGTGTACTGGTCGAACTGGGACGGCGTTGGCGACGCCACTTCGTCCATCCAGGTACAGCGTGGTTTGAGTGCGGTAAACCTGGCAACGCCCTCCATTGGCGGAACGATGAATATTATCACAAATCCCGCTCAACAGAAAGCCGGATTTCGATATAAACAGGAAATCGGCAGCGGCGGATTTACCAAATCCACATTTTTCGGTCATTCAGGACTGATCGATGGTAAATACGCCTTTAGCGGCGGCGTTGTTCGCAAGACAGGTGATGGCGTTGTTAACGCAACCTGGACCGACGCCTGGGCCTATTACCTGGGCGCTTCTTATAATGTTAACGATGATAATCGGCTGGAATTTTACGCCCTGGGAGCGCCGCAACGTCATGGACAAAATCTCTATAAGCAGAATATTGGTACATACAGCCATGATTTCGCCAGAGATTTGGATGATTATGATCCTGCCGCACTGGATAAGTTTAGAGAACAAGGACCGTATTTTAACCAGAACTGGGCTGCTGTTGATAACGACTACAGCGGAAGCCAGTATTGGAATGAAGATTACGATCAACGCTATGATCCTGATTTTCTGATGGAACGTGAAAACTTTTATCACAAACCGCAGGTGAATCTGAACTGGTACTCACGATTGAGCGATCGTTTGAGTCTGTATTCCATTCTATATTATTCCGGAGGACATGGCGGCGGCACCGGCACTTTAGGTGATGTATACCGTCGGGATGCCACTGGTAAATTAGGCGATGCGGATCATCGTTTCTATTTTGGTCCTTCCCCCTGGATATGGGATTGGAATGCTACCGTTGAAGCAAATCGGGGCGGTGAAGGCTATTATGTTGTCGATCAGGATTCTATTTATAAAGAAGACGGCCAGTCTATTGGAATTTTACGCAACAGCCGTAATAATCAGTGGACCGTCGGTGCGATATCAAAAGCATACTACAAAGTTAATGAAAACCTGAATACGTCTTTTGGCATAGATTGGCGTACGGCGGAGATTGAGCATTTCAGAGAAGTGCGTGACTTATTAGGAGGCCAATACTGGGTTAAAACGGTCGATGAGTTTAATCCTAATGAAAAGGTAGGCCTCGGAGATAAGGTCGCCTATAACTTTACAAATACGGTGGATTGGTTAGGCGCCTACGGCCAGGGAGAATACACCAGCGGTCCGTTAACGGCCTATGGTATGATCGGCTGGTCAACCATCAAATACGGCTACACCAATCATTTTCGTATGGACAGTGAGGGAAACGAATTAACAGCGGAAACTGATTTCATCCAGGGCTTGCAGGTAAAAGGCGGCGCCAGTTACCGTTTGACGCGCGAATTCAACGTCTTTGGAAATGTGGGCTATGTATCCAAAGTACCGATCTTCGATGCCGTGATCAGCGACCGCGACGGCACCAAGGCAGAAGACCCGCAGAACGAAAAATTCACCTCATTCGAAGCTGGCGTGAATTACAGTGGCATGGGCGGTAAGCTCAACGTGAAGACCAATGCTTACTATACACTGTGGACCGATCGTACCCAGAATATCGGTATCACCAATCCGGATGGCAGCGAAGGTTTCGTATTTGTTCAGGGCATGAATCAGCTGCACACGGGCGTGGAATTCGAAGCCGCCTTTCAACCGATTTCCATCTTCCGTCTGGATGCGGGCGCTTCTTACGGTATGTGGCAGTATACCGATAATGTTTCCGGAACATATAAGGATTATGAGAGCGGCGGCGAAGCAGAAGTGGAATACGATTATTATGTAAAAGACCTTAAAGTGGGCGATGCTCCGCAAACGCAGCTTGCCCTGGCCGGATCGGCTTTCCCCATGAAGGGTTTACAGGCTCAACTGGTGTTTAAATACTATGATCGCTACTATGCCGATTGGGATCCGTTTACCCGAACCGATCCCGATGAAACCGCAGAAGCATGGCAGACGCCGGCTTATGGTCTATTTGATTTGCATGCCAACTATGATCTGCCTTTCCATTTGAGCGGCGTCAAAGTGCGTCTCTTTGCACATGTTTTCAATTTGTTGGATACCGAATATGTACGGGATGCAACCGATAACAGTCGATTCAATGCATTCGACTACGATCATGATGCCGATGACGCTGAAGTCTATTTTGGATTACCGCGGACCTTTAACATCGGTCTGAATATCTATTATTAATCGTCATACCGGCTTTTGACGGCCCTTTTCCCGTGAGAAAAGGGCCGTTTTAAATATTACCTCTTAGGTCTTAGTTTAACTTGCCCGCCTTCGCTAATTTTGCTATTTTCCCCCTTCGTTTTTTAATTGAAAAAGATGAATTTACAGGAAGCAGATGTGGAGCTAATAGCCCAGAACGTTACCAAATATTTTAATGAACACCTGATTTTCAAAGAGATTGAATTCGGCGTAAAAAGCGGTCAATGCATCGCTATCGTTGGCCCGAATGGCTCCGGCAAAACCACTCTCGTGCGTATTTTAAGTCATCTTATGCCGCCGTCAGAGGGCAAGGTTATCTATAAAAATCATCAGGGCGAGGTAAAACGCGAATACATCCACCAATATATCAGTCTGATCGGCCCCTATCTTGCCCTGTACGATCAATTAACTGCCATGGAGAATCTGACATTTTTTGCAAGAATGCGCGGCATCAAAGAGTATAAATCAAAAATATATGTATTAATGCAGCAATTTGGTTTGGCAGGCCGTGAAGACGATCTGGTACGCACCTATTCTTCCGGTATGAAGCAACGTCTTAAATATGTGTTCGCGTTGATGAGCGACCCTGACGTCCTTTTTGTGGACGAACCCAGGGCCAATTTGGATGAAGAAGGCATCCGTACCGTTTATGAAGTATTGAGCAAACGCCGGACAGGTAAAATTGTAATTTTGGCAACCAATGATGCGGAAGATCTTAAACTGGCGGATCGGCAAGTGAGGGTCCATGCTTAAGGCCTGGTTAATTTTCAAGAAAGATGTGCAACAAGAATATAAGACGCGCTTTGCCGTCAACGCCATCCTGCTGTTCGCACTCGTAACGTTAACCGCCGTGTCATTTTCCATAGGCACATACAGCGTCAGCCAGGAAGTGCACGCCGCTTTGCTGTGGATCATCCTGTTTTTTTCATCCATGTCCGGCCTGTCGCATATTTTTGTGCGCGAAGAAGAGACCCAAACAGCGGATACCCTTAAACTGGTTTCCACGCCCTTAAGCGTGTTTCTGGGGAAATTTTTATTCAATTTGATTCTGTTGTTTTTACTGGAGATCATCATTATTCCGCTTTATCTGGGAGTGATGGCGTTTACGGTCGTTAATATGCCGCTCTTTTTCTATTCAATCGTTCTCGGTACCATCGGTTTGGCGGGCGGCGGTACTATGGTCGCCGCTATCATATCCAAAGCCAGCGCCCGGGGAGCGCTGTTCACCGTATTGTCGTTTCCCATATTGCTGCCGGTACTGGTGAGCGGCATCAGCGCTACCAAGTTCGCCGGTACGGAAGCGAATATCGCAGCGGCTTCCGGCGAATTGCAAACCATGATCGCCTACGACGTGGTGGTGTTGACGGCCTCCATTTTGTTGTTTGATATTGTTTGGAACGAATAGCTTGAGTAAGAGCGGGTGATTTTATTAAATTTATGTATAAAGTTGCCCTTAACGCAGAGTGAAGGTGCAATATTGACTGTAAAGAAATAAATCAATCTTTAACCATATAAAAGGTATTGTATGAAGATATTTTTCAGATATTCTTGGCGGGTCTTACTGTTTGTCTGGATGACGCTGGTTATACTCGGAGCTTTTTTATGGGCATCCCAACAAAAAGTTTTAAAGGAATATACCCGCATCTTATACTTTCACGTTCCGACGGCCTGGATAACGGTGCTGGCTTTCTTGCTGGCCGCCATATTCAGCATCATGTACCTGCATAAACGGGATATCCGATATGATGTGTACGCGGTGGCTTCGAACCAATTGGGATTGATATTCGCCATTCTGGCAACTGTAACCGGCTCGGTCTGGGCCAAGGTGAGCTGGGGCTCGTTTTGGAACTGGGATCCGCGCGAAACGTCCATCTTCATTCTGCTTTTGATATACGCTGCCTATTTTGCATTGCGTTCGGCCGTCGAACAACAGGAACGCAGGGCGAATCTCTCATCCGTTTATGCCATACTTGCTTTCGTAACGGTGCCGTTTTTTATCTTTATCGTGCCGCGCATCTATTTTTCTTTGCACCCCGATCCCGTAATCAATACCTCGGGAGAAGTGAATATGGATTACAAGCAGAAGGTGGTATTCTTTTCTTCGTTGTTTACCTTTACGATCGTATTTGTGTGGATGCTTAAAACCAAAATAGATATAGGGTTGATTCATTTAAAAATAAAAAAATTGGAGAAATAAATGGAACCTCTCTACGTTGTACTTGTAATAAATTTGATTGTTTGGGGCGGCATCTTCTTCTATATGATGCACCTCGGACAACGCATGAAAGAGTTGAAATCCAAACTGCATAAGTTAACCAACAATGCATCATCGAAAGAGAATTAATACCGGAGGAATTTTAAATGCGTTCAAAATATATCATCGGCGGACTTATTATCGTCGTATTCACCGTTTGGGCTGCAATTTCATTTAATTCTTCCCTCACGCCTTATGTAACCATCAGCGAAGCGAAACTGAGCAGCTCCGTAGTTCAGGTAAAAGGCGAACGCCTTGGCGAAGGTAATTTTGATTTGCAATCCAATCAATTTGTATTCCGAATCAAGGATGAAGAAGGTCAGGAAATAAAAGTTATCTATAATGGTCCAAAGCCCGGAAATTTTGATCAGGCCTCTCATGTTGTCTGTATTGGGCAGTATAAAAACGGTCAATTTCACGCCAAAGATTTGCTTGTAAAATGTCCGTCCAAATATCAGGAAAAGGGGACTGAAGTATGATAATTGGGGTTACGGCAACCGCTCTGACCTTTATCGCCTTAATCATCAGTATTGTAGCATACTATTTATATTATAGACGGGGTGAAGAATCCATACTGAACATTGCGCGAACGAGCTTCTACACCTCGGTTGTTCTTATCGTCTTTCAGGCTGTTCTTTTAATGTGGGGTATATTAACCCACCAATTCGAATGGCTTTATGTTTTCAGCTATTCATCCCGGGATTTAGCCCTGCACTATCTCATTTCGACCTTTTGGGCCGGCCAGGAAGGTACGTTTCTGCTATGGTTGCTCCTCGGTTCCATCTACGGCATGGTTCTGATTCGTACCCAGCGCCAGGATGAGCCGCTGGCCATGAGCTTTATGAATTTGGTGATGGCCTTCATCGTAATGATCCTTATTAAGAAAAATCCCTTTATGTATGTGTGGGAGGCCAATCCACAAGCGTTTTCGGCCGGTATGATACCGGTCGATGGAAACGGGTTGAATCCGTTGTTGCAGAATCCCTGGATGACCATTCACCCGCCTATTCTGTTTGTCGGTTATTCTTCCAGTATGATTTTATTTGCCCTGGCTATGACGGCGCTGGTAAAGCGTAATTACGAACGCTGGGTCCACGGTGCGTTGCCCTTTGCCTTATTCGTGGGCGTTGCGCTTGGCACTGGTATTATTCTGGGTGGCTATTGGGCCTATACGACCCTGGGATGGGGCGGATACTGGGGCTGGGACCCCGTGGAGAACAGCTCGTTCATTCCCTGGCTAACGTCTTTAGCTTTGATACACGGCATCCTCATCCAACGAAAACAGGGCGGGATGAAAAAGACCAATATTTTTCTGGCCCTGTTCACATTCATACTTGTGCTATACGGTAGTTTCCTCACGCGCAGCGGGATTTTAACGGATTTCTCCGTACACTCTTTCGGTACTTCCGAATTGACACAATATCTCACGGGTTTTGTGGTGCTCTTTCTGGCGGTTTCGCTGTTAACGTTTTTATTCAGGATCAATCAGGTTAAAAGCGAACGCATCCATACCGCCTTTTTTACACGGGAGAGTTTTATATTTTATGGCATGTTGGCGCTGCTGGCTATGGCCATTTTTACCTTTTTCGGTACTTCGTCGCCGCTCATAACCAGTATCTTCGGCGAAGCCTCCAATGTATCGATTGATTATTACAATACCATGGCGGCGCCGATCGGCATTCTTCTGGCGCTTCTCATAGCTATTTCGCCGGTACTTAACTGGAAAAAGGACAGCATGCATCGCTTTCGGCGAATTCTTCTTCATGCCGTTATAAGTCTGCTTCTTGGCGTCGGCGTCTTTTTTGCCGGCATGCGTGAACCGATCTCCTTTATCATTGCCATCCTGGCGATCTTTATTATTATGGTAAACGGCGATCTTATGATACGCATGGCACGTCGTAAAAATTACGGATTTGGCGGATACCTGGCCCATGTGGGCATTGGGTTCATGCTACTTGGTATTTTGACTTCATCGGTGTACGACTCTTCAACAAAAGTCACTTTACCCAAAGGCGTCGAGAAAAATGTAATGGGATATCAACTGAATTATGGCGGCAAATTGTCTTCACCCGACGGTAAAGATAAGGTTATCATCAAAGTTAATGATCGGGCGACCCACGCTAAATTTTACTGGAGCGATTACAGCCAGGCTTATATGGTGGCTCCTTCGGTAGTCAATGCGCCTGCCGAGGATTTGTATATTTCGCCCATTCAGATTATCCCGCCTAACGGTGGTGGGCAATCCAATGGCGACCAAATTACGCTTAAAAAAGGCGAAACGGTTACCTACAATGATAAACGGTTTCATTTTCATGGATACGATATGGGCGATCACGCCATGTCCGGCGGCAGCATTTATATCGCAGCGATCATCGATGTGCTGAGTGCGGAGGGAGAAAAAATCGAAACCGTTAAACCGGCGATATCCGTGCGCGGCAATAAACGGGAGAACCATTCGGTAAATCTTACCGCGAGCGGAGAAAACGTGAGCATACAGGGCATTAATGTCGATACGGGGACGCTGGCTCTGCATATCAGCGAACCCGCCTCCGGCGATCAACCGTTCGCCAATAGGGAGATTTTGGCAGCGGAAGTTTCCATAAAGCCGTTCATCAATTTATTGTGGCTCGGTACGGTTGTTATGATTCTCGGGTTTATAACGGCGATCGTGAACCGCGCAAAAAAAGACGCTCAATGATTGCTTGACCATCCGGTGCATGTAATTGCGCCGGATGGGTTTTTAAACACAACCTTCCCTGTCCCAAATGTATCACGAAAATCAGTCATCAGATGATTCTGTCTTGACATCAAATTTCACTCTCTCTTGTCTAATCTAAATTATTGAATAACAAACTTGCCTGCATTATGTATCGAGACAAGCCCGGACATACCCGCCGTGGTTGGCTTGAAATATTTCACTTAAAGCTGTATATTTAAAATTTTATTATAGGATGAATACAGGAATGCCGCGCATCCGGATGAACATTGAATACGACGGCAGCCGTTACGTTGGCTGGCAATATCAGAAAAACGGGCATTCCATACAGGGTGCCATTGAGCACGCTTTTGCTGTCGTATTGAAGCAACACATAAAAGTCACCGCTTCCGGACGCACGGATGCCGGCGTCCATGCCAGGAATCAGGTCGCACACGCTGACATACCGCAATCGGATTTGTTTCGTTTGAAGGGATCGCTTAATGGTATTCTTGCGGATGATATCGCCATCAAAGAAATTGAATACGGTGCGGCGGATTTTCATGCCCGTTATGATGCCAAGGAAAGGGTGTATTGTTACTATATTGCACAGAAGCCGACGGCGCTTCATCGTCATTTCGTATGGCATGTTAGGCAACGCCTTCAGCCGGAAATAATGAATGCAGGAGCCGATATCATCAAACAATACGAAAATTTCCAGGCGTTTTGTAAAGTCGGAAGCGAGGTAAACCATTATAATTGCACCATCTTTTCAAACCGATGGTTCAAGGAGCGCGAGTTGCTCGTCTTTGAAATCCGGGCGAATCGGTTTTTACATGGTATGGTAAGGGCTATTGTCGGTCTGCTTGTATCGTTGGGCGAGGGCAAGACCGAGTTAAAAGCGCTACGAAGCATTATCGAATCGCGCGAAAGGCGCAGAATACCGCTTAACGCTCCGGCCAAAGGCTTGATTTTGGAAAATGTGATTTATTAATTAAAGTTTCGTAATAAGGGAATACTTATGAAATTTTTTCCTGATACCGCCAACCTTGCAGAAGTTAAAGAAGCCGCAGCTATGGGCATTCTTGCCTGGGTAACGACCAATCCTACCTTACTCACTGCACGGGCCGGCGCCACTTATGCGGGTGCCTTTGTCGGCCGGCTTGATGATATTCCCGCCGCCGGCATGGATGTCATTGCACAAATAAAAACCATAATCGATAACCAGGGATTGGATACAAAGGTCATTGTTGCCAGTATCTGCAATCCCATGCACGTAACGGAGGCGGCTATGATCGGCGCAGATACAGCCACTATTCCGTTTAGAGTTATCGAACAACTATTAACGCCCGTTGACCGATAAGGGCGTTGAACGTTTTCTCGCCGATTTGGAAAAGGTAAAGAATCGATAAGGAATCCAATAAATGCAGAGAGGGAAAAATGAAGTTTTTTATAGATACCGCAAATCTGGAACAAATTAAGGAAGCGGCCAGCATTGGCGTTTTGGACGGTGTTACGACCAACCCGACGCTCATTTCGAAAGAAGAAGGTAAACCAAAAGAGATCTACAAAGCCATCTGTGAAGTAGTGGATGGACCGGTAAACGCCGAGGTTGTCGCGCCCGATGCCAATGGCATGATCGAAGAGGGCCGGGAGCTTGCAGCCGTTCATGAGCATATTGTGGTGAAGGTACCCATGACCAAAGAAGGCTTGAAGGCGGTAAAGGCGCTGAAAGAAGAGGGCATACGCACCAATGTAACATTGATTTTTTCAGCCGTGCAGGCTCTGCTGGCCGCGCGAGCGGGCGCTGCCTTCGTAAGCCCCTTTGTCGGCCGATTGGACGATATCGCAACATCCGGTATGGATCTGGTCGCGCAGATTCGGCAGATATTTTTAAATTACGCCATCGACTCCGAAATCATCGTAGCCAGCGTGCGCAATCCCATGCACGTGGTAGAGGCGGCTCAGATGGGTGCGGACATCGCAACGATTCCGTTTAAAGTGATCGAACAGCTCACCAGGCATCCATTAACCGATAAAGGCATCGAACGCTTTTTAGCTGACTGGGAAAAGGTTAAAAATCGTACTTAAAACATAGAAAGTCATATAAACTATAGCGGACCAAAATGTCAAAACATATTCGTTCCGTTCTTTTGGTGGCCCTGGGGGTCTTTCTTGGGCTGGTCGTTTATGATCGTTTTTACCACCGTGACGCCTCTACCACCGATTATGAGGATTCTTCCTTTGTGAGAACGGCGCTGGCTGCGGATAGCAGTCAACAGGCATTTACCCACGACCATATTTCCGAAACCCGACAAAACGCTATTACGCGTGCGGTAAATAAAGTGAGTCCGGCCGTTGTATCCGTGAATGTGACAAAAGTAAGAGAATATATCCAGCGCAGTCCATTTCGTTCCGATCCGCTCCTCAGGCAGTTTTTTCCGGATTTTTTCAGAGATCGCATTTATCGAATACCGGTCGAATCCATCGGTTCGGGATTTATTTTTACGGAAGAAGGCCACATTTTAACCAACGAACATGTCGTCGAAAACGCTGAAGAGATTTTGGTTGCCATGAGTAACGGGCAAGAGAAAAAAGCCGAAATAGTAGGAAGCGATCCGGTGGCCGATGTCGCATTGCTTAAAATTAAAGGCGAGGCGTTACCGCATATCAAACTCGGCGATTCCGAAAATTTAATTATCGGAGAATGGGCGATTGCTCTCGGCAATCCGTTCGGTCTTTTTGTAAAAAGCGATCCGACCGTTACGGTGGGCGTCATTAGTGCTCTGGATCGGGATTTTAACCGCGAACAGGGTGGAGGGCGTGTTTATCAGGATATGATCCAAACCGACGCCTCAATCAATAACGGTAACAGCGGGGGGCCGCTGTGCAACGCCGACGGAGAAGTTGTTGGGATGAATACCTTTATTTATACAAGCGGCGCTAACCAATCGGGCTCCATCGGGATCGGATTTGCGATACCCGCTAACCGCATTAAACACATTGTCGAAGAACTCAAGAGTAAAAAAGCGGTGGACCGCAATTTTTGGATTGGAATTTATGGCAGTAACTTGACCCCCTACCTTTCCAGACAGCTCGGTTTTCCTTCAACAGATGGCGCCCTGGTAAAAGGCATCGAAAATAAAAGTCCGGCAAAAAAGGCCGGTTTGGATGTCGGCGATATTATCCTTGCTATAGAAGAAAAACGGATTAAAAGCTTTGATGAAGCCCAAGAAACCATCGCATCAATGGATCTCAAAGTGGGAGATACATTGACCATTACGGTTTGGCGTGATGGCAAACGATTTGATGTCAATCTGAAATTGGAAAAGCATCCGTCGAGGCGTTAAAGCGAAAATGGCTAGCCGGGAGTTTCATTAACACAAAAGGAGGATCGTTTTGGTTGTTAAAAAAGCGCTCTTTCATGAAGGAAAATGCAAAAAGCTTTATAAAACCGATAACGATCGTGAAATAATTTTAGAATTTACGGACAATGAAGCCGAGTTCGACGGCGAAAAACGTCTGAGCTTTGAAGATAAAGGACACTTAAAAAATAAGATTTCCCGGACGCTTTTTGAATATTTGGATGGTTACAACATTCCAACTCATTTTCAGGAGCAGGCAGCGCCAAAAGCACTGGAAGTCCGTAAACTGGAAATGATCCCCATTTTGGTTCACGTTCGTAATTTGGCGGCGGGCAACCTTTGTAAAAAATTTAAAATTAAACAGGGGCAACCGCTAAAATATCCGGTTATCGAATATTATCTTAAAGATAACCGGCTTAAAGACCCCATGATACTTGAGTCCCATGCTTACGCCTTTGGTTATGCCGATCCTGAAGAAATGAAGCATATTGCCCGAATGGCGTCAAAAATTAACGCCGTGCTGAAGTCGTTTATGGAACGACGTCAACTTGTTTTGGTAGATTTCCAGCTTCAATTCGGGCGTTATCAAAATCAGGTTATGTTGGGCGATGAAATCACGCCCGATACCTGCCGAATATGGAAGATGGAGGAAAATAACGGAAACAAACCGCAAATATTGGATTACAGTAACCATAATGGCCGGGAACTCTATCACGAGATTTTTGAACGTATAGCAGGTAAATCATGATTTCAAAAGATGCATACGGTATTATTGCTTCTACTACCGTTCTCTTACTTATTTGGATGATACTATCCGTTACAACGGGTTTTACCGTATTTTGGATACTCACGGTCGTCACCGGTCTATTGTTCTTATTCAACTTCTTCTTTTTCAGAGATCCCTCCCGTCGGTTTGAAGGCGACGAAAATGCCGTTTGTTCGCCCGCTGACGGAACGATAATTAAAATAGAAACCGTAAATGAACCCCATTTTTTCAACGGCGAAGCCCAGATGATCAGCATTTTTATGTCGGTTTTTAACGTTCATGTAAATCGCGTTCCCATTACAGGGCGTGTGCGATACGTCGATTACCGCAAAGGAAAGTTTTTGGCGGCATTCCGTGATGAAGCCTGCGAATCGAACGAACAAACGCATATCGCTATCGAAGGGGCGAAAGGCAATGTGTTTTATAAGCAGATCGCGGGTGTTATAGCGCGACGCATCGTTTGCCGGCTCCAAGAGGGAGACGAAGTGCAACGCGGCGAACGGTTTGGCATGATCAAATACGGATCCCGTCTGGATGTTTATTTACCGCCCGATGCAACCATCCGCGTTCGCAAAAAACAAAAAGTAAAAGCCGGGCAATCGGTGATGGGAGTGTTCGCTTCGTGATACGGGTATCGAGAAGTATTGTGCCGAATGTTTTTACGATTGCCAATATGTTCTGCGGTTATATGGCCGTAATTTTCGCCGTCTTTAATAAAGACTTGATTTTGGCTTCATGGCTGATCATTCTGGCGGCTTTTCTGGATATGATGGACGGAAAAGTGGCGCGGATGACCCATTCTTCGAGCAAATTCGGAGTGGAATACGATTCGCTTGCCGATTTGATCTCCTTCGGACTCGCGCCGTCGGTTTTGATCTATGCCTATTACTTTAACACCTGGAAAACCGTCGGTCTCTTTCTGAGTTTCTTTCCGTTGCTTTTCGGCGGAATCCGTTTAGCGCGGTTTAACGTGCGGCTGGAAGGATTCGATAAAACACATTTTATCGGCTTGCCCTCGCCCGCAGCCGCTAATGTCTTTTCCACCTATATCATATTCATGAACCATTATTCCCCTGATACTATCCATCCCAAAGTACTCGTGATTATGACATTTGTCATTTCGGTTTTGATGGTCAGTACGATCCGTTATGATATTATGCCGAAACTGAATTTTAAAGGCGGAGTCGCGCGAAAGGTCGTCACCTTTTTCGCTCTGTTGGCCCTGTTGATGTTATTTATCTATCCCCAGACACTTTTTTTCCCCTATATTCTTATTTATGTTTCAAGCGGGTTCTTGCGCTATGTATGGCGTATGGGGCACTTCGGCCGTTGAGCTTTGACGTCAGCCTGTGCTTCGGCAAGATCAATGCATCCGAGAATTTCTTATTATTTTTCTGCTTTTTGAACTTTTATACCGCCAATTGATTTGAAAATAATTGTATTGTGCTTAACTTTAAAAAACATTCTCTAAGTATGGTGCAGGGTGGGGGAATGAGATAAGACGTCAGGTCGACGAACAAGTGTTTAACATAATGATATGAGGTGCATGCATGTTTGGAATAGGCACAACCGAATTGTTGGTCATTTTATTTATTATTTTACTGGTGTTCGGTTCCAAAAAATTACCGGAGTTGGCGCAGGGATTGGGCCGAGGTATTCGGGAATTCAAAAAGGCGACCAATGAAATTCAGGACGAGTTGGATTTGAGCAGTCCACCGCCTTCATCGAACGCCAATAAGACCACGCGTAATGTTGAGAATACGGATGATACGGAAGATCAGGAGGCGAAATCATCTTCATCTCAAAGCGACGCATCCGAACAAGGATCGGAAGAAAAAAAAGAAGACGAAGAAAAACGTAAAGAACAATAATAACGGGTTGGGATGCCATCAATTGAGCGGATCGTGAGGGAGGTAACGTCAGGAAAAGAGACGATTTCCGATCGTGTGCAATGTTTCCTGCAACGTATCGAACGACTCAACCATCTCAATGCCTTTATTTCTTTGTTTCCGGATTATGCCTTTGCCCAGGCTGAGCGGATCCAGAATAAGTTGCAAGAAGGAGAGGCGCCGGGCGCCCTCACGGGAACGGTGGTAGCGGTGAAGGATAATATATTAATGACCGAGGGACGCACCACCTGCGCCAGCGCCATGTTGGATGCGTTCGAAGCGCCCTATCAAGCCACCGTAATTGAACGACTGGAAGCTGAAGGGGCTATCGTCATCGGAAAGACCAATATGGATGAATTTGCCATGGGATCGTCCAATGAAACGTCTTGGTATGGTCCGGTTGCGAATCCTTATGATAAAGGTTATGTCCCCGGAGGCTCCAGCGGTGGTTCGGCCGCCGCGGTGGCTGCCGGTTTGTGCGATTTTGCTCTGGGAAGCGAAACCGGCGGCTCCATCCGGCAACCGGCCGCGTTTACAGGTATTGTGGGCTTAAAACCGAGTTACGGCCGGGTTTCCAGATACGGTTTGGTGGCCTATGCCTCTTCGCTGGATCAAATCGGCGTAATGACCGCAAACGTTGAAGATGCGGCCCGGGTATTGAGGGTGATAGCCGGACCGGATGCGAATGACGCAACATCCGCCCCTGTGGCTGTGCCGGATTACCGGTCTTTACTTGAGCCGAATGTATCCGGAATGACATTCGGACTGCCCGCTTCTTATTTTGACGAAGCGCTCGATCCGGAAATTAAAAAGGCCGTTATTGCAGCAACGGAATCTCTGCAATCGGCCGGCGTGCATATAAAAGAGATCGCCTTACCGGATACCGACCAAACGCTGGCCGCTTATTATATTCTGGCGGCTGCAGAGGCCTCTTCCAATTTGGCCCGCTACGACGGCGTCCGCTTCGGTTTCAGAAAGCAAAGCGCAGAGGGGCTGGATGCCATGTATCGTGAAACGCGTGGGTCAGGTTTCGGCAGTGAAGTCCGTCGCCGTATCATGCTCGGAACTTTTGTGTTGGCTTCCGGTTATCATGAGGCCTATTATCAGAAGGCACAGAATGCCCGTCGTTATCTGAAGCAACAAATTGAGCGCGTTTTTCAAAACTGCGACTTTATTATATCCGCCACAACACCCACGCCTGCGTTCCGGTTGGGAGCGCTGCTGCAAGATCCCGTTCGCATGTACCAAAATGACCGGTATACCGTCGCGGCAAATCTGGCGGGTATTTGCGCCGTAAATGTTCCATTAGCTTATCACTCCGGAGGACTACCGATTGGCCTGCAATTATGGGCCCCGGCATTCAGAGAGGAGCGACTTCTCCGGGCCGCCAATTTTATTCAAAAAGAATGTTCGCAGGTAACCATACCCAATCGAAATTGATAATCAATAGCCCTGCTGTCATGAATGCAAATACGACAAGCCAACTTACGTCAATGAACGTTGCGATGGGGCTGGAAGTGCATATCCAACTGGCCACCGAAACCAAAATCTTTTGTGGTTGCCGTAATGCTTTTGGTCAACCGCCGAACACGGTGGTGTGTCCTGTTTGTATGGGCCTGCCCGGCGCCCTTCCCGTTTTGAATGAAAAGGCGGTAGAATATGCCATTAAACTGGCATTGGCAATGAACGGCGTCGTACGTCGATATAGTCATTTCGATCGCAAAAACTATTTTTATCCTGATTTGCCCAAAGGATATCAAATCACACAGTATGAACGGCCCTTATGCGAAGGCGGAGCTTTTTCGCTTGAAATGGACGATTATACGAAAATGATCGGTATCAGGCGTATGCATTTGGAAGAGGATGCCGGCAAATCAGTACATGATGAAACGTACGTGAACGAACATGAAACCCTGATTGATTTTAACCGCTGCGGCGTACCACTGCTTGAACTGGTAACCGAGCCGGAGCTCCATTCACCTGAAGAGGCGGTAGCGTTTTTAAAGCAGTTACAACAACTGGTGCGTTATCTGGAGATCAGCGAAGGCGATATGGAAAAAGGGCAGATGCGTTGCGATGCCAACATTAGCGTTAATGGAATCGGCCAACATCAATCCGGCGTCCGGACCGAACTAAAAAACATGAACTCTTTTCACAATGTGCTACAGGCCCTGCACTTTGAAATGGAGCGGCAAAAAGAACAACTGGATCGCGGAATTTGCGTCCGGCAGCAAACTTTGTTGTGGGATGCGAAAACACGACAGGCCATACCCATGCGATCCAAGGATAGCTCCGAAGATTATCGCTATTTTCATGAGCCTGATCTGCCTGTTGTCCACGTTCCTCAAAACTGGATCATTGAAATCGACCGCTCCCTGCCGGAATTGCCAGAGAAACGCAAAGAACGATTTATTGAACAATATCGCCTGTCGAAGGAAGATGCGAATGCTTTGACGGCTTCCCGGGTTTTGGCCGATTATTTCGAAGCGACGCTACGGCGATTGTCTGATCCGGCTCTCGTGCGAAGCTGGGTTTTGGGCGAGGTGCTTCGCGTGGTCGAAGATGTTCGGGGTGATTTACCGACCCTTCGGGTACAACCGGCGCGTTTGGCCGAATTATTACGCCATATCCGTGAGCGTATTATCAGTAACCGCGCCGCAAAAACCGTATTCGAACGGATGCTTACCGACGATCGACCGGTGAATGACATTATCGACGCATTGCAGCTTCGTCAAATATCGGATCGAAAGCGGTTAGAAAAAATGGTAGCAGAGGTGGTCCGGAACCACCCGCGGGCAGTCAAAGATTTGCAAGAAGGGAATAAAAAGATTCTTGGTTTTTTGGTAGGGCAGGTTATGAAGTCCAGCAAGGGTAAAGCCAATCCCAAAATGGTCAACCAAATTTTAAAGGAAAAATTACTCAACTGAATCGGTTTATGGTGATGGCTGTATTATTAATACTGAAAAAAGTTACCCTAAAATCGTGTATTGTTGCGTATGTATGGCTTTCTTTTTATACCCTCGTTCCGGTAATAGGACAGGGTATTAATCCGACTTACGCCGAAAAGGATTCCCCCGGCATAAACGAACGTTTATTCCAGCTTGGGAATGCATGGCGTTTTCAAAATTCGCTTCAATCCGTTGCCTACGAGGCGGGCAATCACCCGCTTTCGCTCTCATTTACCCATTCGGCGACGGACACGCAATTGATTTATGACCAATACAGCCCTTCCTTGCAAATGCCGGAAAATCCATTGCTTATAGATTATCGTTCCAGTTCCTATTACACGCCGCGGGAGGTAGCGGATAAAATGGCAAAAGTCATGAATCGTCCGCCGCCGGGCAGTCTTATACCCGTTTTTCCACTGGCAGCTATGGCGGCGACCCTCGCCAGGCAATATGTGCTGGTGAGGGAAAAGAGCCAAATCAGCGGAGAACAGTACGGGGTCGATAAAGCTTCCCAACACGTATTGCTAAGCCTTTGGAATAAGGCGCCGCAAACTGCCGATCAGTTGTATAAACATGATAGGATTAACAAAATGTTAACAAGGGTTTTATTGCAGGAAACCCTCAACGATTTTCTTGAGAAACGATTGATCAAAAGGAAAGAGCGTACGAACGCGCCGACGTTCTATTATCCGGGACAGCCGCTTGATAAAGCGCTGGAGCAAATCGCGGCCTATCTGGCTGCGCAACCTGATACAGGCAAGCATCCGCTTTTAGAAGAAATTTTCAGCGCAATGAGGGACCTGCGGGATGAAACGTATTGAACCTGTGGTAATCGTTCACGGCGGGGCCTGGGATATCCCGGTTTCGCGGCATGCTGCCCATAAACGGGGTGTTCGGACAGCGCTCAACGCTGCACAATGTTGTTTGCAAAAAAACGACGACGCTATCGAAGCGGTTCTTGATGCCGTCCGTGCTTTGGAAAGCGACGCCGCTTTTGACGCCGGTTACGGCTCTTTCCTGAACTCCGAAGGCGAAGTGGAGATGGATGCCGGACTCATGGTGGGGAAGGATCGCAGTATGGGAGCGGTTGCCGCTATTAAACATGTAGAGCACCCCATCGATGCGGCGAACCTCGTGCGTACAAAAAGTCAACACACGCTTTTAGTAGCTGAAGGAGCCGAAGCCTTCGCACGCAACCATGGCGTCCCCTACGCCGAAACGGGCACGCTCCTGGTCGGCAGGGAAAAGCGACTCTATCGACAGTTGCAAAAGGAAAGCGGGGTGCGCATAAAATCCTTTTTTGAAGAAAAGAACCGGCCGTCTGATACGGTCGGCGCTGTTGCCATTGATAGCCGCGGCCGTATGTGTGCGGCAACGTCGACGGGCGGCACGCCATTTAAACTGGCCGGAAGAGTAGGCGACAGCCCGCTGCCGGGGGCGGGCTTCTACGCGGATGACCGTGTGGGCGCCGTTTCTTCCACCGGCTGGGGTGAAGGGATCATGCGTGTATTGCTGGCGAAATCAGCCGTTGACGCCCTTGAACGATTGAACGGTAATGCGGAAGAAGCCGCCCGCCTTGCAATCGGGTTGTTAAAACAAGAGGTGGACGGAGATGGCGGGCTTATTCTGATTGCACAGAACGGAAAAGCGGCTTTTTATCATAACACGCCTTATATGGCGGTTGGCGCTGCAAATATTGATGAAGTTTTATTCGTATCCATGGGCAAATCTTCATAATGGCAATATAAGGATATGAATTCCGAATGGTTCGATACGGAATGATGACGTACGTCAAGTATTTGGTGTTATTGAGCCGTCCGCTCAATGTGGTCATAGCGGCCGTCTCCATTTTTATTGCGGCCTTAATAACCGGTGCAATGCAATGGAATTTTAAACTGTTACTGGCAATACTGAGTGCAGCGGGTATAACAGCCGGCGCCAATATTGTAAATGACATTTACGATGTGGAAATCGATCGTATCAATAAGCACGATCGATTGATACCTTCCGGGAAAGTACGTTTGTTAGAGGCAAAGATAGGATTCGCGTTTGTCTATAGCCTGAGCCTTATATTGGCGGCATTAAGCGGCTGGGCTATGTTTGTTCTGGCGACGGGCGTTGCCCTGCTTCTAATAGCTTATAGCGGTTATTTTAAGCGCACGGTGTTGCTTGGTAATACCATTGTAAGCCTCACGAGCGCATTGGCGTTTATTTACGGGGCGATGGCGGTTAACCAGTGGAAAGCCGGTATTATACCGGCGGTGTTTGCTTTCATGTTCCATTTCGGTCGTGAAGTAATCAAGGATATGCAGGATATTGAAGGCGATCTCATGGGAAACGCCGTGACCTTTCCCGCTAAATACGGTTTTAAAAAATCCATCTTGCTGGTAAATATAATTTTTATTTTATTGATTGGCGTTACCATCGTTCCGTATATTTTGGGCATTTACGATCATGGATACCTTTTGGTGGTAATATTCGGCGTCGATACGCTTCTCCTTTATATCACCATACGGCTGTGGCAACAGCATCAATACCATCATCTCGGTCGCTGGAGTTTTATATTAAAGATTGATATGCTGGTGGGACTTTTAGCTATTTACATGGGGAATCGCCATGTTATTTTCTTTAATTGAAAATCTGGAAAAACTGGATATCGTACTGGCTTCGACGTCGCCGCGCCGGTATGAACTGCTTCGTTCACTGGGTCTGGCGTTTAAGGTGCAGAAATGTGAGGTTGAGGAAATCAATGACGCCCATCTGGCGCCTTTTCAAATTGCCCGGGAAAACGCAGACCGAAAGGGGCGTTGGGCGGCGCAACGTTATCCCAAGGCGCTGATCATAGCGGCCGATACGATCGTTTCGATCGGCGATCACATTATGGGCAAGCCAAAAGACGAAGATGACGCCTTTCGCATGCTTGGGTTGCTGAGCGGAAATACGCACCAGGTTACGACCGCTTTTGGTTTGTTCTATCAATATCACGAGCAGTACCTGTTGGATGAAGTGAGTACCGATGTTTCCTTCCGCACCCTCAGCGACGATGAAATTCAGGCTTATATCAATACCGGTGAAACTTTTGACAAAGCCGGCGCTTATGCCATTCAAGGACAGGGGGCCGTTTTAATCGAAGGCATTCACGGATGCTATTTTAATGTGGTCGGTTTTCCGCTTGCACGCTTTTATATTAAACTGGAACAATTTTTATCCCGGTTAACGATATAATATACAACCAAACGATTCATGGGTTAAACCGAATGCCGGTAATTGGGAACAATTGCTTTAGAGGAGATTGATGATCCGAGCTTTATATGTTGATGACGATCCCTATATGCAGCGTATGGTCAATTTTTTTTTAAAGGATCAGGACATTGATCTGGAGTTCGCCTCTAACGGGCGCCTTGCCATACGCAAATTGGAATCCCAATCGTATGATATCATACTCTCGGACATTCAGATGCCGGAAATCGATGGCGAAAAATTAATACAACAAATTCGGCTTAAGGACCATCATACACCGATTATCGTGATTACCGCATTCGGTAGTAAACAACTAAGCGAGAAGTTGGCCTCGTATAAACCACTGCAAATATTGCCCAAGCCTTTTGAGAGGCAGCAACTGATCCGATCAATACATGAAGTTGTGCGCTCTTAACAAACGCAGGGCAGTTAATAAGACAGACTTGGAATGGAAATTTATTTAGCGGTTTTGGGACTGATTCTTTCATTTTTCTTTGCCGGTTCGGAGGCGGCTTTTACTTCATTCAACAAACTTCGCCTCGAAGCCTGGCATCGGCAGGAAGTTAAACACACCAAATATGCCGTTGGCTTTGTCGAAAAGCCGCAGACCTTTTTTTCCACAATATTAGTGGGTAACAATGCCGCCAACATACTGTATTCAACGTATGCCACCGTTTTTTTAATCGCTTATTTGGATGAAACCCTTTCCTGGGCCATCATTACACTGACCGTTTTACTCTTCGGCGAGATCCTTCCGAAAACCTTATTTCGTTCCCTGGCTGATTTTATCATTTTAAAAGTTTTTTTTATTGTACGCCTGTTTTATAATGTCATGGCGCCTTTTATTCGGATGCTTAATGTAATGGTGGAGCAATTTCTTGTTTTTCTGAACGTAAAACATGAACCGGTGGAAAGCCTGTATACGAGGGAAGAACTGGAACTTCTTTTGAGAGAGGGCTACAATGCCGGTATACGCGATTTTTTCGAGCAGAAATATTTAGAGAAAATTTTGCAGTTTTACGATGCGCGCGTGAAAGAAGCCATGGTACCCAGGACCGATATCATTGCCGCCCGGGAAGACTCTGCATGGGACGATGTTAAGGAGCTGATGGCCCAAAGCGGAAAACTTCGGATACCCATCTACAAGGAGAACATTGATAATGTCATCGGTATTGTGTTTATTTACGACATGCTTCAACCTGCTGAGGACATTCGAAACATCATTCGGCCGGTTCAACATGTGCCGGAAACCAAAAGTTGTGCGGAACTGCTTACTGAATTCAAACGCGACAATACATCGATCGCTGTCGTTCTCGACGAACACGGGGGAACGGCTGGTCTTATTACAATGGACGATTTGATTGAACGGGTTTTCGGAGAGTTTGAAGACAAACAGCAAGCCGTACCAAAAGTGAAGGCGCTCAATGATCATACATGGCTGATCGATGCCCGACTGAATCTGGAGGCGCTTTGGGAAGAAACAGGTGTGCGCTTCCCCGAGGGCGAATACGAAACCTTGAGCGGTCTGATTATTACGCGAACCGGACGTATCCCGGAGCCGGGTGAATGGCTCCGTTTCGGCAACATTCGTCTCCAGGTAAAGAGCGCCCTGCCAAACAGGGTCGACACAGTGAAGTTGATCAAATGATTCATAAACGAATGATAAAGACAACCTACTGTCCTTAAACAATTAAATATTGGATTATATGGTTAAGAAAGATTTTGATATTAATACAGATGTAGCCATTGTTGGCGCCGGTCCGGCCGGAAGCACCACGTCTCTTTTCCTGGCAAAACACGGCATCCGGCATCTAATCTTTGATAAAGCCAAATTTCCGCGCGATAAAATTTGCGGGGATGGCCTCAGTGGTAAAGTTGTCAGCTACCTCAAGCAAATAGATGAACAACTGGTTTATGAATTGCACGAAAGCCGGAGCGCATTTCTGAACAGTTGGGGGGTGCGTTTTGTGTCGCCGGACGGCGATAGCGTCAATTTACCGTTTACAGTGAACGGTTACAAAATGGATCATGCACCGGGATTCGTTACCAAACGCATCGATTTTGATCACTTTTTGGTCCAACGCATCGATTCTCGCTTCGGACATTTACATGAAAACCACACGTTAACGGCTATCGATTCTCAGCCCGACGGCGTGGTTTTGACCTTCTTAAATGGCGACCAGGAACGGACCGTCAAAAGCAAAATGGCCATATCAGCCGAAGGGGATCATTCTCTTATCGCCCGAAAACTGGCGGGCTATCAACTGGAAAGGCTGCACTATTTCGCGGGATTGCGTGCATATTTTAAAAACGTGAAAGGCCTGAGCAAAGAAAACTATATTGAACTCCACTTTTTGAAAGAGACCCTGCCCGGTTATTTCTGGATATTTCCATTGCCGGATAATGAAGCTAATGTGGGCATCGCCATGCTTTCCCGCAACCTAAGGAAACATAACGTCAAATTGAAAGCGCTTTTCACGCGTATTATCAGAGAAAACCCGTTAATAAAAGAGCGCTTTGCAGAAGCGCAGCAAGTTGATAAAATACGCGGTTGGGGGTTGCCGCTTGGTTCGCGGAAGCGACCGCTCTCCGGAGATCGCTTTTTATTAACCGGCGACGCCGGCGCCTTAATCGATCCCTTTACCGGAGAGGGTATCGGCAATGCAATGCTAAGCGGCAAAGCCGCTGCAGAGGCAGCGGCAAAGGCCGTCGCTGATGACGATTTTTCAGCTCAATCTTTGAGGTTTTATGACCAACTCATTCAGGAACGTTTGCGTAGCGAATTAAGATTAAGCTACATAATTCAACATTTGGTGCGAATACCCTGGCTGTTTAACTTTGTGATCCGGCGGGTTAGCCGGAACCCTTCGTTACAGGATACGTTTTCGGCCATGTTTAATGATTTGAACATGCGTTCGAAATTACGGTCACCGGCATTCTATTTCAGATTGCTAAAAAGTTGATTCAATAATTAAAGCAATCGGCGACAATGAAACATAAATTTCTGAGTTAAATAGCTTTATTTGCCTTTTTAGTTGCGGTCTCACAGGGATGCCTAATTTACATTTGTACCACTTAAGACGGAGGGAGGCATGTCTTTTCCTCTGCAAGCGTTCGTCATTTTACAATTCATATTGCTAACAAACCTCTCGGCGCAGATTATTTTCAGTGAGGTTATGTTCGATTTGCCGGGCGCGGATTATCATGATGAATTTATCGAACTTTACAATCTTTCATCGGCGACGACGGTTGATATCGAAGGATGGTTGATCGCCGACAGCACGCATGTTGACCGGATCGTTGCCATCGGAGAGGGCGCTACCCTTGAACCCGGCCAGTTCGCGGTTATTCTTGACGGAAGTTATTTTGACAACTCCGAACGTTATGATGATGTTATCCCGGCCGGTGCGCGCATACTTAAAATTGACGACAACGCCTTCCTCAGAAACGGATTAACCAATTCAAAACCACAAAATCTGAAACTTCTGAACCGGGATAGTCAGGTGGTGCAAGAATACCGTTATTCAATCGGCAACCAGCCCGGCTATTCGGATGAAAAAATTTTGCTCACTCCGGACAACGATTCCACCAACTGGGCGAACAGTAATGTTTTAGGCGGTACGCCGGGTTCTCGCAATTCGGTAACGCCGTATGAGTATGACATTGGTTTTGGCAATAACGGTTTGATCGTTCATCCCACATTTAATTTGTTAAGCGGCCGTCAGGTAAATGTTCGCGTAACCATAATGAACCGTGGGTTGAATCGATTTCAAGCCAACGTACTTCTGCATCTTTTTATTGACAGCAATAAAGATTCGCTTTTCGATCCAAACGAAACCTTGCTGTTAAATGAATCCCTGGTATTACAATTGGAGCCGTCGGAAACATATTCTCTCGAAACAAATTGGACACCTGACAATGCCGGAAAATATTGGCTGGTTGGGACAATTGAGGCGCCATCCGATGAAAACAGTCTCAATAACACACACGTTTTAGAACTGGATATTTATGAGAGCGCCGAACATTTGATTATCAACGAAATCAAATTCTTATCCGATGACGGAGAACCGGAGTGGATTGAACTGTTCAATAGCGGCGAGGATGCATTATCATTACAACAATGGGCCATTGCCGATAACAGGGATACCGTTCGTATCGATTCATCCCTAATTGTGAATCCCGGTGAATTTTTCGTCATATCGGCAGATACGGGATTGATGCGCCGCTACTCCTTGAGCGGTGATCAGTTATTAACGTTGAGCGGTATGCCGACCTTTAATAATACGGAAGATGTGGTTTATTTACTGAATCCGGCAGGGCATTGGATTGAACAGGTACCCTATAGCAAAGACTGGCTGGAAGGCCAGGCCTGGCGGAACCCCTCTCTCGAACGTATTCATCAAAATTCAGACAGTCGTCTCGCAAGAAATTGGGGGCCGAGTACATCAGATTACGGAGCCACACCGGGGCGGGAAAATTCCATTAACGCCGAAGCCCTGCCCGTTGAAACCGGGATACAAATCGCTCCCAATCCTTTTTCACCCGATAACGACGGACATGAAGATCATGCCGTCATTGCATTAAAACTACCGCTTGAAACGGCTCGAATCCGGGTAGAAATTTTTAATATTAACGGTATTAAAATACGAACGATCGTGGATAATCATTTTAGCGGATCGATGCAAAGTGTTATATGGAATGGAAGGGACGATCGGAAGAAGCGGGTACCGGCGGGCATTTATATCGTTTATGTCCAATTTTTAAACGACCGGCGCGGTGTAATTCGGGAATTAAAGAAAACAATCGTGGTTGCCCGGCGTTTATAAATATAAAGCTTTTTGAATATATAAATATAGAGGGTTAAGATAAATAATATTAATAACATAAGCTTTGCAAAAATAACGATTATTCCGGTTGATTTTAACGGGAAATTGTTTATATTTTGGAATGATTCAACGTGGTATTTACACACGGTATGTGAACATGCAATTGAAAAATGTATGTGTTTAAACGTCGAATAAAGGAGGCGTATATGTCCAACGCTTATTTCAAAGTTCCTGAACCTTATAATCAAACAATCAATTCTTATGCTCCGGGGACGCCCGAACGAGAAGCCATAAAGAATAAATTAAAAGAGATGCGTTCGAAAGAGATAGAAATCCCCTTGATTATTGGCGGAAAAGAGGTAAAAACAGGTAATACCGGAGAGCTGAGCATCCCCCACAATCACGATGCGAAATTGGGGATTTACCATAAAGCCGGCGAAAAAGAAGTACAGATGGCCATCGAAGCGGCTCTGGAAGCACGTAAGGAATGGGCGGCGATGCCCTGGGAGCACAGAGCCACCATCTTTTTAAAGGCTGCCGATTTACTATCGGGTCCCTGGCGCTATACGGTAAATGCTGCTACTATGCTGGGACAGTCCAAAACCGTTCATCAGTCGGAAATCGAAGCCATTATGGAGTTATGTGATTTCTGGCGGCATAATGTCTATTATATGACGCAGATTTTTCAGGATCAGCCTTATTCGCCAAAGGGCATTTGGAACCGTACGGAATATCGTCCGCTTGAAGGCTTTATCTTTGCGGTAACGCCCTTTAATTTTACCGCTATAGCAGGAAACCTGCCTACGGCGCCTGCGATGGTTGGCAATGTGTCATTATGGAAACCCGCATCCAGCGCAATTTACTCAGCTTATCATGTGATGCGTATGCTGGAAGAAGCAGGTTTACCGCCCGGTGTGATTAACTTTATACCCGGAAGCGGTGGGGAGGTTGGTCGTCCCGCCATTAACAGTCCTGATTTGGCAGGCGTTCACTTCACCGGTTCAACCTCAACCTTCCAAAATATGTGGAAAACGATCGGAAACAATATCCAGAATATGAAATACTATCCACGCATCGTAGGCGAAACCGGCGGTAAAGATTTTATTTTTGCGCACAATACGGCTGATGTGGATGCCATGGTTGTTGCAGCCGTCCGTGGCGCGTTCGAGTATCAGGGCCAAAAATGTTCCGCTGCATCGCGCATGTACATACCGAAATCGATCTGGCCGGAATTTAAAGAGAAATATGTTAATGAAGTGAAAAAGATCAAAATGGGCGATCCCGAGGATTTTACTAACTTTATGGCTGCTGTTATTGATAAAGCCGCCTTTGAAAGTATTAAATCGTTTATCGACTTTGCACGTGAATCCGACGAAGCCGAATTTATTACCGGCGGTGAATATGATGATTCCAAGGGATATTTCATACAACCGACCACGATCGTTACAACCAATCCGAAATTCAAGACCATGGAAGAAGAAATTTTCGGGCCCGTCTTGACAATCTATGTTTATGATGATGACAAATTTGATGAAGCCCTGGATTTATGTGACAATACCTCGCCATACGGCTTAACGGGCGCTATTTGGGCTCAGGACCGCAAGGCGTTGGTTAAAATGGAAGCAAAGCTGCAAAATGCGGCCGGAAATTTTTATATCAATGACAAGCCCACGGCTTCAATCGTTGGTCAGCAGCCCTTTGGCGGAGGACGCGCGTCGGGTACCAATGATAAGGCGGGCAGTATCGTTAATATTATGCGCTGGACAACGATGCGGGCCATTAAAGAAACAATGGTACCGCCGAGAGACTGGCGTTATCCCTTCATGGATGAATCATAAGTAAAAATGTCCATAAAGTACAAAAGGGGGCGCACGCCCCCTTTTTTATTTTCTGGCCTTTAAGGCCGAAGGATGAAAATCCCTTCAGGATGCCCTCCATGTGCAAATCCACGTTAAACCATTTATTTTGTTCTAAGAAAACCGTTATCATGCAAATGATTGTATTAAATCCATTATGACAATGTTGAAAATGTTAGGACTTGACCAGGGAGAGCAAAATGAACAGCATTGAAAGAACAACAAACATTGATCTGAATACCGGGTTTGAATCTGTATGCATATATAGCATCTAACTAAAATAAAAACAAATTATTATTATTAAATAGTTACAATATGATTTATTTAAAATCCATGAGATCTCTGTAACCGGATCACACGATAATTGAATATTGGAACGAATGATGATAATGACGATATAATCGAATGTGATGCCAAGCACACCAGGTTCATTTTCAAGAATTTATATATGAATTATTCCGAAGTTGTAGAAGCGAAATCGCCTTTAAATCATAAGTTTTCAAAACTTAAAAAAAACAGGATATTAACGGCCTCAAAAATTTATAAAAAAATATATAATACTTGCATATTCAAAAATAATCCTTATATTAAATCGTCTCAAATGTCGAAGATCACATAACAATTAAAATTGTATGACACTCTGTTTTAATTACATGTTTTTCTGACTGTTCGATTTAGAGCACTTGCTACACAGGTACTTTGGTTTACATTTTAATCATTTACGATTGTTCGGAAGTTTAATTAACGTGCGAATGGAGGTGGTTACGTTCAGCAGCCTATGTTAACCAAATGTCCTAACTCAAGACATATTTCAAATCTTATTTAAAAGAAACCATTTAATTTAACAGTGTAAGTCCAATAAAATTAGTGAGGTACCAATGAAGTCTTTACTGAGAGTATCGACTGTTTGTCTAGTAGTGTTTATGCTTATTTCCCCGAATTTCCTAACAGCCGGAGAAGATGAAGGTTTTACCTTTGGAGGCGCCGTTCGTTATAACGTCGTAAGTCAGAATTATGAGAGTGATCCCACGGCTACGGATACTTATTTCACTTGGGATACCTGGAGACTGAATATTGATGGCACCAAAGCGGGTGTTGATCTTAGTTTTGAATATCGTTTTTATCCCACATTTGGTACCCATTTTATCCATCACGGCTATTTAGGTTATAGTTTCAGTGAAAATGTTTACGGTAAATTGGGCGTTTTCCAGAAACCCTTCGGCATTACGAAGTATGCATCTCATTCCTGGTGGTTTCAGGGACCGTATTATGTTGGTTTGGAAGATGATTATGACATCGGTGTTGGTTTTGATTACACACCGAATGATCAGGTTGAACTCAATTTTGCTTATTTCCGTCAGGCTGAACCGGAAGGACCGGTATACGGCGGCGACGTAACATTTGGCAACGCAGGCGCTGGTCGCTATTCGTATGATGTTGTTCCAATGGATGGCGCCAGTCTGCGCGAGTTAAATACGGTGAATGGCCGCGTTGCTTTCAAGATCAACAAAGACTGGGAAGTTGGCGGCTCAGCCCAATTTGGCCAGTTGTATAATTCGGTACTGGATGAGTCGGAATGGGCAAATGCATTTGCCGGCCACGTTGTGGGTAATTTTTCCAACTTCAACCTGAAAGCTGAATACATCATGTATAATTATGCCGCCAAAGGTGATGACGGACAAGATCTGGATATGGTGTATATGGGCGCCTATGGATTTCCTTATCCGGTTGCCAATGAAGCTGCACTTTACGTAGCCGGACTGGCTTACAGTATTCCGGTCGATCTCGGTCCTATCTCCAATATTCAGCCTTATGTTGATTATACCCTTATTGACAAAACAAACGAAGATTTTTACGACACCCACCATCTGATTCCCGGATTTCTGATTACAGCCGGCGGTATCTATACTTATGTGGATTTTGCGATGGGTAAAAATCAGCCGTGGTTAACCGATTCTTTCGGATTAGGTCTTGGCCCGGGTGTGGAAGACCCTGACTGGAACACACGTTTTAATATCAACATCGGCTACTATTTCTAGATAGTTCGATAATGCATTAAAACTGAAGGAATAGATAATGGGTGTTATCGAAGTAAAAAATTTGTATAAAATATTTGGCCCGAATCCATTTCGGGCCTTTCCCTTGCTTGAGAAGGGTAAATCCAAAGAAGAGATCCTGGATGAAACCGGTAATACAGTGGGTATTAATGACGCTTCGTTTTCGGTCCAAAAAAAGGAAACCTTTGTAATTATGGGTTTGTCCGGAAGCGGCAAATCGACGGTTATCCGCTGTTTAAACAGGCTTATTGAACCGACGCGAGGACAGGTGCTTGTTGATGGAGAGGACATTATGCAAATGTCCAAAGATAAATTGCTGGAGACGCGCAGAAATAAAATGTCCATGGTTTTCCAGCACTTTGCTTTGTTGCCCCATCGTTCGGTGTTAAGCAATACCGAATATGGCTTGGAAGTTTCCGGCGAAGATAAAGAGCAGCGCCGGGAAAAAGCCATGAAAGCACTGGACCAGGTTGGTCTGAAAGGATATGAACATCAGATGCCTGATGAGTTGAGCGGCGGTATGCAGCAACGCGTCGGTTTAGCGCGCGCCCTTGCAAACAATCCTGAGATATTGCTGATGGATGAGGCGTTTAGCGCACTCGATCCTTTGATTCGCACGCAAATGCAGGATGAGTTGTTGGAAATGCAGGCGCGCATGCACAAAACGATCGTATTTATTACGCACGATCTGGATGAGGCCCTTAAAATCGGCGACCGCATTGCCATCATGAAGGACGGCAAAATCGTTCAGATAGGAACACCGGAAGAAATTCTAACCAAACCCGCCGATGATTATGTGAAGGCATTTGTGCAGGATGTGGATCGTACCAAGGTGATTACGGCTGCCACAATAATGAAAAAGGCCAATACCGTTATAGTGCCCAAAGAAGGTCCGCAAGTTGCCATACGTCGTATGGAAAAGGCAGGCGTCTCAACCATTTATGTGGTGGATTCCGAGCGTAATTTGAAAGGCATCGTCTCGATTGATGATGCTTTGAAAATGACAAAAGAAAAGAAAGATGACCTGACTTCGATTGTAAAGAGCGATCTGTACACAACCGATCCGAACAACTCCATTAAGAATCTAATGGCCATCGCCTGGGAGACTAAATATCCTATTGCGGTTCAGGATGAAGAAGGTCATTTCCTTGGGATTGTGGACCGCGCCTCCATTCTTGCTGAGGTAAGCAGTGGTATAGAGGATGAAAAGACGCCGACCCCGCTGGATGAAAACGGAGACGCGCAGATGTCTCCTCAAAAAGAGGAGGAGGAGCAATGAGTTGGTTCGATAATATCATTAATTGGTTGTCCGCGACGCTAAATATTGGCGCATGGTTTGAGGATATCATTAATTGGCTCACCACAAATCTGGGCGCGTTTTTTGACGGAATACGGGAGCTTGTGAGTGCGATTTTATTTGCCTTCAATAGCATCCTGTTGTTTCCGCATCCGCTAATTATAATAATTTTATTTTCGGCTTTAGCCTGGTGGATTGCCAAAAAAGGAGTCGGGATCTTTACCTTCATCGGGATGTTACTCATCTATATTATGGGATTTTGGGCTGTCACCATGGAAACATTAGCGCTTGTGATTACGGCGGTCCTTATTGCTCTTGTAATTGGAATTCCCGTAGGTATATGGGCGTCAAAAAGCGATGTGGTTGAAGGCGTTGTTCGGCCCATATTGGATTTTATGCAGACGCTGCCCGCTTTCGTTTATCTCATTCCGGCGGTGCTGTTTTTTCAATTAGGCGAAGTGCCGGGTGTTATCGCAACACTGATCTTCAGCTTACCGCCCGCGGTAAGGCTGACCAATCTTGGTATTCGCCAGGTGCCCAAAGAGATAAAGGAAGCGGCACAGGCTTTTGGTTCTACAAACAGTCAAATGTTATTTAAGGCGGAACTGCCGGTTGCCCTGCCGACCATCATGGCCGGAGTGAACCAGACGATTATGTTGGCTCTTTCGATGGTGGTTATTGCCGGTATGATCGGCGCGGGAGGCCTCGGAAATGAAGTATTGAAAGGGATTACCCAGCTCAAAATTGGTTTGGGTTTTGAAAGCGGAATTTCAATTGTCATCCTGGCCATCTTTTTGGATCGAATAACACAGGCTTTGGCCACAAGCAGTTAAAAAATTATGGTACACGGTTAAAAACTTAACCCTTCAACAAAAAATAAGGAGAGAGGCTTATGCGTAAGCTATTTAAGACCCATAGTCTGATCATTCAGTTTATGGCTGTTGCACTCAGTTTAACTTTAATTGCAGGTTGCGGTGGTCAAAAACAACAGAAAACCGCAGACCTTGTATATGTTAACTGGGCTGAAGGTGTGGCTTATACCCATCTTGCAAAAGTAGTTTTGGAAGATCAGATGGGTTATAAAGTTAAAATCACAGCCGCTGATGTCGGACCTGCCTATACCGCAGTGGCACAAGGTAACAAAGATGCCTTTATGGAAACATGGCTGCCTGTTCTGCATAAAGATTATGTGGAAAAATACAAGGATCAAATAACCGATCTGGGCCATGTTTATGAAGGAACGACTACCGGACTCGTTGTACCCAAATTTATGTATGATGAAGGCGTTCAGACGATTTCCGATTTGAAAAAACCGGAAGTTATGAAAAAGCTGGATAAGAAAATTACGGGTATCGACGCCGGCGCCGGCATTATGAAGACAACCGAGACCGAAATTATGCCCAAGTACAGCCTTAATGAAGCCGGTTTTAAGCTTGTTGCTTCCAGCGGACCCGCAATGACCGCCGCTCTTAAAGATGCAGTCGATAATAATGAATATATCGTCGTTACCGGCTGGAAACCGCACTGGAAATTTGCCCGCTGGGATCTCGAAGTGCTGAAACAGGACCAAGAAAAAGTTTGGGGTAAAGGCAACATCCATATTATGGGACGTAAAAACCTTGAACAGGATAAGCCCGAATTGGCTCAATTCCTGAAGAATATGTCGTTCACCGATGCTCAATTGGCAGATTTAATGCTGCAGGTTGAAGAATCGGATCAGGATGTAGAGATCGTTGCCCGTCAGTGGATGCAGGAAAATATGGACCTGATTAATTCCTGGATTCCTGCCCAATAAGTTCTGATTGGATTTAAGTAAAAGTGTTTAAGAAAACGCCGTAGCCGATTCCCGGTTGCGGCGTTTTTTTTATTTAATCCATCCTTGATGTATGCCGGCCTCAAAAACGATTAAGTACCATAAAAACAAATAAATAACCCGATTTTAGAATAATTATTAATACTTCTGTATATATAAAATATAGTCGATTAAATTCAAATAAAACAATTAAATAGCACCGGTAAAAAATTGCCATGACCTTATTGATTTTATAACGCCCTATACCTAAATTTAAAGTTTGTTATTAGAAGTGGCGCTGAGGCCATTCGAGACGAGGATTCATTACTTACTTGGGAGGAACTATGGAGCGCAGAAAAGTGCTTATTATGGGCGCAGCCGGAAGGGATTTTCATAATTTTAATACCTTCTTTCGCGACAACGACCGCTACGAAGTTGTGGCGTTTACAGCAACGCAAATTCCAGATATAGATGATAGAAAATATCCGGCCGAATTGGCCGGCAGGCTCTATCCGGATGGCATAAAGATTTTACCCGAATCCGACCTGGAAAAATTAATTCGAGAACATGATGTGGATGAGGTGGTATTTGCATACAGCGACGTACCGTACGATTATGTGATGAATCGTTCTGCACTGGTAAATGCCGCAGGCGCTGATTTTAAATTAATGGGCCCCAAAAATACACAGCTTTCCAGTTCAAAGCCGGTCATTGCGGTTTGCGCGGTGCGAACCGGTTGCGGTAAAAGCCAAACCACACGTAAAGTGGCCGAACTGCTGCGCGATGCCGGTAAACAGGTTGTTGCTATTCGTCATCCTATGCCTTACGGGAATTTATCCGCACAGAAAGTGCAACGTTTCGCGGAAATGTCGGATCTGGATAAGCATGACTGTACGATTGAAGAACGCGAAGAGTACGAACCTCATATTAATGCAGGAACAATAATCTATGCAGGCGTGGATTATGAGGCAATCCTCCGCGAAGCCGAAAAAGAAGCTGATGTAATTCTTTGGGACGGCGGCAATAACGACATGCCGTTTTACAAAACCGATTTACATATAACCGTTACCGATCCGCATCGTCCCGGCGACGAACTGTTTTATTATCCGGGAGAAGCAAACTTAAGAGCGGCGGATGTGGTTGTAATAAACAAGATTGACTCTGCGGATTCGGAAGATATTTTGGAAGTCCGCGAGAATATTCAACGGGTGAATCCCGACGCCATCGTCGTAGACGGCGCCTCTCCCATATTCGTTGAAGATTATCAGCAAATAAAAGGAAAACGCGTTCTGGTAGTAGAAGACGGCCCTACATTGACCCATGGAGAAATGCAATACGGCGCAGGTGTGGTGGCCGCCGAAAAATTTGGTGCGGCGGAACTCGTTGATCCGCGACCCTTTACGGTAGATTCCATAACGGAAACCTATGAGAAATATCCGGATATCGGTACGCTTTTGCCCGCGATGGGCTACGGAGAAAAACAGATTAATGATCTGGAAACCACAATAAACAATTCTGATGCCGATCTGGTTATTATTGGAACGCCAATCGATCTCCGCAAATTGATATCGCTCAATAAACCGGCACTTCGGGTTACGTATGAACTGCAGGAGATCGGACAACCTGATTTAAATGAAATTCTGAAAAAATTTTATTAATCCAACCGTGCGAATTAAAACGGAGAGTTCCTGCACATCCGCTGCGGGAACTCTTTTCATTTTAGGGAGAAAGGAATGAACAAAAAAACCATTGTTGTGGCTCTCGGCGGTAATGCCATCACGAGGGAATTTGAGGAAGGCGATATACATGAACAGTTCGAAAATACACGTCGCAGCCTGACCAATATTATTGATTTGTTAAAACAGGGTTACAATATGGTCATTACCCACGGGAATGGTCCGCAGGTGGGAAACGCCCTTATCCGCGTTGAAGAGAGCCGCCATCTTGTACCGCCGTTGCCTCTCGGTGTAATCGTTGCCGATCTGGAAGGCGGCATGGGGTATATGATTGAACAGTGTTTACAAAATAAGATGCATGATATGGGCGTGCTGAGGAAAGTTACCACAATTTTGACCCAGGTGATTGTGGATAAAGATGATCCCTCAATTAAAGATCCTTCTAAATTTGTGGGTCCTTTTTTCAAAAAAGATCAGGTTGAAGAGTTGGAAACAAAACGCGGATGGACTATGAAAGAAGATCCGGGCAGGGGGTATCGCAGAGTTGTTGCATCGCCTTTGCCCCTGAAAATCGTTGAGGGCGAGATCATAAAATCATTAGTTGATCAGGGAGTGGTTGTAATTGCTGCAGGCGGCGGAGGTATACCCGTCTATGTAGATCACCGCGGCTGGCTCGAAGGCGTCGATGGCGTAATCGATAAAGACCTGGCTTCTGCGGTATTGGCGAAAGATATTCAGGCCTCGAAATTAATCATTTTAACCGGCGTCGATCAGGTTGCTTTGAATTATAATAAACCGGAACAGGAGTTTCTGTCTCAGATGACCGCGGAAGAAGCCCGAACGTATCTGGATGAGGGCCATTTCCCCAAAGGAAGTATGGGGCCCAAAATAGAAGCGGCCATTAATTTTTTAAGTCAGGGCGGCGAAGAGGTAATGATAACATCCATCGAAAAAGCGGCGGAAGCCATCGAAGGCCGAGCCGGCACCCGCATCATAAATTAAGTCGGTATCATGAAATACGGTTTACACTATTTTGAAAAATTGTTATATTCTGCTTATTTGAAAATTCGATAAAACAAGGCAGAAAGGAGCATTACAATACCCACGTAACGGGTATTCATAATTACAACGGAGATATTGGAAAAAGCAAAATACGATGGTGCGTGGATTGTTGTACAACGTCCGGAATTCTGAAAAGAATGGATATGATTACATAAATATGTTTCGTTTATAGAACGCATGGCAATAAAATTAATCTACAACGTGGCGGGAGATGAATATGAAGATTCATGAGTATCAGGCGAAGGCGATTCTTAAGGAATATAGAGTACCTGTACCGGATGGATTTGTGGCGTTTTCGGCGGAAGAAGTCGTGCAGAAAGTGGCACAATTGCCAACGGAAACGGTTGTTGTTAAAGCTCAGATTCATGCCGGCGGGCGCGGTAAAGGCGGAGGCGTTAAAATCGGCAAAACGCCGGAGGAAGCCGAGAATCTTGCCAAGCAAATGATCGGCATGAACCTGGTTACGCATCAGACGGGAGATGAAGGTAAAGAAGTTAAAAAAGTATTGATCGAGCAGGGCGTTGATATTGAACAGGAGCTTTACCTCGGCATGGTCCTCGATCGTTCGGTATCCAAAGTCGTTCTGATGGCCAGTACCGAAGGGGGGGTAGAAATTGAACAGGTTGCGGCCGAAACGCCTGAAAAAATTCTCAAGGAATGGATTGATCCCGGCGTGGGATTGCAGGCTTTCCAGGCACGTAAATTAGCTTTTGGTTTAGGATTGCAGGGCAAGCAGGTTTCCAATGCGGTCAAATTTATGCTCGCTTTATATAAAGCATTTGTTGCAAAGGATTGCTCGCTGGCAGAAATCAACCCCCTCGTTGTGACGCGCCAGGGGGAGGTTTTGGCGCTTGATGCTAAAATCAATTTTGATGATAGCGCCCTCTATCGTCATCCGGAATTAACGCAATTGCGCGATCTGGATGAAGAAGATGCGCTTGAAGTAGAAGCATCCAAATACGATCTGAACTATATTAAACTGGATGGAAACGTAGGCTGTATGGTAAATGGTGCGGGATTGGCAATGGCAACCATGGATATTATTAAATTATCCGGAGGCGAACCGGCTAATTTCCTGGATGTGGGCGGAGGTGCCAATGCGGAAACCGTTACAAACGGTTTTAAAATTATCCTTGCCGATAAAAATGTCCGTGCCATCCTGATCAATATCTTCGGCGGTATTGTACGCTGCGACAGAGTCGCCCGCGGCGTCATCGAAGCCGTTAATTCCATTGACGTAAACGTGCCTGTTGTTGTCAGGCTTGAAGGAACCAACGCCGAAGAAGCGGCGGAGTTGTTGCAAAATTCGGAACTCGATTTCATCGTCGCTTCCAGCTTACAGGATGCTGCAAAGAAAGTGGTTGAGGTTTTACAATAGAATCCATGAATTTTCCCTTTAGCGCAGGAGTTTGATATGAGCATATTACTGACTAACGAAACAAGGGTATTAATACAAGGTATAACAGGCTCAGAAGGTTCCTTTCACGCCCGGCAAATGTTGGACTATAATACCAAAGTGGTTGCCGGTGTAACGCCGGGCAAGGGCGGCCAAACGTTTAACGATAAAATCCCGGTTTTCAACACCGTTGCGGAAGCGGCGCATGAAACGGGCGCTAACGCCTCCGTTATTTTTGTGCCGCCTCCCTTCGCTGCAGACGCCATTATGGAAGCGGCCGACGCCGGTTTGGATTTGGCCGTGTGTATTACAGAGGGTATTCCTGCCCTGGATATGATAAATGTATATCATTACTTACAGAACCGTCCGACCCGATTGGTGGGTCCGAATTGCCCCGGTGTCATTTCCCCCGGTATTGGGAAGATGGGCATTATGCCGGGATTTATTCATAGAGAAGGATCGGTGGGGGTCATAAGCCGTTCCGGTACCCTGACCTATGAAGCGGTAAGCCAATTGACCGAACGCGGAATCGGGCAATCCACCTGTATCGGTATAGGCGGCGATCCCGTCATTGGTACGCGTTTTACCGATGCGCTGGCTCTTTTTAAGGAAGACGAAGAAACCCGCGTAGTCGTGATGATCGGGGAGATCGGAGGTACTGCGGAAGAAGAAGCGGCTGAATGGGTCGAGAAACATTTTGATAAACCGGTGGTTAGTTTTATCGCAGGGCAGACCGCTCCGCCCGGTAGACGAATGGGGCACGCCGGCGCGATTATCAGCGGCGGAAAAGGAACCGCCTCCGAAAAAATGGCAGCCCTGAAAGCGGCCGGTATTCATGTCTGTAATAGCCCCGCCGAGATAGGGACGACGGTAGAAAGCGTTTTAAAATAATTGTATTTCAGGCAGTGATACGAGTAAATTCAACAGAGGTTAGATTGTGAAAGAAAGAACATTGGCGATATTAAAACCGGATTGCATACGAAAAAACCTTGTGGGTGATGTGATAGCGCATCTTTTAAAAGAAAGATTTGAACTGACGGGGCTCAAGATGGTGCGTCTCAATAAAAGGACGGCTGGAGAATTTTATGCCGTCCATAAAGAGCGACCATTTTTTGAATCGCTGGTCTCTTTTATGACGGAGCGCAGGGTTGTGGCCATGGTCCTGGAAAAAGAAGATGCCGTAAGCGAATTGAGGCGTGTGATCGGCGCGACCGATCCTGCCGAAGCGGCCGAAGGGACCATTCGGCGCTTATATGCCGATAGCAAAGAACAAAATATCATCCATGCCTCCGATTCGCCGGAAAACGCTCAAAAAGAGCTGCAATTCTTTTTTTCCGAGCAGGAATTAATCGAAAATAAGTCGTAACACCTTCAGGGGTGAAAAGGAGCGTATTTATGGCTGAAAATAACGATAATATAATGGATATTGAAATTTTACGCCAACAGTCGGAACTGGGAGCCAGCGACCAAACCGAATCCGTCAAAAAAGTCGTGGTATTCGGCGCCGGTACGATGGGCCGCGGTATCTCACACCTGATCGCTTCCAAGGGTATGGAAGTGATTGTTGTGGAGCGCAATGATGATCTGGCCCGCCAATGTTACAAAGAACTGGAGAACACCATCGACGGCGAGATTGCTCGTTGGACCATGACCGAGAGTGAAAAAAAAGCGGTATTAAGCCGCATTAAATTTACCAGTAATGCCGAAGATGCCGTCTATGGCGATTTGGTCATTGAAGCCATTAATGAAGATTTGGTCGCCAAACAAAAGTTACTGAGCAAGCTTGATGAAATTTGTGAACCCGATACCATCTTTATTACGAATACGGCGGCGCTCAGCATTACCGAAATCGCCACGCCCACCAACCGGCAAGATAAGGTCATTGGTATGCATTTCCTCAATCCCGTGCCTAAAATCCCGCTGGTAGAAATTGTGCGCGGTTTAAAAACTTCCAATGAAACATATGATTTTATTAAAAATTTTGCGGAAACTCTGGATAAAACAGCGGTAGAAGTTTTTGAATATCCCGGTTATATTACGACCCGGGTTATCGTGCCCATGATTAATGAGGCCATTCATGTTTTGATGGAGGGCGTCGCCTCGGCCGAACATATCGATACGGCTGTTAAATTAGGTTATAACTTTCCCAGGGGGCCTCTGGCTTTGGCAGATCAAATCGGATTGGATGAACTGATGAAATGGATGGAAACGTTGTTCCGGGAATTGGGCGAATCCAAATATCGGCCCTGCCCGCTGTTGCGTAAGTTAGTGAGGGCGGGTCATTTAGGAAGGAAAACAGGTAAAGGCTTTTTTGAATATAAATAACGAGCGTTAAAGGCATAAAAATGATTGTACTGGTTCTAAATACGGGAAGTTCTTCGGTTAAATATCAGGTTATTGATCCCAAGAAAGAGTATGTTTTGGCAAAGGGCGTAGTGGAACGTATAGGTATGGCCGGGGCTATACTGACTCATAAGCCGCATGATCGCGATGAAGTTCGCCTTTCCGGCGAAATCCTTGATCATAAAATGGCAATAGAATATGTTCTCAGCATCCTTCTGAGCAAAAATCACGGGGTGATAAAAGAAAAAAAAGAGATTGATGCGGTCGGGCATCGCGTTGTCCACGGTGGCGAAGCCTTTAGTGGTTCGGTATTGATTACGGATGAAGTAATGGCGGAAATGCGCCGTTGTATCGATTATGCGCCATTACATAATCCGCCGAATTTAAAAGGTATTAACGCGGCTCAGCAATTGCTGCCGGATGTACCGCAGGTAGGCGTTTTTGATACGGCTTTTCATCAAAGTATGCCGGACTATGCTTATTTGTACGGGTTGCCTTATGTGTTGTATAAACGTCACGGCATTCGCAGATACGGATTCCACGGTACATCGCACCGATTTGTTTCGATGCGGGCCGCCGAATTTCTGAATCAATCCTTAGAATCTTTAAAGATCATCACTTGTCATCTGGGTAACGGCGCTTCGGCATGCGCTATCGACAAAGGGCGATCCATCGATACCTCAATGGGCTTTACGCCTCTCGAGGGCCTGTTGATGGGCACGCGCAGCGGCGATATGGATCCCGCCATCATTTTGCAAATAATGAACAAGGAAGAGCTTACCCAAAATGAAGCGACGACGCTACTCAACAAGCATAGCGGCATTATGGGTGTTAGCGGTTTAAGCAGCGACATGCGCGAAATTGAAGATGAATATGAGAATAGCGAACGGGCGCGTTTGGCGCACGATATGTTTACCTATCGTCTTAAAAAATACATCGGCTCTTATGCAGCGATCCTCGGCGGCGTCGATGTGATCGTCTTTACAGGGGGTATTGGTGAAAATTCCGAGATGGTGCGTTTAAATACCCTTAAAGGGTTGGAATTCATGGATATTCGTGTGGATTATGATGCCAATCGCGACACTTCCAAAAAGGAACGCCGGATCACAACGGAAGACTCCGGTGTTACCGCGCTCGTGATTCCCACCAACGAGGAGTTGGTGATTGCAATGGATACCATGCAAATCGTCGAATCGCAATAGAAACGCAAACAGAATGGGTTAAGCAAATTACAAGCCATCGCGGAAACAGGCGCACGCGGTGGCTTGTTTTGTATTGCATTGTAAGTATAATTTGCACACCCCATGTGCTCCGATTGAATGCCTGGAATACAAACTTAAAAGCGAAATGGAACATTATACCATTCAATGAGTACCCCATTCCTTAAAAAAATAACCCTACTGCCATATATTTATTGAATTATATTCGTGATTTTTTTAAATTAAAAGTTTTATTATGAAGATTAATATTCAAAGTATTGAAAACAAACGCCTCGAAGTTCAGGGTCAAGTTGAGACAACTTTCCTGGATGAAGAGATGAGGCGCTTCTATCCTGAGGCCTTAAAGCTGTCTGCGGTGGTGGATAAGTTTGGCAGGGATTACCGGATCGATCTTTATGTCAAGACGAAAGCACATTACGTTTGTGATCGCTGTTTATCCAGCTTTGAACAGAATTATGAAGAGAGTCAAAGACAGATATATCAGGTTGGAGAAGGAACGCTCAGAGAAGTTGAAGATGAGGTTATTCAATTGCCGGCAAACACAACCGAAATCGATTTAACTTCATTTATATCAGAAATCATTTATTTATACCATCCCATTAAGATGGTTTGTAAAGCGGATTGTAAGGGAATTTGCCCCCAATGCGGCGCCAACTTAAACGAAGAGGGGTGCAATTGTGATTCGGAAGCAATCGATCCGCGCTGGGAAGCTTTACGAAAATTGATAAAATAGGAGAATAGAATGGCCAATCCCAAACGTAAATTATCGAGATCAAAACGCGACAAGCGACGCTCGCAATGGTATGCAAGCATGAAAGACGCCTCGCTTTCCCGTTGCAATAACTGCGGCGAGATGCGTCTGCCACATCATGCCTGCCCGGAATGTGGCTACTACAAAGGAAAAAGCACCGTCATCCCTAAAAGCGAGTAGTCTTACTTTGGACAGGATTCGTTAATGCGCATCGCATTAGACGTTATGGGAGGAGACCATGAGCCCCGCGAAAAAATCGAAGGGGCTTATTCATATTTAAAAGAATCGCAAAGCGCTGATACGATTGTGTTGGTCGGCGACAAAGAAGTCATTGAAACCGACCTGGAGCATATCGCCTCCAAGTACCGGTCTAATTTCGAAATTGTGCACGCTCCCGATAACA
The DNA here is from genome assembly GCA_964542915.1 of uncultured Calditrichaceae bacterium. GTDB lineage: Bacteria > Calditrichota > Calditrichia > Calditrichales > Calditrichaceae > CAZIVP01. Next base: position 128,069 of record CAZIVP010000003.1, on the reverse strand, counting down.
TTGAGATGAACGATTCTCCCACGGAAGCCCTCCGAAAAAAAGTAAATTCTTCCATGGTTGTTGGATTGAATCTTCACAAGGATCGGGAAGTGGATGCATTTGTGAGCGCCGGAAATACAGGCGCACAGATGGCGGGCAGCCTGTTCGCATTAAAAAGGATTCCGGGCGTAAAACGACCCGCCATCGGGGCCTTTTTACCAAGCGAAGGCGGCATGGTATTTTTGATTGATGTTGGCGCTAATGTGGATGCGAAACCGGTCCATCTCTTGCAATTTGCACTGATGGGTAATATTTTTGTCAGCGAAGTTTTTAATCAGCACGACCTAACGGTGGGCCTCCTGAGCAACGGCGAAGAAGAAAAAAAGGGCAATGAAACTACGATAGCCGCCCACCAGCTTTTAAAAAAACAACTTCCGAATTTTTATGGTAACGTGGAGGGCCGTGATATTTTAAAAGGTACGACCAATATCGTCGTATGCGATGGTTTTGTGGGCAATACGATTCTAAAAATGGCGGAAAGCATAATGAGCGTTATCGTGAAAGCCATAAAACGCAACATCGGGAGCAACATTTTTACAAATATTGGCGCTTTCCTTGTGAAACCGGCCTTTTCAGAATTAAAACGAAGCTACGATTACGAAGAATATGGAGGCGTTCCGCTTCTGGGCGTAAACGGTATCTCTATTATATGCCATGGCAGCTCCCAGGCAAAGGCATTTAAGAATGCGCTTTATGTTGCAAAAAATATGGAAAAGAAAGACGTCAATCATTTAATCAGCGAACGTTTGAGTACACAGGAGGCAAGGCATGGGTAAAAATGCCTGGATCAGCGCGGTGAGTCATTACGTACCTGAAAAAGTACTCACTAATTTTGACCTTGAAAAAATGGTGGATACCAGCGACGAGTGGATAAGGACGCGGACAGGCATTCGTGAACGCCGTATTCTTGAGTCGGGAAAAGCTACCTCGGATATGGGAGCCGAAGCCTTAAAATCTCTGTGTAAGGAACGGGGTATTGATCCCAAAGATGTTGAGGTTATCATCGTTGCAACAGTTACGCCCGATATGTTTTTTCCAAGTACGGCCAATCTCGTTCAGGAAAAAGCCGGCGCCATAAACGCCTGGTCATTTGACGTGGCAGCGGCGTGTTCCGGTTTTCTATTCGCTCTATCTATAGGCGCACAGTTCATAAAAGCGGGAACGCATAACAAGGTGGCGGTTATAGGCGCGGATAAAATGAGCGCCATTGTTAATTATCGGGATAGAAATACCTGCGTCCTTTTCGGAGACGCCGCGGGAGCCGTTTTATTGGAGCCTACCGAAGACGAAAACAGCGGAATCCTGGATTTCATGCTCTTTTCGGACGGTAGCGGCGCCGATTACCTGATGATGAAGGCCGGCGGAAGCTTACATCCGGCTTCCCTTGAGACCGTTGCCAATGATTGGCACTTTATTTATCAGGACGGTAAATCCGTTTTTAAATTTGCAGTCCAGCGTATGGCAGAAGTCTCGGTCGATATCCTGAAGAAGCACAATTTCAAAGGCGAAGATCTCCGTTTGTTTGTCCCCCACCAGGCCAATATGCGCATTATTGACGGCGCCGTAAAGCGGCTTGGAATCGATTATGACAAAGTGATGATCAATATAGACCGTTACGGTAATACGACGGCGGCAACCATTCCATTGGCTTTATCAGAAGCCTATCAGCAGGGTAAAATTGACAAGAACGAATTAGCATTATTCAGCACGTTCGGCGGCGGCTTTACATGGGGCAGCGCCCTCGTTCGCTGGGGGCTGGATAAGCCTTCGAAATCCTGAGCTAAACAATCGTACGCATTTCGAAGACGATTAATAAGCAGTCCGGTGCAGGGATGGCATAGAATGATTCGGAAGAAAATGTGAAATTGGTAAACAGGAAAAATGTAATGGATACCGCGTTTATTTTCCCGGGGCAGGCGTCGCAATTTGTAGGCATGGCGAAGGATCTGATCGAACATTTCCCGGAAGCGGCCGAACGCTTTGCTCAAGCCAATAACATTATGGAAATGGATTTACAATCCGTTTGTAGCGAGGGGCCCGAAGAGACCTTAAAACAGACGCACATTACCCAACCCGCCATATACGTGCACAGCGCCGTTGTCACCGAGTTACTGGATAAAAAAGGGCTGAAGCCTTCAGCGGTAGCGGGCCATAGTTTGGGCGAATACAGCGCATTGTTTGCGGCCGGCGCTTTTTCGTTTGAAGACGGATTGAAGCTGGTGAGAGAGCGCGGACGCCTTATGCACGAAGCCGGAAACAAACAACCGGGAACCATGGCCGCCTTAATTGGCCTTAGCATTGAACAGGTTAAGGAATTGTGTGCCAAATTGGGAGAGGAAGGCGTTATTCAGCCGGCCAATTTTAACTCGCCGGGACAAATTGCCATATCGGGCAATGCCGAAACGGTTCGAAAGGCATTGCCGGTTGCCAGGGATATGGGAGCTAAAAAAGCGGTGGAACTGGAAGTGTCCGGCGCTTTTCATAGTCCCTTGATGGAACATGCGTGTCGTGGCTTACAAAAAGCACTCGATGAAACAAAAATCAGTGATGCCCGTGTTCCTGTTTATTCCAATGTTGCGGCAACAGCACTTCAGAGCCAAAGCGAAATACGCAACGCTCTTTATAAACAATTAACCCATTCGGTTTTGTGGCAGCAAAGCATGGAAGCCATGATCGAATCCGGCGTCAATCGTTTTTATGAAATCGGGCCGGGAAGAGTACTCAAAGGTCTGTTAAAGCGCATCAACCGAACGGTAGCGTGCGAAACCATTGGAACGGTGGAAGATTTGGAAAAAATAGAGGAGATGGTATGAATCAGACGAGACGGGTGGCTGTTGTGACCGGTTCGGCCCGGGGTATTGGTAAAAGTATCGCCTTTTATTTAGCGCAGAATAATAACGATGTGGTTGTTTCAGATATATTGCTTGAGGATGCGCAAGCAACCGCTCGCGAATTCGAAGGCTATGGTGTGAAGAGTATCGCTGTGAAAACGGATGTATCCAATCCACAGGAAGTGGATGAACTTATTAAAACGACGACGGATACGTTCGGCACAGTGGATATACTCGTCAATAATGCAGGCGTTACACGCGATAACCTTTCCGTTCGTATGTCGGAAAAGGATTGGGACATGGTGCTCGATATCAATCTTAAAGGCACGTTTTTATGTTCCCGGGCAGCCGCAAAAGTAATGATGAAAAAGAAAACAGGAAAAATCATAAATATCGCTTCCGTGAGCGGCCTTCTTGGAACCGCCGGCCAGGCCAATTACGCTTCTTCGAAGGCTGGTGTGATTGCACTGACCAAAACCATGGCGCGCGAACTCGGCGGAAGAAATGTGAACGTTAATGCGATCGCACCCGGTTTTATCCTTACCGAAATGACCGAACAATTACCGGATAAAGTAAAAGAAGAATATCTCAGTCAAATTCCGTTAAAACGCGCCGGCAAACCCGAGGACATTGCACAGGTGGTCGGTTTTTTAATTTCACCTGCGGCCGACTATATAACCGGTACGGTAATCAATGTAAGCGGCGGAATGGTTATTTAAAATTGTAAACTAATCCAATTAACTAAGAACCATTATAGGAGAGGAATCATGGATATTGAAGCACAGGTTAAAGAAATCATCGTCGATCAGTTGGGTGTCGATGAATCTCAGGTTACACCGGAAGCATCGTTTATTGATGACCTTGGCGCCGATAGTTTGGATACGGTTGAACTGGTAATGGCCTTCGAGGATAAATTTGATATTGAAATACCGGATGAAGAGGCCGAAAAAATGCGCACGGTTGGTGAAGCAATTGAACATCTCAAACAAAAGATCGGTGAATAGGACCAGCCGTTTCTGCGTGTTCTGAGAGAAGCGATCGCCGGACGATTAAATACACGATTTAGGCGTCCGGCATATATTTAATATAAGATGTCTTCGTTGAAAACGAAGAGGGTATTTAAGGATTTTAAAATTATCAGGTGAATTATAATTGCCTATGAATAAACGACGAGTTGTTATTACAGGAATGGGCGCGATTACGCCCCTCGGAAAAAATTTATCGGAAAGCTGGCAAAATCTACTCAACGGTAAAAGCGGGGCAGCTCCCATTACAATATTTGATGCCAGTGGCTTTGCAACCCGATTTGCTGCGGAAGTAAAAAATTACGATCCATTGCAATATTTTGATCGAAAAGACGAAAAAAAACTGGATCGCTATACCCAGTTCGCCATAATTGCCGCCGATGAGGCTATTCAGGCGACCGGACTGGATTTGGAAAAAGAGGATCGAAATCGGATCGGCGTCATAGTTGGATCGGGTATTGGGGGAATGCTATCGTTCGAAACCGAACACAGCAAGCTGCTGGAACGCGGCCCAAGGCGTGTCAGTCCGCATTTTATTCCGATGATGATTGGCGATATTGCCGCCGGTCATATCTCAATGAAATACAATTTAAAGGGTCCGAATTATTCGACGGTTTCGGCGTGCGCCACTTCAGGACACAGCGTTGGTTCGGCCTTTCGTGCAATTCAGTATGGCGACGCCGATCTGATGGTTTGCGGCGGCTCCGAGGCTTCTATAACGCCGATGGGCGTGGCGGGCTTTAATGCCATGAAAGCAATTTCCGTCCGCAATGATAATCCTGCGGTCGCCAGTCGCCCCTTCGACAAGGAACGCGACGGTTTTGTTATGGGCGAAGGCGCCGGTATTTTAGTATTGGAAGAGCTGGAGCGAGCCCTTGCCCGCGGCGCCACAATTTATGGTGAAATGAAGGGTATTGGATTTACAGCGGACGCTTATCATGTAACGCAGCCTGCACCGGGCGGCGAAGGCGCCATTCGGGCAATGCGTCTGGCGATGGAAGACGCGGATTATGGTATCGAAGAAATTGATTATATCAATGCCCATGGGACCTCAACTCAATTTAATGATAAGAATGAGACTGAGGCCATTAAAACGTTATTCGGAGACCGGGCGTATCAAATTCAAATAAGTTCGACCAAATCGATGACGGGTCATCTTCTGGGAGCGGCCGGCGGTGTGGAAACCATTATTTCGGCGTTGACGGTTCAAAACGGGCATATTGCGCCGACGATTAATTACGAGCATAAAGATGAATCCTGCGATTTAAACTACGTGCCGAATAAGGCCATCGAAAAGCAAGTGAATGTGGCTTTGAGTAACTCGTTTGGATTTGGCGGCCATAATGTGTGCATCTGCGTTGCCCGTTATCAAAATGGCGCTTTGAAATAAACCATTAACGGTACGATCAATGATACCGGTTATAAGGTAGTTAAACGAATACGAATGATTAAACATCTTATCCAAAGGATTGGCAGGCGTCGTTCTTCAGGCAGAAAAAAAAGTTTGTTGGATATTGCGGCGATTGAGAAGAAGATCCAATACGCTTTCCAATATCCGTCTCTCCTTGTTCAGGCATTCACGCACCGATCTTATGTAACCGTTAACCGCTCCGACCATTCCGATCGATCCAACGAACGATTGGAATTTCTGGGTGATGCGGTTTTGGATCTGATTGTAACCGAGCACCTATTTTCGGCTTTCCCGGGCGAGGATGAAGGGATTCTTTCTAAAAAGCGCTCGGTTTTGGTCTCAAGACGGGTATTGGCGCAAATCATCGATGAATTGGAGTTAGGACGGTTTTTATTGTTGAACAAAGGCGAGGCTAAAACCGGAGGCAATCAACGCCATTCCAATTTAGCTAATCTATTCGAAGCTGTTTTGGGAGCCATTTATTTGGATAGCGATTTTAACCAGGCATCAACCTTTGTTAAAACGTTTTTATTAACCCGTCGCGATGAATTTCTGGCTATTAAAAAATATTTTAATCATAAATCGGATCTCTTGGAATATGCTCAGGCCAAGGGTTGGGGCTATCCGCGCTATCGCACGGTGAAAGAGGAGGGTCCGGATCACGATAAACAATTTGAAGTTTTGGTGGATGTAAACCGCCGTTGGACAGCGAGGGGAAAGGGCAAGAGTAAAAAAAAAGCCGAGCAAAATGCCGCACGGAAATTATTGCGTTTAATTAAACAAGATCAAAACGGAGATGAAGCTTGAGCATCGTTCAGTTTGCGATAAGTTTGTGTTGCCTTACCGAAGATTGAGTTGACTTTCCGTTTATTCATTACAGAGATAAAAGGAATTTGGAGTGATAAAAGTTGTAAATGTAGTAGGTGCACGCCCCAATTTTATGAAGATTGCCCCGGTGCAGCGGGTGATGCGCGAATATAAAGATATAAAACCGGTTTTGGTGCATACCGGCCAGCATTATGACGAACGCATGTCGAAATTGTTTTTTGAAGACCTGCAGCTACCCAAGCCGGATATTTATCTACATGTAGGCTCGGCTTCACATGCCGTACAGACGGCCAAGATCATGATTGAATTTGAGAAGGTCCTGCTCAATGAAAAACCGGATTTGGTGATTGTGGTGGGTGATGTCAATTCCACCGCGGCCTGTAGCCTGGTGGCTTCAAAGCTGGGTATAAAAGTGGCTCATGTTGAAGCCGGTTTACGTTCGTTCGACCGATCCATGCCGGAAGAAATCAACCGTATTGTTACCGATGTGATTGCCAGTATGCTATTTGTAACCGAGAAGAGCGGATTGCAGAATTTGAAAAATGAAGGCATCGCTGACGAGAAAGTTCATTTTGTGGGTCATGTAATGATCGATTCGCTCATCTATTTTAAGGAAAAGGCGAAGGTCTCCAACATTAAAAACCAATTATCGCTGGACTCCGATGAATACGCGCTGGTGACGCTTCACAGACCTTCAAATGTGGATAACAGAGAAAACTTTCTTAAATTGCTGGATGCCTTTGAAGAAATCGAGAAAGAGATCAAAATTGTATTCCCCATCCACCCCCGGGCCCGAAAAATGATTGATACCTTCCATTTGCAAAGCAAAGTCTCCGAAATGAAGAACCTGATGTTGCTGGAGCCGCTTGGATATCTGGATTTTATGAATTTGATGCATAGCGCCCGGCTGGTTCTCACGGATTCCGGCGGCATGCAGGAGGAGACAACGTATCTGGGTATACCGTGTATTACCATGCGTGAGAACACAGAGCGGCCTGTTACAACGGAAATCGGTACCAATACACTGGTGGGTAATGATACGCAATTGATAATCAAAGAGTCGAAAAAAGTACTTGACGGTTATGCAAAAAAGGGGCAAATTCCCGATTTATGGGATGGCAAAGCCGCGGAGCGTATTGTGCAAATAATAATGAAAGAATTAGCGTGAACTTATGATGAAAAAGTGGATTATACCTGTTTTTATTCTTATCGGAATGTTGTTTGCTCAAGAAGAACAACAGCAACAGTCAATGTCGGTATTTGATCGTCAGAGCGAACAATACCGGCGTTCAATGGAACGTTTTTACCAGGAGCGGTCGTTCACACGAACGGTGGTGAACCAGGTGTTGGAAGATACACTCGAAGCAAGAGATTACGTGGTTGGGCCCGGCGACCAGTTTACACTCCATATTTTTGGTGGACTCGAGGATCAATTCAGTTTTACCGTATTACCGGAAGGCGTTGTTCTTATTCCAACGATCGGTCCCCTGGAAATAAGCGGATTAACGCTGAAGAAATCCAAGAGGAAGATCGTGAACTTCGTTAAGGATTATTATGTGAATGCGGATATTTCGGTCAATTTAACCGCCTTACGTAAATACCGCGTATATCTGAGCGGTGAAGTCAACGAGCCGGGCACATACTTCATACAACGAACGGACCGCTTATCCGATATTCTCGAGGCGTCTGGAATGGTCGGCGTTGAAGAAGGCAGTAATACCGCAACGATCGGTTTAAATGACTGGGCGGATGAGACGCGCATCCAGATACGGCACGAAAATGGCCAGTGTGATACGGTTGATCTGAGCCGGTTTTATCGCAATGGAGATAAAAACGAGAATCCCTACCTGAACGGCGGCGATGTCATTTATGTGCCTTCGATTGATTTAACGAAAGATTATGTGACCATTGAAGGCAATGTTGGCTACCAGGGCATTTATTCTTTGAGACCCGATGAGGATTTGTTTGAGTTTTTACGCCGTGTGCAGGCTTTGAATAAACGGTCCAACCTGGAGAGCATCATATTGTTTCGGGATGGTGAGCGTAATGATGTTGACTTAATAAATAATATGGCGGCGTATGTGGACTACGATTTACAAAACCGGGATCGTATTATCATTCCAACCACCTATAATCGGGTATATGTACGCGGCGAAGTTATGAATCCCGGCGGATATCCCTATCTGGCGAATTACAAGGCACGAGATTATATTGGCCAGGCCGGCGCACTGGATACGGCCGTTGGTATGGATGAAATTTCAGTCATTCGCCATGAAACGGGGGAGATATTGAAAGGCGCCGATGTTGTGGTAAAAAAGGGAGATACGGTCATTCTTCCGAAACGAACGCGGGAAGTGTTCAAGGATTATATGTCTATTTTAATGCCGATCGTATCCATTGCAATTTCTACGGTGGCTTTAATCGCTAGATGAAGAAGATTGATAAATAATAGAGAGAATTGAGAGTAATATGGCAGAAAAAGCAATTAATTTTATCGATTTATTAGCTGTTTTAACTAAACATCGTAGATTTATAGTAGCAACCGTGTTTACAATAACGATTCTTGCCTTAATATTAAGCTTAATTTGGCCTAAAAAATACAAAAGTACGGCTCGAGTACTTCCGCCTCCGCGCGAAACGATGAATATGGGGGGATTGTTCGGCTCCCTAATGCAGAATGTGACTCCAAAATCTCCTAAAATCGATGCAGAAGCTGTTTTAGTTTTAGTGGAGAGTAGAACATTAAAAGAGAAAACTATTAAAGAGTTCAATTTTCAAGATATATATAATATCGATGTTAAAGAAGCTCTATTAAAGAAGTTCAAATCTAATTTAATTATTGATGTAATTCGTGAAGGGGGCTTCGGTTTTAATCCTGTTGTTGCAATAGAGCTCTCCTTTACTGATAGAAAACCGGAAAGAGCGGAACAAGTGGTTCATTTTTATATAAATAATATAGATTCGATGTATAAAAAATTAAACTTTCAAAGGACAATTAATAATTATCAAAGTATACAAACAAGATTCCAAAAAAATTTAAATGATTTGAAAAAAGCCGAATTAGCTTTAAAGGAATTTCAGGAGAAGTACGGTGTATTTGAAATTGAAACACAATTAACTAAAATGATAGATCAAATTGCTAAAATTAAAACTAAAATCACAGAAAATGAAGTAAAAATTAATGTTTTAAAGGAAATCTACGGCGATAACAATAATCAATTGCAGCAGCTTAAGTCTGAGAACAAGGCTTTAAAGGTTAAATTAAATCAGCTTATTACAACGTCAGAAAGAATCACGTCGAACCAAGTTTTTCACCCATTATATAAAATGCCTGAACTGATGTTAAAATATGGTCAATTGTATAGAGAAGTAACGGTGCAGAATAAGATTTATGAAATGCTATATCCACAATATGAACAATTGAAAATGGAAATTGAGAATGAAGACATAGGATTGCAAGTTATTGATAATGCACAAATTCCAACTTATAAATCAAGCCCAAAGCGACTTTATATTGTCCTGGCTGGATTTTTGTTTAGTATTTTTATTTCATTATTCATTGTTTTCTTAAAAGAAACCATACAAAGTTCTAAAGAAAAAAATTCAGAAAATTATAATAAATTAATAAAGATAAAGGATGCAATACTTAATGACTTAATTTTTTGGAAAAAAAATGTCCATTAAGTTAATTGCAATAGGATTATTAAGTATTCCTCTTTTTTTTCTTGCCATACTATCATTTTTTAAATTATTAAAGAAACCTTATATCACAATAATTTTACTAATCATTGCATCATATATGGGGTATATAGGTAGTATTTTATTTGGAGATGGCCTCAAAATAAGTTTATTCCACGTCTTTTTAATTATTGCCTTTATTGTTTTTATATATAGAATGATGTTTCTAAAAAAAACAAAGATTTATTATGCGGGGATCGAGGGTGAATTAATTTTGTTTTTAGCTATTATTTTTCTATCAATCATTTATTCTTCGGATCGTGCCGGCGGTCTTTTTGAAGCCTTTCGTTTTTTAATATTAGCTTTAATGCTATATTTGGTGATAAACAGCCAGAATAATTTTAAACATATAAAAAAACTATTTATTACCGTTGTTATAGTATCATTTATATTAGGGGTGTCTTCTATTTTACAAGGTTTTCGGCCCGAAAATATATTAATAAACTTATTAAGCCAAGGAAGAAAATTACACTCCCGGGCTTCAATAAATGTTGCCGACCCAAATATATTTGCGAGTCATTTTTTTATACCAATTGCATTTTTGACCGCTTTAGTTACTAAGAAGGATATTGAAATTAAAAATAAGTTATTGCCTCTTATTGTACTTCCAATAATGTTTGCAGGAGTGGCGGCAACTTTTTCACGTAGTGCTTGGGTTGCTATTTTTTTTATAGTCATTTTAAATGTATTGATGAATAAACAGTATAAAATAATTTTAATTTCAATATTTCTGTTTATCATTGTACTTCTGATATTGCCTCAAGCAAGATTGATTCTCCAGAGTGTTATTCAGCGTTTTATAAATATTTTTAGTGGTATGCAAGATGATTCAAGCCGAATTCGTATTTTGTTATTTCTTTCAAGTATATATATGGCCTTTGATAGTTATTTGCTTGGTGTCGGAATGGACGGTTTTGCTGAACATTTTACTATCTACTTCAGCAAATTTGAAAGCATTCATGTAATAGAACCTCATAATATATTTTATACTGTTTTTGCAGAATTGGGTCTATTCGGACTTATTTTATATTTATGGTTAATGTATAAAATAGGTTATACTGCTTATTATAATTATAAAAAAAATATGATTGGAATAGATGGGGTAATCAATTTAAGTCTATTTATAATATTTTTGTCTTACTTAATATTTTATCAATTTTACGATGGAAATTTATTTGATAATAATTTTTGGATTATCGTTGGCATGATATTTGTAGTCAAAAAAATTCAAGATAAAGTAGAAGCCCCAATTACCTTAAAAAATAAAAATGGGCTTTAAGAGGTAATTTTGATGATCTATGATAATGGAAAAAAATAATAAAATTAAATATCTAATTGGAATTAACATATCCAATATATTACGTAATGTTTTTGGGGTATTACGCGCAAAAGCGACCGCACTTTTCCTGGGAGTGGCTGGAGTGGGCATTCTTGGACAGATAATCGTTTTTTTTGATGTTCAAAAACGATTATCTATTTTCGGACTTGATGCCATTTTAATTAACCGTTTAGGTAAGTTAGATTTTGATAAAGATCAAGATTCTTTTTTAAGATTGCTATCCACATCTTTTTTTTTTCTTTTTACTCTCAATTCTATCTACTTTATTTTCATGTTATTATTAGTTAAGCAATTAACAGTATGGTTATTCAATGATATATCTTTTCAATATTTAACTCTATCAATAATCTTTCTTGCTCCGATATTTGCATTTTCTTATAGTTTCGAAATATTAACTCAAGCACTACTTGATTATAGACGTTTAATTATTGGGAAAAATATTGCAAACATTATAAGTATATTAAGTGCAATACCTCTAATATATTTTTGGGGATATTATGGTATCGTTTTTGGCCTTTTCTTGTTCATTGTGAGCGGGGGAATCTATTTTTTTATTGTAAATATTAACATATTTAAACAGATATCGTTAAAAAAAGTTAAATTAGATAGATCCATTATACCTCTTTTAAAGATAGGTAGTACTGCATTTACTCGAAAAGCTTCTTTGTTGATATCACTTGTATTATTCCGTATAATAATTGTACAAACTATCGGTATAGATGCTAATGGTTATTTCCAAAGTGTATGGTCGATAGCTTTTTATCTTAATATTTTTATAGGATCCTTTATTTCTTATTATTTCCCTTTAGTTAGTAGGTTAAAAAGCGAAGAACAAATAAGAAAATCTATCAATGAAAACATAAAATATCTTTTTTATATCATCTTTCCATTTATTACTATTATAATGATCTTTCCAAATTGGTTGTTATTGATATTATATAACAGAGAATTTCAGATTATGGATTATAGTTTACAATTGATGGCGTTTGCTAAGTTTTTTGAAGGTTATTATACAATAATGAGTATATCATTTTTGAGTCAAACTTATTTGAAACCCTTTTTAATTTTAGACATCTTACGTAACGGTTTTTTAATTCTTTTTTCAATAATTTTGATGAAATATTATCAATTATTTGGCGCCGTCTTAGGGGTATTATTAATGCAAATTACTTCAGCTTTTATTATATTTATTGTTTCATATAAAATACAACTATTTAAAATTACAATTGAAACATCAAAAACAATATTATTTTTAATGATTAGTACTGCAATACTATTTATACCCAATAAAGGTAATGTGAATTATTTTATGTTAAAAATTATTTTATTTATAACATTTGTTTATTATTTTGTTGATCTAAGCGTTTACAAAAATATATCAGTGGTAATAAAAAATAAATATATAAAGAGTCGTTAAAAAATGAAAAACTTATTGTATAAATACTATGACAGATATATAAAGTTTCGTAATTATTTTAAAAATTATCCGTACATTGGTAATAATGATAAGCATATGTTTTTTATTGTTGGAAGCGGTCGTTCAGGGAGTACGTTACTGAGAAGTATTTTGGTCTCAAATAATTTAGTTGCTATCCCCCCGGAGTCGTATGCATTTCATATGGCATATAGGAAATATCGTGCATTTGCATGGCTTAAATGGCCCGAATTGGTTAAATTAATTGTTTCGGAATTTGAGTCTCATCCTCAGTATTGTACATGGAACTTAAACCTTGCACCTGTTTACCAAAAATTAATAAACGTTCATGAAAAAGAACGAAATCTTTCAAATATTATTTTTCAAATTTATAAATTATATGCTGAGTATTATGCTCCTGAGGCTATATTATACGGTGACAAAACACCTTTAAATATATTGGTTATAAAAAATTTATACAGAGTTTTCCCTTGCGCTAGATATATTAATATTGTTCGTGATGGTCGCGATGTGGTTAGCTCATATCTGAGAACAGGTTTATATTCCAATATTAAAGATGCTTGTAACCGGTGGAATATTTCAATTCAAAATGCGGAATGGTTGAAAAAAAAAGTTGGCCCAAAAAAATTATTAGAAATTAAGTATGAAAACCTGGTTAATGAAACAGAATCAGTAGTTCAAACTACATGCAATTTCTTAAGAATACCGTTTATTGAAGATATGATAACCAACCGGAGGCAAACAGTAAAAAAAATGGGTGATGTTAATCAACTTCAGCATCACAGCAGTGTAAAAAGACCAATAATTGGTGACTCGATCGGTAGATGGAAAATTAATTTGAATGATGAACAAATTAATTATGTACAAACGGTATTGAAGTCAAATCTCTTAAAAAAGGGTTATAAATTGTAGGGAAATACATTATGCGTATTATGGTGATTTCACATATGTATCCTTCAACTTCAAGACCATATAATGGAATTTTTGTAAAACATCAAGTAGAAGCCATTGCAAAATTAGGACATAGTATAACCGTAGTTTGTCCGATACCATGGATTCCTAAATGGATTCCATTTTTAATAAAACGATGGAAAGAATTTCAAAGATTGCCGACCTATGAGAGACAAAATAATATAGAAGTCCATTTCATGAAAAGTTTGGTTATTCCCAAAGGTTTTGACCGAATTCGAGGAAAAATGTATTATTATTTAAAAAAGAAATTTTTGAGAAATCTAATCAAATCAAAAAAAATTGAATTGTTACATGCACATACCGCTTTTCCAAATGGAGAACTGGCAATTTTATTAAAATTCCATCTAAATCTTCCTGTCGTCATATCAATTCATGGGGCCGATTTAATTATATCAGCCAATAAAAGTATTAAATATTATAATAAATTATTGAATGTTCTATTGAGAAGCGATCAAATTGTTTTAAATAGTAAAAAATTGCAGAGTCTCCTTTTCAATAAATATGGAGTGGAGCGCTTTAATTATAGAACCAAAATTATATATAATGGTATACAAATCTATAAAAAATTACCAAAAAGTATTTTTCCAAATCAAAATATAACATTTAATTTGATAACAATTGCATCGTTGACTAAACAAAAGAATATTATAAATGTTTTAAAATCTGTAAAACCTATCGTTAATAAATACCAAAACTTTAAATATCATATTATAGGCGACGGATGGTATAAAGATCGGTTAATCAAATATTGCAAAAAAGAAAAAATTGATTCGAGTGTTTATTTTTGGGGAGCAATGGAACATAAAAAAGCAATGGCTTATCTAAAAAACTCCGATGGTTTTATTCTTTTATCTAAAAATGAGGCTTTTGGTATTGTTTATATCGAGGCCATGTACTTTGGTATACCTGTAATCGCCTCAAAAGGGGAAGGCATAGAAGAAATAATAGATCATGATAAAAATGGATTATTAGTAAATCCTAATAATATCGATCAAACTGTGCAATGCATTGAAATGTTAGTTAGAGATAAAGAGAAACGTAAACGTATTGGAGAAGAAGCAAGTAAATCTGTATGGCCAAAGTTTTCCTGGAAAAATAACGCTTTAGCTTATGAAACTATATATAACAAACTGATAAGAGAGACTAAATCATGAGGATTTGTCATATTTCAACAGTCCATATTCTTGGAGATACCAGAATATTCCACAAGGAAATCATATCACTTGCGGAGTCTGGCTGTTTAATTGATTACATTACAAAGAAAGCAAATGTTCCTTTTAATAATACAAATATAAATTATCATTTTTTACCAAATAAGAAAGGTGGAATAAATCGTATTTTCAATATTTACAGAGCATTTCTATTAGCTTTAAAGACTAATGCTAATATATATCATTTTCATGATCCTGAATTGATATTAGTAGGAGTTATATTGAAAATAATAAAAAGAAAAAAAGTAATTTATGACATTCATGAATTGTATTTTGATACGATTTTAACTCGAAGTTATATTCCAAAATATTTACGTAAATTTGTAGCTCTTTCATATAAATGGCTTGAAACATTCTGTATGCCATTTTTTGATGGATTGGTTCTTGCTGAAAATAAATATTGGAATTATTATAGAAAAAAAAACGCAATAATTGTACAAAATTTTTTTTCTGTCAAAGAAATTCCAGATAAAAGAATTCACTTTAATATTAATAATAATTTATATAAATTTACTTATGTTGGTGGTATAACAAGAAGAAGAGGAATTAATGAGCTTATTGATTTTATAGCCATTATTTCAAGAACTTATAAGGTAAGTTTGGATTTAATTGGTCCTTTTCAAGAACCTGGGTTTGAGAAAATAATTAATGATAGTATCCAAAATAAAAAGTTATCAAATAATATAAAATTACATGGACAATTATCATATGATGCAGCTCAAAATATAGTTATGAAGTGTGATATCGGTTTAATATTTTTGCATAAATTGAAGAACTACATAAATTCATTACCCACAAAACTATTTGAATACATGGGCAATGGTCTTGTAGTGTTAATGAGCGACTTTCCATTGTGGGTTGACTTTAATGAGAAATACCAAGCAGGTCTTACACTTAATATAATGGATTTAGAAAATGAGATGCCACGGGTTACTAGTTTTTTAAATGATACTAAAAAAATTTCAACAATTAAACAAAACAATATTAAGACTGTAAAACATTATTTTTCGTGGGAAAAGGAATTCGAAAAATTACTGAATCTTTATAAGGCCTTGGTAAAAAATATATAATTTAACTTAAAATTAGAACAAAGTAATCATCGCGCATAAAAACCTCATTCTAAAACTTAAGATTCAATGAAATAAGTATCTTTTTTGTTGCACAGAATAAACTCAAAATTTGTAGTTTTTAAATAAAATTTCCTCAAATTAAAAACTATTTGAGGTTCGTTCCGAATTACATTTCAAGTTCCCGTTTTTTTGTTCGATTATAAAAAACCGAGAAAAGTCGGATTAAAATGAACCTAATTTGAAGCGAAGTCTTACATGATCCAAAACATCAAATACAAAGACGAATGGCTCGTGCGAGCCCTGATTTATTACCAAATCATCGATGAAAAGCAATTCAGCGAGCTTTCGCAACGTTTTGCCGAAGAAAGCTACTTTTATGACGTGCTTGTAAAAAACAATTATCTGGAACCTTCCGACCTGGTGGAATTTATCGAAAGTGCGCTTAAAATCCCGCATGTGGATCTTAAGAAAGTACGCATCGAACAACACGTAGCCGAGGTGATCCCGGAATCGTTCTGTCGAGAGCACCTGATCATGCCCTTCAAATTAAGCTCCGATCACATTCATATCGCCCGTTTCGATCCTTCTAATCTGGATTTGGAGAATGAAATCGAGTACATCACCGGTAAATATGTTAAAAGTTATTTCGCCTTCAAAGATGACATATCGCATAAAATTGATGAAATGTATGATCCCGATAAACTCATTGATGAGTGGGTGGGCGAGAATAAGAGTAAAAGCGGTCGGGTAAAATTAAGCGAAACCGAAGAAGATGCGAAAGAATCCTCGGTTGTAAAACTGGTAAACCAGATGTTGCTGGAAGCAATCGACGAGGAAGCCAGCGATGTGCATGTGGAGCCGAATGAAAACGGAGTTAGCGTGCGCTATCGTATCGATGGCGTTTTGCGGAACAAACTTTCGTTGCCGCATTCTGTACACCCCAAGTTGATAAGTCGCATCAAAATTATTTCCAATTTGGATATCGCGGAAACGCGTAAACCACAGGATGGTAAAGCACGCATTTCCGTCGACGGCGCCGAAGTCGATTTACGCGTCTCCATCATGCCCACAAGTTACGGGGAAAAAACGGTTATAAGGATATTGGACCGCCGTAAAGCCATGATCTCGTTCGAAAAGCTGGGATTGCGCGGCAAAAATAAAGAACTCTTAAAACAGTGTTTCGATTTTAAACAGGGCATCGTTCTGGTTACCGGTCCAACGGGTTCCGGCAAGAGTACGACCCTCTACGCCGCTTTAAATCGAATTCGTTCCACCACAAATAATATTCTCACGATTGAAGACCCCATTGAATACATGCTTGATGGTATTAATCAGGTGCAGGTAAACGAAAAAGCAGGAGTCACCTTCGCTACCGCGTTGCGTTCCTTTCTGCGCCAGGATCCGGATGTGATTCTGGTAGGCGAAATTCGTGACCGGGATACAGCTTCCACCGCCATACAGGCGGCGCAAACCGGCCACCTCGTACTCAGTACCCTGCATACAAACGATACCTTTAATGCGATTACCCGGCTGGGCGACATGGGCATCAAGACGTTTAAAGTGGTGGATGCTCTGCAGGGCATCGTTGCGCAGAGGCTGGTGCGCCGCTTGTGCGATGATTGCAAAGAGGAAGTGCCGCAAGATAAAATTGATATAAAACTTCGCAATGCCATGAAATCTTTGGGATACAGTCCAAAAACGTATCAGAGCAGGGGATGTGAAAAATGTCATTTCAGCGGTTACAGCGGTCGAATTGGCGTGTATGAAATATTGATTCTGGATGATTATCTGAAAGATTTGTTCAATAAAGGTAACACCTTGCAGGAAATTCGCATAAACGCCCGTAAACAGGGTTTCCGCAATCTATTTGAAGATGCCGTTTCATTGATAGCGGAAGGTATCACGGACTACCCGGAAATATTAAGAGTGATCCAACCTTCTCTTCAGCAGGAAGCACCGGGCGAATCCAAAACAAGAGGGCAAACCCCGCCTGAGGTTCAACAACCAAAACAACCCCAAAAAGAAACGCCACAATCCGTACCGAAAGAAGAAACGCCTAAAAAACAATCGGACACACCGCCAGAGCAAGAGAATGATCAAAAAGACATTCTTGTGGTGGATGATTATCGACTAACGCGCATGATCATCAATAAATATGTAAATAAAATAGATCAATGGAAGGTACGCGAGGCGGAAAATGGTAAACAGGCGCTTGAACAGGTCAAAAAGGCGCCGCCCGATGTCATCATTTTGGATATCATGATGCCTGAAATGGACGGTTATGAATTTTTGCAGCATTTGCGGGCAAACGAAGAATGGCAAAACATTCCGGTTCTGATCCTAACAGCGTTAAATACTACCGAAAATGAGGTAAAAGTTTTAGATATGGGGGCGGATGATTTTATAACGAAACCCATCGAACGCGATATATTGATGGCGCGCCTTAAGCGCATTTTCAGGCAGAGCAAGCGCACCGTTCATAAAAAGGTTAATCAAAGTCCCGTTCCGCCGACCCATACCGAGGCGTCTTCTTCTGATGAAGACGATGATGATATGGATTTTAATTTAATTTAAGGAGGCGTCAGCGATGGCTGAACTCTTTTTGTTTGTGTCGGCCACAATAATCGGCAGTTTTTTGAATGTTTGCATTTACCGTTTGCCGCAAAAGGTTTCGGTGGTTACACCCGCCTCATATTGCCCCGACTGCGGCAACGCCATCGCCTGGTACGATAAAATACCGATTATTTCCTATTTGTTATTAAAAGCCAAATGCCGTCATTGCCGGCAGCCGATATCATTTCGTTACCCGTTTGTCGAGTTGCTTACCGGCGCGGTCACATTAATTCTATTCTATCAACATGGTTGGACCCCACAGTTCTTCTTTTACACGATCTTTTGTTACTTTCTTATCGTCATTGCATTCATTGACTGGCAGTATCAGATCATACATAACAAACTTTTAATCGTGATGTTGTTATTCGGGATGGCCTTCAATGCGGTGTTTTTACTAATTGCATGGAAACAGGCGTTGCTGGGAGTGGCGCTGGCAGGTGGGGTATTTCTGACCCTTTCATTGGCGGCGCGCTTTATTTTCGGAAGAGAAAGTATGGGCATGGGCGATGTTAAATTCGCTGCAGTGGCAGGTTTCTTCCTTGGATTCAAGTTTATTTTGGTAGCGCTTTATTTCGGATTCCTCAGTGCTCTTATATTTATCATTGTAATGAAACTTGCCCGCCAGATGCCTGAAAACCGGTTGATCCCCATGGGTACATTCTTCGCTATAGGAATTTTCGTTTTTCTGTTGTGGGGAAACGTCATTATCAATTTTTATTTTTATGTTTTATTAAGCTGAATCTGTGGTTAGATAACGATGCCGAATTATTCATACAAAGCGATCAATGCCGACGGTGAGACGGTCGAAAGTGTTATCCTGGCTTCCAATGAGCGGGATGTCCAGAAGCAGCTCCAGGAGCTGAATATGATCCTGATTTCTGCTGAAAAGCAGAAATCAAAAACCAAGACCTCGCGGTTAAAATATCGCGTTAAAGAAGCGGCCATCATTCAGTTTACGAAACAATTACACACGCTGCTCAAAGCAGGTGTTCCGATTGTAGCCAGCCTTAATGCCCTTCGGGAACAGACCAGTGATGAAAAATTTAAAAATGTCATCGAACAGATCGCGAACGATATAGAACAGGGCAGTAAATTTTCGGATGCGGTGGCGGAGTTTCCCAAAATTTTTTCCACCATGTATGTTAATACCCTTCGCGTGGGTGAACAGAGCGGTACGATGGAAGAATCGCTCAAATACCTATACGAATATCTTGAAAATGAAGCCCGCATCCGGCAACAAGTTAAAAAGGCGCTACGTTATCCCTCTTTTGTTTTAATAGGCATCATTGGCGCTTTTCTGGTGTTCATGACGTCGGTCATACCGAATTTCATTCCCATGTTTGAGAGTACCGGTAAAGAGCTACCTTTGCCAACCAAAATTCTGATTTCACTCTACGAAATTTTATCAAATTACGGTCTTTTTATTTTTCTGGGGTTAGTACTCATCATCGTGGCCGTCGTGCTATATGTACGGACGCCGGCGGGCCGATTCCAGTTTGATCTTTTGATGCTCAAGTTGCCGGTCGTAGGCAATTTTGTAAGAAAGGTTAATGTCTCTCGTTTCGCCATGCTCTTTTATACCATGAACCGTACCGGCATATCGATTACGAAATCCCTGGAAATCATGCAGGAGACGATCGATAATAAGGTTTTTAATAAAGAGATTGCAAAAACATCCGATAAGATAATAAAAGGCGAAGGCATCGCCCGTTCTTTGAAACAAAGCCCGGTCTTCACAAACCTTTTATATGAAATGGTGGCCATTGGTGAACAATCCGGCGCCCTGGATGACATGCTTAAAAGCGTATCCGATTATTATGACCAGGAAGTAACCGAACTTGTTAATAATATGACAACATACATCGAACCGGTGGTAACCATTGTACTTGGCGGTATGATATTACTACTCGCTCTGGCGCTGTTTTTACCAATGTGGGAAATGATGAACGCTTTTTAAAATGAAGCAAGAATAAATGTATCTCAATGTTTAACATTCAGGAGGTCTAAGATGAAGTTAGCAGCAAATCAAAGAGGTTTCACTCTGATCGAATTGGTCGTTGTGATCGTTATCCTCGGTATTCTGGCGGCTATTGCCGTTCCGAAGTACATGGACTTGTCCGATACGGCCAAAAGCCAGGCCAATGCGGCCAACAAACGCGCTATAGAGGCGTCTATTATGATGTTTTTTGCCGATTCCGTTGCGAGCAATACCAGTTACACCCTCAGCGACGCGGTTAGCGCTTATAACAGCGGCGACGGTTCCCAATTTTTCAACGACGGCAATAAACCGACCAAAGCCGATGGGTCTGCTTTCTCGGTGAGCGTGGATGGCAACGGCAACCTTGTGGTGCAATAAGGTTTAGTAAATGAACTAAACCGAAGTTCACATTTAAGTAACAACAATGGGTGGTCTTTGACGGATAAAAGAAAAAAAGTGTGAAGGGCCGCCCATTTTTATTTATAGCAATCAATGAATTGATTTAAAATGTCAAAGCGCATTGCCAACTTAAAAAAGGATCAGGCCGGGTTCACTTTGATGGAAGTGGTTGTCGCCCTGGTTATTATTGGTATCCTACTTCCGGCGACCCTGGCGTTATTCGGAGAAGTAACCGAAAAGTCGGTAAAAAACAGTGTGCTGGAGCGTGCAACATTGCTGGCGGAGCAAAAGTTGGAAGAAATTATCGGATATAAGGAAAAGCACTGGCAATGGTACCAAAATCCCGGACAATTTGCAGACAGCGAGCACTTGGGCAACGGATTTCAGAGAGTGGTAACCGTTAGTAGTTTTAGTAATTGGGGCAATGCCAACATCGATGGATGGAAAGTCGATGTCACTATAATCCATCCGCAATTGGACAACGGCTACAAATTACAAGTACGATTAACAAAATATTATGAAGAATAATCCATGCGGGAATGGAATTGGAAACACCAAATACGAGACAACGCCGGTTTTACTTTGTATGAAGCGGTGGTGGTTCTGGCGATTACCGGTATCGTGATTACATTGGCCTACGGCATTATGGGCATTCAGGCGCAAACGATGAATCGTGTTTATACCGAGACCAATTTAAGGTGGGACGCCCGTAAAGCCATGGCGGCATTAAGAAACGATCTCCAGGAGATCGATCCCGAAAATATCATGAATTTTAAATCGCATAAACTGTTTTTCAGAACGCAGGCCGGCGTCCAAATAAAATATCTGGCAAATGGAGGCCGATTGCGCAGAAAAGAAGGGCCGGGACCCTGGAGCGTTTACACAACCTTTTTGCAAAACAATCCTTTTACCTACTATGACAGCACCTTAAGCACAACCAATGTTAAAGCCGAGGTCTGTTATATCAATGTACGTTTAAATGTCCAAAATGATCGAATTGTCGTTAATATGAGTGATCGATTCTATGTACGTAATTGACCGTTTTAATAATGAAAAAGGCGCTGTATTGCTTAATACCCTGCTTTTTATGATGTTCCTCGGCATCATGGGGATTACCATGGCGACGCTTGTCATCGCGGATAGTAAAATGCAGGTGATCAATATTAACGAGCGTCAGGCGTTTTACGCTGCTCAATCCGGGCTGGAATACGGTATACGGGGCGTCATGGAATATGCGGTCGACAACAGTAATTTATCGTCGCTCCATAACTACCGGGAGACGATCATAACGGGAAACGGCAGTCAGTGCGAAGTTCGAATCAATGTGATGAGCGGCGATCGCATTCAAATTATTGCGTCCGGTAAGACGGGCACATACAGCCGCACACTGCGAAAAACAATCGACTATATTGATGTTTCGAATTACGCCATTTACACCACCGGCCAGGCGCGGTATATCCGAACCTTTCCGCCAAATCTGATTTACGAAAATGCACAGTATATGCCCAAATTTGATCTAAATGAACTCCGAGACCTGGCGCGACCGCTGCACTATTACAGTGGAAATCTTACCATTAACCATGTTTTTACGTTCAGTCAAGACGTTATGTTTATAGAAGGCGATTTAAGCTTTGGTCAAATGAATTGGTACAATTACGGTAGCTTTGTGGTGCGGGGCGATGTTCTTATCCAGACCAGCTGGTTCCCGCTGGGTTCAACCAATGGCGTGATTTATCAACCGGAGGCGGGTTCGCGCTTTTTGTCGCAATGGAATTTTCTGTGGCGTAGCCTGCGCGGAGGCATTATTAGTAACGGCGACGTTATTGGCACTACAAGGCCGTGGTGGATGTATCGATTTTGGGTAATCCATGATCGCGACCGTATCAATGATTTTATGCAATATTCGGTTAACGGCGGCCCTTTAATTATCACCTCAAGCCGCTGGGAAAATTAAAGCGTATGGTTTCTCTGAGTACATGAAGCGGAATGATCGAGAGTAAATATGTCAAAACAGAAAAACAGCTCAAAATCCGGATATGATAAATCCGGCTCTGTAGCCGATTATTTTACAACCAGCGGAGTCCGACACTTTATTGAGTCTCTGAATGCCAATAAAGATATGAAATCATTTCGCTTGCATAAACCCAAACAAAAGAAACAAGAAAAAAAGCAAGAGAACAAAGAAAATAACGATAACAAAATAAAACAGAAACAAACGCCTTCAAAGTCCCGTCGTCCGAATGCCGACAAGGCGCAAGGAGCAGCGGAACCGAAAACAAAAAAGAGATCTCCGGCAAAATCGAATACGAAACGACCTTCGCAAAAGCCTACGGGAAAACAAGCCACGGCCAAACGGGTAAGTAAAGAAAACGCCCATTCCAAGCAGGGGGAACAAAAGACAAATATAAAGCCCAAGCCGCACACCCTGCCTCAGCTCGATACCAATAACAAATTTTACCGCCCCTTAACATTTGCGCAAAAGATGCAGGCCCGTAAATCGCTGGCCATCGATATCGATGTCGATAAAATCCGCTTCATCGTTCTTGAAAAAGCAAACAACCATATTCAAATTAAGAGTTGGGGCATTCAACGCTTTCCGCACGAAAGCCATAATCGCTACCGTTCGCTTCATGTGGCCCTCGAAAATATTAAGAAAAAATACTACAAAAGCGGCATGGAAGTATATGCCAGTATTTTTACCCCTGAAATCAACGTAAGGCAGATTGTCCTGCCTTACATACAAAAAAAAGCGGAACTCGAAAAGGCCATTTATTTCAAGAACCGCAGCGATCTTCCCAATTTTAATGAACACTCCGTTTGCCGTTATGACGTCATCGAGCATTTCCAGGAAAACAGCGTCGACAAGGTGAAACTAATGGTTGTGGTGGTGCCGGGAAACACGATCAACAAAATACTGAACGTCTTTCGTTATACTAACATCGATCTAAAACGATTAATGCCGAGACCTTTGGCGTTGCATGCTGCATACCAGCATATTTTACCGGAACATCAGAACGATCTGCTGATCGATATTTCGTACGATCTCACACAGATTTGCTATGTAAAAAAGGGCCGACTCTACGGTGTGAGTAATCTGAGTATGGGCTCTAGGAATCTGGAAGTGAGTATCCATCCGCAAAAGGAAGAGGAAGCCGTAAACCCTCTGTTTTCACAAAAGGATAAATCCGAAAGCGGCGCACCTGAAGGCGATATGAAAAGTCAGCTCAAGAAGCGTTTGAAACAAAAAATCACCGATTTAAAAACAAAACAGAATCCGGTGCTCCATACATATTTCTCTGAAATCTTAAGGGTCCTTTCGCATTTTCAGGGTAAAGGTAATAATAATCTCATCGATCGTATTTTTCTCTCCGGCTACGGTATCCGTAAAGAAAGTTTAATTCCATATTTAAAAAGTCGTCTGAATATCCCGATGTATTTGCTTATGCCGCAATTTTCGAAGAATAATAGCGAGCAATCAATTGCGCATTCCGAATATTTCGTTACGATTGGAACAGCCTTAAGCAAAAACAAAGCCTTTAATCTAATTACGAAAGAGTATCTGCAAGAAAAATTATTAAAAAAGGCCAATGTGCTGGGTGTATTGCTTCTGGCGCTGGGTATTGCAGGCTTCGGATATTTTCATGTTTTGCAGGAACGGATTATCAATCAAAAAGCACACATGGTAAGTCAGTTACAGCAGGAGTATCAGCAACTCAATCCCATCGAAGGCAAGTATCAGGAACTCGAGCAAAAATTAAATCAATTGCAAACGCAAAATCAGCAGTTGACAAGCTATTTTAAAGAGCCCGTACCGGTGGTTGAAGTAATGAAGTTGTTCAGTAATGAAACGCCTCCGGAGATACGCCTGACCCGGCTCAGTTTTATTCGCGGTACGGGCGATAATGACGAAGAAAATCAAGCATATAAGGTAAGCGTTGAATGTACTATTGAGGGCCCCTTGCTTAAAGCGGATGTAATTATCATCGATTTTATAAATCATCTGAAAGAGCTCGATTACTTCAAATCGATCGGGTTGGATCATAAGCGCAAAAACCGTCGGGAAGCCGTTACATATTTTGGCTTTTCCGCAAAACTTTAAATGACTCTTATGGAAAAACGAAAAACGCTCTATAGCATCGTCGTTTTGATGTTGGTGGTTGTAGCCGGGTGGTTTTTATTCTCATACCAACCCAATAAAAGCCGGTTAAATGAACTTAACCGCCAACTGGATACGGCGTCAGACAAAGTGAATCAGGCGCGTACCGCTCAAATTAATTTGAATAAAGTGCGTAACGCCTACGAAAAAAAACGCCGTAATCTGAATGAGGCCCGAAACCGTTTTATTACCCGTGATGAATTATCCGAAGTAACCGATCAGATGGATCGTATGGCGCATCGTCATAACTTATCCATTGAGGATTTTGCGCCGAAGCTGGATCGCTATTTTTCGGATAAGAATGATGAAAAAGTATCCATTTTGCCCGCCGATATCATCGTCCGGGGCGGCTATCTCGATATAGGCCGGTTTATTGAGTCCTGGGATCGACTGCCATTTTACATCACGCAGGAGGGCATCGATATCGAATATGAAAGCGGCGAGCCCAAACTTAAAGCGCGTATTACGGTCAATCTTTATACATTGAATCAAGACCCGTTAGAATAGAGGTTAATCGTGGAAATCACAAAGAGCCAAAAACGTCTGTTAATCCTGTTGGGATTGGTTCTGTTGTTTGCCATTTATGATATTATTGCCAATAAGGAAGATTATTTAGCGGTGTATTTCGGCAAAAGCTCCCCGGAACAAGCCGTCGCCGCCCCCGAGCAAACATCCGAAAAATCGCAAAATAAACAGGAACGGGACCAGTATTTGAAAAATTGGGGTAAAAATCCGTTCAAACAGGCCGACCATAAACCTCAACCAAAACCGCAAAAGAAAAAACCGGTTCGTCGTAAAACCACATTAACATTACGAGCCATAAGCTATCAACAAAAAGGATCGGTGGCGTTGATTAATGATCAGGTTCTGAAAGTGGGCGACGTTATATCCGGTTATCGCGTCCAAAAAATTGAACCCAAACAAGTGATCTTAATAAAGAACGGAAATACGAAAGTATTAACGCTCTGATTGTGTAGCCAGTGAGGGGATCGAGATGAAACAAAGACATATCATTTTAATCATTATCATTATTGTCTGTGCCGGTCAGTGGGGGCTATCGTCCAACGCTGAGGACAAGCTATCGCGCAAGGTGTCGCCCAATTTTGTTAACACGCCGTTAAGCAGCGCTCTCCGGGTATTTGCCAAACAATATTCTTTAAACATGGTTTTTGCAGACAATATCAGCGGAACCGTTACCGTTCAGCTCAGCAATGTAACGCTGGCCAACGCATTGAATACCATCCTCAAAACACATGGCTACCATTATATTTTGGATGATGATATCATTCTGATTAAACCGCTGAATTTCGGAATAAACAATGAATTACAAAATGAAGTGTTTCATTTGCGGTATTTGGACGGATATAAATTGCGCGAGACCCTCATGCCGCTCCTTTCCAGTAAAGGTAAAATTGCACCTTTACTGAGCGAGAAGGGCGAAAAAGAAGAGGAACAGCGAGCCAATATTTTGCTGGCGACCGATTATCGAGAAAATTTGGCGCAGGTAACACGCGTGATCGAATCCCTGGATGTACCGGACAAACAAATCCAAATAGAAGTGCGACTTGTGGAAACGGTAATCGGAAGTGATCAGCGATTCGGCATTGATTGGCCGCGCACGGTAACGGTAAGCGCCACGGGCGCCGAAACCGATGCGCCTGTTTCTACGCAACAGGCGGGAAATACCGCTTCCAGCGGATTACTATCAGCGTGGTATGAGTTGCCTAACAATGTCGATAACCTCAATCTGGGGGTACTGACATTCAGCGAACTTAAGGCAACGTTGGATTTGCTCAAAGACGATCAGAATTCCAAACTGATCTCCAACCCTAAAGTAACCACCTTGAATAACAAAAAAGCCGCCATCGAAATCGGTACCACCATCCCGATCCCCGAAATATCCCGCGGCATCTCCGGCGATCTTTTCTCATATAAGGAAAAAGATGTAAGCATGACTCTGGAAGTGGTCCCGCAGATCGGCGAGGATGGTATGATCACGCTGAAAGTTCATCCCAGGCTGGAGGAGATTATCGGTTATACCGGGCCGGATGAGGCGCCACAACCGATCACTTCCATACGCGAAGTGACCACAACCGTCATGGTACAGGATGGCCAAACGGTCGCCATCGGAGGGCTGGTAAAAAACTCCGAAACCAAGAATGAGAAAAAAATCTGGCTTCTGGGCGACATTCCGGTACTGGGTTATCTATTTACCCATACCTCTGTCATACAGGAGAAAAAAGACTTGTTGATTTTTATTACGACCAAAATCATGAGCCCAAAGAGTTGATAAACATGGCTGAACAAGAGAAAACGATATCGACTGCAACGTTTACGAAAGCGCTCAAGTTTGCAACCAAAAACAATGCTTCGGACGTCCATTTTGTGAGCGGAGTACCGCCCATGCTGCGTATTGCAGGCGAATTAAAGCGTCTGGATACGCCGGCGGTAAGTGAAGAAGCGCTGGCCACGTTCTTAAAGCAATATCTCAGTTCGGAACAACAGGAACGGCTGCAGAAAAAGAACGAAATTGATCTGGCGGTTGCTTTGGACGGGGCGGCCCGTTTTCGCGTCAACATCTATCAACAGGCGAACGGTATTAGTGCCGCATTTCGCATTATTCCGACGCAAGTTAAATCCATCCAGGAATTACAACTGCCCGAAGTGCTCTATGATCTGGTCAAATATCGAAAAGGTCTGGTCCTGGTAACGGGACCAACGGGCAGCGGTAAATCGACGTCTCTGGCTGCTATGATTCGTGAAGTCAACAATAACCGTCGCGCCCATATCATCACCATTGAAGACCCCATTGAATATGTGCATGAACCGTTTAACTGTCTTATCAATCAAAGGGAAGTGGGGCAGCATACCACCGATTTTGCCACTGCTTTGAGAAGCTGTTTACGTGAAGACCCTGATGTTATTCTGGTAGGCGAAATGCGCGACCTCGAAACGATAACCAATGCTCTGCGCGCCGCCGAAACCGGACATCTGGTTTTTTCTACCATGCATACCAATTCCGCTTCCGATACCGTGGACCGCATCATTAACGTCTTCCCGCCCGAAGAGCAACAACAGGTGCGGCAGGCGCTTGCAAGCAGTTTGCTCGCTGTGATTTCACAACGGCTCGTTAAAGCCACCACCGAGGCGGACCGGGTGGCGGCGATGGAAATTTTGTTATGCACGCCTGCCGTAAAAAACCTTATTCGCGAAGGCAAAACGCATCAGATCGAGTCGATGATTCAAACCGGAAGCGAACACGGCATGCAAACATTTGAAATGAGTTTACAAAATCTGAAACAACGAAATCTGGTTGAACCCACGATATCGTTGAACGAAGTTATATAGCGTTTAGGAGGTGCCTGTGAAGGCTCGCGTTCTTATAAGTATGATTTTGGCGGCAATCCTGATAACGGCTTGCGCTACCGATTCGACAACCGAAGATCAGGCGATCATAAAAGGCTATGTCTATTATCTCGATCAATACAACGGCCCTCAGCCCATCGACAACGCCCTCGTGTATGCCAGCAACATTCTGGCACAGGCGCGAACCGAAGCGGACGGTTCCTACCAATTGAGCTTCGAACCGCAGGAAAATGAAATGAATGTGGATATTGTTGCCAGTAAAGCCGGCTATCAGAGCGCAACTGCCGCGGTTTACGCCGTGAAAGGACAAACCGTGGAAGCGCCGGATTTTACGTTGCAGCCTTTATCTGAAGATACCACGGTAACCCCGATCGATTCAGGCAGAACAAGCGGCGATCCTGCCCATATCGAATTATACGGTAAACAACCGTCGCACGTTTATATTAAAAGCTCGGGATTAACCGAAACCGCCATGATACAGTTCGTGGTGCGGGACGCCGAAGGGATACCGGTTGATGACGACCACCGGGCGTTTGTGGAATTTACGATAGCAAACGGACCCGGCGGCGGCGAATATTTGTTTCCCGATACCATGACAAGTCGCGACGGAATCGTTTATACGATCTTGAACAGTGGAACAATAGCCGGAGCGGTTCAAATTCTGGCGCGCACAACATTAGATGGCGAGGTAATCGAAACCAAACCCATCAAGGTAGCCATTTATGGCGGCTTACCGGATCAGCGGCATTTCAGTCTGGCATTGGAACGCGTGAATATCGCCGGACGCGTACACTACGGTATTCTGGATCGTGTAACGGCCTTTGTCGGCGATAAATACAGCAATCCCGTGGCGCCGGGTACGGTCGTTTATTTTTCAAGCGATTACAGTATTGTGGAAGGAGCGGCCGAAACCGATGCCATGGGCAGGGCCACGGTAAATTTTATGAGCGCCGGACCGTTACCGCCCGATCCTGCAAACAATCCCTATGCACGCATAACAGCCCACACGTTCAGCGACACTTTGACCAATGAAACCATCACCAGTCAAATCAAACTGCTGTTAAGCGGACACACAGCGCCCATCGAAATCTCACCTCAATCTTTCGAATACGATAATACCAATACACCGGTTCGCTTCGATTATTCGGTGCATGATGTGTGGGGGCATCCGCTGGTCGGCGGAACGCAGATTTCGGTCTCAGCCACGGACGGACAGCTTTACGGCGATATCGATGTGGATTTGCTGGATACCCAGAGCCATGGGCCGGGCAGCACGGACTTCGGATTTACATGGGCGCCCGGCGACAGCCTCCAAGCGCCGCAGGTGTATATCGATATTACCGTTATGACGCCTGAAAACGGAAACGGTAACCGCTCCACAAGCATTTTGGGAACGAAATCATCAGAATAATCTCGGGATCGGATTAAATCGCACGGATCACATGAGCGCCCGATTCGATCACCGGCCGCCCGAAATGCATGGCAAAGAGGGAATGGAGATGCATATTCAGGCTTCATGTCTTATCACGTTACAGCGATGCAGTTGCTTTGTATTGAAGGATGAACATAGCGGTGCATCGACCGATATGTGAAAAAATCAAGTAACTCTTACCGCCAACCGCTTCCTCCGTTAGTAAAAATGCACGGAACGACACAGGCGCCTAAAATATCCGGACTTGCTACACGATGTCTTCCTTCCTGTTGGCTTCATTTTTGATAGCATGTTCATCTCGCATGGTAACGATAGAAACTCCGTTCTCTTTCCGATCGTCGCTATCCTGGTTTCATTACGCCTGGTCACGGATTCAAAAATGGAATCGTTCGGTCTGTTACGGAGAAAGAGCCGGTTAATGAGGCAACAATCCTGTATTTTAAAGAATCTCGTGCGCTGCTAAAAAAATTAGGAATAAAATTAAATTACACTTAAATTATTAATTTTTAAATGAATGAAGCATGTAAATCCGAGATGTATGCAAAAGCCAACGCCCGATCAAACATCGCTCTTATAAAATACTGGGGTAAACGTAACATTCCGCTTAACTTACCTGCGGTGGGCTCCATTTCTATTACGCTGGACGGGCTCCGGACCGTCAGCAGCGTTCGTTTTGATCCGAACCTGAAACAAGATCAATTATGGATCAACAATCAACCCGCTTCCGAGAAGGAGCGCCAACGGGTGCAATCCTTTTTGGATTTGGTACGCAAACCGCAAAATCTCAACAGGTATGCCGTCGTTCACTCCGAGAACAATTTTCCCACCTCCGCAGGGCTGGCGTCTTCCGCCTCGGCTTTTGCGGCTCTTGCGCTGGCAGCGACACGGGCGGCGGGACGGCAATACAGCCTCCGCGAATTATCCATTCTGGCGCGACAGGGCTCGGGATCGGCGACGCGTTCCATTTTTGGCGGCTTTGCTGAAATGCAGCTCGGCGAACAGGATGACGGAAGCGACGCCTGCGCCCGGCAACTGGCGCCTGTCTCGCATTGGAATCTGCGCGTCCTCATAGCCATTACCTCGCGCCAAAAGAAGAAAACCGGTTCGACCGACGGAATGATGCTGAGCCGGGAAACGGCGCCCTATTACGATGCCTGGGTGTCTTCGGCTCCGCGCGATTTAGAAGAAATGCGCGATGCGATTATAAAAAAAGATTTCCAGAAACTTGGCGAATTGAGCGAATTCAGTTGTCTTAAAATGCACGGATTGGCGCTTTCCAGCCGTCCCGGCCTTATCTATTGGAACGGGACCACAGTCGAAACCATGCATCGCGTACGCCAACTCAGAAGCGAGGGAACGGAAGCCTACTTCACCATCGACGCCGGCCCGCAGGTGAAAGTATTGTGTCAACCGGACAGTGCGGAAAAAGTAAAAGCGGCGCTGATGGAAATACAAGGGCTGGACGAAATAATGGCCACCGCTCTCGGCGAGGGAGTGCAATTAATGGAGCCGGAAGAATGATACGCGTTCAAGCTCCCGGAAAAATGATCCTGATCGGTGAGTACGCCGTTCTGGAAGGCGCTCCAGGCCTGGTCGCAGCCGTCGATCGCTTCGCCCGGGTATCCGTTGTTGCGAATAAGGGCAATGAATTTGTGGTACACAGTCCGGCGTTGGGTTTGCATTCGATTCCGTTTGTGGTAGTACCTTCCGGGGGCGTCCGGTACGATCCGCATTTGCCTGCTAAGCAGCAAAAAGTTCTAAATCTTTTTACAACCGTATTTGAATCGCTCTGGCAACTGCTATCCGGGCAAAAGGAGCGACGGCTGCCGGAGCTTCGGATAACGTTGGAAACGGAAGATTTTTATTCCGGCCCATTGAAGACCAAACTCGGTTTTGGATCCAGCGCGGCGCTGACCGTGGCCATTACAAAAGCGGTATTTGATTTTATCGATCTCGATACCGATGCAGAACGAACATTGATTTTTCAACAATCGTTGAAAGCGCACCGTCAGGCGCAGAACAATCGCGGCAGCGGGATTGATATCGCAGCCAGCAGTTACGGAGGGGTATTGAGCTACACGTTTAATCCGCAGCATACCGAACGCAGCCGGCCACAACCAATGCCGTTATGGCCTGGTTTAAACGTGTTACCGGTATGGACCGGACGCTCCGCATCCACACTAAAAATGGTGGAGCGCGTGCACAAACTGAAGCAAAAGGATGGCAACCGTTTCGAACGGCTTATGGGAAAACTTGGTGAGCTTTCACACCACGGTTGTCAAGCCTTCGAAAAACAAGCCGTTTCGGATTTTTTTGAAGCCGTTCGAACGTTTAACGCAACCTTAAACGCCCTGGGCCAAGCCAGCGACGCCCCTATTATAACCGGTGCACACGAACGATTGGCGCAATTAGCATCCCAATTTGATGCGGTTTACAAGCCTTCAGGCGCCGGAGGCGGAGATATCGGCGTTGCATTTTTTATGAGCGATGAAAGCCTCAAGCGCTTTAAAGAGGCCATTTCAGCAGAAGGAATGGTCCCGCTGGATGTACAGATATGCAGTGGCGGCGTTCAACAAGTGAACTGAATAAGAAAGGACACAAAATGCCAAATTCGCGAATTTCCGGCTTCTATAAATATTCCATACTGGAGCGATTGCGCATTTTAAATCAAAAACATTTTTTGAAAGATGAAGACTATTTACGGTTAAAAAACGGCAACAGTTTACTGAGGCCGGAAGATTCCGACCGCATGGTGGAAAACGTGATCGGCGTTTTCGGGTTACCGATCGGTATGGGATTGAATTTTTTAATCAACGGGAAAGATTACATCGTGCCCATGGTGGTGGAAGAGCCCTCCATTATAGCGGCTGTGAGTTCGGCCGCCAAAACCGTTCGGGAGGCCGGTGGTTTTAAAAGTGAACAATTGGAATCGACGCTCATCGGCCAAATACAGGTAATGAATGTAAAAAACCTCAATCGTGCCAAACACGCCGTACTCGAGAATAAAGATGAAATCATAAATCTGGCCAATAGCCTGCATCCCAAAATGGCGGCGCGCGGAGGCGGCGCACGCGATATCGAAGTACGTATTATTCCCTCATCCACCTCTCACAAGGAAATGCTCATCGTACATTTGCTCGTCGATACGCGCGATGCCATGGGGGCGAACCTGGTGAACAGCATGTGCGAGGGAGTAGCCTCTCTTATCGAGAAAATTACCGAAGGTAATGTATTTTTGCGGATTCTCTCCAATCTGGCGGATCGGTCTCTGGTGAAAGCGGAATGCGTCGTACCCGTTAAATTGCTTGAAGGGCGCGGATACTCCGGGGAACAGGTGCGGGACGGCATCATTCTGGCGAATGAATTTGCCCTTTCCGATCCTTATCGCGCAGCCACACACAACAAAGGTATTATGAACGGAATTGATCCGGTGGTGATCGCTACCGGCAACGATTGGCGCGCCATCGAGGCGGCCGCCCATGCTTACGCAGCCCGTGGAGGGGCCTATACCGCTTTAACACAGTGGACTTCAAACGAGAAGGGGGATTTGGTCGGGCGGATCGATATCCCAATCCGGGTGGGTACGGTCGGCGGACCGCTGCAAAGTAATCCCACGGTTCCGATCGCCCATCGCCTGTTAAATATCGAATCGGCGAAAGAGCTGTCCGAATTACTGGGGGCGGTTGGCCTGGCGCAGAACATGTCGGCTTTGCGCGCACTGGCAACCGAGGGCATTCAACGCGGCCACATGAGTTTGCACGCCCGTAGCGTCGCCATGGCGGCCGGCGCCGGCGCGGAACTCTTTGAAACCGTGGTAGAAAAGCTGATCGAATCCAATGAAATAAAGGTCTGGAAAGCCAAGGAAATCATTGAGAAGATAAAAACGGAAGAAGAACCGGCTCAGGCGGAAATGGTGTTAAAACCGACGACGGAAGATTTGCCGACCGGACACGGTAAGATCATCCTGCTGGGTGAACACGCCGTTGTGTACGGAAGCCGGGCGATTGCAGCGCCCATTCCGCTGGCCATGCAGGCTAAGGTTACCAAGAGCGACAAAGACGGCATTCATCTTCTCATCCCGCGCTGGGGTGTTGAAGAACGTTTGCAAAGAAATAGCGAGCATAAATACTCCATTTTTAAGTCGCTGGATCTCATCCTGGACAAACTACATTTACATAACCGGGATATGAAAATTGAAGTCTTCCCCCATGTACCCCGTGCTATGGGCCTGGGCGGCTCGGCTTCACTGGCGGTAGCCATTATTCGCGCTTTGTCCGGCCATTTTGCGCTCAATCTTTCTGATGAGGAAGTGGCAAACCTGGCGTTTGAATCGGAGAAGTTGGTGCACGGAACGCCTTCGGGCATCGATAACACGCTGGCTACGTACGGACGCTTTCTGATGTACCGGAAGGGCGACCCCCCTACAATGGTTGATATCAACGTACCGAAGCCCATACGAATGGTGATCGGATTGACCTGGCAGGAAAGTCTCACGGCAAAAATGGTGGCAAAGGTACGCCAAGCCTGGCAGGCTAACAAAAAACTTTATAACCGGATTTTCAAAGAAATCGATATGCTGAACGTGCAGGCCGAACGGGCGATCAAAGATCATGATCTGCACCAGTTGGGCGAGCTCATGAATATTAATCAGGGTTTGCTAAATGCCTTACAGGTATCGAGCCGCGAAATTGAAGAAATGGTGGATATCGCACGCACCAACGGCGCGCTTGGCGCCAAGCTAACAGGCGGCGGCGGCGGCGGCGCGATCATCGCCCTCTGTCCCGGTTCGGCCGAAGAAGTCGCCCGTGCGCTAAAGAACGCAGGATATCGTGCGTTTATCACGGATATCAAATAAACATTAAGCCGAGGTTATGTAAAATCAGAGAGGTTTTATGGCAAATTTCGATCCGTCTGTCGTTTCGTTTGACAACGAACAGCTCATTCTGGTGGACGAGGACGACCGGGAAATAGGCTTTGAATCAAAGGAAACGTGTCATAACGGCGAGGGTATGCGCCACCGCGCTTTTTCCATTTTCATTTTCAATGAAAATAATGGGCTGCTCTTGCAGCGCCGCAGCGGGCAAAAACGGTTGTGGCCGCTTTTCTGGTCCAATACCTGTTGCAGCCATCCCCGCAAAGGCGAGACGATAGAGCGCTCGACCCTGCGACGATTACAGGAAGAGGTGGGATTGCGCACCGACCTTTTCTTTCTTTATAAATTCAGTTATCAGGCCGCATTCAACGATAAAGGTTCGGAAAACGAAGTTTGTTCTGTTTTTATCGGAAAAACGGCGCGAACGCCGAATGTCAATAGTAATGAAATCGAAGAGTGGCAGTACATAGCCCCCGAAACCATGGATCGGGAGATGGAAGAGAATCCCGAATACTACACGCCGTGGTTTAAAATGGAGTGGCAGCGTATCCGCCAGGATTATTGGGAAGAAGTGGAAAAACTGAAAATCGATTAATTGTCCGTCAAACCGAAGAGGAAGGCCGTTATGAGTAATGCAGGGATTCGCTTAAAGGATTTTCCGGGTACGTTTTGGGTGGCCAATACCATGGAGATTTTCGAACGGATGGCCTGGTATGGTTTTTTTGCCGTTTCATCGCTCTACATAACAGGCGCGGTGGAAGACGGCGGACTGGGTTTTACCGATGAAGACCGCGGGGTAATTCAGGGCGTGGTTACGTTCTTTCTTTATCTTTTTCCCGTGGTTACCGGCGCTTTGGCCGATCGTTACGGATTTCGCAACATGCTCATCGCTTCGTTCGCCGTACTGGCGCCTGCCTATTATTTACTGGGGCAGTTCGAAACCGTGCCCACTTTTTTTCTGGCCTACATGCTGGTTGCCCTTGGCGCGGCTATGTTCAAACCGGTCATTATAGGAACCGTCTCCAAGACAACCAATGACAAAACCTCCTCGCTTGGATTCGGTATTTTTTATATGATGGTTAATATCGGCGGTTTTGTGGGTCCTATTGTGGCCGGCATTGTCAGAGGCTGGGATTGGAATTGGGTGTTTGTAGCTTCCGCCGGATGGATTGCTATTAATTTTATATTTGTACTCATTTTTTACAAAGAACCCACATCCGAAAGCCGATCCGCCAATCCGCGCCGCCTGGGCAAGGTACTCAGCGACATGGTGGAAGTGTTGGGCAACGGGCGCTTTTTTCTGTTCGTGTTTGTATTACTGTCGGTGCTGGTCGTCGGGTCCAAATATACCGCCAATGGTTATGTGAGTTGGACCCAAATTATTGCTATCCTGCTGGTATGGTTTATTTTGAATCTCGGCTATGATTGGTTCTTGCGCAAACGCGTTTCCGATACCGAACCTTCCTGGTGGAAAACACCCATGAAACTGGGCGATTGGCGGTTTGCTCTCTTTCTGTTATTGATGTCCGGTTTCTGGACGTCGTTCAATCAAATTTTTTATACGTTACCGCTACATATCAGGGATTTTGTCGATACCGGCGATCTGTTACTGGCGCTTTCCTCATCCCTTGAAGCGATTGGTCTGGGCGGTACGGTCGATCAGGTGAAGGCGTCGATGGTAACATTCGGACAGGTGAATCCCGAGTACATTATTAATATCAATGCAGGCTCCATTATCGTATTTCAGGTGGTAATATCCTATTTTGTGGGCAAACTAAAGCCGTTTACAACGATTTTTTGGGGCGTCATCATCACCGTCGTGAGTTTTACGATTTTAATTTTCGGCGATACGGGCTGGATTGTGGTTGCCGGTATCATGGTCTTCTCATTTGGCGAGATGATGGCAAGTCCTAAGTCCAAAGAGTACACGGGTAAAATTGCGCCGCCCGATAAGGTGGCCTTGTACATGGGCTATTTTTACTGGTGTGTGGCGCTTGGTAATCTGTTTGGCGGCGTTCTCTCCGGCCAGCTTTACGCGGCGTTTGCAAGGGACATGAACCGTCCCGACATTATGTGGTTGATATTTGCCTTGCTGGCTTTACTGACGGCCGCAGCGATCTATTTATACGACCGTCTTGTTATTAAACGCGTTCATAAAAAAGGAGCGTAATCGATGCCGCTTCATCCTCAAATCGTTCACTTTCCGATTGCATTTTTATTGTTAGCGGCGCTGGTGGAGTTGTCCAATCTCTATTTGAACCGGCGCCCGGTCTCCCGATTTGCGCTGGTTCTTTTGATTATAGGAACAATTGGCGCCTTCGCAGCGGTTCAAAGCGGCGAAAACTCGGAAGATAAAGTGGAACAAGTGTTGCCGGAAACACGTAATCTCCTCGAGGAACACGAGGAGGCAGGGAACCGCGTAATGTGGTTTTTTATCGCCGTGAGTGTTTTAAAAATCGTTTTAACGGCGCTCAAAATAGAGGCATTACCCTGGCGCATCGTCTTATCTTTACTCCTGCTGATCGGCGCATTTTTGCTTTATCGCGCAGGACATTATGGCGGTCAACTTGTGTATGAATACGGAGCGGGCGTGCGTCCCGTCATGGAGAAAACGTTGCCGGCCTCCGACGTCGGAGATTCGGGCGAGGAATCGCATGAACTTAAAAATTAAAAACATCGGTTAGGCGCAACCCTTATGAAAACGGAGTATATTTGCATTCCCTGTATGCTGAGGCAAACGGTTGATACGGTGCATCTTGCCGTTGAAGACGATGAACTGCGTAAAGAAGCCATTAATCGTGTGCTGGCTTATCTGCAGGACGTGGATTACAATATGGCGCCGCCTGAAGTGGGCAAATATATTTATGACATTCTACACAAGATTACCGGCAATCCCGATCCCTATAAGGCGTTAAAAGAGAAGTATAACCGCGCCGCATTGGAATTGTATGATGATCTGCGTAAAATCGTATATATGGATCGCGAGCCGGTGCTGACCGCGGCAAAACTGGCGGTAGCCGGTAATGTGATTGACTTCGGCGTTGATAATAAAGACGTGCAGGTACGGCAGATCATCGCCAATATCCACGAAACCAATTTTGCCATCAACGATTTTAATGTATTCATTAACGATTTAAAACAGGCGCGTCGCGTGTTATACCTGGCTGATAATGCCGGCGAGATCGTATTCGACCGCTTGTTCATCGAAATGCTCAATCGCTATTATCCCGAATTGAATTTGCAGTTTACCGTTGTCGTTCGGGGGGCACCGATCATCAACGACGCTACCATAGTGGATGCGCGAATGGTGGGCTTGGACAGCATTGCAACGGTGATCGATAACGGGGATAATGCGCCGGCGACGATTCTCAAAAACGCTTCCGCCAAAATGCGCGCCTATTATGATGAGGCCGATGTGATTATTTCGAAGGGCATGGGCAATTACGAGACCCTCGATGAAGAAACCCGCTTGATTTATTACTTGTTAAAAGTGAAGTGCCCGCTAACATCGAAACGTATCGGGGCCGAGTTAGGAGGTATGGTCTTCAAGCGAAACGCCGATTATATCGGGCGTAAGAAAGTGGCGATTAACTAATACATTGCCAATGTAAAATCGTATTCCGCTTTTTGGATTACAACTTCTGACGACCCATCAATTGCTTTCTCAAACCGCCAATACAAATATCGTCCTACCGCATAAGATAATGCGCCGTCTATTCAAACCGTTTGCGATCGATTATTGAGTCTGGCAAAAGTAAAAAAATATTTTTTAACTTTCTTTAAAGAAATGGAGTGTGTATTTTAAAAGTGTATTTGTTCGTAAAGTAAACAAACCTTCCAAGGATAACGGAGGTCCCATGCAACATGACGAAATTCAATCCCGCGTGAAACAGGTTATCGCCCGGGTGCTCAAAATGGATGCAGCCCAAATCGACGATCAGGCCAACTTTATTTTTGATTTGGGCGCCGATTCCACTCAAAGTCTCGAACTGGTTGCAGCGTTCGAAGAAGAATTCGACATCGAAATGGACGAAGACAAAGCGCTGGAGGTTCAAAACGTAGAGGAAGCCGTGCAGTTCATCTCCGAATATCTGTGATCATTTGGGAAACGGTAAAGGCTTTGACTAAGATTTGAACAAAAAAAAGGAAGAGGCAGATGCAATTTATGGATCCTATTTTTAATCCCAGAACGGTGGCGGTGGTCGGCGCAAATAATGTTAAAGGCAGCGTTCCGCACGATTTGCTTTACAACATGTTGAAAGCCGATTTTCGGGGCGGTATCTATCCTGTCAGTCCACGCGATCGTTTTATCGCAGGATTGAAAACGTACAAATATGTAATCGACATTGAGGATGAAATCGATTTGGCGGTAATTGTTTTTCCCGGTTCGGTGTGTCATCTCGCATTGGAACAATGCGGTCAGAGGGGCATACCGGCGGCGGTCATCATATCGGCGGGCTTTCGGGAAATTGGCCCCAAGGGTCGCGAGCGCGAAGAACAATTGAGAAGCATCGCAAAGAAATACGGAATCCGGTTTATCGGACCGAACTGTCTGGGCGTCATCAACACCGATCCCGATGTGGGCCTAAATGCATCCTTTGCGCGCGAAATGCCCGATGAAGGTTCCATCGCCTTTTTGTCCCAAAGCGGAGCCCTCTGTACGGCGGTATTGGATTATGCCGCCGCTCGCCAGATCGGCTTCTCAAAATTCGTTAGTTTCGGCAATAAGGCTGATATCAGCGAAATCGATCTCCTCTATTATCTGAAAGATGATCCAAAAACCAAAGTGATTCTACTCTATCTGGAAGAAATTACCGATGGCCGGGCTCTGATGGAGGCGGCCCGAAACATTTTGAAGGAAAGCGGTAAGCCCATTTTGGCTTTAAAGGCCGGTCGTACGGAGGAAGGCGCATTGGCTGCTGTCTCGCATACCGGTTCGCTGGCCAGCAGCGACGCCATTATCGATGCTGCCTTCCGGCAATGCGGGATTATTCGCTGTGAAAACATTGAAGATATGTTTCAGAAGGCGCTGGCGCTTAACCACCAGCCTTTGCCTAAGAACAACCGCGTCGCCGTCATTACCAACGCCGGCGGACCCGGCGTACTCACAACCGATGCGGCCATACAAAACCAACTAACCATGGCCGAATTCGAAACGAAAACCACCGATGTACTGAGAAAACACCTGCCTAAAACCGCCAATATCAAAAATCCCGTGGATGTGATCGGCGATGCGCGCGCCGATCGTTACGAAAAAGCGGTATCAGCCATCATGGCCGATGCCAATGTGGACGGCGTCATGGTGATTCTCACTCCGCAATCCATGACCGATATCCAGCAAATTGCGGAAACCCTGATACAATTGGAGCAAAAATTTGATAAACCGCTATATACTTCTTTTATGGGTGAAAAGGACGTGAGTGTGGGAGTAAAGCTTCTCGAAACAAATCGCATTCCCCATTATCGGTTACCGGAATCCATGTGTCGGGCGTTTTCGGCGGCATGGACGTTTCAAACCAGCATGAACGGCTATAATGACAAAAAAACGTCAGCTCCGGCGATCAATCGTAACGCGGTTGAGCACTTATTGAAGCCTGTAGACAGTAAAGTCCATCCGTGGCTGACAGAAGATGTCTGTTTACAGATAGCGGAACACTATGGACTGCCGGTGGTGAAACACGGCAAAGCCTGTTCGCTGCAAGAGGCCCTGAATTTGGCAGGACAGATCGGTTATCCGGTCGCCCTGAAAGTAATCGCCGATCAGGTGATTCATAAATTCGATCTGGGCGGAGTGGCCCTAAACATCGAAAATGAAGATGATTTAAAAGCCGGCTACAAAGACGTATTTGATCGGGTGAGCCGGCATATTTCGGAAGAAAAAATCAAGGGCATTTTGGTGAGCCGAATGATCCCTGCAGGCGAAGAATTGATCTTAGGCGTTAAACGAGATCCGGCTTTCGGTCCGGTCGTCATGTTTGGCGCAGGCGGTATCTTTGCGGAAGTATATAACGATGTAACTTTTGCAGTGGCGCCGATCGGAAAGAAAGACGCCGAAAGCATGATAAGCGCGACGCGCGTTAACAAACGGCTTGACGCCTGGCGCGGTCAACAAGCCAGCGATAAGGCCGCCGTTCAGGAAACCCTCATAAAATTGTCTTATTTAGCCGCCGATTCTCCGCATGTTGAAGAACTGGATATCAATCCGCTTATTGTTCTTCAGGAAGGCAAGGGCGCCTGGATCGCTGATATTAAAATACGTCTTTCCGAAAAAGAGGATGGAACATAGTGGGCGTGTGCATGCCTGTTTTTTCCGGCTTACCGAATACCGGTATAAACCGCTTGTTCTCTGGTAAAATCCACGGCGTTGACCAAAGGTCTTTATTATTTACGCTAAGCAAATGAAAAATTGAAACGGGAGGATTGATTTCTATGCGTATTCTCATTCATGATGACTATGAAAAATTAAGTCGCTGGGTGGCCTATTACATCGCCAACAGTATCCTGAAATTTCAACCAACTCCTGATAAACCCTTTGTGTTGGGATTACCCACCGGTTCGTCTCCGGAGGGTACCTATGAAGAACTGATCCGGTTGTACAAAGAGAGAAAGATTTCTTTTAAAAATGTGATTACCTTTAATATGGATGAGTATATCGGATTGCCGGAAGATCATCCCCAGAGTTACCATTATTTTATGATGGAGCATCTTTTCAACCATGTGGACATCCCGCGTGAAAATATCAATATTTTGGATGGCAACGCCGATGATTTGGATGCCGAGTGCAGAAGCTATGAAGAAAAAATCAAACAGACGGGCGGCATCCATTTGTTTTTAGGCGGTATGGGGCCGGACGGTCATCTGGCGTTTAACGAACCCGGATCTTCGCTGTCATCGCGCACACGCATCAAAACCCTCACGTACGACACGCGCGTCGCCAACAGCCGCTTTTTTAATAACGATGTTGACAAAGTACCGAAAACAGCCTTAACGGTAGGCGTTGGTACGGTAATGGACGCCAAAGAAGTTTTGATTATTGTCAGCGGTATCGGTAAGGCACGTGCCTTGCAAAAATGTGTGGAGGATGGGGTTAACCATATGTGGACCGTATCGATGCTGCAACTGCATCCCCACGGCATCATTGCCTGCGACGACGAAGCGGCGCTGGAATTAAAAGCCGAAACCGTCCGCTATTTCAAAGACATCGAAAGCCATGCTCTGCATACGTTACCGGAATTATAGTTTGCTCAGGTTAACGCAAACGCATTGGGATTTCGGCAGAACAATACGAAGCGGTAAAACCAAAAAAGGATGTTTCCATGAATTATCGCCATTTGACGCATGAAGAAATTGAACAGCTGAAAATTCAAAAATGCTGGGCTGAGGATTGGCAAAAGGTGTTTGTGAACGAACGCTTCGAAGCCGACCGTGTGGGCGGTGTTATCTTTTCGGGTTCGGTTTATCTGGGCGCGTTTCGGGGAAAAATTACGCTGCCTTCGGGAATCGAACATTTCAGTGGGATTTATAACGCCCATCTGAACGATTGCGTTATCGGTGATGAAGCGTGTATAAAAGACCTGAAAGCTTGCGTACGCTATGAAATCGCCGCAAACACCGTCGTCGAAAACGTCGATTATCTGGTTTGCGACGGCGAGAGTACGTTTGGCAATGGGGCGGTTCTGGAAATAATGAATGAAGGCGGCGGACGCGATCTTCCGATATTCGAGGAACTGAATGCCCAGATCGCCTACCTTATGGTACATTACCGACACGATCCGGATTTTATTGAAGCCCTGAACCGATTAATCGAAAAGCAGGTACAATCCAAGCGAAAAAAACGGGCTCAAATCGGCGCTCATGCCCGTATCTCTCATTGCGGCAGCCTCAGGAATGTATGTGTAGGTCCTTATGCGACGCTGGAGCGCGTCTGCTGTTTGGAAGAGGGCACGATGGTCAGTGAAAGCAATGCCAGCGTCCATATCGGACCGGGCGTCATTGCCCGGCATTTTATCATTCAATCCGGAGCTAAGGTTTCCGACGGAGTTCAGTTGGATCATTGTTTTGTGGGCCAGGCAGTGGAACTGGGCAAACAGTTTTCTGCGGAGAATTCGGCCTTTTTTGCCAATAGCGGTTGTTTTCATGGTGAAGCCGTCAGTGTAATGGCCGGTCCCTACACCGTAAGCCACCATAAATCCACTTTGCTTATCGCCGCTCAATTCTCTTTTTACAACGCAGGCAGCGGCTCCAATCAAAGCAATCACATGTATAAAATCGGGCCGGTCCATCAAGGTTTGCTGGAACGCGGCAGCAAGACCGGATCATTCTCTTATCTGTTGTGGCCGTCGCGTATTGCGCCTTTCTCCGTGGTTCTTGGGAAACACGAGAATAATATTGACGGCGCCGCATTTCCGTTTTCTTATATAACGAGGGAAGGCGACCGCAGCGTATTAACCCCCGCTATCAACTTGTTTAGCCTCGGTACTTTCCGGGATGCCGCGAAGTGGCCGCAACGCGATAAACGCGGCGGAAGCGAGCGCCGGGACCTCATCCATTTTGAACTCTACAGTCCGTTTATTATGGAACGCGTTTCCAATGCTGTAAAGCTTTTGCAAAAGATGTATGACAACTGCGATCGAAAAGCGGAGTTTGTATTCCACAAAGGTTTGGCGGTTAAACGCTTGTTACTGCGTAAAGGCATTCAGTATTATAACCTGCTTTTATCAATTTATGTGGGCGAACAGTTGGCGAAACGTCTTACGGATCAAATGGAGACGCTATCCACGATTGACAAACTGAGAAAAATC
Source organism: uncultured Calditrichaceae bacterium (assembly GCA_964542915.1). GTDB lineage: Bacteria > Calditrichota > Calditrichia > Calditrichales > Calditrichaceae > CAZIVP01. Next base: position 84,552 of record CAZIVP010000003.1, on the reverse strand, counting down.
TTATCGCCGGATACAGATCATGCCGAGGGAAGCTGGCTCGATATTAACGGGATGTTTTGCCGCAGCAGCCGCATTGTCGACCTCATGGAACGGATTAAATCAGAGTCCATTACGCAGGCGGCCGATTTACATCAGGCGCTTAGAAAGATTCACGAGCACTACGAGACGGATGTATGGTGTTGGTTTGTTCGCTGGGCGGAAGAACAACGGGAGCTGGACTTTGCTTCTATTGAACGGGATGAGCTCATCACGCTTATACAAGAGTGGCGCGATTCGGCGGAAAAACTCAATAAGAAGATCATATCGGATGCTTCGAAAGAATTCGATCGCAACAGCCGGCTTACCTACGGAATCGACGGTGATGATGCTGTTATAGAGAAGGATTTTGAAAACGTACGCGGCACATTGGAAACGCAATCTTTTATCCGGAAGCTCCGTAAAGAGGCGGAGGATGTTAAGAAAAGGGCCGAAGCATTGCTTGAAAAATTACACCGGATCGGTGAATGATAACACATTAGATTGTCTCCGCGATTTTAAATCTTTGCACGCGGTTCGGGCTGTTCCGAAGCATATAATGTATACATGCAGATCACCGGGCTGTCAGCGCCCGGTGATCTGCGTGCGAGGTTATTCACCGATAATTTTCACCAGAACGCGTTTGCGGCGGCGGCCGTCGAATTCTCCGTAATAGATCTGTTCCCACGGCCCGAAATCCAGTTTACCGCCGGTTATGGCCACAACGACTTCCCGGCCCATGATCTGTCGTTTTAAATGAGCGTCTCCGTTATCTTCACCGGTTCTGTTATGCCGATAGTGGGAAACCGGTTCGTGCGGCGCCAATTGTTCCAGCCAATCATCATAATCCTGTATCAGGCCGCTCTCGGCGTCGTTAATATAGACGCTTGCGGTAATATGCATGGCATTGACCAGACACAGGCCCTCTTTTACGCCGGAGGCGCGCACGCATTCTTCAACATCCGAGGTGATGTTAATGTAATCACGGCGTGTCTTGGTGTTAAACCACAATTCTTTCCGAAACGATTGCACAAAAGCCTCCTCACATTCTTTAACGATTTTCGGTTGATTTCCTCAATTCACGCGAACGGGTGTAAAACTCTTCAAGCTCCATGACTTTCAGGAAAACCAATCCACGGGTTGAGCGGATACGGGAATCCGGGTTTTGGTAGAAGAAGTCGCGTCCTAACATGCCTTTGATTTGCTGATACTGTTCCACCTGAATTTTTTGGGCCAGTCCTGAAAAGGGGCCGTCGTATTCATGGCTTGGAAACGAAGCTTCCCGCTGAGAACCAAAGGTATTCAGGAATGCGTCATTCAGAATGGCGCGCGTATTGTGTGTTACGGGTACAAAGTGGCTGGCCTCTGCGGGGTGAAATCGATACCAGACATTACGATAGCCCCATACTTCGATATCGTCCCGCCCGGTTTCCTTTTGGTGTAATCTTAATGCCGCGGAAACCGCCTGCAGAACTTTGTAGTGGGTATCGGGGCCGCTGCCTTCGGGATCAAACGCCACCGTAATCACGTCGGGATTGGTCTTGCTGAGTGTATTCAGGATCGGTCGCACGTCACGGTCAAGCGTCGGTTCTTCCGTAAAGATATCGCCTTTGTAAAAACCAAGCCGGGAATGTATCACTGATTCGGAGGTAAATCCGAAATAGCCCCACAGCACATCCGCTTCCCATTCGCGCGTCATGCCCTTAAGTTGCTGGATATAGGGCAAGTCTTTTTTGCCGGGGTATTGGGTTTCGAAATAGTTGGCGAGTTCTTCAATGCGATGAACCAGATGTTCAATAGAATCCTCTTCGAATATTTCGACCAGGTTACGCAGTAAACGCCTTGCATTTCCTTCTTCCATGGCGCTGTTATCATTTGCAGCCAGGCCGTCCAGGTACTGAAAAATATCCCGGTTACGAAAATTTAGATTTGTGGGATCGAAGTAATTTTCTTTTACCAGATCCTGAAACTCCGGCTCCTTCAAATAAAACATGGCATTTTGAAGCTGATTTAGCATGTACTTATTGGTAACGGCATTGAAGCCGCTGGTTAAATAGTTAAAAAAATGTGTATTGGTGGATTCCCGCATTAACCGTACCTGAAACGGTAGATAGCCCAGCATAATATCGTCATGATGCGGAGCGGTGTGCAGAAAGCGTTTATTTTTTGGGATTTGTAAGGTACGTGTAATACGGTGAATATAGGCTTCGCGAACCTCTTTCAGCAGTGCTGGATATACATCGGCATCGCGCTCCAGCAACAATTTGCTCGATCGGATCGATTTGAAATCGCTTTTCGTCAGATCTTCCAGGCGCTTGTTATATTCCAGCGCCAAATCACTGACAATCTGGTATTTGTCCTGCTGGGAAATTGCTTCAGCCTGCGCCAACTCCAGATAACGACGTTCGTTCAACAATTTTGACGCCCCTCCCGTTATGTAAAAGCAGGCGTTGGGTAAGTCCTGCAAAACGGATGCGGGTACATCATTGGATTTTTCGGATTGAATCGCTGCTTTGACGACCCGGGCTTTGGCTTCTCCGGCTGCTATGATAATGGCCGTTGTATCGGGATTGTAAGTAATGGTTTGCAGGCCGATGGTGATAACCAGGCGATTACGGGAAATCTCAATGCCGCCTAAATCCGAGGCAGCGGCCGCCTGTGTTTCATAATTGGTAGTCGTGAGCCGGGTGGTTGAGTAGTGGTCCGATCCTTTTACATTGAAACCGATATGACCGTCCGGGCCTATTCCGCCGAGGAAAAAGCCAATACCGCCCAGCGAGCGGATTTTGGTTTCATAATCGGTGCAAAATTGATCTACGGCCGCCAGTACATCCTTTTGCCGCTTCTGCAATAAATTGGCGGGATGCCGGGTGCGGAGGTTGAGATCGACCTGATGTTCCGGCCATATATCGTCAAGCGTGTGGTCAGGGCCGATGCCGATTTGATTGGGATTAATCATTAACGCTTTTTTAGGATCGAGTCCAAAGCCCTTTATGTAGAATTTATTGACGTAGTAGAAAAAACTATTATGTTGGGTGGCGTTGATAGGATAAAATTCATCGATTTGGATAAAATGGAAACTTTTCATATTGGGCTTTTTAGCGGGATCGACGCCTCCTTCTTCAAGTAAAGCGCGGGCGGCATCGGTCTCCCAGTGATTTAAAAAGTAATTGACCCACTTAATGAAATGCTCGGGTGTTTTGCCGGTCGGGAGAGAAATGGACCAACCTTCGTTATTTTGTGCCCATTCCAGAAAACGCAGAGCGGTAAGTTTGCCAAGCTCCGGGAAATTATCCACAATAATGGTATTGATTTTTTCGGTGGGCGGATAAATGATGTTCTGTTTATTTTTGGTAATTATCTTTTCTTCAACGCGTGATTTTGTCGATTTGTTTTTTGTCTTAGCCATCGAATACAACCTTTGCCTTAATTTTTCGCTTTCCTTTATTACTATCAGATACAGTTTGTTCAGAAACTTAATTAATACCGTGCATAGATGAAAGATTTTTTAATTTGATTATTGCCTAAGCTACGAAATTATGGCGGAGTTGATTGAGATCCAAAAATTTGGGAAGGTTTTTAAACGGCTCAGAATTATGGTTAAGTTTATTACCACCGGACTTTTCCGCGGGAACCGCTTCGCGGAAGCCCGGTGGTAATGTAAACGCCAGCACTTAGCACCGTTTCAACGATTTTATTAAGTATGGGCGACCGGATAACATATTTACCATTTATAGCTCATCAAATTATTTTAGGAGCTATGGTGATAATCAGTTTTTCAGGCAAGCACGAACCAAAACAGCAAGAATCTATTATAATCCAAACAAGTCCTGATTTTTTTATGCGATTTACAATACCTGATGCATATACAAGAGCAATAAATCGACGCCCGTTCGGTTCCGTCCGTTTAGTAGCTGTGGTCGGATGGTGCGCACCGGTCAGAAGTCGTATTTCCGGGTTATTTTTTAAACATAAAAATAGGATGAACATTGTTTGTTTTGCTTCGATTCGTTTGTTCTGATTCTTTCACAAAATCAATCAAAAATAGTAGGATGCTTGCATCATACCGCTTTAGATCATAGTTTAGAGGCAGTTTTTGCAGATTTTTACTTGCTTTTATAGATTTGGCAAGTGATATTAGGCTACCCGGCGTTGGAACTTGGATTTGAGTTGCAATGTCAACCCCAAATAGAAGGTCTTAACAAAATAGGAGGATCGAATCAATCATGACGAAGCAAGATCTTATTACCAAAATGGCGAATGACGCAAACATCTCCAAAAGGGCTGCAGAAGATGCTCTTAATGCGTTCATGACCGCAGTTAAAGATGGATTAAGGAGAGGGGAGAGTGTTTCACTGGTAGGATTTGGTACGTTTAATGTTTCCGAACGTAGTGCAAGGAAAGGCCGCAATCCGCAGACGGGCCAGGAAATCAACATCCCCGCCCGTAAAGTACCTACCTTTAAAGCTGGTAAAGGCCTGAAAGAAGCTGTATAAGCATTCGAATACCAAAAGGCGAAAAATATTAGTTTTTCGCCTTTTTTTAATTGAATTTAAAAATTAAAGCAATATAAACCGTAGCCCCCGTCATGGATCGAATGTCTGCCCGGACAGGAATAAAGGCCCTCATTCTCGTATCTATCGTTTTGTGGTTTAGCGCCTGTACAGCACTCAGGCAAACGAAGCAAGAACCACAAAAAGCCGACGCCCTAACCGAGCTTCGTGAACAAATTGCCTACCTCATTGATGATCCAAACCTAAGTAACGCCCAGATAGGCATCTATATAGAGTCCCTGCGCAACGGACGAATAATCTTCAAAAGCAATGAACATAAATTGTTTATGCCGGCTTCCAATATGAAGCTATTTACCACGGCAGCGGGATTAACCTTACTCGGAACGGACTTCCGATATCATACGCCGGTTTATGCCATGGGAACAAGACGTTCAGGCGTACTTAACGGCGATCTGGTTGTTGAAGGTAAAGGAGATCCAACCATATCAGGGCGCTATCACGAAGGCGATCGCTTTGCGATTTTCAAGAGTTGGGCGGATTCTTTAAAAAAGCATGGCATCCGGACCATTGGAGGCGACCTTATTGCAAACAACGCATACTTTCCGGACAACGGCTTGCGTCCGGGCTGGGCCTGGGATGATCAACCGTATTATTACGCCGCACAGGTCAATGCGCTTACATTTAACGATAATTGCGTTGATCTGGAAATTATCCCGGGCGGTCAACCGGGCGATACCCTCAAAGTTCGTCAGTACCCGGATATTAATTATCTGAACATTCTGAATCGAGCCGTAACGGTAAAGAAAGATACCTTAGCAGATATCGATATAACCCGACGAAGAGGCGAAAATGTTGTTGAAATCACGGGCAGTGTAACTGCAGACAGTGATACCATTTTTGAATCCATTACCGTCGAGCAGCCGGGCTACTTTTTTCTGAAAGCATTACAGCATGTTTTGCAATCTGAAGGTATTGCAATTGAAGGCGACATCCGCGTGGATGACGGATATACTTTAGCGGATACGAACCGATTATTTACCCATACATCGCCGGACCTGGCTCAAATTATTACGACCACCAACAAACGCAGCCACAATTTATACGCGGAGCAATTGTTAAATACAATCGGCGGAATAAAGCGCAAAGAAGCCTCGCGCAGGGCGGGTATAACTGCGGTTAAGCATTGGTTGAACGGCATCGGGGTTGTGGATCGTGCTTTTATAATGCGAGACGGCTCCGGTTTGGCCCGCAAAAATTTGATTGCACCGTATTCGACGGCGACGCTGCTTCGCAAGATGTATTTTCATCCGGATTTTTCCGTTTATTACCAGTCATTGCCCGTGGCAGGCGTTGATGGTACTCTGAAACGGCGGATGCGCGGAACGCAAGCCAAAGGTAACGTCCATGCGAAAACCGGCTATGTCGGTCATGTACGCTGTCTTTCGGGTTATGTCCATGATCAAAATAAAAACCCCTACGTGTTTGCCATTATGCTCAACCACTATTCAATCCCCACACCTTATGTTAACGAGTTGCAGGATAAAATTTGCGTATTGTTAAGCAATTTCAGCCACTGACTTAAATACTTTTAATTTTATACTAAATATGAATTATAGCTAACATAGCGATGTATAGAGCGCGTCTATCAACGTCTGAATAAGGGAGCGAATATTACATTACGTCTAATGCAGAGATACAGTTCGCACCTTAGTCGCTCCCGCATGGACGGGATTGCTTCTTTTGACAGGAATTTGAATTTAACGAAACCCCGCCCCCAGCCCCCGCGCGTGGAAAGGGGCTTAGGGTGGGGCGTGGATTAGTTAAACAAAAAAACGATTCCGGTTTATCCGGGTTAGGAGACATCCGATGAAAATAAAATTCCGATCATCATATATTATTCCACAGGCCATGTTTACATTTATACTTATGTTTATCTTCATGGCCTGCGCAGGCGATCGGAACGGTCAGCCTAAAATTATTATGGTGTTTATCGCCGATGGCGCCGGTTTTAATCAGGAATTGTCGGCTCATTATTATCGCTATGGGCAAAGCGAAAACCCGACGCTGGAACAATTCCCGGTCAAATTGGCGATGACCACGTTTTCCGCCGATGGGCTAGGCTATGATCCGTTAAAAGCCTGGGCCAATTTTGAATATGTATTACGAAAACCGACCGATTCGGCTGCTTCGGCGACGGCGCTGGCCTGTGGAGTAAAAACACACAAAAAAAAGCTGGGTATGGATTCGAAGAAAAATGAAGTCGAAAATGTGATAGAGCGTCTGGAGGCCTATGGCAAGGCCAGTGGCGTGGTAACCTCGGTACCTTTCAATCATGCAACGCCGGCCGGTTTTGCAATTCACCACAAAAGCCGATACGATTATGGGGAAATCGCCCAAAAAATGATCTACGACAGTCCGCTGGAAGTTATTATGGGCGCAGGCAATCCTTATTATGACGATGACGGCAAACGCGTCGATGATGCTGACCTTTCCCGAATCGGAGGCGAGGAAACCTGGCGGGATTTGGTATCGGGAAATGCCGGAAATGACGCTGACGGCGACGGCGATATAGATATGTGGCGACTGGTTCAAACAGCTAAAGAATTTAAAGCGTTGATGAACGGAAAAACACCGGAGCGGGTATTCGGATTGGCTACCGTACGATCGACCCTGCAACATAATCGTTCAGGCGACCCGAAAGCACCTGCATACGCTGTTCCGTTTAATGATAATGTACCCAAATTATCCGAGATGACACGTGCAGCGCTGAACATCCTTGAGGAAGATCCGGATGGTTTCTTTCTGATGGTTGAGGGCGGTGCCGTTGACTGGGCGGGACACGGCAATAATCCGGGCCGTTTGATCGAAGAAAAAATTGCATTCGATAAAGCAGTGGAAAAAGCCGTCCAGTGGGTAGAGGATAATAGCAGCTGGGACGAAACGTTAATCATTGTAACGGCGGATCATGAAACCGGTTATCTGTTAGGTGCTCAAAGCGCCGCGGATGATGACAATGCCGATCGAGAAGAAATCTGGCCGGCAATCGAAAATAACGGCAAAGGCCAGATGCCAACCATGGTTTTCCATTCGGTAGGCCATACGAACGGTCTGGTACCGTTTTATGCACGCGGAGCTGGAAGCGATCGTTTTTATGAACACAAAGCGGGCGGGGATTCGGTATATGGTGCATATATTGATAATACCAGCGTTGCGGCCTTGATAAAGTCGATTTTTCCGAAAAAATGATCTGATGCTAAATTTCTGCGGAAAGCCTTACGCTTCCACTTGACATTCGCAACCTTATCAAATATATTTGCATCCGTTTTATTACAACCACGCGCCTGTAGCTCAATTGGATAGAGCGTTGGATTCCGGTTCCAAAGGTTGGGGGTTCGATTCCCTCCAGGCGTACATTTTCATCGCTGGGGAAGTAAGTTGTTTTAAGGAGGAAGGAAAAAATAAATCGCGTATCCAGATTCGAACAATATTTATTGCCCCATATGTGCATCCTTATACTTGCTTCTCAACAATTATCCGATTTGCAGTCTTCGATAGGGAAGAATCCAATTAATCCAAATAACGTTTTGAGGATTTCATGGCAGAGAAAATTACAGCGCGTGATGTTGATTATTCGAAATGGTACACGGATGTTGTACTTCAGGCTAAGCTGGCTGATTATTCTCCGGTAAAAGGAACGATGGTTATACGCCCCAACGGTTATGCTATCTGGGAACGTATTCAACAAACTTTAGACCGCATGTTCAAGGAAACGGGTCATGTCAATGCCTATTTCCCGTTGCTTATCCCGGAAAGTTTCATGCAACGGGAAGCGGAACATGTGGAAGGCTTCTCCCCGGAATGCGCGGTCGTTACCGTCGGCGGCGGCCAGGAACTGGAAGAACCCCTTTATATTCGCCCCACTTCGGAAACGATTATCTGGAGTATGTACCGAAAATGGATTATGAGCTACCGAGATTTGCCCTTGCTGATCAATCAGTGGGCAAACGTTCTGCGCTGGGAGTTGCGAACACGGTTGTTCCTGCGCACCTCGGAATTTTTATGGCAGGAAGGCCATACGGCCCACGCCACTTATGAGGAAGCCGAAGAAGAGACTTTAAAAATGCTGGATGTTTACCGCAAGTTTGCAGAGGAGTATCTGGCCATTCCCGTTATCGTCGGAAAGAAGAGCGAATCGGAAAAATTCGCAGGCGCACTCCATACCTATACGATTGAAGCGATGATGCAGGATCGAAAAGCGTTACAAGCCGGAACGTCTCACAATTTAGGACAAAATTTTGCCAGGGCGTTCGACGTACAATTTCAGGATCAGGACGGCGATCTGAAACACGTATGGGCCACTTCCTGGGGCGTAAGTACGCGGTTAATCGGTGCATTGATTATGGCACACAGCGATGATCGCGGGCTGGTACTACCTCCGGAAATGGCGCAGAGAAAAGTGGTAATGGTTCCCATTTGGCGTGGCGAAGAAGAAAAACAAAAAGTGCTTGCTTTTGCCGATCACATATTCAATGAATTAAAGAGCAGGTATAACGTGATTTTTGACGATCGCGAACAGTATAAACCTGGATTCAAATTCGCGGACTGGGAATTGCAGGGTATCCCTATCCGTATTGAAATAGGACCTAAAGATGTCGAAAAACAACAGGTGGTGGTGGTCCGGCGCGATAACTTGAAAAAGCAATTTTTACCGGCCGATAGTATTCTCGAAACAGTCGAGGATGAGCTGAAAACCATGCAAAAAGATTTGTTGGAAAAAGCGCACACATTCAGAGAGGCTAATACCCACAACGTGGATCGTTATGAAGATTTAAAAAAAGTGGTCGATGAACAGGGTGGATTTATCAAAAGCCACTGGTGTGGCAGTGCAGAGTGTGAAAACAGGATAAAAGAAGATACAAAGGCGACGATTCGGTGTATTCCTTTTGATGCTGAAGAGGAAAAGGGACAGTGCGTTGCCTGCGGAGGCGCGTCAAAAAAGCGCGTTATATTTGCCCGGGCCTATTGATAAAATAAAACAGAATTGATCCCGTGAAAAGAAACAATCCATATACATCGAACGTTAGGCAGTATTAACAATTGAATAATTAATAGACGGCAAAATATATGTATAACAATCGACAAGTAAGCTTTGGCCCCTACGGAGGACTTCCGCCGGCCATAAAAAACATCATTTTTTTAAATGCGGTCATTTTCTTAATGCAAATTTTGAATAACAGTCTTAATAATGTGTTGTTGACCAATTTTGCGTTAAGCCCCTCGGATGTGATTTTCAGGTTTAAAATCTGGCAGCTTGTTTCCTACATGTTTCTGCACGGCGGTTTTTGGCATGTTTTCTTTAACATGTTCATTTTTTGGATGTTTGGTTCGGAACTGGAAAGGGAATGGGGTACCAAAGAATTTCTTAAGTACTATTTTATTACCGGTATCGGCGCCGGTTTAACGGTCATTTTGCTTTCCAATGCGCCAACCATAGGCGCTTCGGGCGCCGTTTACGGGGTAATGCTGGCGTTTGCTCTGCGCTTTCCGGATCGCATGATTTATATATGGTTTTTATTTCCGGTTAAAGTCAAATATTTTATGGCGTTTTTAGCGTTAATTTCATTCTTTTCCACCTTCGGTCCTTATAACGATGGGATAGCCCACGCCGCCCATCTCGGCGGAATGGTGATCGGTTTTTTCTATCTGAAATACTGGTATCTCTTTTATAAGATCAAAGGCTACTGGCGCGACCTGATGTCCAAAAGCTCTCAGGCGGCAAAAAACATGAAATATACCAAAGGCGGCGCCGACGATGATAAAGTGGATTATTATCGTAAAGTGATTGACGAATTGCTTGATAAGATCAATCGTGTGGGCTATCTGAATCTGACGGAAGAAGAAAAAGAACTGTTGGAAGAAGGAAGCAAGTATTTACGTGAACATGAAAAAAACAAATATCATTGATAAATTGAGTTTTTCTCCGGGGAGGTTAACTCTATGAGTTATTTCGAAAATTTAACCTGTGGTTGCGAAGATTGCCATTACAACCATGATAATCTTTGCTATCGCGAAACCATAACACTGGATTTAAACGGAACCTGCGAAGATATGACGACCTGTGATGATTTCGAGTGCCAGGATTGCGAGTTTTTCGATTTTTGCAAGAAGGACAAAAAATACAATTCCGCAGCTTTTACAGGCAATGAAGATTATTATAACCAGGATGAATATTAATCGGTGATGATTCCGTATCGTTAGAATGCACTAAAGTCCGCTGAACGTTCCGATCCTCAGCGGACTTTTTCTGATAAAAGAACAAACCCGTTTAAAGCCCTTTTCGATAAACACGATACGTCTTATAAGGTTTAGCGCCGATTGCTTCTAAAGCCCGATTCATTGCATGATTATCTTCAAGGATCCAGGAAAGTTCGCCTTCAACATAACCCTGCTTTTTACCGCGTTTGATCGTTTCGATATAAAAAACGGAGCCGAGCCCCATGAACTGATATTCTTTTTTAACGCCGAGTATAATAACCCGTATGGTGTTAATCTTTCGGAGTCCGAAAAGCAATTTGAAGATGCCGGTAGGTAAAAGGCGGCCGTTGGGTATGCGCGCTAAAACATCATTGATATTTGGCAATGAGACGCTAAACGCAATAGGTTCGCCGCTTTTTTCGGCGATCAGCAGCATGTTCTCATCGGCGATCTGTTTAAGGCTAGCGGCTACGTGATTGATCTCTTCATCGGTAAAAGGTACGAATCCCCAATTCGAGCTCCAGGCATTATTGTAAATATCTTTAATGAGATTGATCTCATTATCCAGGTTTTTTAAACGGATATTTCGGATGCTTAAATCATATTTTTTCATGATCTTATTGGCAACGCGCTCCATTTTGTCAGAGATACTGTCCAGAGCCGTTTGCGTCTCTACAAACCAGGCATAAAGATCTTTTGCCTTTTCGTTTCCGTACGATTCAACTAAAGACGGATAATAATCGGAATTATGCGGCATCATAATGTAAGGCGGGCTATCGAATCCCTCCACCAGTAATCCGGTCTCGTCATTGGTAGAAGGGTTCATGGGGCCAAGCATGCGATCTTTGCCTTTGTTTTTTAACCACTCCGCAGCGGCATCAAACAAGGCGCCTGCAACCACTTTATCGTTTATACACTCAAAAAAGCCCCAGAAACCTGCGTTATCATTGTGAAAGATATTGTGATTTTCATTTGTAAGCGCTGCAATACGCCCTGATATTTGACCGTCTTTGTAAGCAAGAAACGGTTGTAGTTCGGCGTGCTGAAAAAAAGGATTTTTGCCCGTATCAAGCAGTTGCTTACGTTCGATATAGAGTGGACTTATCCAATACGGCGTCTGACGATTGATTTCCCATTCAAATTTCAAAAAGCGTTTCATCTCTTTCTGAGAATCCACCGGAATCACTTCAAGGCTCATGGCGATTTCCTTAATGTTGATGTCAGATCAGGCCCAGTTCTTTACCAACTTTGCTTACAACCTCCAGTACTTTGGTTAAATCGTCCTGGGTATGGGTGGACATAAAACTGGTGCGGATGAGGGCGCTTTTGGGTGCAACGGCGGGAGAGATCACCGCATTGGCGTAAACGCCGTTGTCAAATAACCGGCGCCAAAAGTAAAAGGTTTTTTCATCATCACGGATGTATAGTGGTATAATGGGCGTTCCTTCGCTCTTGCCGATATCGAAGCCGAGGTTGCGGAGTTCCTTCCGCATATAATCGCCGATGTCTCTCAGACGTCTGATGTGTTCGGGTTCGCTTTGTATTATTTCGAGGGTTCTCATGACGGTCGCCGTGGAAGCGGGTGTGGGGGCGGCGCTGAATATCAGCGGGCCGGCTTTGTGTTTTACATAGTCGATGACTTCCTGAGGGCCGGAAATAAAGCCGCCGAGCGATGCCAGCGATTTGCTGAAGGTGCTCATAATTAAATCGACTTCTTCCTCCAAACCGTACATTTCCGCGCTGCCGCGTCCGTTTTCTCCTAAAACGCCAAGACCATGAGCTTCGTCGATATAAAGCCGTGCGCCGTATTTTTTGGCGATTTCCACGAGGCGATCCAACTGCAGGATGTCGCCCTCCATACTAAATACACCGTCGCTTATGATCAATGCCCCGCGATCGCTTTCCAAACTTCCCATGATCTGTTCCAGATGTCCCATATCATTGTGATTGTAGCGTTTGATTGTGGCGCCTAAGACGGCCAACGTACCCGCATAAATGGAAGCATGGTTGGATTTGTCCAGAATAATGTAGTCATCGCGATTGACAATGGTTGAGATGGCGCCCACATTGGTCATATAGCCGGTGCTGAAAATTAAAGCTGATTCGCGATTCATGAATTGGCATAACTTCTCTTCCAATTGCAGGTGTAAGTCAAGCGTGCCGTTGAGGAAGCGTGATCCCGAACAACTCGTTCCGTATTTTCGTGTTGCCTCTACTGCAGCTTCAATCACGCGGGGGTCGTGCGTCAGTCCGAGATAGTTGTTGGAACCGATCATAATAATTTCGCGTCCGTCCATTTGTACACGGGGGCCATCGTTTCCCGATACCGGCACAAAATACGGATATATTCCCGCTTCGATTGTTTCTTTGGCGCGTGTAAAATTTCGACACTTTTCAAAGATATCCAAATATCCTCCTGTTTTCTGCCTGGCGTCTGCTTGAGGTTGCGGCATTTAATTGATCTCCCTGTGGATTGAACAGGCGTTGTGCTTTCTTAAAAAGGTTTGCGTAATATAACAAACTTTTTTATCATAATCATTTATAAAAACATTTTTAAGCATTGTAACAATGGTTAAAAATTGGACTTAACAAACTTAATTATATTTAATTTAGTTTAAAAAACCTTGATATTGGATGCAAGTCGTCGCATTCTTTATTCACAACAAAGTGGAAGGCACCGCAGCATAAAGCAGGTTGTACGTCCGACGGTAGAAGCACACATATATCGGGATCAAGTCAAGCGAAAATGCGTTGGATGTATGTACTTTGGATTGAGATCAAAAGGTTGTATGTACGGGAACATTTGGAATGAAGATTTACGATCCAATGATGTTGTTTTTCAAAAATGCTGGCGTGAAAGGCACAAATAGAACAGCGTAGGAAAGTCCATCATTTAAAGGCAAATGATTATCCCGTATTCATTTTAATCAAATTAAACGAGAGAAAAGGCTACAATGAAGATACTGGTTACTGGGTGTACGGGTTTTATCGGGAGTTTTCTTGCTGAGGCATTACTGGCCAAAGGCTATGAAGTGCGCTGCCTGGTAAGGAGTTCAAGTAATTTACGCTGGATTGCCGACCTGGATGTGGAATGTCATTTTGGGACTCTGCAGGAAAAGGATTCGCTGAAAATGGCTGTACAGGAAGTGGATTACATTTATCATGTAGCGGGTGTCACCAAAGCCTATAGTGAAGATGCTTTTTTAAAAGCCAATTACGAAGGAACCAGGCAATTGGTTGATGCAGCCCGGGAAGTTGGCGATAACCTGCAGCGCTTTCTTTATGTGAGTTCACTGGCGGCTGTGGGCCCCAGCGATTCGTTCCGACCTGTGGAAGAACAGAGTCCGCCGCATCCGGTTACGTTTTATGGCAAGAGTAAACTTGCGGCCGAGCAATATGTGCTTGAGCACAAACAAACGCTTCCCGTAACAGTAGTAAGGCCGCCGGCGGTCTATGGTCCGCGTGATACCGATGTTCTTAACTTTTTTAAAACCATAAAACGCGGTATCATTCCGATGCTTGGCGGACGGGACCAATATATCAGCCTTATCTATATAAAGGATCTGGTGCAAGGCATGATACGGGCGGCCGAACTGAAAAAATCGCTGGGACGTACGTATTTTCTGACCAATATGCAGCCGGTATCATGGCACGATGTCGCTCGCGCCGCACTTAGGGTTATGGAAAAAAGGGCGGTTAGTTTTCCCGTCCCCAAATTTATAGTGGACGGGGTAACCCGTATCTCCGAAAAATACGCCAATATCACGGGTCGAAAAACCATCGTAAACCGGGATAAATTTAATGAAATGGTACACGATTTCTGGATTTGCAGCGGTCAGCGCGCCAAACGGGATCTGAATTTTGAGGCCAAAACGCCCCTTAAAGAAGGTATTCGCGAAACGATTCAATGGTATGTCGCACAAGGTTGGTTATAAAAGAGAGTGGTTCCGGGATTGGTTCGGAGAGGACTATCTTACGGTTTACAATCATCGTAACTTAAGAGATGCCCAACAACTGGTTCAACTCATCCTGAAGACACATCCGCTTGACGCAGAAATGCCGGTTCTGGATGTGGGATGCGGTCATGGTCGACACGCGCAGATTCTGGCGGAATTGGGGTTACGGGTGATCGGATTGGATTTGTCGCCCGTAATGCTGCGTGTTGCCAAGAGTACCCGAAAACATGCACGCTATCCTTTATTAGTAAGGGCGGATAAGAGCGCTCTGCCGTTTCGTCGCACATTCCAGGCAGCCTTTAGTCTATTTACCTCTTTTGGTTATTTTGAAAGTGATATACAAAACCAAGCCGTATTGCATGAATACGCCGCTGTTCTCAATACTGAAGGATTGCTCGTCGTTGATTTTTTAAATCCCGATGACATTGTGAGGCGATTACAACCCGAATCGACACGGGAGGAAGAAAATATGCTGATAAACGAGAAACGGTGGATCGACCGCAGGCGGGTATGTAAAGAAATCACGATCGAAAAAGACAATACGGTGCGTCGTTTTTACGAATCGGTGCGTCTCTATAACCTTGATGAAATGAAACGGATGCTGCAAAACGCCGGTTTTCGGATAACAAACATTTTCGGAGAGTATGACGGCCGGGAATACCATTCAGAAAGCAAGCGCATGATCCTTTTTGGAAGCAAATTATGATCAAATCCAACAATAATTCTATCCTCCAACATTATCTGCAGGTCTCATCTGAAACGGCCGATTTTTTTGCGCATCCGCTCCGCCCGCAATGGCCGGAGGTATGTAACGCCGTCTTAAAACGGTTCGATAACCGTCGTTTTCTCGAAATCCTTGCCAATCAAAACCGCGTCGTAAAATCGAAAGAGGCACGCTTGAATGTGGATAAACTGCACAATGCGGATACCCTTCTCGTAGTTACCGGCCAACAGTTGGGTCTGTTTGTCTCACCACTCTACACCGTTTATAAAATCGTAACCGCTATCCGATTGGCAGAAACGTTACAGAAAGAACACAATTCTTTTCATTTTGTACCCGTCTTTTGGCTGGAAGGCGAAGATCACGATTTTGATGAGGTAAATCGTACCCACATCTGGAATGCTCAGAACGACCTGACGACGCTTCGTTATGAAGAACCGCCGCGGGAACGTCAACTGGCCATACATCAGAGGCAACTTGGCGAACAGATGCATCGTTTGTTGGATGAACTGCACCAACAGTTACAACCTACTGAATTCACCGAAGGTTTACTGCAGCGGCTCAAAAATGCGTTTGAGCCCGGTCAAAGCTGGACGGATGCTTTCGCGAATTTTTTACGCCAATTGTTCGAAGATGATGGGCTGCTGTTGTTTAATCCCAGTACGCCGGAAGTGAAAAAGGCAAGTAAAACGTTTTTTAAATCGTTGATCCGGGATAATGAGCCGTTAATTGACCGCTTGTTCCGGCAGTCCGACCGTGTGGATAAAGCCGGCTTTAAAAATCAGGCGTTGGTGGATAAAGAGCGCAGCAATCTGTTTCTTTCTTACGAAGAAGGCGAACGCCGACACCTGATGCGCGGCGATGATCAACAATTTTATTGTAAAGGCCTGGATGACGTTTGGAGCCGGGACGATGTTTTAAAATTAATGGATGAACACCCGCGATGGTTCTCTTCTTCAGTGCTGACACGGCCGTTATGGCAAAGCTGGATGCTGCCCGTGGTTTCGTATGTGGCCGGTCCGGCTGAAATCGCTTATTGGGCGCAATTACGTCCGTCGTTTGAATTATTCCGTATTACCATGCCGCATGTCATGCCGCGCATTTCGCTCACGCTCATCGAACCCCATATCAAACGGTTATTGCAAAAATATCAACTTCAGCCGGGTGATATCCATAGCGACCGGGAAGCGTTTCTCGCGGAGATGGTTCGCACGCATCAGTTAAGCGATGTGGAGCGGCAGTTCAAAGATGTGGAGCGCAGCCTGGATCAATATGAAAAACAGATTACGGCTTCAACGGAAGCCATAGACCCTACCTTAAAAAAACAAGTGAAAAAAGCGTTTGATAATGCCCGCAACGGTTTGCAAAAATTGCAGGGCCGTTTGATCCGAAGCGTTGAAGAGAAGGAAGACCGTATCGTTCGGCATGCTCAAACGCTATATGACCATTTCTACCCGGACGGCGTGCTTCAGGAACGTCAGATCGGAAGCGTTTATTTTCTCAATAAATATCACCACACCTGGCTGCAGAAGATCAAAGAAAACGGCGAACTATGGAACTTTGACCACCAGTTTATCTTTCTATAAACAACATTCGCTAATGTTTGGATGTTACCATGGAAATGAAAGAGAAACTCCAACATCTGCCTGCTAAACCGGGTTGCTATCTGTTTAAAGATAAACGCAACCGCATTCTGTATGTCGGAAAGGCCGCCGTTTTGCGCAGCCGTGTGCGCTCTTATTTTCAAATCTCCCGTCCCTATGATCCCCGCCTGAATGCCATGATCCGTAAAATTGCGGATCTGGAGTGGATCGTAACCGATTCGGAGGTAGAAGCGCTTATCCTCGAAAACAATCTCATTAAAGAGCATAAACCGCGCTATAACATAAATCTGCGTGATGATAAAAGCTACCCTTACATCCGTATCACAAACGAGGATTTTCCACAGGTCTTTATAACCCGGACCATTGTACGCGACGGATCGGAATATTACGGTCCTTATACCGATGTTAAAAAGGTACGCTATACCTTGAAAACGCTGCACCGTATTTTCACGGTACGTTCCTGTAAATACGATTTAAATGAAGAAACCATCCGTAAAGGCAAGGTCCAGCTTTGTCTGGATTATTACATCAACAAATGTATGGGGCCCTGCCAGGGTTTACAATCCAAAGAAGAATACGCTACCGTTATTGACCGGGTGCGCCGTTTCCTCAAAGGTAAAACCGATGATATTGTAAAAGAGCTGAAAAGCGAAATGCAGGCGCATGCCGATTCCATGGAATACGAGGAAGCCGCGCGAACACGCGACCGGCTGGAAGCGCTGGAAAATTATCGCAACGCGCAGAAGATTGTGCAATCCGACCATGTGGATCGCGATATCGTTGCGGTTGCCAAAGAAGATGACGACGCCTGTGCGGTTCTGTTCAAAATCCGGGAAGGGAAGATGATCGCGCGCTCGCATTACTATCTAAAACGCGTGGAATGGAAGAGCGACGGCGAGATTGCGGAATCTTTCCTCAAACAGTATTACAGCCAATCAGACGAAATTCCGCAGGAAATCTTTGTTCAAACCGAAATTGAACACAGCTCAACCGTCGAGCGGTGGCTTACAAAGCGTTTGGGACAACGTGTCTATCTGGTGCTTCCCAAAATCGGAGAGAAGAAAAAGTTGATGGATCTGGGCGTGAAAAACGCCCGTTATCTTCTGGGCGATTTAAAGCTGCAGAAAGAGAAAGCGCGCAACTATATTCCGCATGTGGTGAAGGCGCTGCAACGGGATTTAAAGCTGGATAAGCCACCGCGCCACATCGAATGTTTCGATATCTCCAATATTCAGGGTACGGATGCGGTAGCGTCCATGGTTTATTTCGAGAATGGCAAACCGAAAAAGTCCGAATACCGCCGTTTTAATATCCGTGATAAACACACGCCCGATGATTTCGCCATGATGCGCGAAGCCGTGCGAAGGCGCTACACCCGTTTGCAGCAGGAGGAGAAGAAACTACCGGATTTGATCATGGTGGACGGCGGCAAAGGCCAATTGTCCAGCGCCCTTCAGGTTTTAAGGCAATTAAAACTGCACAATCAGCCTGTGATCGGTTTGGCCAAACGGCTGGAAGAGATTTTCATTCCCGGCCATCACTCGGCCCAGATGCTGCCGAAGGCCTCGTCCAGCCTGCGCCTGCTGCAGCACATTCGCGACGAGGCGCACCGCTTTGCCGTTACCGCTCACCGCAAGCGACGCAGCAAACGAACCGTCGCCTCCGAACTGGATAAGATTGAAGGCATCGGCGCTAAACGCCGGGCACGGCTTTTGCAAGTGTTCGGTTCCGTAAAAAAAATTAAAGAGGCGTCCAGGGATGCTTTGATCGACAAGGGCGGATTACCCGCAGCAGTGGCCGATCGTGTACTGGGTTTCTTCAACGGTGCAGCAAATTCGAATGAATCTTAATTGCAATTTTAAATGCCGAATGCTGATAAACAAAAAGTGACGTATACATCAATCGGAATCATAAATACGCACTTTAATACCATTGAAGAAATGCCGATTCAAGCGATCACAGCCTAACGGGCGGAAAGATCGGTTGAAATATTCGAAGAATTCAAACAGGAACCTCAGGATATTGCGGGTTTTGCACACATATATTTGCTGTACCATTTTCATCGCACCCGGGGATTGAATCTGCAGGCAGCGCCCTTCTCGGAATCCCACCCCCGGCCTTTTTGCCACCCGCGCACCTAAGCGCCCGAAGCCCTTCGGACTTTCCGTCGTTTCGCTGGCTAAAATTGAAGGGACAAAGCTCATTATTCGGAGTGTGGATGTCCCGGATGGTACGCCGCTACTTGACATCAAACCCCTATATCCCGGAGTTTGATAGGCCTTCCGGCGTTGAAACAGGCTGGCTTGCCAACAGCAGAAAAAGGTTACGGCGCACAAACCGAACGACCGGTTCAAGTCGTAATTTCACATACCTTTATAGATACGAGGCGCCGGCGTATTAAAAGCAGGAATCCTCTTTTTATACACAGATCGATCTGAACAGAACTCTGTTCTCCCTATGACGATTTTTTAATGTTTCGAGTGGCCTCTTTAAACGTTAACGGCGCCATTTCAGGCTTGTAGTAATGCGCAAATGCCCATACTTTTTCGGGATTTCGTTTGGACCATTCACGCAACGTCCAGCCGATGGCCTTGCGTATGAAGAAGTCTTCCTCCGCAAAGTGATGCTTGAGAATGCCTTCCATCCGTTCGGGCCAGTGTTCGTTATGCCGTACGGGCGTTATAAAGCGTAAAATTCCGGCACGCCGGACCCACAGATGGCAGTCATTGCGCCAGTCGTCCACCGCGTCGTGAAATTGCGGATAGCGGATCAAGAATTCGCCCAGTCCTTTAATCGCCAGATTGTCGGTGAGCGCCCATCCGTCGCATATCCGGAAAAGCGGCAGGAAGCGTTCGAAGTCCGAGTCGCTAAAGAATTGTTTAATCCGCCGCTCGAACAGAATCGAAACCAGCGTCCGGGTTTCAAATACGGGTTTTGTCCAAAGGGCTTCGCAAAGACCGAAGAACGCATCGCGGTCGTCCGTTTGCCTCAAAATTTCCGCGGCAAGTTGGCGCAAGTCGGGCATTTTCCAGCCATAAAAACGAATTTCCGATTTGTGATACCGTTGGTGAATGCGGGCCTGTTTGGTATCGCCTTGGGTTTCGATCTTGTTCAAAATGTGTCCGACGTCCATTTCCCTCCCGGCGTCCGCTTCGGTTTCATAGAGGAAACAGGCGGGCTTCTGACGCCCGCCTGTACGTTTTACCTTAAGACTTATGACCGTTTTTCGCTGCTTTTAAGGCCGCCTCTTTCATTTCACGCCGTTTGTGTTCATCATGCCAGGCGTTCTGTATGTCCGGTTTCAGCGCGTGTAACGGATCGTAGTACATAAAATATTGTCCCGGTTTTACCGATGGAGCGGTATAAACGGAAATACCCGTTTCGGGATTATAATGTTCGTAACTGTGTATACCGCGTTTTCCGCCGCCGCCGGGCGCATCGACCACAAAAGTCGGTGTGTTAAAACCGGCTGTGGCGCCGCGCACCCATTTTTCCAGATCGATACCCGTTTGCAGGCTGGTGCGCAAATCTTCCACGCCCTGCACCAAATCGTGCATGTAAACATAGTACGATTGAACATTAATATACGAAAGGCGCTTGGTTAATAAAATCATATCTTCGACGGTATCGTTCACGCCGCGTTGCAAAACCGCCTGGTTGCGTACCGTGATGCCGTCTTCCATAAAACGATTCATGGCCTGCTGTGAAATCGAGGTGATCTCATTGGGATGGCTGAAATGGGTGTGGACGGCCACTTCTTTGTGATTTTTTCTTCCCAGACGATTGATGTGTTTAATGGCCTGATACCATGCTTTATCGGTGAGAATTTTTTGCGGAAGAATGGCCGGACCTTTGGTTGCAATACGTATACGGCGAATATTGGGCATGGCGAGCAGGGTTTCGCCGATGTAGCGGATATTATCGGCCTTTAGCATGTAAGCGTCGCCGCCGCTGATAACCACATCCTCGATAGTCGGATGATTCCTTAGATATGCAAAGGCATCTTCCCAGCGGGACTGACTCTGCGCCAGCCGAATTTTGCCGACTTTGTCCGTATCCAAGCCGACTGCGTAACTTCGGGTACAATACCGGCAATAGACAGGACAGATATCCAAAGCAAGAAAAAGCGCTTTGTCGGGGTAGCGATGGGTTAATCCATTGGCGGCGGCGTCGCTTTGTTCCTGAAGCGTATCCAGATGCAGCTCTGGGTGATCGGGCGTCATGCGCGAGGAAACCGGTAAAAATTGACGACGAAGCGGATCTTCGTAAGGATTTTCCCAGTCTATTAAACTGAGTACGTAGGGAGTAATGCGCACGGCCATGGGCGCCTGTTCGAATCCCTTTTTGATATCCTCGATAAAATCCTCCGCCATTACATCCTCAAGCGTTTTAAGGAGCGTCTTCATGCTGGTAACCGAATTGCGCAGTTGCCAGCGATGATTGTTGAATTCTTCCTTCGAAACATCGCGGAAAGCCGGAATGCGTTTCCAGAATTCATCGCCTGGGTAGTCGCGGTGATCACTGTTCCACGCCGGATGATCTTCTTTATCTATACCCGTTATCGTTTGGGTTAAAAGCGAGCTGTTGACCGTTGTCATGTGAAAAATCCTTTCGTTTGATTAGACAATTAAACCATTCTCGAACCACTTCAAATAACCGAAGGGCTGAACCTTGCCGAAAAATACCGATGGAGAACGATGCACTCAGGTGCAAACAAAATGCTTGGCCGGCTTTACCGTGTCGTTAAAATGTAAAGCCTTGCGGATAATGCCTTATTAAAGCCGATTACAGTCGCCGCATAGGGTGTAAAACGGGGGACGCTTCGCGCCGGGACTTTATAAGCAGTAAATTTTGAAGCTGTTTTTACATTCACATATCAATGCTTAATTCATTGTTTTGTGTGAAAGCCATTACAAACGTAATATTTATTTAATACAATGCAAGTTTTTTTCTGAACGCCAACATTCGGGTATTCTTATTGTCATCCATAAGTCCTTTCCGGTTGTATCATGTGAATTATTAATTGATGGATAATGTTATCCGAAAGTCTTTCGATGCTTGAACTAATTTTTATGATGCAGACGGAGTAAGGATTTATCAACTCATCCGTCCATACCACAAAAACAAAGATCTTCAAACCAATAAATATGGGAGGCGCATATGCAAAAGAAAATGGCTATTGTGATTTTTGCCGACACCGATACACCCGAAGCCATGGGACGCATCACGAATGGGCTGGGTATGGCCAAAGATTTTAAAAGCCACGGATATGAATTAACCATTATTTTCGACGGCGCCGGGACGCGTTGGATCGGGAAATTGATCCAGCCTGACCACAAGTTTCACAAACATTACAAGGCAGTGGAGGAGAATGTGAAGGGCGCATGCAGCTTTTGTTCCAATGCCTTCGGCGTCAAACACCAGGTTGAACAAGCAGGCGTTACGCTTCTGGATGAATTCGAAGGGCATCCCAGCATCCGCAAGCTAACGGACGAAGGTTTTGAGGTTATCACCGTTTAAATGAAATAAATTTAAGTAGCGATTGTTTACAAATGGAAATTAAAAAGGAGGACAAAACCATGATCGAATTACTAATGAATGCCAAACAAAAACTCAGTAAACTACATGATCTGCCGCCGTTGTTATTCCGGCTTATACTCGGTTACGGCTTTTACGGTCCGGCGATGAAAAAAATCAACAATATCGATGCAATTGCACAATGGTTTGGTGGAATGGGCTATCCCTTCCCAACCCTGAATGCCTATCTGGCAGGTCTCACAGAAACAGCAGGCTTTATTTTATTATTTCTGGGTCTGGCGACGCGGATTATTACGATCCCCCTCATGGTGGTAATGCTGGTGGCAATATTTACCGTTCATATCAGTCATGGTTTTGCCGCCGGGGATAACGGCTTCGAAATCCCGCTCTATTATCTGTTGATGCTGATCAGTCTGTTCATAACAGGACCGGGCAGAATAAGCCTGGATCACCTGCTGGAAGGCTATTTCAACCGCAAGGCCGGGAATCTTTAAAGTAAACAGCGGGCAATGAATCCCGAATTGAAGCCGTATAAGGCATAATGCAGATGGGACTATTACAGGCCGCCCTGACTAAGAAAAAAGGAACCATGCTGGTCACTGAGCGGCGACTGTAATGCTCCCATTTGTGTTAATACCAGGTCTTGAAGTGAATCTTTTCTTTTCATTTGCATTAAATGGCTTTCCTTGTTTATTTGCAGTATTGCATATTAGCAGGAGATCATCATGATACGGGCCAATCCCAACCAACGCAGGTACCTGAAAAAACGTATTCCCGAAAACGTATTGCCGCGCCGGCAGTTTATTAAAAACGGCGCCTATTTACTGACCTCCATCGTCGTTTTACCGCAAGCCCTTTCCGCTACAAGCCCTCAGGTGAAACGCCGCATGTTGGAACAACGCCGGTCGGCAAAAGATGTACGCTGGCAAACGGTCTCAGTGTTGCACGATCACTTGCTGCCAACGGATCAAAACAGTCCGGGCGCTGCGGATGTTAATGCGACCGTCCATCTCAAGCGTACCATTTACGATCCGGAGTTCGATCCTGAAATTCGAAAATTTATTTTAAACGGCATCCGCTGGCTGGATGAATCTTCCAATGAACAGCAAGGAGCCGACTTTGTCGATTTGAATCCCGGCCAACGTGAACAGGTATTAAAGGAGATCAGCAAAACCGGGTGGGGCGAAAGCTGGTTGTCCACCAACCTCAACTATATTTTTGAGGCCTTACTCGGGCACCCGAATTACGGGGTAAATCCGGACGGGATTGGCTGGAAATGGCTAAGCCACGATCCCGGTTTCCCGCAGCCCGGCCCGAACGAAATATTTGGAAAGATGAGGTATCGCAAGATATGAGTTATGATTATGATGCATGTGTGATTGGAAGCGGTGCAGGCGGCGGGCCGGTGGCTTATACGCTTGCCAAAGCCGGGTATAAAGTGCTGGTGCTGGAAAAAGGGCCCTGGTTTAAGGAAGAAGATTTTTTTAAAGATGAAATCGCCTGCTGCCGCCGACCGCTTTATACCCCCAATTTAATGGATGAACGGCATGTGATCGAAGAGCAGAATAACGGCGGCAATTGGGAAGGCAAGTCCACTTACGATACGGGTTGGAATTTCTGGAACGGTAATATGGTAGGCGGTGCAACCAACGTGATGAGCGGCTATTTCCACCGCCTGAAGCCCAAAGATTTTCGATTGCTTTCCGAGTTTGGCCCTATCGAAGGCGCCAATGTGACCGACTGGCCGGTGCATTACGACGAAATGGAACCCTATTTTACAAAAGTTGAACAAATCGTCGGCGTTTCGGGAAAGGTGGTTGATTATCCTCTGCAGGAGCCGCGCTCAACGGAAAAATTCCCTTATCCGCCCACGGAAGAGCATCCGGTGGCAAAGTGGTTCGACAGGGCCTGTGAAAAGTTAGGCTATAACAGCATTCCGGGGCCGAGAGCGATTTTACCCGGCCCGGCGCTGGGTCGCGACGGTTGCTCCTATTCCGGGTATTGCGGCAGTTACGGCTGCACCACGGGCGCCAAAGGGAGTTCACGCGCCGCCTTGCTCGATCCCGCCGTTGCTACCGGAAACTGCGAGGTGATTCCTCATGCCAAGGTATTTCGCCTCGAAAGCGACGACCAAGGGAATATCGTTTATGCCGAGTATTATGATGCCCATGATTACCGCCAAAAAGTGAAAGCCCGCATATTTGTGGTGGCCTGCCAGGCAATCGAATCGGTGCGCCTGTTGTTACATTCCACGGGTAAAAAACATCCCCGGGGAGTGGGAAACCGATACGGCCAGGTGGGGCGCAACCTCCTCTTTTCAGCCGGGGGGTCGGGATCCGGCGATTTTCTGCACAAAAATCTGAGCGCAGATCGGGTTCGTGAATTACAGACCTTCGGTCCCTTCTTCAATCGTGCGTTGCATGATTGGTATTATATTGATGACGACCGGTTCGGTGCGCCGCTTAAAGGCGGTATGATCGAATTCATGTTTACCCATCCTAACGGCATCCGAAGAGCCGCCGGTGAGAAGTGGAGTGAAAACGGTCTGGTATGGGGCGAAACGCTTAAAAGACGGCTGGAATCCTATTTTAATGAATCCAGCCATATTCGATTTGAAATTTTTTGTGATTGGCTGCCCAATGACGATTGTTTCGTAACTCTGGATCACAACGTTAAAGACCGCTGGGGAACGCCGGTGGCCAGGGTGCGCGTGGGTAACCACGAACATGATCTGAAAGTCGGCCGTTATCTGGCCGATAAGGGCGAGCGCGTATTGAATGCGATGGGCGCCGAAAACGTTACGTCTTCGGTGAGCGGCGCTCCGCCGCCTAATCTGGTAGCAGGCGGACTGCGCTTCGGAAACGATCCCAAAACGTCGGTGCTGGATAAAAACTGCCGCGTACACGAGGTGGATAATTTGTATGTATCCGACGGCAGCTTTATGCCCACGGGCGGCAGCGTGCCGTATACCTGGACGATCTACGCCAATGCATTTCGTGTTGCAGACCATATTGTGGAACATCTGGGCGGTTAATGAATCCGCGTCGACGCTGTAAACAAGCCTTACCTCTTTCGGTAGCGTTACAAAAGGACCGCTGCTAAATATATCTGTTTTCGCTTATTTTGGCTATGAAATGGGAATCATTTGACATTACATTCGATAAAAATTAAATTCCACATGAATGTAGAATAATATCAGCACTGGATCGTTGAACGATGGATTCGGTTGGACAAACCTGCACCCGCTTCATAAGAACGGCGCTGCGAATAAAGAGCGCCGTTAAGGCTGAGAGAACCCTATGAATGCCCGATGCTTAACTGAGGTTTCCGGTATTTGCTCGATGCTTTGATTGCATTCTAATTCGTTTTTTTAAGCAAAAATACTATAAAGCAGTAGTATTTAAACCTTATAAAGTCCGGCAATTTGTTATGAAATGGACTGGCTTCAAAAAGGATCCTTTATCGCACATCTCGATCAAATACAAATTACCGTTGGGATTTGTGTTATTGTTTTTGATAATTTTCAGTCTGGCCGGTTATGTAATTATCAATACCATTTATCGCTCACTTGAAGCAGAAATCATGGCGCGGTTAAACAACGAGGCGAGCACGCGGGCGTTCATTCTTGACAAAAAGTTAAATCACCTGAAACGACGCGCCGGGGATTTTGCGTCCGATGGTTTTATCCGAACCGAAATGGCGCGTCTCCTGCAATCCCCAAAAAAAGGACATAGCCGCGATCGACCGGCGGAGCGTCTTAATCGCCTGCGTCTTCATCTGAATGAGAATAAACTGGCCATTATCGATGCTTTTATAGATTTGTGGTTATTTGATATGGAAGAACAGCCCTTGTTGCGCGCAAGAGGACACGTTGTAATAGATTCCATCAACAACCTTTCGTTTTCCAATCAGCTGAGCGGCTTTACCTCTCTCAAAAACAGAGAAAGCCCCGCCTTCTTCATTAAGACGCCTTTATGGAATATCGCCCGTACGAGGAAACTGGGCCATCTGTATTGCCTGGTTGACTTAGCGGTTGTTTTGAACGCTCTTAAGGATTGGGAAACCGAACGCCCAATAGCGGAGCAAGGCCAGCATCTCGCCATGACCGACGGAAAGGGTCGCCGCATTGCAATCAAAGGATGGGAAGGCGACCGGGCCGTTCCGGCGCGAAGCGGTTTGACGAGCTTGGTTCTAAACCGGCAAGCGCATTCACCGGCGGAAAACTTAAACGATCATAACGGTCGGCATCGTTGCCGCCAAGGCCAGGAGCGTTACGGACAAACGTCATCGCTTAAAAGCAGCGGATGGTATGTTATGTACGAAATGGAAGCGAAACAGGCTTTGGCTCCCCTGAAAATATTGGAAAGTCGTTTGTTGGCTATTGCGATACTGATTGCTTTGGCGACGCTCGTACTGCTTTATTTCCCGGTACAGTTTGTGGTGCGTCCGCTGGATACGCTCCAGTCTCTGGCGTTGAAGATTCGGGACGGCGACTTTAGCAGCCGCGCCACAATCAAAGCCGATGACGAGATCGGGCATCTGGCGCACGCGTTCAATCTTATGGCGGAAGCCGTTCAAAGACGAACCGAACGCTTGAAACAAATGACCGAAAACGTCCGGAAGCGTGAACAGGAATTGAGACTGGAACACGACCGCTTGAATCTGGTGGTCAACTCCATGAAAGACGGCCTGATTCTGATGGACAATCACGGCCGTATCATTCTTGCCAATAAAAGCGCCGGCCCCGTATTGCAGTTGCTCAAGCAGGACGACATCCAACCTGAGGTAAGCAAATGTCATGGCCATAACAACGGTCCGAAACACTGTATCCATTGTATCCGCGATATCCGGCAGGAAACCGCCTGTGTTCTCCATATCGACCAGCAGGTTTATGAAATCATATCATCCAGGCCGATCGACGCCTTCGGTCAGTCCGTCAAGATATTGCTTGTACGCGATATAACCGAACGGGAGCGCCTTTACAAACAGCAATTGCATCAGAACCGACTTGCGGTGTTGGGTAAAACGGCGGCGGTCGTGGCCCACGAAGTCAACAGCCCGCTTGCGGCGATTTCTATGTATAATCAGATGATGGCATCGGAGATGGACGAAGCGTCGCCATTCAGAGAGCATCTCGAAGTAATTGATCGCAATACTCGTACCTGCCGCCGCATCATTCGCGACCTTCTTGATTATGCCCGTTTACCGGAACCGCGTTATAAACAGATCCGCATTAAATCGATCCTGATTAATGTGGTGCGCTTCCTGCGCCCCATCTACGAGAAGAAACATATCTATATCGAACAAAAGTTCGATGCCTGCAAAGATTGGATTATGGGCGACGCCACCCAAATTCAGCAGGTATTTGTTAATCTCGTTATTAATGCCATACAGGCGTTGCCTGAACGAGGGGGACGCATAACGTTAAGCTTAACGGAAGAAGCGCCTGGCGATGCGCTGGTGATTGAAGTGACCGATAACGGCTCGGGCATTGATGTGGCCCAAAAAGAGACAATATTTGAGCCGTTTTATACCACCAAATCATCGAGCGGCACGGGATTGGGGCTTTCAACCGCGTTACATATTGTGGAGACACACGGCGGCGCATTGACGCTTAAAAAATCGCAACCGGGCTGCACTGTGTTCAGTGTTCGCCTGCCGGCGTCGGATCGGTCGGCGTCTAAGCTTTCATATCAAAAGGATGGTGTCCCTTATGCATAATGATGGATTACCGGAAGAACTGCAGGACATGCAGGTTCTGGTGGTTGATGATCAGGAAGATGTGTGCCGCGGTCTTCAGCGGCTGATCCAGGGATTGGGTTGTTTGGTGCATACGGCGTATTCGGGTCAGGGGGCGTTGAACGCTATGAAGCGGGATGCGTTTGACCTGATCCTGACCGATCTCAAGATGGAAGGTATGTCGGGCGTCGAATTGCTGCAGACGATTAAAAACAAATGGCCGGAAACGGAAGTGGTGTTGATATCCGGGCATGGTACCATCGAAATAGCGGTTCAGGCTTTGCAACAGGGCGCGGCCCATTTCATTACCAAGCCGTTCGATAATGATGAAGTCATAGATACCGTCAAACGCATGGCGTTCAATATTTTTTCACGACGCAACGAACGGCGGTTTGAAGGCCTGGGACAGCCGCCTTCCATGATCGCGGTCGATCAGAAAATGAAAGACGTTTTGGCGTTGGTAAAGCGCGTGGCGCCGAGCGACGCTCCTGTGCTTATCGAAGGAGCCAGCGGAACGGGCAAGGAGCTGATTGCCCGGGAGATTCACCGCTATAGCAAGCGCAGGGATGCACCGTTTGTGGCTATTAATTGTATTGCTTTGCCCGATACGCTTTTGGAATCGGAGTTATTCGGCTACCGCAAGGGCGCTTTCACCGGCGCCAATCGGGATGCAACCGGCTTGTTCGAACAGGCCGACGGCGGTACGGTCTTTTTGGATGAAATCGCTTCCATGTCGCCGCTTTTTCAGGGCAAACTGCTGCGGGTTCTTCAGGAAAAAACGGTGCGACCATTGGGCGGCGACCGTGATGTGCCGGTCAATTTTCGTCTGCTCGCCGCAAGTAATAAAAATCTGATTTCGCAGGTGAAAGAGGGCCGGTTTCGGGAAGATTTGTTTTACCGCCTTCAGGTGGTGCGCATGGAGCTGCCGCCGTTGAAGGAGCGCAAAAACGGTATACCGGTGATGGCGGAACATTTCTTGAACCGGGCGGCGGAGTCGTTTTTACCTTCCGAAGCTAAAAAACCGGTTTTGACATCCGCCGTTCTGGATACGCTGCTCCAGTACGATTGGCCGGGCAACGTCCGCGAATTGGAGAATACCATTCAGCGCGCCGTCATTATCAGTAACGGCGCAGCGATCCAGCCGGAGCATCTCGGTCTTCCCGGCCAAAACATGCAAGCCCAATCGACCGGTCCGCCGCGCTCCTATGAGGAAGGTAAAAAACAAGCCATACGATCCTTTCAGGAGCAATATCTGGAAGATATTCTTGCCCGCACCGGCGGAAATATCAGCCGGGCGGCGGAACTATGCGGGCTGACCCGCGCCGCCCTGCAGCGCATCATGCGCAAATTGCAAATCGATCGCCGCACAACGGCAAATCAAATCTTCTAAAGGTTAATCAATCTAAGAATAGACACGCATATCGGAGGTCCATTTTGAAAGA
This sequence comes from uncultured Calditrichaceae bacterium, assembly GCA_964542915.1. Lineage (GTDB taxonomy): Bacteria > Calditrichota > Calditrichia > Calditrichales > Calditrichaceae > CAZIVP01. Next base: position 54,768 of record CAZIVP010000003.1, on the reverse strand, counting down.
TCATTTGTCCTATGGAGAGCGGCAATTTAAAAACGATGTGCCGGTCTTGTATGTTTTGTTCAAACAAATGACTCAAGACCATCACCAGGCGATGGAGTTACTGCAAAAAACGGCAGCAAAAATGCGACGGAGGGCAAATACGCAACAAAATCAGAGATTTGAGCTATTTAAACTGGGCGTTGAGGCATTACTGGATTTGCACAGCCGCAACGCCGATCCGCCCGAGACGAACACGGAATCCGAAGAGAGCGCATTCTACCTGTACGAAAAAATCGATGCCCGGCAGAAACCGGATGAAGAGGCCATCGAGCTGTGTCTGCGCACCCTCGACGACCGTGATTATCTGAAATGCATGGAACATCTACCGTTTGCATTGCGGTTATGTTTTATTTTAAGAGATATTGCCTGCCTCTCCGTAGAAGAAATTGCACGGATAACGCCCTATACAGGCGATGAAACCGTACGGATCATTCATAGGGCAAGAGACCGCTATCAGCGCCATCTTTGGCGCCAAATTGAATATACGTCTGCAATTGCGAAAGCGGGCGAGCGTGGAATACGTTAAAAATCAGCACCGTTTCAAACAGGCGGAAACGCTACAGTGCAATGGATAAATATGTATGATATCAAAACAAAGCGGATTTATGATAAACCGGAAGAGGAGGACGGGGTGCGTATTCTGGTAGACCGTTTATGGCCGCGCGGTCTGTCCAAATCCAAAGCCCGAATCGATGAGTGGCTAAAAGATATTGCACCAAGCACTTCATTGAGACGCTGGTTTAATCACGATCCGAAAAAGTGGGAAATTTTTAAACACCGGTATGGCGAGGAGCTGGAACGCAAACAAGAAGCGATCGAACGGCTGCTTCAATACGTGGAAAAATCCCCGCTGACGTTACTATACGCAGCCCGGGATGATCGCCATAATCATGCGGAAGCTTTACGGGCCTATCTGGAATTTGTTAGCCGGTCTCTATGACATAGACAATGCCGCACTTCTTTGGTGTCTACTCTGAAAGAGAATGCAATCGTTTTGTAAAACGCTCTATATGGATTGTCAAAAAGTGATGCCATCGCTATGCCTATTTCCGGGCGAAGGCCTTCAACCGAAAAACAACGGTCCGCGTCCCTTGCCTTCACAATGATCCCGCAGACGGTACATAAGCTCGCCCCAGGTGGTATTACAAAGTGCAAATAGGCCCTGAGTCGACTGCCAGTTGATATGGCCGAATTTCAGGATTGTCGATCCTTCGCTGGCGTTAATATCAACCTCGATACGCGTGCCTACCCATTCTTGCGGCATTTTGTCCGCAGCAATACCGGTCCACCGGATGGTTTTGGCCGGGATTTGTTCATCGATGCGGAAATGAAATTTGACGTTGCCGTTGTCGAAGACAAATATATGGACGCCGCTCTCGTTTTGTGACATACGGCATTCTTTCGTCCACCAGGCGGATATTCCTTTCTCTGTTGTCCAGGCATCGAAAACCGCTCGCGGCGCGGCCTGAATCTTTATCTTGTGCAAACATGCCGGCATAAGCTTGCCTCCCCTAAATTTGATGATGGTCTGTTGAATGGTTCAGAGAGACCGAGTCTAGGTCCTGTTACACGATGAAACGTGTTGCGCTCACCGCATATTCTGAGAGGTTGATATCAATCTCTTTTTTTTGACCGCCGTAAATACCAGCTCAAAACCGCCGGACAACGGTTGCGTACGTTACTATGCACTCGGGATGTCTTGCATAGCAAGGGGTTTGTCCGTATTTGGCGCTACGGTGCATACGCGTGTATACAAATGATCGCTTTCTGAAACCAACATTATCGTTTAGCTCACTATCTTGTTATTGTTCTAAGTTTCAAAATTTCAGTGACTTATATTGGTCAATTATCAATGCCGGCATACGCTGGCATAGGATTTGACCATTTATACAACCAAATGAAAACCGACAGCTAACAAACGAACCGGATTGCATTCATGGGTAAACGATTTTGCCATAGCATGCCAAACCTGATTTGGATCACGCTGCTTTTTACGGTAATGGCTCACGGACAGGATGCGGCGGAATACTTCAAAAAGAACTGCGCCAACTGCCATACCATTGGCGGCGGTCGTCTGACCGGTCCGGATTTGAAAAACGTCAACCAGCGCCAGAGCCGGGAATGGCTGGTAAACTGGCTGATGGACCCCGAAGGCGTGTTAAAGAGCGGCGATCCATACGCCGTGAAATTACAGAAGGAATCGCGCGGCGCCGTGATGACCCGCTCGCCGGGCATGACGCGCGACCTTGCTAAACGGCTCCTCGATCTGATCGCCGTGGAATCCAAAAAGGAAAAATCACAATTCGCCGGTTTGCAAATCAGCGAACGGCCCCTATTGCCGGAGGATATCAAACAGGGCAGAGCGCTTTTCATGGGCGAAACAATACTGAAGAACGGCGGACCGTCCTGCGTCGGTTGCCATACGGTCAATTCGATCAATACGCTGTTCGGCGGGGGAACGCTCGGACCTAATCTAACGCGCGCATACGCCCGGCTGGGCGGGCGCAAAGCGTTGACAAGCTGGCTGTCGGCGCCGCCCGGATTGACCATGCAACCGATTTATGAAAATCAAACGTTAACCGGCGAGGAAGTCCTGGCGCTTGTGGCCTTTTTAAAAGAAGAAACCAAAAAGGATGTTCCGGCGCCAACGGCGACAACGGTCAATTTTATACTGATTGGCGTCGCCGGCGCCATTCTTCTACTGGTCTTATTCGACCGGTTCTGGAACGATCGTTTGCGGGACGTACGCAAAACCATGCTCAAAACGAGTCGGCTTCGCGCCGCTAAAATCCAACATCGGGTGGAGATGCATGAATAATAAATGGATACGCGACGACGTGGTCCCGAAGCAACGGGACTGGGAACAATTTTACCGTAATCGCTGGCAATATGATAAAATCGTACGCAGCACCCACGGCGTCAATTGCACCGGTAGTTGCACCTGGGATATTCACGTTAAAGACGGCATCGTAACCTGGGAGATGCAGGGACTGGATTATCCTTCGCTGGAACATGAACTGCCGCCTTACGAACCGCGCGGTTGCCAGCGCGGCATATCTTATTCCTGGTATCTGTACAGTCCCTTGCGGGTTAAATACCCGTATGTACGCGGCGCGCTGTTGGATCTTTGGAAACAGGCCCGCCGGGAGTATGACGATCCGGTGGATGCCTGGCGGTCGCTGGTTGAAGACGACGACCATCGCAAACGCTGGCAGAAAGCGCGCGGAAAAGGCGGCTTTAGACGTGCATCCTGGGATACGGTTCTGGAAATTATGGCGGCGGCCAATATCCATACCATCAAAAAACACGGCCCGGACCGCATTACCGGATTTTCGCCCATACCCGCCATGTCCATGATCAGTTACGCCTCGGGCGCGCGCATGCTACAATTGATGGGAGGCGTTTCGCTTTCGTTTTACGACTGGTATTGCGATTTACCGCCGGCTTCGCCCGAAACCTGGGGCGAACAAACCGACGTCCAGGAATCAGCGGACTGGTACAACGCTAAAATGCTGGCGGTGATGGGCTCGAACTTGAATATGACCCGTACACCGGATTGCCACTTTGCAGCAGAAGCACGCCATAATGGCAGCAAAATGTACGTCTTTTCACCGGATTTCAGCCAGGTTTCCAAATACGCCGACGAATGGATGGCAATTAACGCCGGACAGGACGGCGCCTGGTGGATGGCGGTGAATCATGTAATCCTCAAAGAGTTTCACCACAACAGGGCTACGCCCTATTTCATGGATTATCTCCGGCGGTACACCGATGCGCCGTTTCTGGTGGAACTGAAGCAAGAGGGAAGCGTCATGCAGGCCGGCCAATTGTTACGGGCGGGCCGACTTGAACGATACGCAGAGGAGGAAAACGGCGATTGGAAATTTTTGATGTGGGATGAAACGGCGCATAAACCCAAAATGCCGCTGGGCAGCGTGGGCCATCGTTGGGGACGCGAAAACGGTCGTTGGAATCTGAAACTGGAAGACGGCAGAGACGGTTCGGAAATACGGCCCGTTTTGACTTTTATTGATGATAACGACGGTTTGAAGCCGGTTCGATTCGACGATTTTTCCGCTGGCGGGACTATGACCCGCCATGTGCCGGTCAAAAAGATTCGAACCGCGGACGGCGACGTCGTAGTGGTTACAACGGCTTACGACCTTCTAACGGCGCAGTACGGCGTTAGCAGGGGATTGCCCGGCGACTATCCGCAAGATTATGACGACCCCGACGCCCCTTATACGCCGGCCTGGGCCGAGAAATATACGGGGCTCTCCCGTGATAATCTGATCAGGTTTGCACGCGAATGGGCGCATACCGCCGAAAGCACCGGCGGAAAGTGTACGGTGATCATCGGTGCCGGCGTTAACCATTGGTATCACGGCAACTTGATGTACCGGGCGGCGATCCATGCCCTGATGTTCTGCGGTTGTATCGGCGTCAACGGAGGCGGTTTGGCCCACTATGTGGGGCAGGAAAAGCTCGCACCCGGAGAATCCTGGTCGGCGATTGCCTTTGCCAAGGACTGGTATCCCGCCTCCCGCTTGCAAAACGCGCCAAGCTGGCATTACGTCCATACCGACCAGTGGCGGTATGAAAAAGCATTTACCGACTACCATACCGTTCCCGCAAGTCAAACCGACGGCTCATTGGCGCAGGGCCATACCATCGATTTACAAATCAAAGCCGTGCGGAACGGCTGGCTGCCGTTTTATCCGCAGTTCAATAAGAATTCAATCGAAATTGCGGAAGAGGCGCGCAGAGCGACGCAATCCAGGGATCCGCAAACGATCACCGATTATGTGGCGAAGCAGCTCAAAGAACGTAAACTGCGTTTTGCTGTTGAGGATGCCGACAACGAAGCCAACTGGCCGCGGGTATGGTATATCTGGCGCGGCAATGCGCTCATGGCAAGCGCCAAAGGCCATGAATACTTTCTCAAACATTACCTGGGCACGCATACCAACACTGTCGGCGACGAAAATTTCGCCCGTGATCATGTGCAGGAAATGGCGTGGCGGCAACAGGCCCCGCAGGGCAAAATGGATTTGATCGTCGATTTGAATTTCCGAATGGACACCTCAGCCCTCTATTCGGATATTGTGCTGCCGGCCGCCACCTGGTACGAAAAATCCGATCTTAATTCCACCGACATGCATAGCTTTATCCATCCGCTATCGAAGGCCGTACCGCCCTGTTGGGAATCAAAAAGCGACTGGGAGATTTTCAAACAGATTGCTAAAAAATTTTCGCAACTGGCGGAAAAACACTTCCCGGAGCCCGTAGCCGATCTGGTGGTGCAACCGCTGGCGCATGATACACCGGATGAAATCAGTCAATCCGCCGTTACGGACTGGATGAAGGGGGAGGCCGAACCGGTGCCGGGTAAGACCATGCCCAAACTCAACCTAGTTTACCGGGATTATAAAAATCTGTATAAACAATTCATCTCATTCGGCAGAGGCGCACGCGAACGGGGGCTGGGCGCACACGGTACCCATTATAAGATCGATGACCTATACGACGCCATGCTGCTTTCCCATCCCGTACAGTCCTGGAACGGCCAATCCTATCCCTCGCTCGATGAGGATGAAACCGTTTGCGACGTTATTTTGAATCTGGCCACCGTCACCAACGGCGAATTGGCTTACCGATCATATAAGAATATGGAAGCGAAGGTCGGCTTACCACTGGCGGATCTGGCGGAAAAGGCGCGCGCCGTCCGGACCAGCTTTACAGATTTACAATCCCAGCCGCGGCGATTTGTTAACAGCCCCATGTGGTCCGGTTTGATCAGCGACGGACGGGCTTACAGCCCGTTTACCTACAATGTGGAGCGGCTGGTGCCCTGGCGGACGCTGACCGGGCGGCAGCATTTTTATCTGGACCATCCCGGCTACATTCAATTCGGCGAGCATCTGCCGACCTACAAGCCCAAACCGACGCCGGGTCGCTATGCGGACCTGGCCCTGACCGAGGAAAAAGATAAGGCTATGATGCTCAACTATCTGACGCCGCACGGCAAATGGCACATTCACTCGACGTATGGGGACAATCAGCGTATGACGACGCTCTCCCGAGGGGTGGAGCCCTTTTGGATTAACGATCGCGACGCCGAAGAACTGGGCATCGTCGATAACGATTGGGTCGAAGTTTATAACGACCACGGCGTGGTTGTTACGCGCGCCTGCGTAAGCGCACGCATCCCCAGAGGCATCTGTATCCAGTACCATTCTCCGGAACGAACCTATTCCGTTCCGAAATCGCCGTTGCGTAAAAATCGACGCGCGGGAGGCCATAACAGTTTGACGCGCACGCGCCTCAAGCCCAATCTGATGGTCGGAGGCTACGGCCAGTTCACGTATCATTTCAATTACTGGGGGCCCACCGGCCCCAATCGCGATACGCATATTCTGGTACGTAAACTTCCGGAGTTGAAATGGTAAGCATCCGTGCCGCGTCCAGGAAAAGAACGGGCGCAAAGGTAAAAAGTATGACACTTAACAATTCGAACGATCAACAATGCAAACATTCAATCAATCAGCTTAAGCATTGATCATATAAAAACCGGGAAGTCAAATGGATATTCGCTCGCAAATCTCGATGGTGTTTCATCTCGATAAATGTATCGGTTGCCATACGTGCAGTCTGGCCTGTAAAAACATCTGGACGGATCGCAGAGGAACCGAATATATGTGGTGGAATAATGTGGAAACCAAACCGGGCACCGGTTATCCCACGCGCTGGGAAGATCAGCGAAAATATAAAGGTGGGTGGAGCCTCAAAAACGGTAAATTGCGTCTGCTGTCGACCGACAAGTTGCGCACGGTTACCAATATTTTCCACCATCCGCGCCAACCGGGTCTCGATGAATACTATGAGCCGTGGACGTATGATTACCAGCATCTGTTCAACGTTCCGGAAGGCAACGATCAACCGACGGCCCGGCCCGTTTCCATGATCACCGGCAAGGAGATGGATATCGAATCCGGTCCCAATTGGGACGATGATCTGAGCGGTTCGCCCGAATATGCTGAGAACGATCCAAATTTAAGTGCGCTCACGGACGAACAGAAACAACAACTATTCGCCATCGAGCGCCTGGTGTTTTTCTATTTCCCGCGTATTTGCAATCATTGTCTCAATCCCGCCTGCGTGGCGGCCTGCCCTTCGGGCGCTCTGTACAAACGCGGCGAAGACGGCATTGTTCTGCTGGACCAGCAGCGTTGCCGCGGCTGGCGCTCCTGTATCGCCGCCTGTCCCTATAAAAAAACCTATTACAATTGGATGACCGGAAAATCGGAAAAATGTATCCTGTGTTTCCCCCGCATCGAAAGCGGGCAGGCGCCGGCCTGTTTCCATTCCTGCGTCGGACGTATCCGCTACCTGGGCGTCTTGCTTTACGATGCGGATAAAATCGAAGCGACCGCCAAAAAGCCGGATGCGGAACTGGTAACAGCCCAGCGGGAAATGATTGCCGATCCCTTTGACGAAGAGGTGATCGCCGCGGCGTGCGATAACGGCATAAGCGACGATGTGATTGCGGCGGCGCAAGATTCTCCCGTGTACCGGTTTGTCAAAGAATGGGGATTGGCATTGCCGCCGCATATCGAGTACCGCACCCTGCCCATGCTTTTTTATGTTCCGCCGATGCTGCCGGTTATGTCCATCATGAACGGCGAAACGATCAAAAATTTGAACGAGGGCTTTTTTCCGGACTTTGAACGGGCGCGCGCGCCCATCGAGTATCTGGGTTCCCTGTTTGCGGCCGGCGACAACAGTAAAGTGCGCTATGCACTGCGTAAGCAAATGGCCGTGCGCACCTATCGCCGCGCCGTTACCGTCGGCGATGTGGACATGACGGAGGCCCGAAAAATGTTGCGCGAGGCCGATTGCTCGGTGGATGAAGCAGAGGCGATATACAAATTGACCTCGCTTTGCACTTTTAACGAGCGCTTTGTTATTCCGCCTGCCCATCGCGAAGAAGCCATTGAAATGACCCGGGATCCGCTGGAATTTAAGCAATCGGCCGGTTTTGGCTTCCGGGAAGAACCAAAACGAGGTTGGTAATATGCACGATCGAGCCATATTAAATGTGTTTGCGGAATTGGTCTCTTATCCCCACGAGGGCGTATGCGATACCGCGGACCGATTGGGAGGCTGGTTGAAACAACGGCATGCGGCCGTTTATGACGCCTTTGAGCCGTTTCAGAAATATATTCGCGAGGCCCGCTTCGCCGAGATCGAAGAATGCTTTACCTACAGCTTTGATCTGAACGCGGCCGCCTGCCTTGAGGTGGGCTGGCATCTTTACGGGGAAGACTACCGTCGCGGCCAGTTTCTGGCTCAGATGCGGCAATGTTTGATGCAACACCATATCGAAGAATCGCAGGAGCTGCCGGACCACCTCAGCCATTGCCTGAAGGCGGCGGCGATTTTAAACGAAGCGGACACGCACCGCTGGGTTTACGAGCAGCTCAATCCCGTTATTCGCAAAATACGTCTTCAAATCGGTGAAGATAATCCCTATCGGGCATTGCTTTCCGCCTTACACGGATTGTTGCAACATTGGTACGGAGACAACGGCCGCCAGCTTCCGTCGGCGGATCAAAGGGAAGCCTGGCGCCGACCGGAGCAGGCCGGCGGCGGGCAGGTGTCGGCTTCGAAACGTTGAGACGTCTTTTAGCAATTGATTCCATAATAAAACATAAACGATTCGTCAAAACACACTGGATGCTATGAACTACCTGAATCTTTTTTTATTTGCTGTATTGCCCTATGTGGCATTGTTTGCCTTCTTGCTGGTTTCCATACAGCGTTACAGCAAACGCGGGTTTAGTTATTCCAGCCTGTCTTCCCAGTTTCTGGAAAACAAAGTACATTTCTGGGGGCTGGTGCCGTTCCATTACGGAATCCTTATCCTGCTTTTGGGCCATTTGCTGTTGTTCTTAATTCCGGAGCAAGTTCTGTCGTGGAACCGCGTCCCGTTGCGACTCTATCTGCTTGAAGCGGCGGGCTTTATCGGTGGATTGTTTGCCATGGTGGGGCTGGTTCACATTGTCGCCCGGCGGTTCGCTTCCGACCGCAATCGCACCATCACAACCGCCGCGGACTGGATCGTATTGTCGGTCCTGTTATTCCAGGTAGGCACCGGACTGTTCACTGCTGTGTTTTCCCGGTGGGGCAGCTCATGGTTTGCGTCGTCGTTAAGCCCCTATCTTATGTCGCTTTTTACATTTAAACCGAACCTGGCTTACGTAACGCCCTTGCCGTTGCTTGTCAAACTACACATCATCGGCGCCTATCTTTTCTTTTTGTTATTTCCGTTCACACGGTTGGTCCATATTCTGGTGGTGCCCAATCCTTATTTATGGCGGAAACCGCAGATGGTGCGCTGGTACTGGCATCGCAAAAAAAGACGTTCCGTTGAAGGTTGATTGCCATGATCCAAAAGGAGAAACGATCGAACATGATTCGTCAGGTGAACAATGTTGAGTTGAAAAGCAATCCTAAACGTAGCCTGTTCGGCGCGACCATCGGTTTTTTTGTGGGCTTTGCAGCCGTTTCGCTTTTTGGGCCCACCGCCAAACTCCTGGATGAAACCATGCAGATGACCGCCGTGCAACTGGGCGTGTTGGTGGCTATGCCGAATCTGTCCGGCTCCCTGTTACGCATTCCCTTCGGCGCCTGGGTGGATTCCACCGGTGGACGCAAACCGTTCATCTGGTTATTGGGACTGTCGCTCGCCGGTATGGCAGGATTGATGCTCATGTTTTACGCCATCGGTGAAGACCAACTAACCATGGTCCATTATCCCATGTTTTTATTGTTGGCGCTGCTATGCGGCTGCGGTATCGCGTCCTTTTCGGTGGGCATCGGCCAGGTTTCCTATTGGTTTCCTAAGGATAAACAAGGCTGGGCGCTCGGATTCTACGCCGGTCTCGGCAATATCGCGCCGGGCTTGTTTTCTTATTTGATTCCGCTGTTAATCGGGGTTCTTGCGCTTACCGGAACCTATGGTGTATGGCTGGCCGTGCTCATGGTGGGTATGGGCCTCTATCTGCTTTACGGACACAACGCTTATTATTTTCAACTGATTAAACATCATCCTGCGGAAAAAGCGCGAACAAAAGCGTCTCAGTTGGGCCAGGCCATTTTCCCGTCCGGCGGCGTTTGGGACGGCCTTTGGCGCGCCGCAAAAATCTGGCGAACGTGGGCGCTGGTCTTACTCTATTTTACCACTTTCGGCGGATTCCTGGCATTAACCGTCTGGTTTCCCACCTACTGGCAGGAATACCTGCGGATGGATATAACGACTGCCGGCGCCATGACCATGACGTATTCCGTTTTGGCCTCGCTGATACGAGTGCCCGGCGGCAGCATCTCCGACCGAATCGGCGGCGTCCGTACCATCTTCCTGGCTCTGACATGTATGCTGCTGGGCGCAGTTCTGCTGGCTTTCATTAAAAGTCTGGTGTTTGGCGTACTTGGCTTGATTCTTATGGCAATGGGTATGGGCGTTAACAATGCAGGCGTTTTTAAGCTGGTGCCGGAATATATCTCCGAAGCGGTAGGCGGCGGCGCTGGCTGGGTCGGCGGCCTCGGAGCGCTCGGCGGCTTTTTAATACCGCCACTGCTGGGATGGTTTGTAGAACTTTTCGGCGTGGCGGGCTACGCCAGAGGATTCATCGTATTTATTGCCCTGGCGCTGGTTTCGCTGATGGTTGCCACGATTCTGCAGCGGACGGCGACGGTCCTGAAAAGACAACGTGTTTCAACAACGATAAACTGAGGGCGGGTCGCTTTGTTTGTGGAGAATGAAATAAAGTAATGGTGGGTAAGGCATGAACAATCGCACGATGCTCGTAAAACGCAGTCTGGTGATTCTTCTTGCGGCAAGTGTAATCATGACAACGGTCCTGCTCGTTCGGAGTGTACCGTGGAATCTGCCGGGCATCAATCAGGGCTACGCTCCCGAACAACCGATCCGGTTTTCGCACCGGTTGCACAGCGGCGATTTGCAGATGGATTGCCAGTATTGCCATACGGCCGCTGAAGAGAGCCGGCGGGCGGCGGTGCCCAATGCGATGGTCTGTATGAACTGCCATCGTTTTGTAACCGCTCCCTGGGATGATATCAAACAGGAAGAGAAACGCGCGGAAGAAGCAAATCGTGATGCCCGCTTAATCGTCTCGCAGGAAATTAAAAAATTATACGATGTTGTGGGTTTTAACAGCGAATCTATGGAATATAACAGAAGCGAAAAAACAGGCAGGTTGGAGTGGATACGCGTTCACGATCTACCCGATTATGTTTATTTCAACCACAGTGGCCATGTGAACGCGGGCGTTACTTGCCGGCGTTGCCACGGACCGGTGGAGACTATGGATCGCGTCTACCAGTATGCCGACCTGACGATGGGATGGTGTGTGAACTGCCATCGCGATGTGAATAAAGGCCGGATCACCGAACTGAAGGAACGGCAGGCGTCGATCAGTTGTACGGTGTGTCATTATTAAAAGGGCAAATGATTGAATTGTTGAATTGTGAATGAATGATCTGTGCAGATGCTAATGCCAATGACTGTGTTTTGGCACAGGTCGAAGCGTATACTGAAAACCAATTGCAAAATAATTGAATAAAGACAAGGTACACGAAAAAAAAAGATGAGCAAAGAACAAGGACCAAAATACTGGAAGGGATTGGAAGAGCGCGAAAATACGGCGGAATACCGACGCAGGCTTGAGAACGAATTTCCCGGGCGGCTGCCGTTGGACGCCAGAATCGCTCAACTATCGGAAAACCCGGCCACGACCGACAGGCGTTCTTTTTTGAAACTGGCCGGCTTCGGCCTGGGCGGCGGGGTACTGGCGGCGTGTTCGCGCGGAAATATCGAAAAAATCGTGCCGTTGACGAAAGGTCAACAAGGCCATACGCCGGGAAAGGCCAGCTGGTACGCCGCCGCCTGCGGCGCCTGTAACGCCGGTTGCGGTCTTCTGGTTAAGAAGCGCGATGGTCGTCCCGTTAAAATTGAAGGTCAGCCGGAACATCCGCTGTCAAAAGGCGGCGTTTGTGCCGCCGGTCAGGCTTCTGTTCTCGATTTGTACGATAGCAAGCGCATCAGCCGGCCGCAGATGCATGGTAAATCCGTTTCCTGGAAAACGATCGCAGCCGATTTGGAAAGGCGGTTCAAACAGAAGACCGGCGGTGGTTATATTCTGACAGGCAGTATCAACAGTCCTTCCACCCGCTACTGGATTCAACGGGTTTTAGATCGATACAAAGGCGTGCGCCATATCGAATATGATGCGCTATCCCATGCCGCTATAATGGACGCTCACGAACACACCCACGGAAAGCGTATGCTTCCCCGTTATCGCTTCGATCGCGCACAACTCATTGTGAGCTTCGGAGCGGATTTTCTGAATACCTGGATTTCACCGGTCGAATTCAGCAAAGATTATACAAAGGGACGCAGCCTCGAAGGCCATCCAGTGCGGATTTCACAACATATTCAATTGGAAGGGCGTCTTTCCCTGACCGGGTCTAACGCCGACCGGCGATACGTCGTAACGCAGCGACAAACCGTTGCTATTATTCACCGCATTGCGGATAGAGTGGCCCGTCTATCCAATCAAAACCGGCCGCTGGAGCTTCAAAGCGAATCCTCACAAATCCCCTCTTTAGAAGCGCAAATTGCGGATGAAATCGCCGAACGTTTATTGAACAACGCCGGACAAAGTCTGGTGATTTGCGATACAAACGATCTGCGCCTGCAGGTGCTGCTGAATCACATAAATATAGGGCTGAACAATTACGGCAATACCGTTGATGTCGAAAATCCTTACAAACAGTGGAACGGCGACGACCGAGCCCTCAATGATTTTCTGAAAGCGCTTAAAAGCGGAGCCGTCCATACCCTGATTACCGGCGGTTGTAATCCGGCGTATGATACAATATCGGAGCTGCCAAAAGATGGATTGCGTGGCGTCGGATACATGGTCGCGCAGAGCGCTCATCAGGATGAAACAACGGCGCAGGCGGATGTGGTGTTGCCCGCGCCTCATTATTTGGAAATATGGGATGACGTGGAATACGGTGGAACTTTGTTTGGATTGCGGCAGCCGATGGCGCCGCCGTTTACGGAAGCGCGTACGTTACGGCGCCTGTGCGCTATGCTTTGCGGCGTCGATAAAGATGACCTGCAATTGGTCCGGGAATACTGGCAAAAGTCGATTTTTTCACACGAGAAGGCCGGGGGAGGCCTTTCATTTAAATCGTTTTGGGGCGCTGCGCTTCGCCGTGGATTTGTCAAACTGTCCGGCATAAACGGCGACGCGCCGTCGCCTTCAGGCGTGGAGTTCCGCTTATTGCCGCAAGAGGGACTGTTGCCGGAAGGCGACATGGAAGTCCATCTGTATCCCACGGAATCCATGCTAGACGGACGGAACGCCCACAATCCATGGCTGCATGAATTACCGGACGCCGTTAACAAAACGGTTTGGGATAACTTTATTTGTCTGTCGCCGGGACGGGCGCGACGGCTCGATATCAAACAGGGCGATGTTATACGCATCTCGGCGGGCGATCAGTCGCTCGAATTGCCGGCTTTGATCCAGCCGGGGCAACACGACGATGTGGTTGCGGCGGCGCTGGGCTATGGCCGAAAGGGTACAGACCGATTTGCACGGATCGGACCGCAGTGGCTGGAGAGCCGCTTAACGGTAAAGGATGGTGAAAAGATCGGCCGCAACACCTTCATTTTCAGTTGTTCGGGAAACGGATACCGTCAATACTTTAACAGTGTTACGCTTCATAAAACGGGTCGCAAAGTTCGGGTAGCCCAAACGCAGACGCACCACAATATCCGTGTCCCGGAAAAACTGGGGGGAGGCGAACGGAAGCTTGTACGGGAAACTACGTTACAGGCCTACCGCAAAAACCCGGCATCGGGCAATCCCGACACCCATAAAATAGTGCAGCTATGGCCGGAAGACCATTCATATACCGGGCATCACTGGGGCATGGCGATCGACCTGCACCGCTGTACGGGCTGTTCCGCCTGTGTTGTAAGTTGCCAGGCGGAGAACAACATTCCTGTGGTGGGTAAAGACGAAGTATACCGGCGGCGGGAGATGCACTGGATTCGTATCGACCGATATTATCGCGGATCGGAAGACAATCCGACCGTCATGCACCAACCGGTGATGTGTCAACATTGCGATCACGCGCCGTGCGAGGGCGTTTGTCCCGTTCTGGCAACTGTCCACAGCGACGAAGGCATCAACCAGCAAATCTATAACCGTTGCGTGGGTACGCGTTATTGCGCCAATAACTGTCCTTATAAAGTGCGCCGATTCAATTGGTTCGATTATCGTAATGAGAAAGAGCGCGAGCATCTGGTATTGAATCCCGATATTACCACGCGTTCCCGCGGCGTGATGGAAAAATGTTCACTGTGCGTACAACGCATCCAGGCGGCCAAAGCCAAAGCCCAGCGTGAGGGCAAGCCCCTGAAGGACGGCGATATCCGTCTCGCCTGTGAACAATCTTGTCCGGCAGACGCCATCGTATTTGGCGATCTCAACGATCCTGAAAGCCGCATTGCCCGGCTGGTTAAGCATCCACGCCATTATCACATGCTGGAAGAAATGAATTTTCTCCCCACGGTGGGTTACTTGACGAAAGTGCGGAATCGTTCCGGTCTGGAACCGGAGCAGGGCAGGGAAGAAGGATAAATGATGAAATCTTCATGTTTACGCCCGAGCCGCAACGGTGGATTACCAACACAAAAACAATGTGCTGAGCTATGTTTTATTCCATTTTACGAAAACCGCTTATAGCTGGCGACAAAAGCTACAGAGAAGTCACTGACGATGTGATGGCGCCGCTGGAACGCAGGGCGGGGCCGCTCTGGTGGACGGCCTTTCTCGTGTCGTTCACTCTACTCGTCATTGGCGTCGTCGCCGTAACCTACCAGATTATGGTGGGAATCGGTACCTGGGGGCTTAACAAGACCGTGGGCTGGGCATTCGATATAACCAATTTTGTTTTTTGGGTAGGGATTGGCCACGCCGGAACGTTGATATCGGCGATTCTCTACTTATTCAAACAGAAATGGCGCACATCGATAAACCGTTCTGCGGAAGCCATGACGCTTTTTGCGGTTATTTGCGCCGGTATTTTCCCTTTGATCCATATGGGTCGTCCCTGGTTGTTTTTCTGGATCATACCATATCCGAATACGCGCGGTCCTCTCTGGGTGAATTTCCGTTCTCCGTTGTTGTGGGATTTCTTTGCAATCAGCACCTATTTCACCATTTCGCTGGTTTTCTGGTATCTGGGTTTGATTCCGGATATGGCCACCCTCCGCGACCGGGCTAAAACGAAGATTAAAAAGTGGGTTTACGGAATCATGAGTTTCGGATGGAACGGTTCCGCGCGCGCCTGGAAGCATTATGAAACGGTTTATCTCCTCCTGGCCGCATTGGCAACGCCGCTGGTGTTGTCGGTGCATTCCATCGTCAGTATGGACTTTGCCACGTCGGTCATTCCCGGATGGCATACCACAATTTTTCCGCCGTATTTCGTGGCCGGTGCCATTTTCTCCGGATTTGCGATGGTCCTTACGCTGATGATCATCGCCCGGCGTGTGCTGCATTATGAAGCCTATATCACCATCGATCACATTGAAAAGATGACAAAGATCGTATTGCTCACTTCGGGAATTGTGGCGTTGTCGTACGCAACAGAGTTGTTTATGGCATGGTATTCAGTTAACGAATACGAACGCTTTGTCTTTCTCAACCGCGCCCTGGGGCCTTATGCCTGGACCTACTGGATCATGATAGGCTGCAACGTCTTGCTGCCGCAACTTTTGTGGATCCGAACGCTTCGGCGCAGCGTCTTGTTTGTGTTTATCCTGTCGGTTTTCATCAACATCGGGATGTGGTTCGAGCGTTTCGTGATCATTGTAACGTCGTTGCATCGGGATTTCCTGCCCTCGAGCTGGGCCATGTACCAACCCACATTGATCGAAATTGCCACGCTTGCCGGTAGTTTCGGTTTATTCTTTACCCTGTTTTTGTTGTTTGCGCGTTTCATCCCATTCGTGGCCATCGGCGAAGTGAAGGCCGTTTTGAATTACGGTAAGAAAAAGGACGGGCATGAATCAGATTCGAGGAAACCGGCGGCGGAGAATGTCGGCAATCCTGCGACATTGGAGTAAGGGCGGCATGAAAACGGAGAGAACAAGGCAAACGGAGTGAGGAAATGTTAGCAATGATAATCCGGGATTCTGCCGGACGCAATACAAGCGCTAAATGGCATTGATGGACAATAAATGCAACATGCCTAACATTGCATTCATGTAATGGAACAATTGAAATGAAAAAAGAGCTGTTTTTTGCGGTATTCGAGGGCGAGGCGCAATTACTTCGGGCGGTTCGGCTATTGCGGGAAAATCAATTTACGATCCATGATGTTTACACGCCGTTTGCGGTCCATGGTCTGGATGAAGCCATGGGTGAAGCCAAAAGCCGCTTAACCTATGTTTGTTTTTTCTTTGCCTTTCTCGGGCTGGCGACGGCGGTGCTGATTCAATTTTGGATCGGTTCCATCGACTGGCCGCTGAACGTGGGCGGCAAACCATTCAACTCCTTACCGGCTTATTTACCGGTGACGTTCGAGTTGACGGTATTGTTCGGTGGATTGGGCGTTGCGGCTACTTTGCTGGCTTGGCTGCGTTTGTATCCCGGAAAAAAGAGCGACACGCCACCGCATCCGCGCGTTACAGACGATCGGTTCGTGATTGCGCTCGAAACAGACCATCCCTCATTTGACGCCGACGAGACCGTCAAACTTTTAAAGGAGGCGCCGTCTGTGGAACATTATGTAATACCGGGTTGATATGATGAGATGGAATATTGCGATCATTATTTTGACGTTTTTATTGGCTGTAATGCTTTATATCCTTTTTAACTCGGCGGGCAGCCGACCTACCCGGCGCAATGTGGATTATATGCCGGATATGGTAAAGAGTTACGCCTATCAGTCGCAAACAGCCAATCCCTTTTTTGATAACAAACGTACGAATCAGCGTGAAGTGGAGGGCGCCATGGCGCATACAGAAGCATCGTTGCCTTTCGGAAGCTCCCCGGCCGAAAGGCAGCGCGCGGCAACGATGTTGACCAATCCGTTTGCCGATAGCACCCGCCGTGATATCGGACGCGGCGAAACCATTTACCGACGTTTTTGCGCATTGTGCCATGGCAATAACGGCGGCGGTATCGGTCCGGTAACCCGGCGCGGGTTTCCGCCGCCGCCGTCTTTGTTATCTCAAAAGTCTGTGAATCGAGAGGACGGCGCGTTATTTCACATTATCACATTCGGCTTTAAGAATATGCCGGCCTACGGCGCTCAAATCGACCAAGAAGATCGCTGGCAGGTGATCAACTATCTGAGGAAACTGCAGAGGACGCAACCATGAGGCTCTCCATAAACGATACATATACATTGCCGCGCCGATACAAAATGTTTTTATGGATTGTGTGCGGGCTGGGATTGTTGTTATTTGTCTCGGGCCTCTTTTTTGCTCCCGAACGGATCTGGCCCAATTTTCTGATCGCCGAGTTTTATATACTCAGCCTGGGAATTGGAGCGGGGTTCTTTATTGCCTCTCTGTATTTGAGCAACGCCGGATGGGCCGTTTCCTTCCGGCGCGTACCGGAAGCAGTTATGACGGTCTTATTCCCGGCGGCCGTCGGCGGACTGATTTTACTGTTCGGGATTCATATTCTTTATGAGTGGAGCCATCCTTCCGCCGTGGCGCACGACCCTATTCTGAAGGAAAAACAGGCCTGGTTAAATTCAGGATTTTTTGCGGCGCGGCTGCTCCTCTATTTTCTCTTCTGGATTTTCCTGTCGCGCAAATTGCTGAAACACTCCCTGCAGCAGGACGACGACAGACATATTGGGCATACCCGTAAAAATATTCGATATTCGGCGCTCTATTTTGTCATTACGAGCGTCACTTATTGCCTGGCCAGTTTCGATTTGATGATGTCGCTGCAACCGCATTGGTACAGTACCATCTTCGGATTGTTAATGATAACCGGTATGTTGTGCAGTACTTTCGCCGTTATTGTTGTGTTCATGGTCGTTCTGCGCAGGGCCGGTTTTGATCATTTGATTACCACCCGCCATCTGCATATCATGGGCAATTTATTGTTGTCGTTCAGTGTATTCTGGGTATATATGTGGGTCTCACAGCACATGCTGATCTGGTACTCCAATATTCCGGAAGAAACATCGTTTTATATCTTCCGTCATTTTGGTGGCTGGGGGTCGCTGTCGTTTCTCAATGTTCTTTTGAACTGGCTCGTTCCGTTTTTGGCCCTGTTGCCAGCGGCAAGCAAGCGCAGCGATAAGGTTATGTTGCAGGTGGCCGTCGTCATGTTGATTGGGCACTGGCTGGATCTATATATCATTGCCATGCCCGCAACTTTTGGCCAAGAGCCGGCGTTCGGCGTCTGGGAACTGGGAATTTTGCTGGCCGCTTTTGCTTTTGTTCTCCTTTATGTATTGCAATGGCTGGAAAAACACCATCTGTTGCCTGCCGGCGATCCATATCTGATTGAGAGTCTG
Organism: uncultured Calditrichaceae bacterium; assembly: GCA_964542915.1. Lineage (GTDB taxonomy): Bacteria > Calditrichota > Calditrichia > Calditrichales > Calditrichaceae > CAZIVP01. Next base: position 36,081 of record CAZIVP010000003.1, on the reverse strand, counting down.
TCCGGAGAAGGTCTTAACGAAATGCATTGAAATGGCCTCGCCCGTCATTAGTTTAATTTATGACGCCGTTAACCTTGACGTTTCCGAACCGCTCTTTGGGATGCGATATTTCTCATAAAACGACCGATAACCTAACAGGCGGGCAGCCGGAATAAGTAAAACGTTTTGTATCTTTTGAATGAAGACGGGCGGACCGTCGCCTAAATAAGAATCGAAGTATTGATTGAACAAGGCCATCTGTAAAAGAATGCGGGGCGGACGCAGGTTCTTTTCATCTTCATCGATGAAGCCGTAAACCTGGCTCAGATACATGACGAACACGGCCGGCATCGACGATTCAGCAACGGTTGGGCCATCATCGGCGTTATATGGCTTATGGGCTATGCCCTTACGAACGGTTGTCGATTCCCCTGGTTCCAGCGCTTTCTTCTCTCCGTTTACTATCAAACCGAGTTTCCCGGATTGGGTCTTAAACCGTTCGTCCCAGCCGGAGTGAATGTGAAGCGGCGGGCCTTCCGCACGCGGCGCAAACGCCAGCTGAACCCGGAGATAATCACCTTCTTTATCGATAACGGTGAGTTCATCGCCTACGGATGTAGAACCAAAACGGTCGCCCGGCTTAACATATTGTTTCGGATCGGGTTTGGTCTCGGGAAAAATGACGAAATGAAACAGATAGCCTAACAATAAATATCCTGCTACAAACAAAAAAACACCAAGCATGAGTATCATGGCTTTCTCCTTTACGGTTTTCATTCATTAATCATCATTTTATGTCATCGAATGGATTTATATTATTTAACACTACTCATAAAACCTGCGCCGTTTCCCGTTTTGAATCAAATATAACCTCGTGCGGTAGTGATGTATTGTAAAAATGTAACCTCAATTGCAGCGACCGGTTTATACGGTTTCTACAGAGCAATATGATGGAGGCAGTGAGGGGTATGATGCTCAATAAGTAAACGGAACTAAATATAAAGTAAAGATGCTATTGTTTTACGTTTTGGTTTGCAAATTCGGTCGGCTTTAATCCCGTATAGCGTTTGAACTCCCTGATGAAATGGCTTTGATCATAATAGCCGTTGCCATATACCTGATTAGACCAGCAAATACGTCCGTCATTTTGAAGATTTCGGATGACGCGATTCAAACGCTCGATTTTCTGGTATTCCTTGATGCTTAGTCCCGATTCTTCTTTGAAGCGTTGCGCGAGGTGTTTTCGTGTATAGCCGGTACGATCCGTGAGTTCTTTAACTGTTATATCAGGATACTGTTGAAATTGCCGGATGATAAAATCGGATAACAAACCGGTTGGTGCAGCTTTGTTGAGCAGCTCCCCGTTAATCCATCGGATTAGTATCCAAAAGCGTTGCATGGTCGTCGCGGCGTTTTGAAGCGCCGGAATGAGTTGTTCACCGTTTCGTCCGAAAACGTCATCCAGATTAAAGAAGTGATTGGTAAATGTGTATTGCGGAATGCCCAGCAATTTATAGTAACCGTTGACCGTAAAGCGAATGCTAATAAAATGACAGAAACGGGGATGGTATACATTGGCAAAAGCTGTTTTGCATCCCTGAATGGTAATATGCTTGATGACGGGCCTTTGGTTTTGCAATTCGCCGTGCAGCGGTTCGGAAAGATTGAACAGGATTTCGGGCGTATTACGCGGATAGAGGCGCAGGTTTGTTTCATCGCCGCAGCCCTTAATCTCCACCATATTTTTAACCGGCGGCGGGAGGGAAGCGCCTTCGAATTTTATAAATGTGAATGTGGGCAGCTCTTTTTGAATGTACATGACGGCATCATGTGTTTTGTGATACGCGTTCTTCTATCATGCGTTTGCAGTTATCCACCGATTGTCGCAGACTTTTCTTCATAAGCCGTTTGATGAAAAGGGTCTCCAGCAACCAGCCCAGCGGCCTGAAATTGGGCATGAGCTTAAACTCGGTGGTATGATGAAGCGTGCTTTTACCGTCGCCGTTTTCTTCGACGCGCATGGTCAGGGTTGCCCGGAAATCGGACTCGCTGCACTCATGAACCTGAATATGCGGCGCTTCGAAACGGGTTACCTTCCATTCCGTTTCGGACTCTTTGGGCCCGATTTTCGAGGCTTCCCGGTAAACGGAGCCTTTTTGCAGCGGATTTTCGCTCGTTTCGATGAGCGATTGCATCACCACTACCCACTGCGGCGCCTCTTTGATATCGCTTATAAACTGCCAAACACGTTCACGCGGCATTTCTATGGTTTGTTTGAGTTTGACTACAGGCATAAAAATTCCCCTCCATTCGTTAAGGTTAGGTAAATAAATGAAACAGTCTGAATTCGCCTTATCGTTCAATGAGATTAGGCTTTATCGGCATAATACCTCCTTAATCTGATCGTAGTACAGCCTTAAAATTTTTTTAACAAAACTGAAGGGAGCAATAATCCGATGGCGTAAACATCCATTGAGGTTCACCGCACTCGTATCGATTTGAGACCAAAAAAAAGGCCGGACGAATGCCCGGCCTCGATGTTATCAAACGATTTAGCTTATTGTATTCTGAAAAATTCGATTCTTCGGTTTTTGGCGCGCCCTTCAGGTGTGGTATTCGGTGCAATCGGATCCGCCGGACCAAAACCTTTGGTTGGGATTCTGTATGCATCGATTCCTTTTTGGAAGAGGTACGTTTTTACCGCGTCGGCCCGTTGTTTCGACAGTCGAACATTGTATTCGTAGTTTCCGATATTGTCCGTATAGCCCCGGATCTCCACCACAATTTCAGGATTTTCTTTCAGGGTTCGGTAAACTTTATCCAGCGTGTTTCTTGAGGAAGCTGTCAGATTTGCGCTTCCCGAAGCGAAAGTGATGCCTTCCAGAACGATGGCCTCGCCTTTTTCCACTGCCATTTCGGGTTTCTCATCGGGGCAGCCGTCGTCGTCTTCATAATCGTTGAAAACCTCGGCCTCGTCCGGGCATTGATCATCCGCATCCAGAATACCGTCGCCGTCATTATCCGGATCGGGACAACCGTCGTCATCCTGGAAGCCGTCGAAGTCTTCTTTCGTATTCAGATTAGTATCATCTCCCGGACACTTGTCATCCACATCGGGGATACCATCGCCGTCATTATCCGGATCAGGCACGCCGTCTTTGTCCCTGTACCCGTCTGTGTCCTCAGCCTTGAGCGGCTCTTTATCCCAGATATCCAATATGCCGTCGCCGTCGTTGTCGGGATCCGGCGCTCCGTCTTCATCCCGGAAGCCGTCGAAGTCTTCGGCGTGCAGGGGGTCTGCATCTTGTTTATCCGGGATGCCGTCCTTATCTGTATCTTTCGCCTTTCCGAAATGGAATGCTAAACCAAGCGCGGTGGTGGTCCAGCCGTCGTTCCTCGAACCTGTATCAAGGTCGTCGAGATAATCGGTGCCGGAATAGTGATAAATAGCTTCAAAATCAACGGCCAGATACTCATAAATGAAATAAGAGAAGCCAATACCCAAAGGAATGGCGTAATTGATCTTTTCGTATACCTCCGCCCGTCGATTCGGTAAACGGAGCCCGTTTCTTCCTTTGGGATTGATGTCGATGATGGAATAACCGGCAGTGATATAGGGATTCAATAAGTTTTTCGGAAGGAATTTGTACTTCAATAAAAACGTGTAATTCCAGAGCCAGGTTTTAAAATACCGTTCGCCGCTGTTTAAATTTTCCGAAGCGCTTAAAAACCCTTTGCCGTAGTTGAAGCCGAGCGCGAGATAGTCGGTTATCCAATAGCCGGTATTGAAGTCATAATAGGAGGCGAATTTATTGCCGCCGATATCGCCGGCGTAAGCGGCCAGGCCGCCCTTGATCCCCAGATAGCCTTTGCCGCGGATTTCATCGGCCAGCACATTTCCGGAGAGAATAACAATTGCTACTATAATAACGAGGCGTTTCATGATTTCTCCCTTTAAACCGTTGGAAGCCTGCAAACGTTGTTTAGCTGTTTGTCCGTTTAAAAAAGCAGTATACGGATTTTTATCCCCTCCCGTATTAATGATACCCGTGAATTTGCCATAACTTAATATGTTTTATACGGAAGCGTTAGCATTATTTTATTTTTTTATTGAATGATTCTCTCCAAGGCCGCACAGTTGTAAGGATTGAGTAACAATACGGTATTATTTGTGGCGGTAAGTAGGCAATCACAAGGTTAGCCGAGGAAACAAAAAAAAATAAATAGCTGCCGTTTAAAACTCTATTTTCGTATCTTTGTTTGTCATGCCGAGCGTTTACATTAAAACAGAAATAAAGGATTAGGGAGAAGCAAACATTGAAAAACATTCTTGTAGTGGGCAGTTGGGCAAAAGAACAAATCACCATCGAAAATCTGAAAAATCATGGTAATTACAGGTTATTCACTTATATGGATACGAAAAATCCAGGTATCGTCGCTCTGGCGGATGGTTATGCAATCGGCAAGTTGAACGATCTGAAAGCAGTAGTAACATATGCAAGGGATTGTGAAGCCGACTTGGTTCTGGCGGCCACGGCCGCTCCGCTGGAGCTGGGACTGATTGACGCTCTCAAAGAGGCGCATATTAAGGCGTTCGGTCCGGACAAGTCTGCGGCGCGCCTCGAAAACAACAAGGCCTTTACACGCCATCTTCTGAAAAAATATCTGCCCCGCGCTGTGCCCGAATTTCGTGTATTTTCGGACACAGAAGAAGCGAAGGCGTACGCAAAAAGCATGGACTGGCGGGTGGCTGTTAAACCGTTGGGGTTGACGGATGGATTGGGCGTGCGGGTGTACGGGGATCAACTTAAAAGTGAAAACGAAGTTGCGGAGTATATTCAGTTTATCATCGATGAAGCCTATTCCGGTTATAACGAGGTAATTGTAGAAGAATTGTTAGAGGGCGAGGAATTTACACTGCAGTGTCTGGTTAACGATACGGCGCTTGTGCCCACGCCGGCCGTTCAGGATTTCAAGAAATTATTGCCCGGCGAGCGTGGTCCCAATACGGCCAGTATGGGATCGTATTCCGACGCCGACCACATGCTGCCGTTTTTGGGTATGGCCGATTACGGCGAGGCGTTCAATATTATTCGAAGCACATTAGAAGCTTATAAAGAGGAGACCGGCCGCATCTGTTGCGGATTTTTGTACGGTCAGTTTATGGTAACAGCGAAGGGCGTTAAGCTGATTGAATACAATATCCGGCCGGGCGATCCGGAATGGATGAATGTGGTGTACCTGTTGGAAGACGATCTTTTGAAAGGGATCGACGCCGTGCTTCGGGGCGAGGAAACGACGCTGCGCTTCCGAAATGAGGCTACGGTGTGTAAGTATATCGTGCCGCCGAAATATCCGAAAAAGATGTATCAGACCCTTGACGTAGATTTTGATGAATCCCTGACCAATGTGACGGCGGTAAAGCTCTATCACAGCTGCGGACTCGACACGGATGGGCGTTTGGCCGTGGGCACGGAACGCGGGCTGGCGTTCCTTGCCGGTGCAAACAAAATAACGTTGGCGCATAAGCGCGTGGAACGGACTATCAGGCAGGTGCAGGGTTCATTTTACCACCGCAAAGATATCGGCAGCGCCAAGATGCTGCGTGCAAAGATGCGCCACATGAGCAAACTGCTTTCCGTAAAGGATGAAGCGCTTGAAATGCGCACGGCGAAGGAGCCGGAGTATCTGGAAGTACACGATCTGGTGCGCCGTTGTCCACCGCTGGAAGTTTACGACGCGCACGTTTACAAAATTATGATTCGCTACTTCGGAAAATACTGTTATGTGGCGCGGAAGGGTAAGCGCGTGGTGGGCTGGGTGATGGGTTTTCCGGTCTCCGCAAATCCGGACACCTATTTTTTATGGCAGATTGGGATCGACGCCGACATGCAGGGCAGCGGACTCGGAACCCGCCTGCTCAAATTTGTCGAGATGGATTTGTGCGAAAAACGCTGCCGGCGCATCGAACTGACCATTGATCCCGAAAATAGGCCCTCGCAAAAACTGTTCGACAAAAACGGCTATCGCAACCGCAGCAGTACGGAGGGCTCTCCGACGACGCGGGTTAACGGCCTGGAAGCGCTTACGGATTTTTACAGCCCCGGACGCCATTTTATGTTGTATGAAAAGATATTGAACGGAAAGGGCGAACTGGAAAGGGCAGAGGATTTAATGGGAGGTAAATAGCAGCAGGTTAGTGGATAGGACAAAGGTCGTGGGACGGTTTAACGGAGGCGTTATAATGACCAAATTGGGTAACTGTTATTATAAACCGGCCCTGAAAAAGAATGCTCTTAACAATTCCTATTCAGTACCAATCACAGACAGTGCCGAAAAAACCGCAATGGTAATACGGATTCCTTTAAGAGCGATATCAAGGCGCTTGTGACGATTTATCGCTTTTTTCCCAACGGCTGCAACTAAGAGAAATTGCCCGATCATTCCTTTAATTGAACTTTTATGTTCTCATTTTAATACGATCATATGTTTTGTTTGGACGAATTCATTGCCTGCGCACAACCGGTAATATAATAGATGCCTGGACAGATCGGCAGCGTTGAACCAAACGTTGTACGGTACAAGAAAGGGCATGCAACGGGCCGAATGAACAACCAAATAAACGAGAGGCATTTCTTGTAATTCTGAGTCAATCATTATTGGGCCGAACCGTTAATTGTTTTTTTCCAATCGGCGCCACATACTGCCGTTTTCGCCGGTCAAAGTGAGCGTCGAGTCCGTTACGCGAATCGTCCAGTGGTTGGCTGTCTCCGCTGTACTGAGCGCCAATTCCTCTGACACGATCGTAAACCGATAGCAGGCCGTCGAATACACCCAGTCGCCGGTCAGCGCGGAATCGGCGTTGGACGTATCGCCATAAAAAAAGTATGAAAAGCTGCTCGCAAAGGTAAGATCGGGATTCAGCGCCAGTATGCCCTCGCCGTCAAAACGGGTTACCTCGCTGTGATGCAGGTGATCCAGTATCCATGTGCCCTGCACGCGTTCATTGGAATATTCCGGGCAGCTGCATGCCGTCAATACGATCAGGATAGCCGCCATGGAAAATCGTTTATTGATCATCGCTGCTCCTCAAATGTATGGATGTAAAACAATGCGTCACGACAGGCCGAATGCATTAATCATAAATTAAAACCAAACATCACCAAAAAGCCGTAATGGGAATCATAGCTATTGATGTTCGCAAAAACGTCCAACGAAACCGCCATGAATCCCGACGCCGGAAAGTGTGCCCATTCCAGATTGAGCGGCAAACCGATTCTATGGGTTATATCCGTCTCATAGGTTTTGGAGGCGATAAAGTCGCCGCGTCTTACAATGGTCAAATAACTGACACCGCCCGCAACGGCGATATGGCTGAGCGACTGAAACGATGTTTGCCAGAACGCCCGGCCATACAGTAAACTGATTTCCGAATTTCTGATAAAAACGCCTCTAATATTTATAATCATAGTATATACAGGAGATTCCAAATTCGCAACACATGGGAACGACAAAATTCGTTTACCGGAATTGAACGTATATGCGGTTATTTTAGGTGCGGGCTTGCCATACGGTTAACAATTCGAATTAGAATAGATTCCATTTGATAATAACGTTGATATCGGAAATTATGACCCATTCCGAAATTGCCGTCCTAATTCCATGCGGGTCCGGGCTCCAATATCAACTATTCCTATATGACCATCCGAATCAAAGCCATCGGCAAAAGTTGCCTTCATATTGAGTCGTTATAGAGGGATTAAAAAATATATCGTATCAAATAACTTTTTATTTGAGGTTGCCCAATTGCCGTATTATTTAGTAACACGCCCGTTCACTGATCCTTATGCAGAATGGGTATCTCCAACAAACTCGCTTGCGATCCTCCCATGTGAACCTTGATGGTTGCCGTACGGGCATCCTCCGCTGTCTTCCAGGGGATTGAATTCACCCTGCGCATTGCCCCGGCCCCGACGGTCGACGCTCACATAGACGTATCCACTCCTGGCAAACGTCACCGCCCGTTCATGTTCTTCGCTGGCGATGTAAGGCGTCAATACAAAGATTACCGGAAGCGGCTTCTGCTGGTTCGCCGGTTTCCAAACCATTACCGACAATTGCACTCCGTCGCGCATCGGGACCTGTTGATCCATCTTAATCTCGACGCTTTTTTCCTGCGCGGGTAGACCGGACGCAAAAGCGTAAAACCCTATTGCAACGATCAATAAAACTCTATAATGTAATAATCGCATTTATGAACCTCCTTAAGCAAAGCTCGGATTACCTAAGCCTCTGAATGATTGTCATACGATGACACAAGGCGTTGGAAGGGAACAAATTCTTTAAAAAAGTATATTGAGCGAAACTTGTGATTGATATTAAAAATTTCTGAGACTGTTTGAAGCGGGTGGTTTTATCCTTTTCTAATGACTATAATCTCCTAATGTTGTTCAATCCTAGTGTTTCATTCGGCGTTTACGAAAATGGGATCGTAATTCTCGAAGACGTCATGGGTTAAGCGCGTCATTGTATCGGAGCCAATGCCTTTATAGAAAATTTGCGGAAATTCCTGATCTTGAACTTCAATGTCTGAAGAAAAGACGATTCTTTGCTGATTCGGGTCGATATCAAATTGATTTTCCTGCCCTTGCGAATCGGTAATATATTGGATTTCCCCCGTAGCGATTTCATATCGAACGATATCAAGGCCGCCTGAGACGATAGTAAGAAAATACAAATAGTGACCGTCCGCAGAAAATTGCTGCTCCTTGCCCCACATTAATTTTTTGACCTTGCCGGTGTTCAGATTCATGAGACCTAATTGATGGTCGTTTCTGGAATAAAATGATAAATAGCGGCCGTCCGGAGAAAACACGGGAAAAGCCTGAGACGAACCGGCAGGCGTAAGAACGGTATCGGAAGAATCCATTAAGGAAAACAGGTGGAGTTCAAAACGAACCGGTTCATAATAAACGGAAACATAGGCAATATGCGTATTATCGGCTGAGAATGCAGGGAAGATACTGTAATATTGACTCTGTGATATTTGTACCTGGTTAGAACCGTCTGGGTTCATCACATATATTTCACGGTGGTATAACGCATCCTGGGTTTTGCCGCGATTCGAATCAAAGACAATCATGGAACCGTCGCCGGAAATATCAAATTGATACTCATTGGCAACGGTTTGCGTCAAATTGATTTTATTAGTTCCGTCTTTATTCATCCGGAATACATCGCCGGACGCAATGTAGTAAATGGTTTGCTGGTCGGGCGACAATTGGGCGGAACTACTAAGACCGTAGTCGGTTAACTTAATGATTTCATTGGTTTTTGAATCGAAACGATACAGATCGGTGTTACCGTTCCTATACGAAGTATAGACAACATCGAAGGGTTCGGATAAAACCGGTTCCATCGATTTTTTACAGGATATGAATATTCCAATGAATAAAATAAGACAAAAGAAATAATTGATTCTGAGCATTTGATATCCATTTTTAAATGAAACTCTTATTTTTACACTTAACACACGTTCAATCGTAACAGGAATGCCTGCCGTAACCAAATGGCAGGATGGTTTTTACCATCCATGTACGGGGCTTTGGATTCCGTACCGGATCGATCATAAAACGACCGCTGGCACAAAACAGAATTTTTTATTTATTTTTGGTCCCGATAATTCTCGGAAAACAAAGATTGCGGCCGTTATCCGCATCGAGTAATGCCAAATCATCATCCCTCCCGGGATTCATCAAATTATGATCGAGCAAATACTGTTCCCAGGATCGCCAGATGTCCCAGCCTTTCTCCAGATAATCACAGACGGTTACGTTAAGCAATCCCGTTTTTTCAAAATGTTTTTTCCACCAGACCGGTGCATGAAATACAGATAATTCGGGCTCCCACAATGGTTCGATATAGGCCGGGACGCCTTCATCAAACTCCTGTTTGATGCCAGGCACAAGAATTCCCAGTGTACCGCCCGGTTTCAGGTATTTGAGAATATAAGGCAAATAATCTTCTTCGGCGCCGAAGTAGTGATAGGCGTCCACGCTCAATATCAAATCAAAATAGGGTTCGGCGAACGGCAGCTGGCGCGCTTCCGCGTATATGGGATAAACCGAATCTCCGAGATTGGCTTCCGATATCCGTTGGTAGTTTTCAGTGGGGCTTATCCATAAATCAACAGCCCATACTTTGGCGCCGTATTCACGGGCCAGGAAAATGGAGCTGACGGCCTTGCCGCATCCCAGATCCAGAATGCGCATGTCGTTCGTAATGGATAAATCCTTTGTCAGATATTCGGTCAGCCAGAGAACATTGGGGCCCATTTCGTTTCGAGCAACCCAGTTGATACCATAGTTTGCTGATCTGGGAAATACATTTTGTAGATCATCCATCATAGAGGGTTTTTCCTTCGAATAGTATCAATAATGTGTAAAGATGGTATGTTGCATGCGATTCATCACATCTGCAATAATACGATGCAGGTAGTATCGTTCGCAATTAAAAACGTTCAAAGGTGGAGCCGCCGTTTACCGGCGCAGCTTGTTATACCGATATCGCTAAAAGAATAAATGATTGAGTTTGTACTGGTAACCGAAGAACATGATCGTCAAACCCCTCATATTAACGAAGCCATGAGTGAGTATCGCATACCAGACGATCTTTTGATTTGCGATGAAGATGACGCCGAGAATGACCGCGATGAGGCCGGTGCTCCATACGCCACTCTACCCTTGATATAAGTGGCTGAATCCGAAAGGGGCGGAGGTAAATGCGATCGCGACGGCGTCTCCTAAAGCGCTATGGTTCTTAAACCAATTCGAGATTCGGGTAATAAGGAAACCACGGAATAGCATTTCTTCGATAAATCCGCCTACGATCCACCCAACAACGATCAAGATCAGGTAGTTGGACACATTCTCAAAGCCGGGCTCCTTGAAGTACACCGATTTGAACCAGAAGCGGTCGATTTGCGGCGTGGGCCGCAAGCCGGCCCATTGGATGGTTTCGCGCATATCGCGTGCCGATACTCACCGTTACCTTGGATAATGGCTCGACTCAAAAACCGTCGCCGAATCCCGCAAAGCCAACGCGTGAAGGCGTGGGCATACGGATTATTTTTGTTTTGTTATATTCAGAAGCGCGGTCAATTCATCGGGGCTATAAACGGTAAGTTTCGACTTTTTGAAAGCTTTGAGATTTCCGGTTACAATTCCATCGGCATTTATGGTTAAAGCCGATGCATTCAATACGGCGTCTTCATAATCCGTAATCGCAGATTGAAGGGCGCTTTCCAATTCGTGTTTTCCGACGACGGCAATGTTGAACAGTTTAAGAAGATTTTCCACCTGAATTCTTGCTACCTGACTTCCATTGACCATTTCAATCAAATAGTGAATCGTAGTTACGGTCGTGGAGCAAATGTATCCTTCTATATTGTGTTGTTCAACTTCGATTAAAAGTTGAGTGGCAGACCTGAAAAATGGCTCTCTCAGCAATAGTACATCAAGAACGACATTTGTATCGAACAAAATTTTCAAAGATGTTTGGTCTCCAGGTATTCTTTGTAATCGAGTTCGTCCGGTTTTGAATCGGATAATTTCCCATACATCGATTTTACAATCGGAGGTAGTTCAACCGGGTCAATGGACTCCTGCTTTGTAATATGATAAAAATATTCCGACACCATTTTTGACAGAGATTTTCCGCGCTTCCGGGCAGCCTGTTTGGCTTTTTTGATTAAATCGTTTTCCACCCGGAGGGTTAATTTGGTTTGCATTTGCACACACCTCGTTATACGTCAATCTTCTAAATACAAGGCCTCGGAGATATCTTTGAAGCTAAAAGAGCCCGAAGAGGTAATAGCCAACGTCGCAGGCCAGGATTGCGGGATTCGCTGAAAATCGTTCATAGGCTTTCGGTTGTATTTTGGTTGATGGGACCGGTGATCGCCGTCTTTCGTCCAATAATATTCTTGGTGCGGGTTTGCGTTTCGCATTGGCGAATCGATATAGAGGAGACGTACCGAAGGAAATGATACAAATAAGTTGGATGCCTAATAGAATGTATGAATATCATTACTGATCAAGCATCAATCTGCGGAGCCGCAGACAAACAAGCGCATCATTGGCCTTACCGTCGTTTGGACCAGACGCTCCGCGGAGCGCTTAACGGCGGCAGTCCGGCCTCAATCGCCGCGCGTTGGGATTCCAGCCAGGGCGGCAGGATCAGTTTTTCGCCAAGGCGTTCCCGGTCTTCATCCACTTCAAAGCCGGGACCGTCCGTGGCCAGTTCGAAGAGGGCGCCGCCGGGCTCCATGAAGTACACCGATTTGAACCAGAAGCGGTCGATTTGAGGCGTTGGCCGCAAACCGGCCCGTTGGATGGTTTCGTGCAGCGCCATTTCTTCCTCGTTGTTTTGCACCCGCCAGGCGACATGATGCACGCTGCCCTTACCCCAGGCGCCGCGCTGTTGGTCCGGACGTTCGTTTACCTCGATGATCCTACCGGAACCGCCGCCGTTCAGGCCGTAACGGCGCCAGCCGTTTTCCTCGCCGATGAAGCGAAAGCCCATCTGTTCGGTCAATAGCCTTTCGGTAGGAGCAATATCCCGTTCCCAGAGCCGGACGACATGAACGCCGCGCAACTGATGTTCGGCGGGGACCGGACTGTGTCGCCACGGGATGAAGCGCCGTTCATCTCCGCTCTCCACCAGCGCGAGCTGTAAGCCGTGGGGATCTTTGAACGGCAGGGTGGCTTCACCGAAACGGACGTCGCTTTCGCCGACCCGGACGCCATAGTGATCCAATCGTTTGCGCCAGTATGCCAGGCTGCCGGGTGGAACGGCAAATGGTACTTCCACCGTTAAGCCGATGCCCGGGCGTCCCGGTTGCATATCGGGCCAGGGGAAAAAGGTCAGGTCGGTTCCTGGCGTGCCGGCGCCGTCGGCGTAAAACAGATGGTAGGTGTCGGGCGCGTCCTGATTTACGCTCTTTTTAACCAGCCGCATGCCCAAAACGCCGGTGTAGAAATCGAGGTTTTCCTGCGCATCGCCGGCGATGGCGGTGACGTGATGGACGCCGTGTACGGTTGCGGCCATAATATATTGCTCCGCTTATGGGTTGTTGGGCGACATTGATTTGCGTTACTTCAACTTTCGAACCATGCCATATATTCCGGCCGGGGCTGGGGCTGATTCCGGGTAATGGGGTAACCTGAACACGCCAATGGAAGATTGTTCTGTTTACAGGTTTTAAGAAGGTATTTTGCTTAGTGTTATTGAATGTTAAGGTTTAGCATATAAACACATTGCATTCGTTTTTATGCGCCGCTATTAAGGCTGTAATCACGATATTACAAAGGGACATCCGCTCTGCCAAAGCACCCACATTCTTGCAAATGGCTATGCCCGGCGCGGATTGCGTAAACCACGGACGCAGCACCCGTATCCCGTGAAGCTATGAAAACCATACAGGCGTCTGGTTAAACCGGACGCCCGAACGGCTTTGTTCAGCCGGCCCGTTCCACGGACCCTCCGCCAACGGACGGCTCAAGCGGCGCCGCGACCGGACGCTCTTGCGCTTTATGTTACTACCAATGTTGGCGGATTAATCCATTTATCGACGATTGATCGCAATGAACTGTATCAAAATGATGTGGTGCCTGCCCCTTCAACAGCCTCCCGCAGTCGTTCGGCGGTCAGCGGCGCAGAGCCCTCGTAATGGTTGTTGGCGTAAGCGTAAACCTCCAACTCTTTGTCCAGCATGCGCTCGATCATTTCAGCGATGCCGTTGAGCTCATTGGACTTCGGCGCGACAATGCGGTTCCACTGCTTCTGCGTCTGTGCCTCGATCTCCTTGCGGTTGGGACCGTGCAAACGAATCACCGCCCGCTTTGGCATAAACGGTTCGTATTTACCGAAGACCTCCGTAACCGGCGGCATGTAGTAGCCCTGCAGAAAGACGGGCGTTAGGCGCCGTTCCTGCAAAAACTCGAAATAGGCGCGATTCAGATAATTAGGATTACGGATTTCGACGGCGTAGTGGAAGCCCGAAGGACGCTGCCCGAAAAAGGCGTGCAGGCGTTCGAGGAAGGCGGCCTGTCCGGGCATTTTTTGTTTGTTGAGGTATTCGAACTGAAAGATCAGCGGGCCGAGTTTATCGTGCATGGGCGCCAGGCGCTCCAGAAATTCTGCAAACAAATCGCCGGACAAAAAGTAGGGATTGGGCTGCAGCGGCTGTTGTTTGTTTTTGGAATAATGGTGTGTGAGGGTGATGCTGTTGGGAACCTTGACGGCGAAGATAAATGCCGGCGGCACGGAGGCGTTGTATGCTTCGGCGACGGCCGCATCGGGCAGGCGTACCTTATCGCCGGGAAAGAGCGACCAGAACCACTGGTCGATCTCGACGGTGGCGAAGCGTCGGGCGTACTGCTGCAGGTAGCTGTCATCGCTTTGCTTGTCGTAAACGAGACCGGTCCATGATGGGTACTTCCAGCTGCAGGCGCCGATGTGCAGCCGCGAACGGTTTTGTTGAGCATGTTTCGTCATGGAAGGCTGCTCCTCAAGGTATCAATGTGAATAACGGGGCGACCGGTAATGCCGTAACAGAACCGCCGCCTGTCTGAGCCGCGTCCTCTGCACACACGCCTATGCACCGTGATGGCGGGCTATTGTATCGATACACAACGGTGGCGAATTTCTCCCAAGCAGGTCTCTGTGGTTGTTCGTGTCGCTATATTACTGTCCAAGATAAATGAAGTTGAAAATCAGTCCTGTTGTTTATTCATAATTTAAGGATGATGTGTTCGCGGTTCAAACCCTCCCTCCTGAATCCCCTGGGGTTGGGTCTCAGCGGTGTTCAGGTATCAATCTATAATTCATTTTGAACAAGTGTGGGATCGCTAATCGATTAATTTTAAATGTTTTAATTTTTGTATGAGAAGATCGGTTTCGATGGGTTTTACTACGTAGTCGTCGCATCCGAATTCAAGGGCCCGATTCACATAACTCAGCTCTTTCATGGAGGTGATCATAATGATTTTTATTTTATCATTGGCGCCGATATGATGCGATTGTTCGAAATTTCTTATACGTTTTAAAACCTGGAGGCCGTCCAAATTGGGCATCATGATATCGAGACATAAAAGCTGGTACGGTTCTCTTTTTTGAAATGCCTCCGAATGGAACGAAAGCGCCTTGTGTCCATCCTCGACCGAATCACAATGACCGTATTCGGATAAAATCCGGATTAAGAATTTTCGAATTAAGAGTACATCATCGACAATTAAGGATTTCATACCTCGCTTTCCTGTATTCTTTCATAATCACCACGCTAAACATAGAACAGGATCGTTTAATAATCAAATTTCTTGAGCATTTCTCATATCTGATTCAGATTGACTACAATGATAGGATGCCATTTCAATGCGTTGTCTGCTATCATAATTTAAGATTTAACACTCTGCATAGAAGCAATAACGGATTGACCGATGTCACAATTCGGTCGGAATTTGAGCAGCGCGAAATATCCACCGGTAAAGTTCGGGTTTTATCGATCATTCCCTCACGGAGATATATAATCGTTCGGCGGGCGAACCTGCCCCTGCCGTTTTCGTCCAACCTAAACCAAGGAGGCGTTATGCGTAAACTCCTGACTGTTTTTGCTGTCCTCGTTGCTCTTATCATTATGGTTATACTCGGGGGATTCATATATCTTAACTACATGTTACCGGATGTGAGTCCGGCGCCCGACCTGTCCATCGAAGGAACGCCGCAACAAATTGAGCGCGGCGCCTATCTGGCCAACCATGTAGCCGTCTGTATCGACTGCCACTCCCAACGTGATTGGACACGTTTCTCGGGTCCCATTAAAAAAGGTACGGAAGGGCAGGGCGGTGAAGTGTTCGATGAGGGTATGGGACTGCCCGGAACGTTCTATGCAAAAAATATCACCCCGGCCGCTGTCGGCGATTGGACGGACGGCGAATTGTACCGCCTTATTACGACCGGCGTTACCAAAGACGGCGAAGCTCTCTTCCCAATCATGCCATATAAAGAGTACGCCCAACTCGATCCGCGCGATGTGAAAGCCATCATCGCCTATGTGCGTACGCTCGAGCCCATCGAACACGAGACCCCGGAATCGCAGGCCAATTTCCCCATGAATCTCATTATGAACACCATTCCGTCGGATACGGAGCCCGGCGTACGCCCGCCGCAATCGGATACCGTACAATACGGCCGCTATTTAACCCAGGTCGCCGGCTGTGTGTATTGCCACACGCCGCAGGAAAAGGGAAAACCGATCAAGGCGATGACCCTGGCGGGCGGCTTCGAATTCGGCATGCCCGGGGGCGGCGTGGTGCGCTCCATGAATATTACGCCTCACAAAGAGACCGGTATCGGTTACTGGACGGCAGAAGTATTCATCGAACGCTTTAAGAGCTATCAGGATGCCGCCGAACTGGCAAAGGTCGGACCCAATGATTTTAACACGTTCATGCCCTGGAATATGTACGCCGGAATGAAGGAATCGGATTTACGCGCCATTTTCCGCTACCTGGAGACGGTGGAGCCCGTCGATCATTCGGTGGAGCGCTTTACGGCGGAGAAGTAGATAGCATCCCGCCGTCGTCGTTCAAACGGCAAGGATGCGTTTGATCGCTGCGCCGCTGCGGTGCCTCAGGATCCGTCCGGCTGGTAAATCGAGATATTGGGATAAAAAGCGCCCCAGGCGAACCAGAAGGCGATAAACGAGCGGGTTGCTTCCAGACGAAAGCCCATATCCGGCCCGTCGATGACTTCTCCGAACAGGTTGTAAACATTGCCCTTATTGTCCTTCATTACGGCCGGCAACGCTTGTTCGCTTGCCTGAAATTCGAAGGTATGGTTGCCGGCATCCTGCCGGTAATAAGCCAGCAACAGGTCGAGGGATTGGCTGCCAACCACCACGATGGGCTTACCGCCGAAGGTATCATTGATCACCGTTAAATCCTGACCGACGTGATCGAAGGTATAGGCCTTCACGCTTTCCTCGATAACGCCCAGTACGCGCTCTTTTCTCGGCAATCGCTGGTCGTCGTGGCTGATCGGGAAGAGCAAACGGTCATGGTTTTGTTTATAATCGCCGTAAGGATAAATACGATATTGATTCGGGCCGTAAATTCCGGTCTGGCTGGAGACGACCTGCGCCTGAGGATAGAGCTTTTTCAGAGTGCCGAATCGTGTTTCGACGAGATGCTTGAAACGACCCTTCTGACCGACCAGCGGGCCGTGTACGCACTCCAGCTTCATTTGCGACCAGAAGCTGTCCGTCCAGCGGTCGTATAAAATCAGGTTGTTATTGTAAAGCAAACCGGAAACGCCGAAGGTGGTCGTATTCTGCTGCCCGTTTTTGTTTAATACCCGCCCGTAGCCCACGGCGGAGCCGGTGAGGGGACAGTAAGATACGGTGAGTTTTTCGCCGTTGAAATCATCGTTGATGATTTCGTGCCAGTCCAGAATGCCGTGCGGATACACCCGAACCTCGCTGCCGTTCTTGTGCAAAATCACCAGGTCCTCGTCGTCCAGGTAGCCGGCTTCGCCGACGCCGACAAAGTCGGGATTGCTGAGGGCAGGGATGCCGTCCTTGCCCGGTCCGCCGTCCACCACCTGGTTTTGAGGAATCAACCATTCGCCGTCGCCGTCAGTAATCGAGGAAGGATTGGACTCTTCATTACAAGCGAGCGTCAATCCTGACAAAATAAATAACAGCGTTATTAAATACATGCGTTGCATGGCGCTGCTCCTTTCTGTTGTTATAAATTAAATTGATAGAATACGGCGGTTTTGAAGGCATAGCTTGTTGTCAGCTGAATGCCGTTCAGATCTCTGTATAACGGCAGGCGCCCGTTCAGGTGCAGGGATATGTTTTTGATATTAATATTCAGGCCGGGTACGATATAGAACCACTGCCCGCCGGTATTATTGACGCCCGTTCCGCTCAGTTGATCCCGTTTGCGGTGGATATAGCGGGCGCGAAGCGTGAAATCGAAATATGAAAGCGTGCGGTAAGCGCCGCCTAGTTGCACATTCAGTACATTGCCGAAGCGGTAGCCCTCTGTATCGAGATTGATTGATTGGTAGCGGTCGTTCGGCCCGTTGATACGATAAGATGCGCTGCCGAATAGTTGTGCCTGAACTGCCGGTAGAAAGCCCTTGTACCCGTACAGCCAAACCAGTGCGTCCCACGATCCCGTTCCGGGCTGCATATCGGCGGGCAGTAAAAAACCGTTCTCTTTCAGATCGGAGCGACCGGTGGGCGCTTTCACGCCGCCGCCCACGGTCAGTTGCAACTGGCGCGGCAGCGTTAACGGAATGAGGTTATATTTCGCGAGGATCATGGCGTCACCCAAACCACCGGTGCTGAGCTTATTTCGGCTGTCGGAAGATGTGGGACTGTTCAACTGCCGGGTTTGGCGGTTAAAGCTGAACAGAGCGGCAAACGACCAGCGCATATTCAATCCGTACGAAAGCTCCAGTAACATGGATTGGCTGAGACGCTGGCGCAGGCCTTCGATTTCATCGCTCCCGTACACCACATCCTGCAGTTGATTGTATTCGTATGTCAGGGAGGCGGTCATGGCGCCGGCCGGTGTTGCGGAGGTTTCCATGGTGCTTAACAACGGCGTACCGGCGGAACAACAGGCCTGGGCCCTTACATCGATTTGCGTGCTGAACAGTAAAAACAGGATCACATAAATAGAGCGCATAATACACACCCGTCGTCGTTTGTTTTTAAGTTTAGACGATATAAACGCCGGGCGATTACGAGAAAGTCTCACCGATTCATAACGTTCTCATAAATTTTGCATAAATGCGGTGCTTGAAACGGGAAGAGGATACAAACATAAGGGTGTTTTGTCCTTTTAGAATCCGATAAAAAGAACGACAATTTCAGGACAGAAACCGCCGTTCCCTCAGGAATGCGGTGGAAATCAGAAATATCTGACGCTTTAAATTACCACTTATAAAGCTTATTAAACGTTTGACTATGATTGGGATCAGGGGTTATGGTCTTTACTACGGTCATCTTCAGTCTCAATCGAGGCGCTGATTTTACTTCGTAAGGGCGCGTCGATAAAGTGCTCCATACGGTGCGCCGAATCGTGCAGATGATCCTGAGGCAGCGCCAGTGCCCTGCTGGCAAACGATTCCCAGAGGCGGTGAGCCTGCAACAGTTCTCTGGCTTTTTCCCGACCCCGCTCGGTCAAATGAATATGTTTATTTCGTTTTTCGAGCAGCCCCGAACGCCGGTTCAGGGCGAAGGCGAACCGCGCCTGCAGTCGGGAGGTGCTGGTGGCGTCGTAAATCGCATTGAGCCGCAGAGCGCCGGCGGCCTCCTGCTCCAGTTGTCGGTATAATATCAATAGAATATGATCCGACGCGTATTGCAATCCCAGTTTAAAACGATTGACCAAACGCCCCAACAGTCCGTAACGCGGTGAAAAGACCACAGAAAGTGCAAAAAGCAAACCGGCGGCGACGGTCATGGCGCCTGCAATAGAGCTGTTCCAATAGACGGCCAGAATGTAACCGCCCACTGCGGAAACAGCGCCCACCAGCACCGATAACACGAGCATGACTTGCAACCGGTCTGTCCACAAATAGGCGGTTGCGCCCGGAACGATCAGCATGGCCACTACCAGGATTGCTCCGACCGATTCAAACGCCGCCACGGTGGTCAGCGACACGGCGCCCATAAACAGGTAATGAATCAGCGAAACGTTAAAGCCAAGTGAAAGGGCCAGTCCCGGATCAAAGGATGAGATCAGCAGCTCTTTGTAAAACAACAGAATGAAAAGAATATCGATGACAAACACCGTTCCAAGCAGCCAGACCGGGCGCGGACCGATTTCCTGGCCCCCGACGACTAATACATCCCATGGCGTGTAGGCAATCTCGCCGTATAACACACATTCCTGATCGAGATCGATGTGGCCTGCCAGCGCTGTTATCAGAATGACGCCAATCGCGAACAGCGCGGTAAAAATGATACCGATGGAAGCGTCTTCCTGTACGCGCCACTTTTTATGCAGGGTTTCGATCAGAAACACCGTCAACAGACCGAAAGCGGCGGCGCCGATGATCATCGGGAAAATATCGCGCGAAGCCGATAACAGAAATGCGATAGCAATGCCCGGTAAAACCGCGTGACTGATGGCATCGCCCAGTAGCGACATTTTGCGCAATACCAGGAATGAACCCAGCAGACCGCAAGAAGCCGCGACCAGGATTCCCGTAAGAATAATCCAGAATGCGGCAGACATTTCCATAGGTTAAGACTCCCATTTATGTAACGGATGCACACTGACTATGCGGCCGGTATCCATCCCTTCTTTTTGTAACATGGCTTCGATTTTGGCGATCATATCCTCCGTGAGAATATGCTCGACAGCGTCGGCGTCGCGGTGCACATGATCCTCCTGAAGTTGCATCCGATAGAGCAAATAATACTCCCACAGCCGGTGACTTTTAACAATGGTTTTCGCCCGGCGGTAGCCTTTTCTGGTCAGAAGAAAGTGTTCGTTATCGTCCACAAATCCAAGCATGTGTTTTACGCGCAGGGCCGCTGCGACGCGCTTGAGTCTGTGCAGCGATAATTCGGTGCGTCCGATCATGGCTTTAACGGGGATGCGGTCGGCGGTGGGATGCAGCTCCAGCCATTCAAAGGCCGAACGCAAGAGATGTTCTTCCTGCATACGTTTACGGTTGGCGCGGTGCATCTTCCATTTGGCGATTAAGCCGCGACCCGGCGCGAAGACGGCCGAGATAATAAAGAAAAGCGTTGCGGTTAACACCATAATCGGCCCCGTGGACAGCTTCGGCGCCAGCGAGCTAAAAAAGGTTCCGAACAAACCCGATAAACCGCCGAACAGCGCTGCGATTCCGAGCATCCGGGCTAAATGATCGGTCCAGAAGCGTGCGGCCGCCGCGGGCGTAATCAACAGGGCTACCATCAGTACAACGCCGACCGCCTGCAAGCCGATCATAACGACCAGCACGATCAAAAACATGAGCAATATATCAAGTAGATTAACCGGAAAACCGAGTGCGGCCAGAAAAGCGGAATCGAACACCAGAAGGCGAAATTCCTTGAACAAGAGCACGATAGTGAGGACCACCAGCATCGAAATGGCTGACATGATAAAAATATCCTGAGGCAGCATGGAAGCGGCCTGCCCGAACAAATATTGATCCAGTCCGCTCTGGTTGCCCGTTGGCAAACGTTGGATGTAAGTAATTAATACAATACCAATCCCAAAAAAGACGGAAAGTGTAATGCCGATGGCGGCATCCTGTTTAATGCGGCCCATCCGTGTGATGCCGATAACCGTCAGTACGCCCAGAATACCGGCTACCGACGCACCGATGAAGAGCGGAATGATGGACTTGGATAGCGTCAGTAAAAATCCGATGGCGACGCCCGGCAGCGCGGCATGGGCCAGGGCGTCGCCAAGCAGGCTTCGCTTGCGCAATAGAGCAAACGTGCCCACGATGCCGGACGCTGCTCCGAGCAGCATGGATCCGAGCAAAACATACCGGACGTTGGCGTCGCTCAGGCTCAGGAAGCGTAACATTTCATCGATCATTGATGCGGCCCTCCCGCCTGGCCGATCTTCTCGGCGGCCTCTGTTAACACCGTTAATTTCCCGCCGTACGTACGCTGAAGATTTTCTTTGGTGTAGACCGCATCGACGTCGCCGCTGGCGATAATGCGCATGTTGAGCATGATAAGCCAGTCGAAGTATTCCCGAATCGTCTGAAGGTCGTGGTGGACCACCAGCACCGTTTTACCTTTGGTTTTCAGCTCGTTTAATAACCGGATGATTGCTTTTTCGGTGGAGGCATCCACGCCGGCGAACGGTTCGTCCATCAAATAAATTTGAGCGTCCTGGGCCAGAGCGCGGGCCAGGAATACACGTTGTTGCTGCCCGCCCGAAAGCTGACTGATCTGTCGTTTTGAATAATCTTCCATACCTACCCGTTCTAAACTTTCTTCGGCCAGACGAGTCTCTTCTTTGCCCGGACGGCGGAACCAACCCAGGCGGCCGTATAATCCCATCAACACTACTTCCCGCACATTGACGGGAAAATCCCAGTCCACCGATTCTTTTTGCGGCACGTAACCGACCAGCGAACGCATTTCCCGGTAGGGGCGACCGTAAATTTTAACCCAGCCCGAGGCTTTGGGAATCAATTCCAGAATGGATTTGATGAGCGTGCTTTTACCGGCACCGTTGGGGCCGATGACGCCGATCAGTTGCCCTTCGGGAAGCGTCAGATCGATATCCCAGAGGACCGGTTTCTTGTGATAAGCCACGGTCATATCGTGAATTTCGATGGGAATCTGGTTCAATTTATGTTGTTCCATTTCACAACCCCTGTCTATTTAAGTGCTTCGACTATCGTGGAAACATTCCAGCGCACCATACCCACATAGGTATCGGCGCCGCTGCCTTCCGGCCCCATGGCGTCGGAGTAGAGCGTACCGCCGATGCGCACTTTGTGGTCGCGGGCCTTGACACCCGCTACGACGGCCTCCATGGAGCGTTTGGGAATGCTGGATTCGACAAAGACGGCGCGGATATTATGTTCGATGATTAAATCCACCATGCGATTGACATCGTGAACACCATACTCCGCTACGGTCGAAATACCTTGCAAACCATGCACTTTGATGCCGTAAACGCGACCGAAATAACCGAAGGCGTCATGCGCGGTGATCATGATGCGCTGATCTTCGGGCACGGCTTCTACCTGATTATGGACCCATTGATGCAGGCTGTCCAGTTTGGCGTCCGTACGACGACCGTTTTCATCGAAGCGGTCGGCGTATTTTGGGTATTTATTTTGAAGGGTTTGCACGATGGTCGGAATGGTCTGCCGCCAGAGATTGACGTCGAACCAGATATGCGGATCGTAAGTGCCGCCGGCCCCCTCAAGGGCGATCAGTTTTTTTCGATCGATCTCTTTGCTGATGGCCACAACGGTTTTTTTGCGGCTCATTTTTTCAAGGATATCCGTCATTTTTCCTTCGAGATGCAGGCCGTTGTAAAAAATAATGTCGGCCCTGGACAATTTGCGCATATCGCCCTGCGACGCCTTATAGAGATGCGGATCCACGCCCGGCCCCATCAAACCTTCCGCATTGAAGTCGGGGCCGGCAACGTTTTGAACCAGGTCGGCGATCATGCCGGTGGTTGTTACGATATAAGGCCGTATGTCCGTTGATTGATCCTGCCCGGAACAAGCGACCAATATCAGTGCGGCAAGGATTGCGATCAATATCCGTTTCCTGTGCATTTGATGTTCTCCTTCGCTTACGCGTGGTTTTGTACAATTTCTTTCCGATTATGCGTCGTTACAAACAGAATACCGGAGCATTGGCTCTGTCAGTATCCCAGTAAAAACGATAATCCGCCTCCGACGGTCACATCGGTAGCCGTATCATTGAGGCCTTTACCGGCGTAGAGATCGAGTTGGAGCAGAGGCGTGAGCAAGAAGGTAAAACCGCCGTCGAGAACCGGTTGCCATGTTTGCTTTTGAACCGCTTCGGCGTAGGTTTCGATAAAAACACCAAAACGATCGTTGAGCGCAAAGCCAAAAGCAAGGGAAGCAAGCGACAGGAGTTTTCGCTCATTGCCGTCGGAGATTGAAACGGCGCCGATGTTAGCGCTTATGCCGGTCCGTTCGTTCAAATCGTACGAAGCCGCCCACTTTAATCCGTATTCGCTTTTCCCGGAAGAAATCTGCTCATCGCCGGTTGGCAGCGTGGCCACAAGCAAAAGCCCCATGGGCACGCTCGCTTGCGTTTCGGTGAGTTGATATTTGGATTCGAGCAGGAGGTCGTTACGGTATACATCGGATTGACCTCCGCTGCTGATGCGCGTCCAGCCGGTTAAACCCAAGCGCACTTCCAGATCATATCCCACACCGATACGTGTTAGCAGTTGCGGGAAGGTCAACGCATTCTGCCCGCGCGAATCAACATATTCGACCCCGCTTTCGAATTGCACCATGGTCGCCGGAATAACAAGGGCGCTTTCGGTGAAATCGGGCCGATCCGTTACCAGTTCCCTGGCGTTTAGCGGCAAAAATGAAGCTATCGTTAAATAAATGAGAAACGCCTGTATCATAAATCTAAACATCTTCGTTCTCCTCTTTTTGAGCATTGTTTGGTTGCAGCCGAACCAGAATATTTTCCGTCATTTCACGACTGAGAAAGAGAGTATTGTCGTCGAATGCAATTTCCATGGATTGATCGAACTCGTGCTTGTGTGCGACGGTTATGGTTTTGTAAAGGCTGAGACCGCTTTCTTCGAGATAGTTCAGAAACGAGGCGATGGCGTCGCTGATCTGGATAACAATTCCGCGATCGCCGGATTGCAGGTAGCTAAGCCGCGCCACGTCTTTGCGATTGGAATTGAGTTGCAATTCGCCGTCCAGCGTCGGGATCGGATGTCCGTGGGGATCGTATTTCGGAAAGCCCAGAATTTCATCGATCCGGGATTCGAGCACGCCGGATATATGGTGTTCGAAGGTTTCCGCTTCCCGGTGTATTTCCGAGAGTGGAAATTGTAAAATCCTGTATAAAAAGGTCTCCCACAGCCGGTGTTTTCGTAAAATTCGGATGGCCTGTGTTTTGCCTTTTGGCGTGAGTTTGAAACCTTTGTATTTCTTGTAAACGAGCAAATCTAGCTCCGCCAGTTTTTTGATCATTTCCGTGACGGAAGCGGGCTTCACCGACAGTTGTTCGGATAACAGTCCCACCGTAGCCTGTTCGCCGCCCATCTCGATGCTCAGAATCGATTTCAGATAATCTTGTTGGCTCACATTCATATTTAGGCATCCCTAATAATTAATTTTTAAGAACCTAATCTAAATTTTAAAAATTCCCAAAAAAGTATTTTTTATACCTGTGATTAAAATGCGTTAAGCCGGGCATAATCGAAGAGGATCGTTTGATTTTAAAGCTCCGAACATTGTATTTTAGTCAATGGACGTTCATGAATATAGGGTTGTGAGGGCAGATTATAAACATTGGAATCCTTCAGAACAATTAAGTGAATTACCGCGATATTAACCGCGTACAATCATTCATTAATTTATCAATTAATTATGGCGCTATTTACCAAGTACACATCAGAAGGCGCGGCCCCGGCATTCAACATCATTGCCAAACCAACCGGCGCCATCTGTAATCTTGACTGTACCTATTGCTACTATCTCGACAAAGAGCAATTATATCCTAATCATTCAAATTTCAAAATGTCCGACGATGTGTTGGAAACGTTTATCCGGCAAAAAATTCAAAATCACCGTACGGCGCAGGTGCACTTCGTCTGGCAGGGCGGGGAGCCCACGCTGCTGGGTGTGGATTTTTTTAAACGAGTGGTTGAGCTTCAGCACAAGTACGCCGACGGCAAAACTATCCAGAACGGATTTCAAACCAATGGCGTTTTGCTCGACGATGAGTGGTGCCAGTTTTTTAAAGAGCAGCAATTTTTGGTCGGTCTGTCCATCGATGGTCCGGAAGAAATCCATGACCGCTATCGCGTTAACAAGGGCGGAAGCGGTACGTTCCGACAAGTGAAGCGGGGCTTGCGCTATCTTCAGAAGCACGATGTGCCGTTCAACACCTTAACCGTCGTTCAACGCCATAATTCTTATCATCCTCTGGCCGTCTATCGCTTTCTGAAGGAAATCGGAAGCACCTTCATGCAATTTATTCCGGTGGTAGAACGCAAACAGTCGCCTAAGGCCGGTTCGGATAATCGATTTGATGCGTGGTCTGATACGTCTGATAGCCTCGTAACGGAATGGTCGGTGGAAGCATCGGCCTTCGGTCAATTCCTGTGCGTCCTGTTTGATGAATGGGTGCGCAATGATGTGGGGCGTTATTTCGTACAAATATTCGACCTGGCCTTACAGGCCTGGATGGGTATGGAACCGAACCTTTGTATCTTTCGAAAAACGTGCGGCGACGCTCTGGCGATGGAACATAACGGCGACCTTTACACCTGCGATCATTTTGTTTCCCCATCGTACAAGCTGGGCAATATCATGGTGCAACCGATGGAATCGCTGATCGGTTCGGATAAACAGAGGCAATTCGGACGGGATAAAGAAGAAACACTGCCGCGATACTGCCGGCAGTGCGAGGTGCGTTTTGTCTGTAACGGCGAGTGTCCCAAAAACCGCTTTATCAGAACGCCGGACGGTGAAGCGGGATTAAATTATCTGTGCGCCGGCTATAAACAATTCTTCAATCATATCGATCCTTATATGCATTTTATGGCGCGTGAGCTAAAGGCCCGACGGCCGCCGGCCAACGTCATGCAATGGGCGAAAACACGCACTCATTCGAATCCGCTTTAATGCCTTATTATTGAAATTTATACTTATTCCTTAATGGATGGGGAGAGGCCGGCTGAGAATGGAACCGTAGCGTGCGCTGAGGGCGTCGAGAAATAATAATGAACCGCAGAGCACACAGATATAACACAGTAGAAAGCGTATTATTTTTAAAGAATGGTCAAATGTGCATCGGTGTGAGTGGTCGTTTCTCTGAAAGGAAACAGAACCGCCAAGCGCACAGAGGACGCAGAGAAAAAAGGATTGTTTTCAAAGAAAGGCAGACGCTGTTGTTATCTTATTTTACGATCCCATCATTCCACTCATCAAGCCATCTGTTATCAGAACATTCGTATTGGAATTATTGTTCTTATTCCGAGGTAAAGGAAGCGCCCCCAAAATCACCCGCATTTTTTTGGAACGCAATAGGAATCGATTACAATGCCATTGGTTCTGAGGATTGATAATGATTGGGTGTGTACCGTTGGCTGAAGAATAGAAGCATAGAGTTTGATGATTGGTTCAATAAAGCAGGCGCGTAGCGCCGATATCTTTATAGAAAATCCATCACCGTAAAATGAGGGGAAGGTTCGGAGAACCGTAATCTCATTCATCCTTTAATGCGTTTGCCGGAAGTCTGCGAAAATGTGACGGTGCGCTGCACCTTATTCTATATTGTTCGGTATTCATTCTATAAATAGGAAGGGCGCTCTGCGCCCTGAAAACCCTAAAAACAACAATAATTCAATATAAACGATGTTGTTTTGTCCTGTAATGCGGCCGATAGGCGCGCCAGAAGACGTATTGTTTCAAAATCAGCGGCCATCCAATGTGTTTTGCATGGGCCTAACATCGTGCCGTGTCAAAGTCCCTTCCCTATTGCTTTAGGGAAGGAATTTAGGGATGGGTAAGCGTCCTGTGCGCTCTGTTTCAGAAAAAGAGCAAGATGGGACAATAAGAACAGCGAGGCGCCAACCAGCGGGTATCCCGGCAGGACCGGCTGCAGCAAGAATTCATCTCTGCAAACAACGAATCGGCTTCCGGTCGCTTAAACATCGGGCGTTTATTTTTTGACAACGTCTGTGGAATTTGTACATTTACGGGTAAGTGTTTAAAATTCCGTATACGATATGAAAACCGCACAATCATATTGACATTCCCATGCTGGAGGATCCGCCATGAAAGACAAAAAGAAAAAGTCGTCCATTTCCCGCCGTAACTTTATGAAAGGTTTGGGTACGGGCGTAGTCGGTAGTTCCGTGATGCTCGGAACGCTCAGGGCCGTTCCGATGCCAATGGAGGAGGCGTCGTCGCAGGCGGAAGATGAAGCCCGTCTGGTTCCGCTTGTATTGACCGTTAACGGAAAGGCCGTGAGATTAAAAATCGAACCGCAAACCACCCTTGCCGAATTATTACGCGAACGGCTGCAATTAACCGGAACCAAAGTGGTATGCAACCAGGGCGAATGCGGGGCGTGCACCGTTTTGCTGGATGGCAAGGCCGTGTATTCCTGCCATACGCTTGCGCTGGATGCGGCCGGCAAGGAGGTGATCACAATCGAAGGCTTAATGAACGGCGAGGAATTGCATCCCCTTCAGCAAGCCTTTATCGATAAAGACGGAATGCAATGCGGTTTTTGCACGCCGGGCCAGATCATGGCTGCGGAAGCACTTTTACAAAAATATCCTAAACCGGACCGGCAGCAAATGTTATCCGCCATGTCGGGCAACATCTGCCGATGCGCCGCCTATCCCAAAATTATCGACTCTGTGTTGGAAGCGAGTCGGAAACGGTCATAAAGGTCTAACAAATAACGCATTGATATAATGCAGAGGTAACAATCATGCCAGCCAATAAAATTATCCGTTCCAAATTCTTCTTTGAAGAAGATTTCGAAGAAAAACTGGCCGAAGTGTCCACTGAAGAACACGGCGAATGGTCGCAAGATGAGGCGTTAAAGCTGGTGGGGCAACCCGTTTCCCGGATAGACGGCTACGATAAAGTAAGCGGGACGGCCGTATACGCTTATGACGTCCTTTTGCCGCGAATGACCCACGCCCGCATTCTGCGTTGTCCACACGCCCATGCCCGCATTAAGAACATCGATATATCGCAGGCCAAAAAATTAAAGGGCGTTCATGCCATTCTTACCCACGAAAATGCCCCCAAGATCGAATGGTACGGGACCAGCCTCCTCTTCGATCCCCACCTCCGCTATGAGGGCGACGAGGTGGCCTGCGTGGCGGCGGAAAACGCCGATATCGCCGAAGAAGCCCTGCGCAAAATCCGTGTGGATTACGAACCGTTACCGCACGTCGTCAACGCCGAAGAAGCGATGAAAGACGACGCGCCCAAACTTTATGAATCCGGTAATATTCGCGACGGCGAACCCTTTACCTATAAGCGCGGCGATGTGGATAAAGGCCTTCAAGAGGGTGAGAGGGTCGAGGGCGAATACCAAACTCAGGTGGAAGTGCACAACCCCACCGAACCGCACGGTAGTGTGGTGAACTGGGACGGCGATCAACTGACCGTCTGGGATTCCACCCAGGGCGTCTTTTCCGTACGGGATGCCGTGGCGGATAAACTGGGCATTCCTGCGAGCAGCGTACGGGTGATCAAGAAGTATATGGGCGGCGGCTTTGGCAGCAAGCTGGAAGCGGGCAAGTATACCGTAATGGCGGCGCTTCTGGCCCGTAAAATCGGCCGGCCCGTTAAAATTACGCTGGACCGGCGCGAAATGAATCTGGCCGTCGGCAACCGCCCCGATTCTTTCCAGCGGCTTAAAGCGGCGGCTACCAGAGACGGGCGGTTAACCGCACTGGATCATTACTCCTACGGCGCCATCGGAGCGCACCCCTCGGGCGCCGGTTGCAGTTGGCCGCTGCGCACAATGTACAAGTGCCCCAATGTGCGGACAGAAGAGTATTCGGTTTACATAAACGCCGGACGGGCGCGACCTTTCCGAGCTCCCGGCCATGTTCAGGGTTTTTTCGCGCTGGAGTCTCTGCTGGACGATCTTGCGGAAAAAATCGATATGGATCCATTGGAATTCCGAACTAAAAATTATGCCGAACAGGATCAGGTTTACGATCTCCCTTACACCAGTAAGCTGTTAAAAGAAGCTTACCAGGCCGGAGCGGACGCCATCGGATGGTCCAACCGCAATAAGCCCGCGGGAAGCCAGGATGGTCCGGTGAAACGCGGGATCGGTATGTCGTCCCAGATATGGTGGGGCGGCGGCGGTCCGCCGGCCTATGCCACTTTGAAATTGAACCGCGATGGCAGCGTTCGCGTCATTGCCGGTACGCAGGATCTCGGCACGGGCACCTACACCTTTATGGCGCAGGTGGCGGCCGAGGTGCTCGAACTTCCGTTGGAGAAAGTCGAGGTGTTCATAGGCGATACGGCCGTAGCGCCCTATTGCGGCTCCAGCGGCGGCAGCACAACAGCGCCGTCCGTTTCGCCGGCCGTCCGGGACGCCGCCGAACAGATGAAAGCGAAATTGATCTCCGGCGCGGCGGCCGAGTGGGGCGTGGCCGAAGATAAACTGCGCTATGCAAAAGGCGAGGTACATGAAATGCAAGGCGATCAATCCCGCCGTATCGGCATCAGCGAACTGGCCGGTAAGATGGGCGAGCGTGTGATGGTCACCATCGGACGTCGCGGGCCCAATCCGGAGGGATACATGATCAACTCCTTTGGCGCTCAATTCGCCGACGTGGAAGTCGATACCGAAACCGGAAAAATTAGGGTAAAGAAGATTGTGGCGGCCCACGACATCGGTCGTGTACTTAACCGCAAGACTCTGGAAAACCAGATGCACGGCGGTATTATTCAGGGTTTGAGCTTTGCGCTAATGGAAGAACGCGTCATCGATCGCTATACGGGAAAAGTCGTAACCACCAATTTACACGACTACAAAATGCCGACCATAATGGATACGCCCGATATTGAAATGATCATTGTCAGCGACGGCGATCCCATGATCAGCAATACCGGCGTAAAAGGCGTGGGCGAGCCCGCTATGATTCCGACGCCGGCGGCCATTGCCAATGCGGTCTATAACGCGATCGGTAAGCGTATTCATTCACTGCCGATGACGCCGGACAAAGTACTGAATGCTTTGTACGGATAAGCAGGAAAGATAAAAGTAAAAAGGTAAACGATTATTTATGGGCAGTAAAGAGGGGGAAGCGAAGTACCGCAAAGCAGTAAGGAAACGTTAAATCAAATGAATACATACAAACATATGAGAACAACGCCATGAAACCATTTAGCTATCATCAGCCGCAAAATTTACAGGAGGCCAGTCGGCTATTAGGCGATGACTGGCAGGCGTCATTATTGAATGCCGGCGGTACGGATATTCTGGGAATGATGAAACACCACATTGAAGAACCCGCTCATCTGGTGAATCTAAAGAGTATAGAGGGACTCGACAGCATCGCGTATTACGGCGGAAAAGGATTGAGCATCGGCGCCATGGTTACCATATCCGATATTGCCTCCAACGCCGTTATTAATGAAAAATATCCCGTTCTGGCGCAGGCCGCGCACGAAACGGCTTCGCCTCAGTTACGCAACCAGGGAACCATCGGCGGCAATCTTTGCCAGCGTCCGCGATGCTGGTACTTTCGCGGCGATTTCGACTGCCTGCGTAAGGGCGGCGATTTATGTTACGCTGCGGACGGCCAAAACAAGTACCATTGCATCGTTGGCGGCGGGCCGTGCTTCATCGTGCATCCATCGGATTTGGCGGTAGCGCTGCTGGCGCTCGACGCCCGGGTCGCCATTACTTCCGAATCAGGCAGCCGCGAGGCTGCATTAAACGATTTTTTTGTATTGCCGGAAGAGGATATTTTGCGGGAAAACATCCTGAAGCCCAATGAAATTGTGACCGAAATTCATGTCCCGGAATTGCCAGCCGATACCCGCAGCGCTTATATCAAATTTAAAGAACGCGATGCCTGGGATTTTGCCGTGGTGAGCGTTGCCGCTCGTATCCGCAAGAGGGGCAATCGCATTGTGGAAGGCAAGACGGCCTTTGGAGGCGTAGCGCCCAAGCCCTGGGAAGAATCGACGATCAATGAGACGCTGAACGGTTTGACCATCGACGGCGGGGCCATTGAACGGTTGGCCGGTTCAGCCTTTCAGGACGCTCTGCCGCTGGCACAAAACGGATACAAAGTACCGTTGGCGCGCAATCTGTTAAAACGTATTTTAAGACAGCTCACTGCGGCGTAACTGTCTGAACGAGTGGGATATATCTGAATATGAAGCGATTGTACGATGCATTGGCCGAAGCGATAAAACAGGGCAGGGCAGTGGTGCTCGTAACTCTGATTGAGGTACAGGGATCAGTACCTCGGCAACCCGGCAGTAAAATGTTGGTGTTCGAAGACAGCAAAACCATCGGTACGGTGGGCGGCGGTAAACTGGAATTTGAAGCCATCGAAGAAGCCCAAAAATTGCTGAACCAAAAAACGTTGAAACGGCAATGGTTCGACCTTACCGAAAATAATGACATGGCGTGCGGCGGACGCGTGGAAGTGATGTTCGAATCCCTCGGCCGCAGCGACCGCCTGATTCTGTTCGGCGGCGGCCATGTGGGACAGGCGCTGGCGCCTCTGGCGCATCAGGCGGGATTTGCGGTTACGGTGGTTGACGACCGACCCGAATACGCCAATGAAACCCTCTTTCCCATGGCGGAACGCATCGAAAGCGGGCCTTACCGGGAAAGCCTGAAACATCTGGTCTTCGACGAACATAGTTTTGTCGTGATTGTGACGCACGGGCATCAACACGACGCCGAAATTCTCGCAGGATGTCTGGATCAACCCGCGGCTTATCTGGGCATGATCGGAAGTAAACACAAGGTGCGCAAGACGTTTAACGATCTGAAAGACAACGGTGTAACGGATGAAGCCTTAGCGAATGTACATGCACCGATCGGGTTGAACATCGGCGCCGAAACGCCGTTCGAAATCGCCGTGAGCATCCTGGCGGAAATGATTGCGGTGCGCAGCGGGACGGAGACCGGTCGTCTCGCCATGAAAATGCAGCCGCATTCATCGACGGCGAGCGGCGCAAAAACATAACGGATGGGCGTCGTTCACGATTATGGCGCGTAAAGCAAAGGTAAATCAAGCGGAGCCGGAAATTGCAGCGGTTATCCTTGCAGGCGGCCGTTCACAACGATTCGGCGAAGCGAAAGTCCTGCAATCCTTTCAGGGCAAGCCTTTCATTCAGCGGATTATCGCATCACTGCATAAAGCGCAATTATCTCCTATTTGTTTGGTCCTGGGTTACGACGCTTCAAATATACGCAAACAACTGCCGCCCATAAATGCGGCTCAAATTGTTATTAATGAACATCCCCAACACGGCCAGTTTTCCTCGCTGCAAACCGGCGTCAATGCCATACAGGATTCCGTTAAGGGCGTCCTTGTATGCCTGGTGGATCAGCCGCATTTGCTTGAGGGCACCTATCGCCGGATCATGCAAACGGCGCGCTCCCATCCCGACCAGATCGTGATCCCAACGCATCGCCGACAAAACGGTCATCCCGTTTACCTGCCGGCATGGCTCATTCAGGCGATTCGTAAGGCGTCGCCAACGGAACGTTTGAACCGCCTTTTAAAGACCTACCAAACGCATATCGTTACGTTGGAAGTGGACGACAGAGGTATTTTAGAAGATATCGATACGCGCGACGATCTGAAACGCATTGAATCGCAGTGAAACATTTTAACACCAATACTGCAATATATTAAAAAAAGCCGGCCCAAGCGGACCGGCTCACGTTCCCACCCGGCTGTGTTTATTTGAAGAATTTTGAAGCCCACGGCGAGGTTTCGCCCTGGCGCAGAAAGTGTCCGGAGGGACCTTCGCCCAGAAATTCGGCGAACCAGGATTCGTGTTCAACCTCTTCGTTCAGAATGGCTAAACTCAATTCGTAGGTGCGGTGATCTTTACCCGCGGTCATGTTACAGATTTCGGTATAACCGCGTACCGCACAGCGTTCCGCTTCGACCAGTACCTTCAGCATGGCCTTGACGTCGCGCGGATTATCCGGCAGTTTGGCCGGCGGGCAGGCTGAAATATCATGAAATTCATTCATGTCGCTCGGCAGTTCGCCGCCCAGTTCATAAATGCGCGGTACTAACGCCTCGAAGTGGTTGCGATCCTCGATGCGCGCCGTCTCGGCAATGGGTTTAATGCCTTCGCCTTCAAGACCGATCAGGTTGACGCGCAGGATCGTGTAATAGTAAAATGTGGTTAATTCGGCGGCGGCGTTGCTTACCAGCAGTTTTAAAAGCTTATCCACATCGACGCCGGCCTTTTCGACCATCTCGCGTGCTACTTTGGCCATAAGTGCCTCCTTTGTTTAAGTGATTCGTTTGGTTGGTTGGTGGGAAATTTATTGTTATGTAATAATAATTATTCATAGAAACCAAAAAAATTATTGTTTATTCCGGCATTCTTCGCAGATGACGTTAAAATGGACGCTGAAATTGATCAGGTTATTCGAAGCGGTTACTGCACTGGGAACGGGTAACCGGTTTAATGTTTCATCGAACAGATCGATCACCTTTTTACAGCGCACGCAAATGATGTGGTGGTGGTGGTCGATTTCGGGATCGTACCGCGCCGTTTCGTGCAAGTTGGTGACACGGGAAATAATGCCGTGGTTTTCGAAGGTTTCCAGCGTTTTATAGACGGTTGCGAACGAGATCGTCGGATAGGCGTCTTTGATGCGCGCATAGATCGTTTCGGGATTGGGGTGCGATCCGTCCTGTACTAACGCTTTATAGATCGCCAGCCGCTGCGGGGTTACTTTGAGATTTTTGCGCCGGCACTGTTCGACAAACGCGTCTATTTTAGCTTGGGTTACCATCGTTTGTTCGTTCTTTATTAATAATGATTGCTAAAAGATAATCATTATTATTTAAAAGTCAAGAGCCGCTGGGAGGAAGTAAAAAAGAAAAAGCTAAAAGGAAAAAGCCGGGAGTGAGTAAAGAGTAAACAGAAAAGAGGAAATAGTTGAAATAAATTCAGCGTAAAGCCCGGGCCTCATCTAAGTAGCAATCAACACAACAAGGGGGCAGTCCCGCGTAAGCAGGAATCCACGGCATAAGCCGTTCTCTGTCCCGAAGATTCGGGAGGGAAGAGTTTGGGATGAGGTGGTAAGAATGCCGAACCGCCGAGGACGCCGAGAACACAGAGGAAGAAAGAATGAATCACAGATGGACAGGGATAAAGATAATAGAAAAGCGTAAAGAGAAAAGAGGAATGAGGCGGATAGCGCTTCCTTCATGAAATGCTTGCTTTTCTACCGGAGGATCGGGAACGATTGGAAGAGCTCCGAGAAGGGTACGACAACAAACGGCCTGTTGGTCGATATTGGATGCGTAGAAGGGAACGGTTTTCCGTTCTTCGCCGTCGTGTGTATAGACAGAAACGTTCTTATTTCGTTGCCTCTTCCAGCCACACTCGCCCCTATCTCTTTGGTGTGTAATCAAAGCGGTAGACGTACCATGTATCCGGTGTGTCAGGCCTACCATGGGACGCTTGGCAGCCAGTTTGCCGAGCATAGCGATCCTCATGGTCCTGGGTGTGCTGCCTTGTTGGATAACTGCCGATACTCCTCCAGTTTGTTAAACCAATAACCTCACGCTCCAACTCAGCCATACGATCATCCGGCCGTGTCGTTATTCCGACTTGACACGGCATATGCCCACTCTCCATTTTGCTCCTCGTAATTATCGCATGCGCGGCACCCTTCATCTAACGGCTGAGCATCAGGCGCGCCTGCCATATCTGAAAATGTGCCCAACTTGTCTACCCTGAATTGAACTGCCAAAGCGAGCGGCGCGTTTGGCGTCGCTTGCATGCTTTTGTTATACAAACTGTTGGTTACAGCCTATAATTTATACCAACTTTTGAATAGATTTCTCTAGTTTTCCAAGATACTATATAATTTTCTTTGTGGGGAATAACCAGTAATCCGTATGAATAAACTAGAGAAATATTTAGAATAAAATGACCAAATTCCTTCTCATAACCCAATCCAATATCGTAAGCTAAGTTGAACTTATTTAGTTCATCCAATTTTTCATTTTTATATTCTTTACCATCAAGCATAGTTTGATTATAAAAACTCGTCAACAGATATCCAAATTCTAAACCAGATATAACATAGAAACTGTTTACAAAAGGCGGATTATATTTTAATAAGATTGGAAGACTTAAATATTTATGGAATATGTTTGAATAATCAATTATGGTACTATCTGGCCAAAACGGATCATTCTGTTCTTTATCCATAACAATTTTATTTGATATAGTTGTATACCTCAGGCCAGATTGAAGTGCGAAATTTTTATAAAAATAATATTCGGCATTGAAATTGAAATTATAATTACACTGGTACTCTGTTTTTTCCCAAGGATCAAATAATTCTTCATAATTTAGTTCAGTGTAATTTGGACCAAATGAAATTCCAATATTTATTTTTGAATCATCTGCAAGTAAAGTGGATAATAATATAAATAATAATATAAATGAGTGTTTAAACATATTATGTTCCTTGTTTAAAATGAGATTGAAATAAAAATTATAAGTATAGTTTGTATAACAACCTTGCGCATAAGCTGCAGGCGCCAATTTGTTGATATTATTTACAAATGAAAGAGT